>HF995218.1 GCA_000432915.1 Firmicutes bacterium CAG:194
CCTTGTCGCACTTGATTTTACAACTTAGCAACTTTCCATTGTTTTTTACAATGCTCTGTTTTCTGTTTGCATCTGCTGTTTCCATTTTACATTTTACGATCAGTCCTGCAGAATTCTTGTCACCGCTACCGGTGTTCTGTAATAAGCACTTGCAATACGGATTCCGGTCTTCGGTGAGCTGGCACTGATCACCTGACCACCGCCGATATAGATCGCTACGTGGTTGATCCTGCCGCCCTTTGCGTAAAAGACAAGATCGCCCGGCTTTGCCTCCGACATTTTGATCCTTGTACCGCTGTTTGCCTGCGCTCTTGATGAGTGTGGCAGGGAAATACCGTATTTTGCAAATACGCTCAGAACAAAGCCGGAGCAGTCCGCACCCTTTGTCAGACTTGTTCCGCCCCAGACATACGGATTGCCGACAAACTGCTTTGCATATTCACAAAGCTCCACTCTGACATCCGATACACCTGCGCCATATAAAAACTCGGTCATGTTCAAGGCTGTTTTCAGCTTTGTATCAACCGTTACATAATCTGAGGATACATATAATTTGTTTCCGTCAAAATCAACACCGACCCAGTCGCTGCCACTGCCATTGTCCAGTACTTCCAGCTCTTCTCCGTAGGCAACCATATCGTAAACAGGCGCATCTAAAGAAGGTGCCTCTCTCAGCTTCAGTCCATCCGCATTTACTGTGGCAAGCTCTTTTACCACACTGTCTGCCTGTGCTACCGCATCTTTTCCGGTCAGGATATAGTCAAGACTCACATAGCCTTCCACACTGCCCGATGTGATATGTGCTTTATCGCCTTCGATCCCAAGGATCTCACAGCCGGTATCATTTTCCATCTTTCCAACGATCTTGCTGTCATTCTCCGCTGTCTCTCTGACATTCAGATGATCCGCTACCTGTGCGATACCGAGATTGGTATAGCCGTAAGCCGCTCCGGCAGTTTCTTCTTCATCGTATTCCTGCTCGTCCATATCTTCCGGTGCTACATAGATTGGAGAGGAAACCATGACTCCTGCTCCCGCTGTCAAAGCCACATCGGAATTATCCGCTTTAGCTTCTGTCTCTGCCTGCTGCATGCCATCTACGGAAATCGTCTGTACTTCTTCTGTTTCCGCCATCTGTAAAGACGGTGCGGTCAATGCATTCTGTGCACCTGCCTGCAGCGATACGACCGATGCTGATACTGCCTGCGTCTGGCAGACCATAGCAGCTGCTATGACGAGTGCAAATATCTGTTTTTTCAGTTCTTTTTTATGAAACATGTAAAGCCTTCCTAAACTAATTGTATTTCTCAACCCTTGTCATTTGTTACATAATTGTTACAAATGTTACAAGCATTATAACAATTTGATAGTATTGTGTCAAGTAGGAGGCTTACCTGCCGCAAATCTTGCCAATTATGTCGTTTCTTTTACCTACTTTGTATAAATTCGAAAATAAAAATTGCAAGTTATCTTCCTCTGACTTATGATATACAGGAAGCGATTTTATCTTTATGCAAATATTATTATACATTTGGAGGTAACTATATTGATCTTTGAAGGTTTTCAAAACGGAATCAACTTAGGCGGCTGGATCTCCCAGTTCGACAAATATGACAAAGCGCATTTTGACAGCTTTATTACAGAAAAGGATATTGCGTATATCGCATCTCTCGGATACGATCATGTACGTGTCCCTGTAGACTACAATGTACTGGAGGACGAAGATGGCAACATCATTCCTTCCGGCTTCGGTTATCTGGAAAATTGCCGCAGCTGGTGTGAAAAGCATCATCTGAACATGCTGATCGATCTGCATGAATGCTACGGTTACTCTTTCGATCCTCTCAAAAAAGATATGGACAGGAAAAAATTCTTCTATGATGACGCGCTGCAGGAACGCTTCCTGCATCTCTGGTCTGAGATTGCGGTCAGATTTAAAGACTATCCGGATCAGGTTGCCTTCGAGCCGCTGAACGAGGTTGTTCTGGAAGAGGTTGCAGACGCATGGAATGCCGTCATTGCAAAATATGTAACACTGATGCGTTCTATTGTACCGAAAGCTTATCTGGTCATTGGCGGCGTTTGTTATAACAACGTGCTCTCTGTACCGCTCATCAAGGTTCCCGATACCTATAAAATTGTATTTAACTTTCACTGCTATGAGCCGATGGTATTTACGCATCAGGGAGCTTACTGGGTAGAGGACATGCCACTTGATTTCCGTATTGGCTATCCAAAGTCGCTCGCTGAGTACCGTAAAACAAGTACAGAGCTTTCCAAAGCACTTGCAGGTGCAGTATTTAAAGAGGGCATCAGCGATATAGGTCCTGCTTTCTTTGCAGATATCTTTGCTCCCGCCGTGGAAGCTGCAAAAAAAGCCGGCGTCCCTCTTTACTGCGGTGAATATGGTGTGATAGAGCTTGCCTCCCAGGAGGACAAAGACCGCTGGCTTGCTGATATTTCCAAGGCATTCGATGCATTTGGTGTCGGCCGCGCACTTTGGAACTACAAAGAAAAAGATTTTGGTATTGTAACAAAAGACTTTCCAAATGCCTAAATTTCCGTATGGCAGGGAATTCCTATCCTATGAAAAAATCCCGGAAGATGATCAGATCTGGTCACTTCCGGGATTTCTGTATTTCTTTACTTTCTATGCCCAGCCCATTTCTGCGCTGTCTAAGATGATCGTAAACGGTCCTTCATTTAAAAGCTCCACATGCATCATGGCACCAAATTCGCCGCGTTCCACATCCCTTACTTCTTCTTTGCATTTCCTGATGATATATTCATACAGATCATTTGCCATATGCGGCTCTCCGGCTTTAAAGAAGGAAGGACGTTTTCCTTTTTTGCAGTCTGCATATAAGGTAAACTGCGAGATCAGCAGCAGGGCTCCATCTACGTCCCGCAGGGACAGATTGCTCTTTCCGTCCGCATCTTCAAAAATACGCAGATCCAGCATTTTTGCGATCATACGGTCTGCAAGTGCCTCTGTATCCTCCTGTCCGATCCCGATCAGTACCATATACCCTTTTTGGATACTGCCGCGTACCTGACCGTCTATGGTTACCTGTGCATGACTGACTCTTTGAATGACAAATCTCATATGTTAAAATACCTCTTTCCGTCCGCTACGTTTTTCGCGATCGCCTCTTTCAGTTCTGCAAGCCCCGCAAATTTCTGTTCCGGTCTTTCAAAATGAAACAGATGTACCGTGATATCTTTCTCGTAAATATCTTCATCAAAATCGTAAATATACGTTTCTACACCCATGCGGTGCGTATCTTCCACTGTCGGCTTATAACCGATGTTCGTGACACCGTAAAATGTCTGTTGCCCATAGGTAACTGTCGAAAAATAAACACCATTAGGCGGCAGCAGCTTTCCTTCCTGTGGATGCAGGTTGACCGTTGGCATACCAAGTGTTCTGCCGATCCTGTTACCATGTGCTACCCTGCCACAGATAAAATACGGCTCTGACAGCAGTGCATTCACAAGCTCCATGTCGCCTTCCGTGAGTGCTTCCCGGACAAACGTGGAACTGATCTCCCGTCCGCCGTGACAGATCTTTTGAATGATCCGTACCTGTACACCGTTTTCTTCCGCAATCTTTTGCAAAAGTGCAGCATTTCCTGCACCTTTATCTCCAAAAGATACATCTTCTCCCGCAGCGATAAAGCCCGCATGCATCTTTTTCAGCAAAAATTCCCTGACATATGCCTCCGGCGAAACAGCCGCGGTTTCCTTACTGAACGGATACTCAACCAGATAATCCACACCCATCTTTTCAAAGGCTGCACGTTTTTCCTCTCTTGTCATCAGTTCTCCCGCCTGATTGCCTTTAAAAAAGACGGCAGGTGACGGATCAAAAGTAAAAACGGCTGTTTTCAGTCCCAGATTCCTTGCTTTGAATATCTCATCCAGCAGTCTCTTATGTCCCTTGTGGATTCCATCGAATTTGCCGATGGCAACTGCTGTCATTTCTTCAATTGTAAAATCCGTTGTTCCGGCTATTATCTTCATTTTCATTTCCTTTGTCTGTTCTGTTTTACTGTGGCAGGAACATTTTATAAGGGATAAAACGCTTTTCTGCCTGCGTATACTGATAGATTCCGTAAAATACATCTTCTGCACTGTAAACTCTGACAAAGGAGCCGTCATGGATTTGTGCAGCTTTCGTTACTTCCCGATCAGCTTTCCCGGTATTATCTGCTGTTCCAACCATATCGGCTGCTTTCACATCTGCCGGATCCATATCTGCCAGCATTTGTGCCGTAAAGCTGTTTCCGTTTGCAAGTGCAAGCTGGTACTTCTCCAAAACAGTTATCTTGGGATAACTTAAAAACATCTGATCCACCGGGATCAGTATCTCAGAAAGCTTACCGGCATCACGGATCTGCTCGATCTCGGAGAGCTTATGTGCCTCAGCAAGCGAAAACCTGTCCACCCTTGTCCGCAGAAGTTCCTCCATACAGCCGCCACAGCCTGCTTTCTCTCCAATATCCTGACACAGCGTCCTGATATACGTTCCTTTGGAGCAGTGCACACGAAAACGGACACGCGGAAGCTGCATTTCCAGAATATCCAGTGAAAAGATCTCGATATCCCGCGGCTTTCTCTCTACTTCCCTGCCTTCTCTGGCAAGTTCATACAGTTTTTTGCCGTTCACCTTCAGTGCGGAATACATCGGCGGTATCTGCCGGCTTTTTCCAACAAAGCCTTCCATAATAGCCCGCAGCTTATCCTCTTCTACCTGAACCGTTTTCTCTGAAAGCACCGCTCCTGTCGTATCCTGTGTATCGGTCGTCACACCCAGCAAAAGAACTGCCTCGTATTCTTTTGTCTTGTCTGTCAGAAGATCGCATAGCTTTGTCGCGTTTCCAATACAGACAGGAAGCACACCCTCTGCCTGTGGATCAAGCGTTCCGGTGTGCCCTATTTTTTTCTGCTTCAGGATCCCCCGCAGCTTTGCCACAACATCATGCGAGGTATATCCTTTTTCCTTATATACGTTAATGATTCCGTTCATCATTTTCCTTATTCATTCCTGTTCGTTCCATTATGCAGCCCTACACATCAATACATCCTGTTTCAATGTGCAATGCTTCCATCTGCAGCACGATCTGCTCCATCAGGTTGTTGACGATATCATAAAAATTACCGTTCATATTACAGCCCGCTGCCCTGACATGACCGCCACCACCGAAAAAGACCGCAACCTTTGCCACGTCAATATACGAGCGTGAACGCATACTGATCTTATATTCCTGTGTTCCGACCTCATAAATAAAAATCGCTACTTCGACTCCTTTGATATTCCGCAGTTCATTGACAATACCGGACAGATCCTTTTTCTCTGCGCCATAAAAATCCATTGTCTTCCGATCTACCATGGAAACCATGCATTTGCCGTTCAGCATCGGGAAAGCCTCTAAAACAGCTCTTCCTGTGATCTGGGACTGGATATACGTTCTCTCATAGAAGGTTTCCTCGATCAGCTTCGGGAAATCAAAGCCGTAGGAGATCAGATCTGCCACGATCCGCAGCGTTTTCGGTGAGGTATTGGAATACTGCATCACACCGCTGTCATGGATGATACCGACATAGATCGTCTGCGCCAGTTCTTTGTCGATCAGATCCAGATATTCCTGTTTGGAAGCGATCAGGTCGTATAAGACCTCGGCCGCCGAGCTTGCCTTCGGATCCACATAATAAGCGTCTCCACAGCCCGGATTACTGATATGGTGATCGATATTGATCAGTTTTTTTGCACGCAGAACATACGTATTGGCATGCCCACAGCGTTCCGGAACCGAGTCCACCACGATCATGACATCATACGTAAACGGCTTTGTATCATCCGTGATGATCTGGTCAATGCCCTGTATGAAATCATATTCCGGAGCCGGCTTTTCCAAGATCACATCGATTCTGCACTCCGGCTTCAGTTTTTTTAAGAACTGCCAGAGTGCCAGAGTTGTTCCGATGCAGTCGCCGTCCGGATTTGTATGCCCGGTAATACCGATGGATAAAGCACCCTGACATTCCTTTCCTAAATCTAACATAACACCACTACTCCTCTTCGCGGTTTAAATCCTTATTCACTTCATCAATTTTCTTTGACATATTCACACCATATGCAATGGACTGATCCATAATGAACCGGATCTGCGGTGTGTTACGCAGATTGATCATCTTAGCCAGTTTGCTTCTGATAAAGCCTTCTGCGCTGTTTAAGCCTGCCAGCGTATCCGCTGCGGTCTGCTCATCCCCCAGCACGGAGATCCATGCCTTACAGGTCTTCAGATCCGGCGCAACTTCTACCGCAACCACACTTGTCATGAGACCGATCCGCGGATCTTTGATCTCTCCGCGGATGATATCAGCCAGTGCTCTCATGACTTCACCATTGATACGTGTATTTTTTACACTGTTTTTTCTCATATTAACTTCCTATCTAGGTACCTCGACCATAATGTAAGCTTCTACGATATCAAGCTCCTGCATCTGGTCAAAGCCCTCAAATACAAGACCACATTCAAATCCTGCTTTTACTTCTTTTACATCGTCCTTGAAACGTTTTAAGGATGCAAGCTGACCCTCGAAGATCTGCTCGCCTTCTCTTGTGATACGAACCTTGCAGTTTCTCTCGAAACGTCCGTCCAGCACGTAAGAACCGGCAATATTGCCGACTGCGGATGCCTTGAAGATCTGTCTGACTTCCGCATGACCGATCACCTGTTCCTCGAATACCGGATCCAGCATACCCTTCATGGCAGCTTCCACATCTTCGATTGCCTGATAAATAACCTTATACAGACGGACATCAACGCCTTCTCTCTCTGCTGTTGCCTTTGCCTGTGCATCCGGTCTGACATTAAAGCCAATGATGATCGCGGAGGATGCACTTGCCAAAATGACATCGGATTCGTTGATCGCACCAACACCGCCATGGATACATTTGACAACAACTTCTTCATTGGACAGCTTTAAGAGACTCTGCTTCACTGCTTCCACACTACCCTGTACATCAGCCTTGATGATCAGGTTCAATTCCTTCAGATTGCCTTCCTGGATCTTGGTAAACAGATCATCAAGCGACATCTTGGATTTTGTTTCTTCCAGCTTCTTTACTTTGTTCTGTGCTACGAAGGTTTCCGCAAACTGCTTTGCCGTCTTATCATTTTCATGTGCGATCAGAATCTCACCTGCGTTTGGCACATCAGAAAGACCTAAGATCTCAACCGGTGTGGAAGGACCTGCTTCTTTCACTCTGCGTCCCTTATCATCTACCATGGCTCTTACCTTACCATGTGCTGCACCTGCTGATACAAAGTCACCGACATGCAGTGTACCCTTCTGTACCAGAACAGTTGCAACGGAACCGCGTCCTTTATCCAGCTCGGCTTCGATAACAAGACCTCTTGCCTGTCTGTTCGGATTTGCTTTCAGCTCCAGAATCTCGGCTGTCAGGATGATCGTCTCAAGTAAGGTATCGATTCCTTCACCGGATTTTGCGGAAACCGGTACAAATTCTGTTGTTCCGCCCCAGTCTACCGGGATCAGTTCATATTCTGTCAGTTCCTGCTTTACACGATCGATATTGGCATTTGGTTTATCGATCTTGTTGACAGCAACGATAATTTCAATACCTGCTGCTTTTGCATGATTGATCGCTTCTACGGTCTGTGGCATAACACCGTCATCTGCCGCAACAACAAGAATTGCGATATCTGTTGAGTTTGCACCACGCATACGCATTGCAGTGAAAGCTTCATGTCCCGGTGTATCCAGGAACGTGATCTTTTCACCCTTTACATTGACTGTATAAGCACCGATATGCTGTGTGATACCACCGGCCTCGCGGTCTGTGACATTGGTCTTACGGATCGCATCCAGAAGGGATGTTTTACCATGATCGACATGACCCATAACACAGATAACAGGCGGTCTCTTTACCATGTCCTTTTCGTCTTCATCGTCCTCTTTCAGCAGTTCTTCGATCACATCGACCTGTACTTCCTTCTCACAGATGATGTCGTAATCGATCGCAATGTTTTCAGCCGTCTCAAAATCAACTTCCTGGTTGACTGTGACGATCTGTCCCTGCATGAAGAGTTTCTTCACGATAGCGGAAGGCTGCAGCTTCATCTTATCTGCCAGATCCTTGATCGTGATTGTTTCAGGAATTGTGATCACCTTGATCTGTTCTTCTACAACTTCCTCTTTCTTTTCAGGCTTGATAAATCTGCCTGCTTTATTTTTGTTTTTCAGCATTGCTGCATTGTCATCTTCGTAGATATGATCCTTTTTGCTTCTCTTATCTCTTTCCTGACTCATGCGCCTCTTTTCATCATCACGATGCTTTTCAGGCTCATTCATCGGTGCTTCCGGAACATATCCTTTACCCGGCTGATTTTTGCCGAATCGATTCTGCGGTCTGCCATCGCCTCTGTTAGGGCGGTCATTACCTGCAAAAGGTCTGTTACCACCCTGACGATTCTGAGCATTGCCATTACCCTGGCTACCGCGATTATAACCGCCGTTACGGTCTCTGTCATTTCTCTGTCCGTTTGCTCCGCTGCCGCCGTTTTGTGGTCTTCTGTCGCCATAACGCTTCTGTCCGTCTCCATTATTGTTATAAGCTCTTCTTTCTGTATTCTGCGTTGCACCTGTCTGGTTATTTCTGCTGCGGTTATCAGCCTGCTGCTGGTTTGTCTGTACCTGCTGCTCCTGCTGCCTTACCTCTGTTTTTGGCTTCGGCTGCTGATTTGCCGGCTGTGGCTTTGGTGTCGGTGTGATCGCTACCGGTTTGATCACAGGCTTTGGCAGAGGACGATACGTCTGCGCTGTCTGTGTCACACGGCTTCCGCGTACACTGCCACGGTCATTGCCATAGCCCTGCTGTCTGCCACCGCCATTATTATTTCTGTTCTGTGCATTTCCTGTCGCATTTCCGTTTCCGCCCTGGTTTCTTTTTCCTGCCATGTTGCTGTTGTGCGGATTGCTGACAAAGATAATATTTTTCTTTTTCTTCGGTGCTTCTTCTGTCTTTGCTTCCGGCTTAGCTGCCTCTGGCTTACTTTCTGCCTTCGGCTGTGGCTTTACTTCTGCCTTTGGTGCTTCCGGCTTACTTTCTGCCTTTGGCGCCTCTGCCTTTTTAAAGTTTGCCCTGACTGCTGCAACCGCTTCTTCATCCAGGCTGGAATCACTTCTTTTTACTTCCACACCCTTGGATGCCAGAAAGCTCTTTACATCGTCATTTGATATGTTTAACTCTTCTGCTAATTCACGCACTTTCAATTTTGCCATCTATTTCACTACCTCCGTCTAATTAAGTAAATTTATAATCGCATCTGCAAATCCCTCGTCTGTCACCGCCAGAGATGCACGCACTTCCTTACCCATCGCATGTGCCAGTTCCTCTTTGGTACCGCATACATAGCATGGCACCTCGTAAAAGCTGCATTTATCCTGAAACAGCTTTTTTGTGTTATCCGATGCGTCCTCTGCCACAATGACAAGACAGGCTTTAAAGCTCTTTACCGCTTTTTCCGTTGCGAACTCACCACTGACTGTTTTTCTGGCTCGCGTTGCCAGACCGATCAGGGAAAAAATCTTTTTCTTATTTTTCACTGTTTTCGTCATACTCCTTTTGCAGGCTCTCATAAACCGACTGATCTATACTCATTTTGAAAGAGCGCTCCAATCCTTTGTTCTTCATAGCCATCTTTAAGCATTCTTCCTGTTTGCAAAGATAAGCACCTCTCCCATTTTTTCTACCGGTTACATCTAAGACAATATCGCCTTCCGCAGTCTTAATGACACGCATCATTTCTTTTTTGCTCTTCATCTGCCCGCATCCGACGCATTGTCTGAGTGGAACTTTTTTACTCATAAAACTCCTCTGTTTCTTTTATTCTTCCATATTGTCTGCAGACTCTTCTGTTTCGGAAACATCTTCTGTATCCATCACATCCTCTGCAGCTTCATCTTCATACTCATCATCGATATAATCTTCATAACGGAAGCCCGGAGCATCCTTTGCCTGTGTCTCGGACTTGATATCGATCTTATATCCTGTCAGTCTTGCTGCCAGTCTTGCATTCTGTCCTTCTTTACCGATTGCAAGAGATAACTGGTAATCCGGTACAACAACCTTGGCTGTCTTTTCATCCGGATCCGCAAATACTGCTACGATCTTCGCCGGTGATAATGCATTCTGGATCAGGTTACCCGGGTTCTCATCCCAGTTGATGATATCGATCTTCTCGCCGCGCAGCTCATTTACGATGGAATTGACTCTGCTGCCGTTCATACCAACGCAGGCACCGACCGGATCCACATTCGGATTGTCGCTCCATACAGCCACCTTTGTACGGCTTCCTGCTTCACGGGCAATCGCTTTGATCTCAACTGTTCCGTCTGCGATCTCTGCAACCTCTGATTCAAACAGTCGTTTCACGAGATCAGGATGGGTACGGCTGACAAGGATTCTTGGACCCTTTGTTGTATTCTTGACTTCCAGAATGTAAACCTTGATACGCTCTGTCGGCTTGAATACCTCACCCTTTACCATTTCATTTTCATTTAAGATCGCATCTGCCTTGCCAAGGTCAATGCTGATGTTTCTGCCGATATATCTCTGTACGATACCTGTTACAACGTCTTTCTCCTTTTCGTAGAACTGGTTGTAAACAACGTTTCTCTCTTCCTCACGGATCTTCTGTAAAATAACATTCTTTGCATTCTGTGTTGCAATACGTCCGAATTCTTTGGATTTGATCTCAACGGAAACAGTTCCGCCGACCTCAGCCTTTTTATTGTATTTCAGGGCATCCTCTAAAGCGATCTGCAGGCAGTCATCTTCCACTTCTTCCGGTGTTGCGACAACTTCCTTCTCGGCAACTACCTTAAAGTCACCTGTTTCACGGTTCATGCTGACCGTAACGTTATCTGCCTTTCCGAAATGGTTTCTGCAGGCAGTCAGCAGAGAATTCTCGATTGCCTCAAAAAGAGTTTCCTTGCTGATCTCCTTCTCCTTTTCCAGAATGTCCATTGCTTCAATTAATTCTTTGTTCATTTTTCCTTTTTCCTCCTATATTCTATCAAATCGTATGCTTTCTGTATTTTCTCTTAAAACTCAACATAAGGTCTGACAAGTGCAAGCTCATTTCTCTGCAGGACACGCAGTGCGCCGTCCGGCTCTTCGATCGTGATTTGTTCCTTATTATAGGCTTTCAGAACACCCATGAATTCTTTCTTTTTGTCGATCATCTTGTAGGTACGCATTTCAATCGGCTTTTCCAGATACCTGTTAAAGTCCTTATCTTTTTTCAGCGGTCTTAAAAGTCCCGGGCTGCTGACCTCCATAATGTACGAATCCTCGATGAAATCATTCTGATCGATCACGTCGGAAAACGCACGGCTGACCATCTCACAGTCATCAATGGTAATACCGCCCGGCTTATCAATATAAGCCCGCAGGTACCATGTACCGCCCTCTTTTACATACTCCACATCCACCAGTTCAAATCCATGGCTTTCTACGATGGGAAGCAGCATTTCTTCTGCTTTTGCTTCATAAGTTTCTTTTTTCGCCATTTTCACCTGTCCTTTACTGATTGCTTTATGACCTTTAGACATTATACAAAAGAGTGGGCTTTGCAGCCCACTCTTCTAGTAAAATCATATCATCTTTATGCAGTATAGCACTCTGTTTCCCTGTTTGCAAGGTTTTTTCGCAATTTCTTTTGGTTTTATATTTTGTCAATAGTTTTGCGACA
>HF995219.1:0-28051 GCA_000432915.1 Firmicutes bacterium CAG:194
TGTCGCAAAACTATTGACAAAATATAAAACAATGGAAAGTTGAAAAAATCAGTTGCTTTCCATTGTCTTTTATGATAAAGTATGAATGTTGTGAAAAAGAGATGGTCCTCTGTTACGAAGTGTATTAAGAACATCCAGAATGGAAGGAGAAACACAATGAACGAAATCATTAAAGAAATCGAAGCAGCACAGTTAAAGGCAGAAGTACCTCAGTTCAACGTAGGTGATACTGTAAAGGTTTACGGTAAGATCAAAGAAGGAAACCGCGAAAGAATCCAGATCTTCGAAGGAACCGTTATGAAAGTACAGGGTGGCAGCAACCGCGCTACATTTACAGTACGTAAGTCATCAAACGGTGTCGGCGTTGAAAAGACATGGCCTCTTCATTCTCCAAACGTTGAGAAGGTAGAAGTTGTCAGAAAGGGTAAAGTAAGACGTGCAAAACTGAACTACTTAAAGGGTCGCGTAGGAAAGAAAGCGAAAGTAAAAGAGTTAGTAAAATAGTCATTGCCGCTTAAGCAAAGAAAAGGGACAAAATACATTGTGTATCTTGTCCCTTTTTAAATAATGTCATGCATCGAAGATGCATGATGCAGCCTCGCTCATCTGCGAAGCAGATTATGCATGAGCGAGGTTCCCAAATAATGTCATGCATCGAAGATGCATGATGAAAGGAAGTTTTATGAGACGACGCAAAGGACTTAGTTTTTATCAGAAAAAGAAAAAGATCAGTGCTTCCGTGATGAAGGAGATCTGGAATGTGATCTTTATTACGATCGCCTGCTGGATGCTGGCATTTGTGCTCATGTTCTGTTTTGGCATGCGGACAACCGTCATCGGTGTTTCCATGGAGCCAAGCCTTTACAACGGACAGCATATTTTGGTCAACCGGTTTGTATATAAGCTCAGTTCTCCCAAGAACGGAGATATTGTGGTGTTTCTGCCAAATGGTAACTCCAACACCCATTACTATGTGAAGCGTGTGATCGCTCTGCCGGGAGATACGGTGCAGATCAAAAACGGTTCCTTATATGTCAACGGTCTTTTGTATAAATATGTCGAATATGATAAAATAGAAGATGCGGGAATTGCGGAAAATCCCATTACCCTTGGGAATAATGAATATTTTACCCTGGGAGATAATATCAACAACAGTGAGGACAGCAGATCCGGTAATATCGGTGCTGTGAAAAAGGATAATATAATCGGAAAGGTATGGTTCCATCTGGCGGCGGGTGACAGTCCGATCGGCTTTATGGAATAGGTGTATAGATGAACTATCAGTGGTATCCCGGACATATGACAAAGGCAAAGCGGATGATGCAGGAAAATATCAAGCTGATCGATCTGGTGATCGAGCTTGTGGATGCAAGAATCCCGTTATCCAGCCGCAATCCGGATATTGATCAGCTAGGGGCAAATAAAGCGAGACTGATCCTGTTAAATAAAGCGGATCTGGCAGACGAAAGGCAGACGGCAAAGTGGCAGCAATATTTCGAGAAGCAGGGCTGCTTTGTTGTGGCACTCAATGCGCGTAACCGCAACAGCATGAAGGCAATCAACGGCGTTGTCGCAGAAGCATGTAAGGAAAAGATCGAGCGTGACAGAAAGCGCGGAATATTGAACCGCCCTGTCAGAGCCATGGTAGTCGGCATCCCAAATGTCGGAAAATCCACCTTTATCAATTCTTTTGCCGGAAAAGCCTGTGCAAAGACAGGAAATAAGCCGGGTGTAACAAAGGGAAAGCAGTGGATCAGACTCAGCAAGACACTGGAACTTTTAGATACGCCGGGTATTTTATGGCCGAAGTTTGAAGATCAGCAGGTGGGACTCAATCTGGCACTGATCGGTTCCATGAATGATGAGATCTTAAATATAGAAGAAATGGCGGTCAGCCTGATCCAGTATCTGAAGGACGTTTATCCGCTTCTTTTGACAAAGCGCTATGATCTTTCGGATGAGGCAGAAGAAAGCTGCAAAAACGAACAGGATGCCTATGAGGTGCTGGCGCAGATCGCCAGAAACAGAAAATGTGTATTAAAAGGTGATGAGCCGGATATCCGGAAAGCAGCGGCGCTTCTGTTAGATGATTTCCGGAGTGGCAGGATCGGACGGATCACACTGGAAAGTCCGACAGAGCAGGCATAATATTAAAGGGGAAGAAAAGCTTGAGTAAAAAAATGAAACAGATTTTAAAGGAAGTGCTCGGAACCAGTATTTATCTGCTGGCAGTTCTGGCATTGACTTATTTGGTGATCGCCTTTGTAGGGCAGAGAACAGTTGTACATGGACAATCCATGGAAAATACACTGGAAGACGGAGATAACCTGATCGTAGATAAGATCACATACCGCTTCCATGAGCCAAACCGTTTTGATGTGATTGTGTTCCCATATCAGTATACGGCAAATACCTATTACATAAAACGTGTCATCGGTCTTCCGGGAGAAACGGTCATGATCGATGCGCTGGGCAATATTTATATCAACGGAGAACTGCTTTCTGAATCTTACGGAAAGGAAGCCATCAAGGATCCGGGCATGGCGGCAAACAGCATTTATCTGGGCTCGGATGAATACTTTGTACTCGGTGATAATAGAAATAACAGCTCGGACAGCAGGGATCCGTCCGTCGGTCTGATCAAGCGGGATCAGATCATTGGCAGGGCATGGCTGCGCATTTTTCCATTTGATAAGATCGGGTTTGTGGTGCATGGAAAATAACCGGAGCAGAGAGGACAGACAGATGAAAATCGGAGAGATCAGAGATTTATTACAGGCAGCAGAGGATCAGATGCTGCCTGATTTTATAGCAAGATTTGAAAGCGATGAAAGAAGCGGTGTACGGCAGCTTGTGCAAAGGGCACAGAAACGGTTGGATGCACTTGAAAAAGAGCGGGAAAGACTAATGGCTATGCATCAGTATGAAGAACAGTACAAAGACTGTCAGGCAATCTGCGGGATCGATGAGGCGGGCAGAGGTCCTCTTGCAGGTCCTGTTGTGGCTGCAGCGGTTATTTTACCGAAGGATTGTGAGATCCTGTACTTAAATGACAGCAAACAGCTTTCCGCCAAAAAGAGAGAGCTTTTGTATGATGAGATCATGGAAAAGGCAGTGTCGGTCGGTGTCGGCTGTGCAACGCCGCAGCGGATCGATGAGATCAACATCCTGCAGGCAACCTATGAGGCAATGCGGCAGGCAGTTAATAAACTGTCTGTTTGTCCCGATATATTATTAAATGATGCGGTGCGGATTCCCGGGCTTTTCCTGCAGCAGGTTCCAATCGTAAAGGGAGATGCGAAAAGCGTTTCCATTGCAGCGGCAAGCATCATTGCAAAGGTAACAAGGGACAGACTGATGATGGAGTATGACAAGGCAATGCCACAGTATCACTTTGCGGCAAACAAGGGTTATGGCAGTGCGGAGCATATCGAAGCACTTGCCGTCTATGGGGCAAGTCCGATCCATCGTAGATCATTTATTACACATTTTAAGGTAAAAGAATGAGTTTTGACTTAGCTGGATTATTGCAACGGAATACACAAAATACATTATCCGGACTTTCTTCCTCTGCATCAGCGGGACGGACGGATATGAGCAGCAAGACGGCAGAAGGGGCGCAGGCGGGCAGTCTGACAGTCGGCTCTGCCATCAGTGGTCAGGTGATCAAAGTAGAGGGAGATACTGTCTATGTGAAGCTGCCATCGGAGGTACTGACTGCAAAGCTGCAGGAGGGTGTGAATCTGCAGTCCGGGCAGTCGGTGACATTTGCTGTCAGCGGGATCTCGGATAAACAGATCACGTTGCAGGCACTTTTTCAGAACAGTGCGCAGACACAGGTACTCGGAAAGGCATTGGAACAGGCAGGAATTGCGCAGACGGCGGATTCGCTTTCCATGGTAGATGCCATGATGCGGGAAGGCATGTCTGTCGATAAAAACTCGCTCTGGCAGATGTATCGTCAGGTACTGGATCATCCACAGACAACGGGAGAAAATATCGTGCTGATGAACCGGCTGCAGATTCCGGTCAATGACCTGACTGCGGCGCAGTTTCAGAACCTGCAAAATGCAAACGGTCAGCTTGCACAGGCGGCAAATGCACTGACAGACAGCCTGTTTGCGGAATTTACGGATATGGCGGTGCAGTCGCCGCAGGAAGCAGCTGCTTTTATGAAGGAGCTGGTACTTTTACTGGGAGAAAGCAGTCAGACAGAGGCAGGGCAGGTCGGTGCGCTTCCACTGGAAGGGCAGGAAGTACCGGGTGATGTGCAGCCTGCAGATGGAAATCAGCAGCCGGCAGCAGGAAATAGCACAGGACAGACTGAGGCAGCAGGTGATCCCGTAGCAGGTCAGCCGGCAGGCGGTCAGACAGCGGAAAATGGCGTAGATGCACGGCTTGCATTTGACGGACAAGTGCAGACAGAGACTGATGGCAGGCAGATGCAGGCAGAAGCAGACGGCGGACGGCTGCAGGGGTCAAATGCGGAAAAACTGAGCACGAATGGGCAGGTTGTTTCTTCGGAAACAGCGGAAAACAGCAGTCGGCCGGGCGTAGATTCTCTGGCAGAGCTGATGAAGAGTGATCTGTTTACAAAGGGAGATACCAGGCAGCTATTGCGTCTGTTTGCTTCAAAAGAATTTCGCAGTCTCCTGACTGAACAGATGAAAGAGAACTTCCTGCTCAAACCGGAAATGGTGGCAGATAAGGAAGAAGTAGAGCAGTTCTTTACAAAGCTGCGGGAGCAGGTGTCGCGTCTGGCGCAGACGGTATCGGAGGCGGGAAAGGCGCAGACACAGCTTTTTACCCAGACAAACCAGCTGAGGGAAAATCTGGATTTCTTACACCAGCTTTCCCAGACGATGCAGTATGTGCAGCTTCCGCTCCGTATGGCAGGACAGGAGACAACAGGGGATCTGTATGTGTATGCCAATAAAAAGGGACTGACCAAAGAGGACAGTATCAGTGCTTTCCTGCATCTGGATATGGAGCATTTAGGACCTGTGGATGTGTATGTTGCCATGCAGAACCGGAAGGTAAATACGCATTTTTACTTACAGGACGATGCCATGATCGATTTTATACAGGCACATATTCATCTGCTGAATGAACGACTGGAGCAGAAAGGCTATCAGATGCAGACGGAGGTATCGCAGAAGGATACACCTTCCAAGGTAACGGAAGAAATGCGCAAAGATCAGGAAGAAGAAAGCGTATGTATCAATCAGTATTCATTTGATGTGAGGGCTTGATATGGCAGGAAAAGAGCAGAAACCAAAACAGGCGGTCGCACTTTCCTATGATCCGGACGATGATGCGCCAAAGGTCGTTGCGACCGGTAAGGGTGCACTTGCGGAAAAGATCATAGAGGAAGCAAAACAGGCAAAGGTTCCGGTGCATAAGGACAGTAAGCTGGCAGATACTCTGTCAAGGCTGGAGATCGGAGAGCTGATCCCGCCGGAGCTGTATGAAGTGGTGGCTGAGATACTTGTATTTGTGGATCAGATGGACCGCATCCGTGCAAAGATGGAACAGGCGAACAAGAAAAAATAGGGATAAGTTTAGGGAGATCAGGATGTGTCTGGAGAGGACATCCTATGAACAAAAGAAGAAAAGGAGCAGTTCACGAACAGGCTGCAAAAGTATATCTGGAAAAAAGAGGCGTGCGCATTCAGACGATTAACTATAGAGTCAGGCAGGGAGAAATCGATATAGTTGGCTATGAGAAAGGCACGCTTGTTTTCTTTGAAGTCAAGTATCGGGCAAATGCAGGAAATGGACTGCCGCAGGAGGCAGTCAGTGTGGCAAAGCAGAGGCAGATCTGCAGGGTGGCATTGTTTTATCTGAACCAGTATCACATACCCCAGCAGCAGCCGGTCAGATATGATGTGATTGCCATTCTGGGAAATGAGATCACCTGGATCAGAAACGCATTTCTGCACCAGATTTGGTAAATCTGTGACAAAAGTCACTTGGAAATCATGCGCAGATGCGATATTTTAGTACAAATAATGTCGGAGTCAAAATTCAAAAACAATGTTGTGCTGGCACTTGAGTGGATTTATGATCTGAAAATGAGGTAAATATGTACAATCTACAGCGTGTTATAAAGACACAGGATACAAAAAATATACCTGTACAAAACCAATATAACAGCCCGGATGGCTGGGAAATGGAATACCTGACTTTTCCGGGACTGACTAAGACAGGATGTGTCAGACATCTGTTCACAACACGGACAGGCGGGATAAGCAGCGGGATCTTTGAAAGCCTGAACCTGAGCTTTACGCGTGGGGATGACAGAGACTGCGTCCTGCAAAATTATGACAGAGTGGCAGAGGTCCTTGGCGTTACAAGAGACCGGATCGTCTGCTCCGACCAGACACATACGACGAATATCAGGATCGTTACGAAGGAAGATGCCGGAAAGGGAATCGACAGACAGCGTGATTATGCGGACATTGACGGGCTGGTCACAAACGAAAAAGGGTTAGCATTGGCTACCTTTTATGCAGACTGCGTACCGCTTTATTTTGTGGATCCGGTCAGAGAAGTGATCGGACTGGCACATTCGGGCTGGCGCGGAACTGTGGCCGGTATGGGTAAAAAGATGGTGGAGCGGATGCATGCGGCATTTGGCTGTGATCCGGCAGATATCCATGCGGCGATCGGACCATCCATCTGTCAGGAATGCTATGAGGTCAGCAGTGATGTGGCAGAAGAATTTCAAAAAGCATTTGCAGGGATGAACGGGGCGGAAACGCTCTTATATCAGAAGCCGGAGCAGAAGGCGGAAGGCAAATACCAGCTGGATCTGTGGCTTGCCAATCAGCTGTGGCTTACAGACGCGGGCATCACGCCGGAGCATCTGGAAGTGACCAATGTCTGCACGGCACATAATCCGGCATATCTGTTCTCACACAGAAAAACGAACGGAAAACGCGGTAATCTTGGTGCTTTTTTATGCCTGAAAGAAAACGGGACAGAGGAATGACAAAAAAGAGTAGACATGGAATATCAGTAACTGACAGAAAAACAGAAGCTATAAAAACAAGAAAGCAGTAGGTAATAAAATGAGAGAGGTAAACTGGGCGGTATTAGGCTGCGGTGTGATCGCAAACGAAATGGCAGTGGCACTTTATTGTCTGCAGTCCTGACTTTTTTAAATGTACTGAATCTGTTTGTATTCATTTATTATATGGTTGAGATGATATTAAACCAGATGAGTGAGAAAAAGAGGATTTTAAGCCTGAATGGAGAACTGGCACAGAAAAATGAACCGCTTCTGATACAGGCAAGACAGCTGGAAGCCGCAACAATTTTCATCAAGATGGGAATTGATGAGCTGAGTGTTTCGCCTGGCTGTATCCTGCCTGTGCGAAAAGCAATCAGGGATGCAGAATAACCTCGAAAGATTTATTGTAAATGTCTTGCAACAATGGTATAGTTGTTGCAGGACATTTTTGATGTAACAGGAAACTCCGTTCCTGTTACACAAAATGCTCTATATAAGATGGAATTTTAATGGAATCTTAATACTTTTCCTACCCGGGTATTAAGATTCTTTTTATATAATACTTTCAGGAGGTGAAAGAAATGGCAAATATTCTGGTATGTGACGATGATAAGGAGATCGTGGAGGCGATCAGTATCTATCTGTCACAGGAGGGTTATCAGATTTTTAAAGCATATAACGGAAGAGAAGCAATCGAGGTGTTACAAAAGGAAGATATCCAGCTTCTGCTCATCGATATTATGATGCCTGAGATGGATGGAATCCATGCAATGATCAAGATCCGCACATTTTCCGCCATCCCGATTTTAGTATTGTCGGCGAAATCGGAGGATGTAGATAAAATATTGGGACTGAATGTGGGTGCGGATGATTATATCACAAAGCCGTTCAATCCACTGGAGCTCGTGGCACGTGTGAAATCCAGCCTGAGAAGATATACGATGCTGGGAAGCTGTGCAGGCACGAAAAAGAATTATGTAGTCGGTTCTCTGGAGATCGATGATGAAGCAAAGATCGTCACAGTGGACGGAGAACAGGTCAGGCTGACACCGATCGAATATCAGATCCTGCTTCTTTTAGTGCAGAATCCGGGCAGAGTGTTCTCAACGCAGCAGATTTATGAAAACATCTGGAATGAGGAAGCTTATGGCGCGGAAAATACGGTAGCGGTACATATCCGTCATATTCGTGAAAAAATAGAGATCAATCCAAAGGAGCCGCGTTATCTGAAGGTTGTATGGGGCGTAGGCTATAAGATTGAAAAGTAACAGATAAAAAGGAATCGCAGAAGGAATTCTGTAAAACGAGGTAGGAAAATAAGAATGAAGAATTGGTTAAAAAAAAGTAAGCGGCTGATCGCCGGTGCGATTTCCTTGATATGTGCCATGGGAATGGCTTTTGTACTGGCATTTCTGGGATATTCCATGAATGTGGTAAACAGACAGGGCAGCTATTATACGCTGGATCTGTTTACAGACGAAGAAAATTTTGAGCAGACGAGTACATTTTATGATTTTCTGCATGTAGATCTGTCTCAGCTTTCTGAATATATGGCTGTCAGTTCGCAGATGGAAAAGAACGGAAAATACGATTCTGATAAGGAAATCGATATATTTGCCTATGACAACAGGAAAAGAACTGTCAAGCCGAAGGTGGAGCTGCCAAAACTCATTTACAAAACAGGGGATCTGATCGCCTGGTGGAATAGTGAGGATAGCTTCAGCTATGAGTCATACGGTTCTACGGAAAGCATGCCGGAGGAAAGTATGGAAACAACGGCAGAAAACGAAGAGACTGCTTCCTATATGATCGTAGCAGAGACAGCGGATGAGATGTCAGAAGGCGAATACAGGACAGAAACAGACACTGCTTACACAACAGATGAAGTGGCATTATCTGATGCGGTAGAAGAAGCACAGGATGATACCACAGAACAGACAATGGAAAGACTTGTCGAAGAATACAAACCGGTCAATATAGACAGTCTGTATGATCTGACACTTCCGGAAGGAATGACATATGACAACGTTGTGCGTGCTGTGCAGCAGGCAGCATGTGATCTTGCAACAAACTATGCGATTTACAACAATTATAAACAGGTGCTCAAAGAAGATATGAATTTAAAATATCTGATGGTGGATCCATCCGGTAAGGTACAGTATACGAATCTGGACCGCAGTAAGGATACAGATGCACTTATCACTGCCATGCAGGAATGTGGCGTCTATATGTGCTATGACTATGAGACGGATGAGCTTGTATGTGATGGGGTAAAAGCAGGGAATGAAGTGCCGTATAAGAGCCTGCTCCATTCCTATCGTTACAGTTTTCCGGAAGGCGGTAAGCTGTATATCTGCGTGCGCACACAGGCAGATCAGGGAACAAATTCAAAGCTGCTTGGCAAATGGAATGGGCATGATACTTATGCACAGGCAGCAAAAAGCTATACGATGCTGAAAAACAAACTGCCTCTGATGGGCTTTTTGATGCTGCTTGTAATCGCAGGGGTACTGGCATTGTTTGCACTTGCAGGCTATCTTGCATTTATCATTATGCAGCCAAAACGGGAAAAAGAGCAGCTGCGTTATTTTGACACCTGGTATACAGAGCTGGCAGCGGCCATTGCGATCGGCAGTGCTGTTTTGATTGGCGCTGTTGGCTTGGAGATTGCGGCAAGTCTGAGTGGCAGTGGATATGACACCTACAGCGGGCAGATCGGGGCAAAGATATTTTGCGGTATTCTGCTCCTGACATTCTTCCTGTTATATTTGCTGCTGCTTGCCTACACAGGATCTCTGGTCAGAAGGATCAAGGCAGGGACGTTCTGGAAGAACAGTATCTGTTACAGAATTCTGCATATTGTGAAGGTAGTATGTAAAAAGTGTATCCATGTGATCTGCAGAGGTATCAGGTCTGTGATCAACCACCGGTCACTCGCTATCCGCAGCTTTGTACCGGTGTATGGCGGACTTTTGGGACTGTTTCTGGTAAACCTGTTTTTTGCCGGTGTCGGTGTGATCGGCATAGCCATTTTCCTTGATCTAATCGTTATCATACTGTATGGGCTTTATATTTATTACAGCAATCGGACACGGGAGAAAATCGTGGAAGGTATCACAAGAATCTCTGAGGGTGACCTTACATACCAGATCGATACAGAGAAAATGTATGGCGAAAACAAGGTAATGGCAGAGGCGGTCAATCAGATCGGAAATGCTGTACAAAACGCTGTGACGATCAGTATGAAGGATGAAAGACTGAAAGCAGATCTGATCACGAATGTATCACACGATATCAAAACGCCGCTGACTTCCATCATCAACTATGTGGATCTTTTAAAACGGGAAGATATCCAAAATGAAAAGGCGCAGGAATATATCAGGATACTGGATGAAAAATCACAGCGTCTGAAAAGACTGACACTGGATCTGGTAGAAGCAAGCAAGATCAGCTCCGGTAATATTACATTGAAGATGGGGCAGCTCAATGTTTCCGAACTGTTTACGCAGGCAATTGGAGAATATGAGGATAAATGGAAAGAAAAGGGATTGCAGATTGTGGCAGATGTGGAGCCGAAGGATGGTGAGCCTCCTTACCTGATCTGGGCGGATTCCGACAGAACATGGCGTGTCCTCAATAACCTGTTTGGAAATATTTATAAATATGCGATGCAGGGTACAAGAGTGTATTGTGATGTCAGACGTACCACAGCCATGAAACCCTGTTATGCTGCAGATGATGTGTGTCAGACCGGTAAAAGGGAAAGCAGAAATGCAAATGAAGCTTATGACGCAAGTGCAACGAATGAAAACAGAATTGAGATAACGATCAAGAATATTTCCGCACAGCCATTGAATATTGCGGCGGATGAGCTGACGGAGCGTTTCATCAGAGGGGATGTCAGCCGCAGCACGGAAGGAAGCGGACTGGGGCTTTCTATTGCGAAGAATCTTGTGAAAGCGCAGGGCGGAGAGTTTGAGATCTATCTGGACGGGGATCTGTTCAAGGTCAGCATCGACTTCCCGGCGTATACGGATAATACGCATTAACATGGTATAGAGTAATGGTATAGAAATTTATGTAAGTATGAAAGAAAACGGCTCCTGCATGACAGGTATGCACGCTGCATATGCTTTTCTACTAGGGCACGTACTGTCAATCTATATGGCACGCGAACATTCGACATCCATGTCTCAGGTTCGCTGCCACGACATCCTTGTCGTGGCACCATATATCTTGTCAGTACTTAGCCAAGTAGAAAGAAGCATACACAGCTCATCGCATTCCTTGTCATGCAGGAGCCGTTTTTATATTCTTTCATTGATGTGCAGATCTATGATACACTGTTAAGATGTAAAAATCCCCGCGGTGGCAGACAGTAAGCAATCGATAGTGTAGACGACCGAGATTTGCGAAGCACTTGCCACGCGGAGAGACCACCATGCTTTTTGGTAAATGTAGTGGATTTACGTAGTAAATCCACTATGCAGCCTCTGTGCATCGGCGGAGCCGATTCTACATGCACAGAGGTTCGAGTGGCCGGAGCGCGTGCAATATGTGCTTCGAGCAAATCGCAGGGGAGTCAAACGTGATTGCGTCTGTCTGCCATCGCGGGGATTATATATATATTATTCTACTTAGATCAGCACATCCTCCCGGGCATTGTACTTCGCAAGCACCTCATGGATCTTCTCTGTCGGTGTCAGTACATTTCCCATGGAAATATCATGATTCATAAAATCAACAATGCTGGCAAGGAACTTGCTCATATCTGCCGTGACAAAATAGTCACGCTCTAAAATTTCCGGTGGAAGATACGTCAGGTTGGTGCAGACAACGCGGTCAAACACACCGTTTGCATAAGCCTCATCAAAGGCTGCAAGCCCTTCCGTGAAAAGACCGAAAGTACAGCAGACAAATACACGCTTTGCCTTCATTGCCTTTAACTGCTTGGCTGTGTCGATCATACTACCGCCGGATGCGATCATGTCATCAATGATGATAACATCCTTTCCTTCGATATTATCTCCTAAAAATTCATGTGCTACGATCGGATTTTTGCCGTTTACGACCTTGGAGTAATCACGACGCTTGTAAAACATACCCGTATCAACACCGAGTACGGAAGAGAAGTAGACTGCTCTGTCAAGAGCACCTTCATCCGGGCTGATCACGATCATATGATCCTTATCGATGATCAGATCCTTCTCGTAACGGAGCAGAGAACGGATGAACTGGTACGGCGGTGTAAAATTATCGAAGCCCTTCAGTGGTGTCGCATTCTGGACACGCGGATCGTGGGCATCAAACGTAATGAAGTTGGAAACACCCATTTCACTCAGCTCTTTGAGTGCATAAGCGCAGTCAAGCGATTCACGGCCGCTTCTTTTATGCTGTCTGCCTTCATATAAGAAAGGCATGATAACATTGATCCTGTGTGCTTTTCCTGCGATAGCAGCGATCATTCTCTTTAAATCCTGGTAGTGGTCATCCGGAGATTTGTGGTTTTCACAACCATTGACTGTATAGGTCAGACTATGGTTACATACATCGACCATTAAAAAGACATCCTTACCTCTGACAGATTCGGATAAGACGCCCTTGCCTTCACCGCTTCCAAAACGTGGACAGGCAGCCTTGATCAGATAATTTTCTTCAGAATAACCGCGGAATGCGGGATCCTGTTTGATATCATTATGTACATTTTTGCGAAAATCCACAAGATATTCGTTGACACGGTCACCGAGCTCCTTACAGCTGTCAAGCGCTAAAAGCTTCAGCGGAGCAACCGGCATTGCGGATTCGAGTTCAACTAAGTTTGGCATGATTCCCTCCTAAGATATGTGCAGTTAAAATCCATTCTTATTTATAGCATACATAACAGGGAAAGACAAGCTAAAATACAGGGCGTGGTCTGCCGGACAGGGGCTGACCACTTTACAACTCAATCTGAATATTGTAATATAAATCAATATGGAAAAAAATAAAACCTATTATGTCAGAGTGTGGTGTGAATGGCTCCTCCAAGTCAAAGTGGAGCAGCGTAAAGAAGATCCGCATCAGAAAGTAGTTTATCGTATAAAGGAGAGCATATGGAAAATAGAAAAAGAAAGCCGATCGTTGCGGTGGTTGGGCGTCCGAATGTCGGAAAATCAACCCTGTTCAATGCCCTTGCGGGTTCCCGTATTTCTATTGTAAAGGATACGCCGGGTATTACAAGAGACCGTATCTATGCAGATGTGACATGGCTGAATTACAGCTTTACACTGATCGATACAGGCGGTATTGAGCCGGACAGCAAGGATATCATCCTTTCACAGATGCGTGAGCAGGCACAGATCGCGATCGATACGGCAGATGTTATTTTATTTATGGTAGATGTCAAACAGGGACTGGTAGATGCGGATGCTAAGGTGGCAGACATGCTCAGACGGTCAAAGAAGCCGATCATTCTGGTTGTCAATAAGGTAGACAGCTATGAAAAGATGATGCTCGATGTGTATGAATTTTACAATCTGGGCATCGGGGAACCAATGGCGATCTCAGCGGCAAACAGACAGGGCATCGGTGAAGTGCTGGATGAGGTTGTATCGCATTTTGCGGATGATACGGCTGAAGATGTAGAGGATGAAAGACCGCGTATTGCGATCGTCGGAAAACCGAATGTCGGAAAGAGCTCCCTGATCAATAAGCTGCTTGGGGAAAACAGACTGATCGTATCCGATATCGCCGGTACGACAAGAGATGCAGTCGATGCAGAAGTGACCTATAACGGAAAAGAATATATTTTTATCGATACAGCGGGACTTCGCCGCAAAAATAAGATCAAAGAGGAACTGGAGCAGTATATGATCGTGCGTACGGTTTCTGCTGTGGAACGTGCGGATATTGTGATCCTTCTGATCGATGCACTGGAAGGTGTGACGGAGCAGGATGCCAAGATTGCAGGGATTGCACACGAACGCGGAAAGGGCATTATCATTGCTGTCAATAAATGGGATGCACTGGAAAAGGACGATAAGACGATCTACCGCTTTACAGAGAAGGTCAGACAGATCCTGTCATTTATGCCATATGCGGAGATCACCTTTATCTCAGCAAAGACAGGACAGCGTATCGGAAAGCTGTATGAGCTGATCGACATGGTAGAGCAGAACCAGTCCATGCGTGTTGCAACAGGCGTGCTCAATGAGATCATGGCAGAAGCAGTTGCACTCCAGCAGCCACCGAGCGACAAGGGCAAGCGCCTCAGACTGTACTATATCACACAGGTTGCTGTAAAACCGCCGACCTTTGTGATATTTGTTAATGACAAGCAGCTGATGCACTTCTCTTATACAAGATATATCGAAAATAAGATCAGGGATACCTTTGGCTTTAAAGGAACACCGCTGCATTTCATTATCCGGGAGCGGAAAGAGAAGGATCAATAAAAGAGATAATCAGGATAAACAAGCGAGGGCAGGAAAATGGAACGAGTTATTTGTCTGGCGATCGGTTATGTGTTCGGTCTGTTCCAGACGGCATTTATTTATGGAAAGATGAACCATATTGATATCAGGGAGCATGGAAGTGGAAATGCAGGTACAACAAATGCATTACGTGTGCTTGGGAAAAAAGCGGGACTGATCGTATTTTTAGGAGATGTTTTTAAATGCTTTTTTGCAGTAGAACTTGTCAGATTGCTTTTTAAACACACATATCCGGATATATTGCCGCTGTTATCACTCTATGCGGCAGCCGGTGCTATTCTGGGACACAATTTCCCGTTTTATCTGCAGTTTAAGGGCGGAAAAGGAATTGCGGCGACAGCAGGGCTGATCCTGGCATTTCACTGGCCGTTCCTCATCGTGGCAATACCGGTCTTCTGTATTTTGTTTTTTACAACACATTATGTTTCGGTCGGTTCACTGGCTGTCTATATCGGATTTATCACAGAGCTGATCGTTTTAGGACAGAAGGGATATTTTGGCATGAGCCAGCCTGCACTTCTGGAAATGTATGCGGTCGGTATATTCCTGATGATTATGGCATTTGTCAGACATAAAGAAAATATCAAGAGATTATTTGCGGGAACAGAACGAAAGACGTATCTGTTTAAGGCTAACAAGGAGGACTAAAAAATGGCGAAAATTGGTGTGATCGGCGCAGGAAGCTGGGGAACAGCACTTTCCAGACTGCTTGCAAACAACGGACATGATGTGATCGTGTGGTCTATTATAGAAGCGGAAGTAAAAATGCTGCAGGAAAAGCATGAGCATGTCGATAAGCTGCCGGGTGTGAAACTGCCGGAAAGCATGGAGTTTACAACCGATTTAAAGAAAGCAATCGAAGGAAAGGATCTGCTTGTACTGGCTGTCCCTTCTTCCTTTACAAGAAGTACGGCAAAGTCCATGCGCGTGTTTGTGGCAGAAGGGCAGATCATTGTCAATGTAGCAAAGGGAATTGAAGAACATACGCTGATGACCTTATCCCAGATCATCGAGCAGGAGATCCCGCAGGCGGATGTTGCCGTATTGTCCGGACCTTCCCATGCGGAAGAAGTCGGAAAGGATATGCCGACGACCTGTGTAGTCGGTGCAAAGACAAAGCAGACAGCGGAATATATCCAGAATATTTTTATGAACAATGCATATTTCCGCGTGTATACAAGCCCTGATATTCTGGGAATCGAGGTCGGTGCGGCACTGAAAAATGTTGTGGCACTGGCAGCAGGTATCGCAGACGGACTCGGCTGTGGAGATAATACAAAAGCAGCTCTGATCACCAGAGGAATTGCGGAAATTTCGCGCCTGGGTGTCGCTATGGGCGGTAAGCCGGAGACATTTACGGGACTTTCCGGAATCGGCGATCTGATCGTGACCTGTGCCTCTATGCATTCACGCAACAGAAGAGCGGGGATCTTAATGGGACAGGGCAAGACGATGGAAGAAGCCATGGCTGAGGTCAAGATGGTCGTAGAAGGGGTTTATTCCGCAAAGGCAGCCAGAGAGCTTTCACGGAAATATAAGATCGATATGCCGATCATTGAAGAGGTCAATGAGATCTTATTTGAAAACAAGCCTGCAAAGGATGCGGTTAAAGACCTGATGTTCCGCGATAAGAAGCCGGAACTTGCCTGGGAATAGAGTACTTTGCCGGATTGTGTGCATAAATACGCGGGAACATTGCACATAATTTGAAAATTGGTGTTGAAATTTGCAAAAAAATAATATAAAGTAACCTTTGTAGTTTAAAATTTCATGAAAGGTCTAAAGAGGAGGACATTATGAAGAAAAAATTATTAAGTATTCTTCTTTCTGTTGCTATGGTTGCTTCTTTATGTGCTTGCGGTGCGAGCAATGATACAGCTGACAATGCAGCTCAGACAGAAGAGACAACAGATGCAGCAAGTGACGAAGCTACAGATGCGGCAACGGACGCAGCTACAGACGAAGCAACTGATGAGACAGCAGATGCAGCTGACAAAGCAGGTGTTATGCCGGCTATCGCAAAAGAGGATATCAAGGTTGGTGTGATCCACATTGGTGATCCTGCAACAGGAAGCGGTTACTCTTATGCACATGATCAGGGTATCGTAGGTATGCAGCAGACATTAGGTCTGTCTGATGATCAGATCGTTCGCAAGCTTAACGTAGATGACGGTGATACAACAGCAATCGAGAATGCAATGCTGGAATGTGTTGAAGAAGGATGCAACATCATCTTCGCTACAAGCTGGGGTTACATGGATACATGTGAACAGCTTGCTGCAGAATATCCGGATGTTATTTTCTCTCATGCAACAGGTTATAAATCAAACGGTACAAACTTTAATAACTACTTTGGCAGAATCTATCAGGCAAGATACCTTGCAGGTATTGCAGCAGGTATGAAGACAACAACAAACAAGCTTGGTTATGTATCCGCAATGGGTCAGGAAAACTCTGAGTGTACAGGTGGTATCAATGCATTTGCAATGGGCGCTTATTCTGTAAATCCTGATTGTGAAGTATATGTAAAGGTTACAAACAGCTGGTATGATCCGGAAGGTGAGACACAGGCTGCACAGGCTCTGATCGATGCCGGTTGTGATGTGATCGCACAGCACTGTGATACACCGAACCCACAGCTTGCAGCTGAACAGGCAGGCGTATTTGGTGTTGGCTACAACTCAGATATGTCCAAAGATGCACCAAAGGCAGCTATCACATCTGTTATGTGGGACTGGTCAGCATACTATACACAGGCTGTTGAATCAGTGATCAACGGTACATGGGATGGATCTAACTACTTCGGCGGTATGAGCGACGGTCTTGTAAACATTGCACCACTTGCTGATTTCGCAGCAGACGGTACACAGGAAGCAATCGACGAAGCTACAGCTAAGATCGAGTCCGGTGACTGGGATGTATTCGACGGTGTGATCGAAACAAACGACGGTTCAACAGTTGGTACAGAAGGCGAGCATATGGCTGATGCTGATATCACAGGCAATATGAACTGGTACTTCAAGAACGTAGTTGTAAAATAAAACATGTTTGACTGTATAAGTCAATTAAATCAAGGGGGATCTCTCGAATGGCGGTCCCCCTTGAATTTTATAGGGAAGAAAACAGACAAGGTACAAAGAGGTTGAGTATGGCAGATTATGCAATCGAATGTAAAAAAATAACGAAGACCTTCGGTAGTGTGGTTGCAAACGATCAGATCGATCTGAAGGTAAAAAAGGGTGAAATCCTGGCACTGCTTGGAGAAAACGGATCAGGAAAGACAACCCTGATGAATATGCTTTCCGGTATTTATCATCCGGACAGCGGGGAAATATTGGTAAACGGACAGACCGTGGCGATCAATTCGCCGGTAGATGCGATGCATCTCGGAATCGGTATGATCCATCAGCACTTTAAGTTGGTGGAGTCGTTCCGCGCAATGGACAATATTGTGATCGGAACAAAGGGAAAGAGACTCACAGATAAGGAACTGAGCCAGAAGATCAAGGAAATCTGTGATAAATTTGGATTGGAAATTGAACCGGAAAAACGTGTCTACGAAATGAGTGTCAGCGAGAAGCAGACAGTAGAGATCGTAAAGGTTTTATATAAAGGTGCGGATATTTTGATTCTGGATGAGCCGACAGCGGTTCTGACACCGCAGGAAACGGAACGGCTTTTTGAAATCCTCCGGAAGATGAAGGAGAAAGGCTGTGCGATCATCATTATCACGCATAAGCTGCAGGAAGTGCTGGAGATCAGCGATCGTGTGACGATCCTGCGAAAAGGAAAGAGTATTGAAACGGTAGAAACAGCCAAAAGTAATAAACAGACGCTGACAGAGTTAATGGTCGGCAGAAAAGTCAGTCTGGAAATCGACAGACCGGAGCCTGAACATGTAGATACGATCTTAAAGGTTGTAGATCTTTCGGTCGACAAGCCGGATGGCTCAAAGGGGCTGGATGATATTTCCTTTGAGATCAAAAAAGGTGAGATCCTCGGTGTGGCAGGTGTGGCAGGCAGTGGCCAGAAAGAGCTTTGCGAGACGATTGCAGGTCTGATGCAGGCAAAAGAAGGAGCGATCCTTTATAAAAAGACAAATCTGCTCGGCAAGACACCTTCCGAAATTATCAATCTGGGTATCAGTATGAGCTTTGTACCGGAGGATCGTCTTGGTATGGGACTTGTTTCCACGATGGGTATGACAGATAATATGCTGCTCAAGAGCTATAAAGCAGGCAAAGGGCCGTTTGTCAGAAGAAAACCGGCAAAGGAACTTGCGGCGAAGCTGGTAGAGAAGCTGAGTATTGTAACGCCAGGTATTGAGACGCCTGTGCGTATGATGAGTGGAGGTAACGTACAGAAGGTTCTTCTGGGACGTGAGATCGAATCAGAACCGAATCTGCTGATCACGGCTTATCCGGTGCGAGGACTGGATATCAATTCCTCTTATGTGATCTATGATCTTTTGAATGAACAGAAGAAGAAAAATGTGGCAGTCATGTATATCGGAGAAGATCTGGATGTGCTTCTAGAGCTTTCCGACCGGATCATGGTACTGTGCCACGGTAAGATCACAGGTATCTTAGATGCCAGAACAGCGACCAAGGAACAGATCGGTATGCTGATGACCGGCGATACGGAAGATGCTGTGGAAGAAACGACGAAAGGAGGGCAGACAAATGAATAAACAGACAAAAGAACCGCTTCTGCGTACGGTCAAACGTGCGGAGATGGGAAACAGACAGATCCTTATTTTACGTCTGCTCGCCATTTTATTATCACTTGTGGCAGGAGGTATTTTTATCCTGTGTATCGGCTATAATCCGTTTGTGATCTATGGCACGATCATTACCGGTGCATTCAGAAGTGCGATGGCTGTACAGGCGACAGTCAAGATCATGATCCCGCTTCTGATCTGCTCCCTCGGTGTGACGCTTGCTTTTAAGATGCGTTTCTGGAACATCGGTGCAGAAGGACAGTTGATTTTCGGGGCAACCTGTGCTTCCTTCTTCGCTCTTTACTGCAGTAACTGGAATCACGTTGTACTGCTTCTGGTGATGGCAGTGGCAGGTATTGTGGGCGGCGGTCTCTGGGGACTGATCCCTGCGTTCTTTAAAGTAAAATTCAATACAAATGAAACCTTGTTTACACTGATGCTGAATTACATTGCCATGTATTTTGTATCCTATCTGCAGGATGGTCCATGGAGAGATCCTGCGGCAAACGGTTTCTCCAAGATCCAGAGATTTGATGCCAATGCGGCGCTGGATAAGGTGGCAGGCATCCAGTGTGGCTGGATCGTGGCACTGATCCTCGTTGTAGTGGTGTTTGTATACCTGAAGTTCAGCAAGTCCGGCTATGAGATCGGTGTTGTCGGTGTCAGCCAGGATACAGCAAGATATGCCGGTATGAATGTCAAAAAGATCATTTTAAAGACGATGTTTTTAAGTGGTGCGATCTGTGGACTGGGCGGTATGATCCAGGCAAGCGGTTCCGATGTCACACTGACTATGAATGTGGCAGGCGGTGTCGGATTTACAGCGATCATCGTTGCATGGCTGTCACAGCTGAATCCTTTTGTGATACTGATCGTTTCCTTCCTGTTTGCAGTACTGGAGAAGGGAAGTAGTGTTGTACAGTCATCGTTCGGACTTTCCACAGATTGTGCGGATGTACTGCAGGGAATTATTTTATTCTTTATTTTGGGCTGTGAATTCTTTGTACGTTATAAATTTGTAGGCAGAAGTAAAGGAGGAGACAAATAATGGATATGGTAATTAAATTCTTGGTAGCGGCAGTACTTGCCGGAACTCCTTTATTATATGGTACGGTAGGAGAAATCCTTTCCGAAAAAACAGGACATCTGAATCTGGGTGTGGAAGGCATGATGTCGATCGGTGCCTGCGCAGGCTTTATGGCAGGCTATCAGACAGACAGCTTTGTCATTGCTATTTTGGCATCTGCTCTGGCAGGCGCACTCAGCGCATTGATCTATGCATTGTTGACGGTTACGTTTATGGCAAATCAGAACGTAACGGGTCTGACACTGACGATCTTCGGTATCGGACTTGCCAACTTCATCGGTGTTATGATGATCGCAAAATCACCGGACGGTACTTTGAAATTACCGGAGCATATTACAGCTGCGATGCGGAGCATCCATATTCCGGGGCTTTCCGATATTCCGGTTGTGGGACCGCTCTTATTCTCTTATAATCCGTTTGTTTATCTTGGTATCCTGATCGCGATTCTTTGCGGTATTTATCTTGGTAAGACAAAAACAGGTCTGAATGTACAGGCGATCGGACAGAACCCTGCAGCAGCGGATGCAGCGGGTATTCAGGTGACGAAATGGAAATATATCAATATTGTAGCCGGTGGTGCGATCTGCGGTATCGGTGGGGCATATTGTTCTATGATCATCAATGGTGGTGTATGGATCAGTGATAATGTAGGCGGACTTGGCTGGATCGCGGTAGCACTTGTTATCTTCGCTTCCTGGAGACCGACTCTTGCAATCTGGGGATCCTTTGTATTTGGTGCCCTGCGTATCCTGAAGTATTACATTCCGCAGTCGGTATTTCCGTTCCCGATCGCGTTTTACGATATGCTTCCGTTCCTGATCACAGCGGTTGTACTGGTCCTCAGTTCTATCCGCAACAGACGAAACAGTAATATGCCGGAAGCACTTGGAAATAATTACTTCCGCGAAGAACGGTAGATCTTTCTACATGATCCCGATGCCGGTTATGGCATCGGGTCATGTAGAAATCAATATAATTCATATATACCTCAATGTACTTCCATATTCGATACACTTTTCATTATTTGAATGAAAAAGGCATCGAATCTATCTTGGCTAATCTTTTTCGATGCATTTCTAATCCTATTTTAGGCAAAACCCGAAACAAAAAGCATCGGAAATCTGAATTTCTGTTTGCGCTTATAGCAGTTTCCTGTTTGCTTCTACCTCTTCTTCGCCAGCGGCGCAAAGATCGTCTTGCGCCCGATAAAGCCAACAATCCGCGTCAGAATGATTCCTAAAAAGATACCACAGCTGTCTATGTAGACGTCACGTTTTGTTGGTGTCCGTCCGGCGACAAAGGACTGGTGGTATTCGTCGAGACAGGCGAAGCCTACACAAAAGGCGCCTGCAAACACCATCAGCCAGATCCCACGCATGCCATATACATAAAGCGGGAAGGAGACTGTCACAGCCAGCAGGAAATATTCACTGAAGTGTGCCAGCTTACGGACATAAAAATGATATTTGTCCGTGTAGACATTGATCTGTGCATCGGTCAGTTCCAGATCTGCGATCGTATCGACCGTTTCTACCAGCTTATGTGTGACCTTGTAGCTGAGCTGTGCGGAGGAAACCCCACTCTGGGAGGAAAAATTAAAAATACAGTACATGACGATAATGGCGGGCACAAAGGAAAGCGGCTTTAAAACAAGCCGCAATACGGTTTTGATAAATAACCAGACATATTTCATAATATAAAACTCCTCTTATTTTACTTCTCTAAATATTCGATCTGTGCCAGCAACGGTTCCGGTGTCTGACCGTGGTTGTTGCGCTGTGCACGGAAGGCTACACTATTCATACGTGTCAGTTCCTTCTTTTTATTGTTTTCATAACGTTCAAATAAGCTGGTATATAATGGGTTCGTTTTCAGCTTCTCACGGTATTCCTTCGGGAATGGGCAGTAGCGGGACAGGATCTGTCTCGTAACCTTGTTCAGACGCGGGGAACCGGCGGATTCATAAAGAACCCATGCCATATAATCTAAAATGAAGGCATCTTTGAAACGGTTCTTTGCCTTCTGGAGCTGCATATGGCATTTCTCCTTGGCATCAGCGGAAAGATCCCTGTTTTTCTTGTAAAACTGTAAATAATCAAAAAATTCACTTGTTAAGGAATGGTCGGTGACATCGTTCCAGCGTGCGCCCTGTACACGTTTACACATTTCCCAGCGGAATTCACCGGTCAAGCGGAGCATCATCAGATGGATGTCGGACAGACAGATCGCCGGAAGCAGCATACTGGCAGGGGTCTGCCTGTCATGTCCTTCAATTTCCTGCCAGAGAATGCCTCTTGTACCGGTATTCGGCATTAAGATAATGTCAGGCAGGATTTCATGCTGCAGCACCTCATGCGTTGTGGCAAGAAGCGGAGAGGTGTAAATATAATCTCTGTAATAGGCACTGAAATCAACTGCAAGTACATTCTGCAGAGCTTCTTTGATCGCATGGAAGGTCAGGCAGCAGTTTTCTGCCGGGCGCAGGAAGTCATGTTCGGAAAGGAGTGGGCAGAACAGTGCAGGTCTGCCATAGGTGACCTTACCGCCTGCAGGCAGTAACTGCCGCAGCTCAAACTGTACCTTTTGTTTTTGGTCAGAAGAAAGTGTATCAAATTCTGCCTGTGTGATGGAGTTATCACGCAGCATGGTCTGCAGATAGGCATTATAATCCTGGTCAAATTCATTTTTGTGTGGCTGTTTTTCACCGTTTAAGATCAGCACCAGATAATCGTAGAACGGATAGACCTGCGTGCCTTCCCGATTGCCGTAGGTAGAGCCGAGATCATAGAGATAAATGGCATTTTCCTGTCCGCACAGTTCTTCGTCAATAAAACCGAAATAAAAGAACATTTTCATAATGACAGGAATGTCTTTTGTGCGGGAAATAAAAAATGCCTGGGTATACAGCTCGTAAAATGCTGTGCAGAGTCTGCTGCGCAGCTGATTCAGTTCATCGGAGGCGGCATTTTTATCGGTCACTGCTTTGTAGGCATTCAGATCTTTCATAAAGTCTGCGGAAAATTCTTCGGACATCTGTGCATAGCCGAGAATCTGGAGCGTAGCGTTTTTCAGCTGGGAAAGTACCAGCTTTTCATGGGCTTCCTGATCGTTTTCGTTGATCTGCTGCATATGGGACAGGGCTTTTGTCAGCTCCTGGTATTCGGAAAGCCGGTCCTTGTAAAGCGCCATGTCAATGGAACTGACACCTTTTGCACGGATGAACATACGGCTGATGGCAGCATTGATCGGCAGAATATCCTGCCTGCGGTGACTGGCTGTGACAAGGATCGTTGTATACAGATCGACAAAGTCCAGATGGTCTTCATTGATCAAAAGGATGGAAAGTTCGGAAATATAGTCATACATTTCCTCATAGCTTGTCAGATACAGATGCAGATCCTGGCTGACACGCAGCAGAAAACCGATCACAAAGCCGCGTCTTTCAAACAGAGGTGCAAGTGATTCACTCAGACAGATGTTTTCCATATCCTTATAATAACGGGATAAAAAGGCATACGGTGTATTGCCAAGCTCCAGCGGCTGCACATTTTCAAGACCGGGCAGATGCTTGGTCGGAAGTGCATATTGTTTGCTGAATCTGGTGTAATCCCGGTAAAATTCCATTAAAGCGGTATATAAAGCATTGCAGCGGTATTTGGTCATGGAATAGAGCTCTTCCACATGGAAGAACTGTTTTAAAGCAGCCCAGATAAAGGTGGGTGCAAGGGTAGGATCCTGATCGAATAACTGTCGGAAGGATTCTTCACTGCGGTACGGATAGGAATCGACAACAACGTCAGTCAGTGCAACATAGTCGCAGGAATGCGAAAGCTGGAACAGATCCAGAAATCCGATTCCATCGCCGGCTTCTAATGTGATCTCACCATGTGCAAGCTTCATGGAAACCTGCCCTTCGATCAATATACCGACTGCACGGACGGGGGTATCCTTATGATAAATGGTCGTATCTTTTTTTATTTGAATTTCTGCCATAAACTTGTCCTGTCTTTTCTGTAAAATTCCATGTTACCACGGTAAAAACAGTATAGCATACTTTGCGGATCAGGGTGTACTTTTTTCAGTTTTGTGGTAAAATAAATAAAACTGATTGTTGTGTCATTTTTGGGAGGTATTGAAATGGAAAAAATGGGGAGAGAAGAAATCGTGGCAATGTACAAGTCTGATGTGGAGCGGCTCCTGCCATATCTGTCATGGCTGCGTGATAAAAGCGGCGCAGATGTCACCAAAAGCTATGAAGCGGATGATAATAAAAAGACAATAGCATTTCCTGTATATGATGGAACGTTGCTTGCATTTTTGAACGAACTTGGTTCGACCGCATTCATGAATCAGAATTACCGCTATATCTATTCACGTTACCGGATCCGCGATTATAAGGATGAGCTTAAGCAGATCGATAAGGCAGATATCATGTCAATGGAGATTCTGGGCGGTATTTTGTCAAAGTACACACTGGGCGGAATGACAAAGGCGTACTTATGGACAGAAGGGGTAGAGCATCAGATTTTTTACAGAGCGCTTCTGAAGGCAAAGAGCATCATTGAATACTGGGATGTTCCACTGGAAAATACGGGGGGAGATCTATGAGCGAAAAGTCAGTACAGAAACGGAATTATATTATAGAAAAAGCAAGGGAGGTTTTTTCGCAGAAGGGATATCTGACAGTGACAATGAAGGATATCGTGGAAGCCTGTGAGATCAGCCGGGGTGGTTTATATCTGTATTTTGACAGCATCAAAGCGCTTTTTCTGGCGGTGCTCGAAAAAGAAAAAGAGGAGACCGACGATGATCTGGAACCCGCACTTTCCAAGGTGACTTCCAGTGCGGATATTCTGGTACTCTTTTTACAGGAGCAGAAAAAAGAAATACTGAAAAAGACAGGCAGTCTGAGACGTGCAAATTATGAATTTTACTTTGGCAATGAGATCCCGCGGAAGGAAAATCCGATGCGGAAGGAGTTTGTCATGTCGGTCAAGATCGTGGAAAAGCTGATCAAAGACGCCGTAGAGGAAGGCGATTTTGTCTGTGAGGATCCCATGGGCGCAGCAAGGAATATACTGTATGTGCTGGAGGGACTGAAGGTAAGTGCGGAAACGATCGGTATTACGGAAGAAACAGTAAACCGTGAAATATATTATTGGTTGAAAGGTCTGGCATATGATTGAAACAGTAGTGGCGTATCAGCTTGCAGTAGGTGAGACGCTCAGGATACAAAAGAAGAGACTGATGCCCGGTGCGGGAAATCCGAATATCGGCAGGATCAGTATTGTTTCCGGAATTCACGGAGATGAGCTGGAAGGGCAGTACGTCTGTTATGAGATCATCCGGCGGATACAGGAGCATCCGGAGAACTTAAATGGGATTGTGGATGTTTATCCGGCATTGAATCCGCTTGGCGTGGATTCGGGCAGTCGTGTGATCCCTAAACTGAATATGGATATGAACCGTATGTTCCCGGGGGAAACAACGGGCACGATGATGGACAAGCTGGCAGCGCGGATCATTGAAGATATCAAGGGCTCCGATATTTGTGTGGATGTCCATGCTTCGGATACCTTTGTAAAGGAAATGCCGCAGGTGCGGATCAGTGAAGAACACGGAAAGGATCTGGTCGATTTTTCCAGATTGCTAAATGCGGATCTGATCTGGATCAATGCATCTGCCGCAGCGCATGAGGCGACACTCACAAACAGTCTGAATACGATCGGTGTTCCGGCACTTCTGGTGGAAATGGGTCTGGGAAACCGTGTGACAAGAAGCTTTGGCGATCAGATCACGGAAGGCATCTTTAATCTGATGCATGAGATCGGAATCTGGTCAGGGCCTGTGGGAGAGATCAGAAATGCCAAGCTGACAAGAGATTATGGGATCGACTTTTTCCGGGCGCAGTCCACAGGTATTTTCCTGCCGGATATGGAAAACGGACAACAGGTATCAGCGGGTGATATGATCGGGAAGATCGTCAGCACCTTATCCGGAGATGTGCTTGAGATCGTACAGGCAAAGCGCAGCGGTATTTTATTTACCCTGCGGGAATATCCGCTTGTTTATGAGGGCGCACTGATCGCCAGAGTTTTAGCAGAGGAGAGAAACGGATGGTAGAGGAGATCATATATTCCATGGAAGCACCTTATCGGGAGAAATTACAGGTGCGGGGCTATCATTTTGGAAAAAAGGAAGAAAAAACAGCCTGTATTTTAGGCCCGATCCGTGGAAATGAAATACAGCAGCTTTATATCTGTTCCCAGCTTGTGCATGCCCTGCGGGAGCTGGAGCATAATGGCTGCATCAATAACAATAAAGGCATTATGGTCATTCCCTGTGTCAATTATTACGGTATGAATATCGGCAAACGGTTCTGGCCGGTAGACAATACGGATATCAACCGGAAGTTTCCGGGCATGGATTATGGGGATACGACAGAGCGGATCGCTGCGGGTGTGCTCAGTGCGATCCGGGATTATTCTTATGGCATCCAGTTTGCATCATTTTATATGACAGGAGAATTTGTGCCGCATGTCAGAATGATGGAAACAGGATATCAGAATGCATCACTTGCCAATCTGTTCGGTATGCCCTATGTTGTAGTCAGAAAGCCGAGGCCGATCGATACAAAGACTTTAAATTATAACTGGCAGAATGAAATGACGGCGGCATTTTCTGTTTATACGAACAAAAACGATGAGGTCGATGAGACAAGTGCGAGACAGGCAGTTGCTTCTGTACTGCGGTTTTTGATGCGGATGGGAATCATCAAGTATGAAGGACACAGCGGTTATATTTCCCATGTGATCTATGAGGAAAATCTGAGTAATGTGGATGCATCGTGCGGCGGCATTTTCCGTTCCTGTGTGAAAGCGGGAGAAGAAGTGCGTTATAACCAGTTGATGGGAGAGATCGTAGATCCATTCTTGGGAGATGTGATCAGCGAGATCCATGCGACAACGGATGGGATCGTCTTTTTTGCACACAAGGATCCGCTGGTCAATGAAGGTGATATCGTATTTCGGCTGATCCACAGGCTTCACGCCTGATGGACTACCTGTGATTTCGTTTATATTGTTTCAGGAAAAGAAGCAGCTTATCTGCTTCTTTTTTTGTGATCCCATTTTGGGAGAAGCAGCATTTTTCCAACAGATCCAGCATGTTCTGCGGGAGGAGTCCGGCAGCTTCTTTTCCCTGCCCGGAAAACAGCCTGCAGATCCTGTGGTAGTGCAACAGCAGAAGAGGCATATAATCGCCCTTTTGGTACTTGCGATATGCCGTGTAGTGGAGATACAGCAGTCTGCCGGGCACAAAAATGAGTAACAGCAGCAGGATGATCACAGCAAAGAGGAAAAGAGGCATCAGATAAGAGCTGTTTTTCAGTCTGGCCGTAATACTGTTATGGGAGGCGTCGGTTGTCTGCCCGCTCTGCTGCATCCCGGTTGCCTGGTCCGGTGAGAAAATGCCGGCAAAAAGTGACCAGAAGTCGGAATACAGAGTAGAGGAGTCATCCACTTCAGAGCCGGAAGAAGCCGGTGTAAATTCATACGGGACCCATCCGATCCCTTTCTGGTAGACTTCTACCCAGGAGTGGGCATCCGCATCTGTCACGTTCACGGAAACGACACCGGTATCACCGATCGGATTTTTGCCGGTAAACCAGTCAGAGGTAGTTTCATTCTGCAGGGTAGAACCTTCCGATACATCAGAAACAGAAACGGCGTAGCCCTCCACATATCTGGCAGGAATGC
>HF995219.1:28073-49775 GCA_000432915.1 Firmicutes bacterium CAG:194
CATATCTGGCAGGAATGCCATAGGAACGCAAAAGCAGCGTGGCGGCAGAAGCAAAATGGGCACAATAGCCTTCCTTTTGTTCCTGCAGGAAGTAGGAAACAAAATCTTTCCGGACCGGTGTGCTGCCGGGCGTCATGCTGTAGCTGTAGTTGTCTGTCAGATAATTCTGAACGAGCTCGATCTGCCTTGGCAGCGTTTCTCCCTGCCCGATCTCTTCCCTGAGCTGAGAGAAATAATCCTGCAGATCGTCTGGATAGTCCAGATAATGATCCAGGCAGAAGGTGTCGTAATACTCAATATAAGAAGCAAGTGTATCTGTTCCGGAAAGATCATTTAGCAGGGCATCCGGCTGCGCGGGAATGTTCCAGTAATTGTGCAGGAGTGGATAGTAGGACAGTGTCATGGCAGAGCCTTTGGCAAGCTGCCCGCGCACAATGCTGTCTGTTGTCTGATACGGAACGGACAGGCTGTTGATCGTATAATAAGGCAGATACAGACAGTTTGGATTGGCATCCACATTTTCAATCTGCATTTTGCCGTAAATACCGGCGTTTTTCGTTGTGTTTGTATAGTGCTGGAGTCTGCGTGCTTCCAGAAAGGCAGTGTATTCCTCGTAGTCGTCCAGATGCTCTCCGAAAGCCCGCTCGAAAATACGTCTGTCAAAGGAGGGAGCTTCCCAGGAAGAGCCGGTATAGGTTTCACCGACATAAGCCCGCAGATAAAGTGTCTCGTAGGAGAATGGTACAAAGGTGATCGTCAGATCTGTCTTGTAATCCGGGCGGACATTGCTGACACCGCCGAGTTTCCCTTCACTGATACCGCCTGTGGCACTGTAACGGTCGAAGAAACCGCCGATACCGCTCTGGGTCAGGATCTTCATGGATGCATCTACGCCTGTGCGCAGCCTGCTGGTATTTTTTGTACCGGAGGCGGAAAGAAACGGAATACAGAAAAGCCCTGCCAGACAGGTAAAGGCAAACAGCAGTACAGACAACTGGAAAAATAATCTCCCGCTTGCATGATAGCGGAACGTGAGCTGTTTTCCTTTTTGCTGCGCGGCAAATTCTGTCCATTTTTTATCCCGGTAGGGCAGCCTGAAATGCCTGCTCTGTTTCAGAAGAAAGATCATAAAATAGGAGAACAGAAGCAGCACAAAATACGGAAGTGCAGGCATTTTGTCAATGTAGATCCCAAGCTGGAAGATCGGAAATGTCAGAAGGAATACAAAGAACAGATTCATGTATTCGGAAATACAGATATTTAAAAGCACGATCAGAAAAAAGCCGATGAAAATAGCGGCGAAGGTGATCGTCAGGGTACGATCCGCATAATATTCCTTTGCTTCACGCAGAATGGACAGGTCAAAGTAATCACTGTAGGCTTCCTGTAAGATCGCCATGAATGCCTGATATCCACTGTTTACCTGATAGCGGTAGGTAAAAATGGAATAGGAAAAGACAAGAAAAATAACCGGATAAAACAGATTAAAGATAAAACGGCTGTAGTGCAGAAAAGCAAGCAGCATGGAAAAAAGCAGAAAACAGACAAAAACCGCTACCGGATAGCAGGGGAGCGAAAAACTTGAAATGACTGCACCGATCGCGCCATAAGAAGCGGCAAAGATCAAAAGCCCCTTCATGGCGCAGACAAATGCGCGCCCGGAGCAGGATGTCGCAGGGGCATCCATCGAAAATCCGTGCGGATAGGCAGGCTCTGTCTGTTCTTGTTTTTTCTTTTTATGAAATAACATCTTCGACTCCTTTGTCAGTCACATGTAAAATGCTGCCATGCACCATATCTGCCTTTTGCAGGACAGTAAGTGCAAGATCGCTTTCCACGTAGGTGGATTCATAGAAACAACTGCGGAAGGCTTCTTCGAGCTGGTCTTCATTTAAAATGCAGAACTGCATGAAATCCTGTGCAGTGATCGAATAGTACCAGAAAAAGAAGGTAATACCATCTGCAAGCAACGTTCTGCCCATGGTCAGTGTATTGGACAGAATCTGCTCCAGCACAGGCTGCGCCGGGTCCGGCAGATAAAGCTCCGGCAGTAATATAAACTGGTGGGAAGAAGTCTGCTCGTTTTCCTTTACCATCAGCTTATGGATCTTGGCACTTAATTTCCAATGGATCTTCTGCAGACGGTCGCCCGGAATATATTCCCGGATGTCGGTCACATTGGAAGAAACATTTCCCTTTGCACCGTTTTCTTCAAATTCATCAAAGCCTTCTCCAAATGCCGCAGAAGAAAATTGCAGGCTGTCGTTTTCCAGCGGGAAAATAAAAAGTTCTTTTTGCAAAGTTACTTCTTTGTGGAAGGTAAAAAAATGCAGATAATCCCAGACCGTGATCTGTGTAAGGCGGATCTGATAGCAGGCTGCCCGTCGAAAGGTCAGTGGTATGGAAAATGCAAAGCTGTCATGTGCATAAACCGGACAATTTACTTCGTAGCTCTCCTCATTCGGATAAAACGGAGAGGAGACGGTATAGTGGAATGTACAGTCCGGAAGTGGCAGATAAGCCGGATTTTTCAAAACGAAAGAAACCGTGATCTCATCACCGCTGTGTCCGAACAGGAGGGAAGTTGTGATCTCAGGCTGCAAATGGCGGACCGCATACCGCGCTGCCAGATAAGAAGCCGGTGGCAGCAGAAGGAGCAGCATCAGGAGAAACAGAAAGATCGGTTTCTGATAAAAGGTTGCCAGCAGGATCACGATCAGATATATAAAGAAAAATCCTGCGGCAGAGAGTATTTTACGGAGCATGGCAGATTCCTTTCATATCAGCGGGCAGGGGAAAGCAGCGGGATACGGACACTTTTTAACACCTGTGACAGGACATCTTCGGCAGAAAGTCCTGCTGCGCGCGCCTTTGTATTCAGGATCACACGATGGCTGCAGACACTTAAAAAGACTGCATGGATATCCTCCGGTACAAGATAATCCCGATCCATGTAAAAGGCATAAGCGCGTGCCATTTTTAAAAGCGCGATACTGCCACGCGGGCTGATGCCCTGTAGAAGATATTCGTGAACGCGTGTGGCTTCGGTAAGCGTAACAATATAGTCGATCAGCTCAGGGGCTGTATAAACAGCTTCTGCCTGTTTCTGCATGCCAAGAAGTGTTTCACCGGTCAGAACAGCCTGCACGCTGTCCATATTGCCGGAGGAATGTCCCATGAGTATCTCCGTGGCAGCAGTATGATCCGGATAACCGAGTGAAAGCCGGATAAAGAAACGGTCAAGCTGCGAATCGGGCAGCTTCTGCGTTCCGGAAGCACCGGTCGGATTTTGTGTGGCAATGACAAAAAAAGGTGCATCAAGCTTTCTGGTCACACCATCCACGCTGACACTGCCTTCCTCCATGACTTCCAGAAGCGCGGACTGCGTTTTGGGGGAAGTACGGTTTATTTCATCCGCCAGAAAGATATTGGTAAAGATCGCCCCCGGACGATAGACAAATTCACCGGTTTTGGTATCTAATAAAGAAAAGCCCAGAATATCACTCGGCAGGACATCCGGCGTAAACTGCATTCTTTTATAATGAAGGGACATGGCACGGGAGAGGGCAACGGCAAGTGTTGTTTTTCCGACACCCGGAATGTCCTCCAGCAGGATATGTCCGCCTGCCAGCATACAGCACAGGATCTGGTCGATACAGTCTTCCTTGCCGCGCAGTACCTTTGTGATCTCAGATTTTACCTGTAATAAGTTTTCGTTCATTGAAATCTCCTGTTATATGGTATAATGATCAATAGGTTTCTGTTTCCTATTTTAAAATAGAATGAAAGAAGTTACAATAGGGAAATAGAACGTAAAGTCAAGTTCAGGTCTAAAATAAATAAAAACATTGCATGAGCGAGGTTGAATGCGAAAAATTTGTATGCTATAATAAAACGATTATGCGAAAGGATGAACAGGTGAGACTATGAAAGCTTTTTTAATCTTGGAAGATGGCACCGTTTTTGAAGGAACTCATATCGGAGCCGACAAAGAAATCATTAGTGAGATTGTATTTAACACATCAATGGCAGGCTATCTGGAAGTGCTGACAGATCCGTCCTATGCGGGACAGGCAGTTTGCATGACCTATCCACTGATCGGTAACTACGGAATCTGCACGGAAGATATGGAATCAAATAAGCCGTGGCCGGATGGATTTATCGTCAGGGAATTATCCCGGATCCCAAGTAATTTCCGCAGCAATATCACGATCCAGGAATTTCTGGAAGTAAACGATGTACCGGGAATTGCAGGGATCGATACAAGAGCCCTGACAAAGATCTTACGTGAAAAGGGAACAATGAACGGCTGCATTACAACAGATGAGCACTATGATCTGGCAGCACTGACAGAAAAGATGAAAGCTTATACCACAGGAAAGGTAGTGGAAAAGGTTACCTGTGATCAGAAATATATCTGCAAGGGATCTGAGACACTGGAAGAAAACGGACCGATCTCAGGCAGTGCGGTTTATACGGGAGAAAAGGAAATGAGACCTTCTCTTGTGCATGAGCTGAACGGAAAGGGCAAGAAGGTAGCACTCCTTGATCTTGGAGCAAAAAAGAATATTGCCAGATCACTGGCACAGAGAGGCTGTGATGTCACGGTATATCCGGCTCTGACAACAGCAGAGGAGATCATCAATGATCATCCGGACGGTATTATGCTCAGTAACGGACCCGGCGATCCGAAGGAATGTGTTTCCATTATCGCCGAGATTAAAAAGCTTTATGATACAGATATTCCGATCTTTGCGATCTGTCTGGGACATCAGCTCATGGCACTTGCAACGGGAGCGGATACATTTAAAATGAAATACGGACACAGAGGGGGCAATCATCCGGTCAAGGATCTTTCTACCGGACGTGTTTACATTTCCTCTCAGAACCATGGCTATGTGGTAGATATGGATAAGCTGGATCCGAAGGTCGCAACACCTGCCTTTGTCAATGTCAATGATGGCACCTGTGAAGGACTCAGCTATACAGGAAAGAATATATTCACCGTGCAGTTCCATCCTGAGGCTTGCCCGGGACCACAGGACTCCGGCTATTTATTTGACCGATTTATTACGATGATGGAGGAGAATGCAAATGCCTAAGAATCCAAATGTAAAAAAAGTTATGGTAATCGGCTCCGGCCCGATCGTGATCGGACAGGCAGCAGAATTTGATTATGCCGGTACACAGGCATGTCGCTCCCTGAAAGAGGAAGGTGTGGAGGTTATTCTGGTAAACTCCAATCCGGCGACGATCATGACAGATAAAAATATTGCCGACAAGGTATATATTGAGCCACTGACGGTAGATGTGATCAAACAGATCATTGAAAAGGAAAAGCCGGACAGCTTACTGCCGAACATGGGCGGACAGGCAGGTCTGAATCTTGGTATGGAGCTTGCAGAGTCAGGCTTTCTGGACAGCCACGGTGTAACGCTTCTCGGTACGACCGCAGAAACGATCCGTAATGCAGAGGGCAGACAGGAATTTAAAGATCTGATGGAGCGTATCGGTGAGCCGTGTGCACCGTCTCTTCTTGTTGAGAATATTCAGGACGGCGTGGATTTTGCCAATAAGATCGGCTATCCGGTCGTACTGCGTCCTGCCTATACACTGGGCGGTTCCGGCGGTGGTATCGCACATAATCTGGCAGAGCTTGAGAGCATTCTGGAAAATGGTCTGCGTCTTTCCCGTGTCGGACAGGTTCTGGTAGAAAGATGTATCAGCGGCTGGAAAGAAATCGAGTACGAAGTTATGCGCGACAGTGCAGGAAACTGTATTACCGTATGTAATATGGAAAATATCGATCCGGTCGGTGTCCATACAGGTGACAGTATCGTAGTAGCACCTTCCCAGACACTTTCCGATAAGGAATATCAGATGCTGCGTACTTCAGCACTGAACATCATCAACGAATTAAAGATCACAGGTGGATGTAACGTACAGTTTGCACTGCATCCGACCAGCTTTGAATATTGCGTGATCGAGGTAAATCCGCGTGTGAGCCGGTCTTCCGCGCTGGCTTCCAAGGCGACAGGTTATCCGATTGCCAAGGTTGCTGCCAAGATCGCACTCGGTTATACACTTGACGAGATCAAGAATGCGATCACAGGAAAGACATACGCAAGCTTTGAGCCGACACTTGACTACTGTGTTGTAAAAGTACCGAGACTTCCGTTTGACAAGTTTATTACGGCAAAACGTACGCTGACAACGCAGATGAAAGCAACCGGTGAGGTTATGAGTATCTGCACCAACTTTGAAGGTGCCCTCATGAAAGCACTCCGTTCCTTAGAGCAGCATGTGGACTGTCTGCGCAGCTATGATTTCACGGAGCTGACAAAGGAAGAGTTGGTCGAACGGTTAAAGATCGTGGACGACCAGAGAATCTATGTCATTGCGGAAGCCCTCAGAAAAGGCGTCAGCTATGATGAGATCCATGAGATCACTATGGTAGACCACTGGTTTATCGATAAGCTGGCAATTCTGGTTGAAATGGAAGATGCCCTGGAAAAAGGTCCTCTGACAGTAGAACTGTTACGCGAAGCAAAGAGAATTGAATTCCCTGATACGGTTATTTCCCGCCTGACAGGAAAGAGCGTGGAAGAGATCAAGAAGATGCGTTATGATAATGGTATCGTAGCTTCTTATAAGATGGTAGATACCTGTGCAGCCGAGTTTGAAGCTGCCACACCATATTACTACAGTGTATATGGCGGAGAGAATGAAGCAATCGAGACAAATGCCCGCAAGAAGGTGCTGGTACTCGGTTCCGGCCCGATCCGTATCGGTCAGGGTATCGAATTTGACTTCTGTTCCGTACATGCGACATGGGCATTTGCCAAAGCCGGTTATGAAACAATCATCGTAAATAACAACCCGGAAACAGTCAGCACGGACTTTGATATCGCTGATAAGCTGTATTTTGAGCCACTGACGGCAGAAGATGTGGAAAATATCGTAAACATCGAAAAGCCGGACGGCGCAGTTGTACAGTTCGGTGGACAGACAGCCATCAAGTTGACGGAAGATCTGATGAAGATGGGTGTTCCGATCCTGGGTACAAAGGCAGAAGATGTCGATGCGGCAGAGGACAGGGAATTATTTGATGAGATCTTAGAGCAGACCGGTATTCCGAGAGCAGCGGGCGGAACTGTCTTTACGGCAGAAGAGGCAAAGGCGGTTGCCAACAGATTAGGCTATCCTGTTCTTGTCAGACCTTCCTACGTGCTGGGCGGTCAGGGTATGCAGATCGCAATTTCCGATGCTGAGATCGAAGAATTTATGGCAGTCATCAACCAGTATACACAGGAGCATCCGATCCTTGTCGATAAGTATCTGATGGGTAAAGAGCTGGAAGTAGATGCGGTATGTGACGGTACAGATATCCTGATCCCGGGTATTATGGAGCACATTGAAAGAACAGGTGTCCATTCCGGTGACAGTATTTCCGTTTATCCTGCACCGACAGTCAGCGATAAGGTAAAAGAGACGATCGCTGAGTATTCCCGCAGACTGGCTAAAGCACTGCACGTTATCGGACTGATCAACATTCAGTTTATTTCTGTCGGGGATGAGGTTTATGTCATTGAAGTAAATCCTCGTTCTTCCAGAACAGTACCGTATATCAGTAAAGTAACAGGTATTCCGATCGTAGATCTTGCATCAGAAGTCATTATGGGCAAGAAGATCCGTGATCTGGGATATGAACCGGGTCTGCAGCCTGCAGCTGATTATTTTGCGATCAAGATGCCGGTATTCTCCTTCGAAAAGATCCGTGGTGCGGAGATTTCCTTAGGCCCTGAAATGAAATCAACCGGTGAGTGTCTGGGTATTGCAAAGACATTTAACGAAGCACTTTATAAAGCATTCCTCGGAGCAGGTGTGGATCTGCCGAAATACAAGCAGATGATCATCACCGTAAAGGATGCGGATAAGGGAGAAGCAATCGAGATCGGACGCCGGTTTGAGAAGCTCGGCTATACGATCTACGCAACACGTTCTACGGCAAATGCTTTGAAGGAAGCAGGTGTCAGCGCCAGAAAGGTAAACAAGATCCATCAGGAATCACCTACCGTTATGGATCTGCTGCTCGGTCATAAGATCGATCTGGTCATCGATACGCCGACACAGGGACGTGATAAATCAAGAGACGGATTTTTGATCCGCCGTACTGCGATTGAAACAGGTGTCAACTGCCTGACCAGTCTGGATACAGCCAATGCGCTTCTGACCAGTCTGGAAAATACAGATGCAAAGAAACTGACGCTGATCGATATTGCACAAATCTAAATGGGTTAATGAAGCAGTTGTTTTGTTGGGGGAAGCATGAAACAGAACAGAAGGAAAAAGAAAAATGATCGTCCGGTCATTCGCATATTGCTGTTGGGATTGGTAACACTGTCCATCTGTATGCTGGTCTGCCTTTCCCATGTCGTAGATGTGCAGAAATGTTTTATGCATATGAAGACGGCAGAAACAAGAAATAATATCAGTGATGCCAGCAGGTTTATTGATGATCAGACGACCAATACGCTGGAAATCGTGCAGCAGGCGGCTGCACTGATGACGGCAGATGGCAGGGCAATGACGGATGATAATATATTCTCGATACTGGAAAGGTACTCCATTATGGAGACCTTTTCCGAGGTCTATTACATTGATGCGGAAAATACGATATATCAGCCGGGCAGTGTGAAAAGGTTATTGGCAGATGCGGAAATCAGGGAGCAGCTGGAAGCCGGTGTAAGTAAGGTTTACGTGGATAATGTGGAAACCGGGGATGGATACAGAGGCTGTGTATTTTATATGGTACCTGTCAACCGTGGCTATGCACATTTTGGAGAACTGGTTGCTGTACAGGAAATCGGAGATCTGCTGCAGTCATCTTCCTTTCAGACGTTAGGAGAAGAGGGTGATGTGTATCTGATCGGTGCTAAGGGATCCGTTTATGCCAAAAAAGAAAAGAATCATGCACTGACAGAAGAATCGCCGGTTGAGGTATTTTTCAATTACCTGAGAAGCAGGGCGGGAGACAGTTATGCCGCGGGGAATATCAGTGATGTTGCAAGAAACATGCACAGGAAGCAGTATCAGAAAACATCCTTTGTGGATAAGGACAGTATAAACAATTATCTGGAAATAGAAGCAATTCCCGTTGTCAATAATTTTTATCTGGCTGTTGTGTATCCGGAGACGATTTACAGTGAGGATGTACAGCCAATCATTTTCCGGACATTGTTGACCTGTCTGACGATCATATTTATGATGTATGTTATGTTCCTGTATATCTGGGGCACGACAAAGCATTCTAATGATATGATCTCGGTGCTTGCCTATGAGGATACGATTACGGGCGGCAAGAATGATAATTATTTCCGCGATGTTGCAGCGAGAGTGATCTGGGAAAATTCCAATATTCCGTATCTTGTTGTACGGTTTGATATTTCCAACTTCCGTTACATCAACGAAGCATACGGACATGCGAGAGCGGACGGACTTTTGAAGATTGTTGTGGAAGAAAGTGAAAAGATTTTTAATGGTATTGAGATCTGTACACGTATGAATGCGGATCAGTTTGTGCTTCTGGCAAGAAACGATCAGGAATTTGAAGCCAAGTGTGAAGATATGATCCAGTCGATCAACGAAAGAGCACGCGAAGATCTGGCAATTATGTTTCCAATCCGTCTGAAAAGAGGTATTTATCCGGTCAGAAAAGATGATACGGATGTAAATATTATCATTGACCGTGCAAATGCGGCACGGAAGTCTTTAAATGGAGACGAAAAGACGATGGTTGCCATGTACAGTGATAAAATCGTCAATCAGATGTACAAGGTGGATCAGATCGAGTCCGAAATGGAAGCGGCGATCAAAAATAAAGAATTTCAGGTATTTATCCAACCGAAATGGGATATTGTCCATGACAGGATTTATGGCGGTGAGGCACTGGTGCGCTGGATCAAAGCAGATGGTACCAGAATATTTCCGGATGAATTTATTCCGGTCTTTGAGAAAAACGGATTTGTGGAAAAACTGGATCTGTATATGCTCGAAGAAGTCTGCAAGAGACTCCGGGTTCTGATTGATTCCGGTTTTTCAATCTTTCCGATTTCCGTCAACCAGAGCAGGCTGCTTCTGCATAACTCGAATTATGTGGATCAGATCAAGAAGATTTTAAAACGTTATCGGATTCCAAACGGATATATTGAGCTGGAGATCACGGAAACGGTATTTCAGGATGAAAGAGAGACTATGATCACAACGATGAATCTCCTGAAACAGCAGGATGTGCAGCTTTCCATGGATGATTTTGGCAGTGGATATTCTTCCCTGAACATGCTCAAGGATGTACCGTTTGATGTTATTAAGATCGATCGTGAGTTTTTCAGTGAGTCCATTACTTCAAACTCCAGTATCCTGATCCTCAGAAAGATTATTGAAATGGCGGAAGGACTGGGAATCCGTGTTCTTTGTGAAGGTGTTGAGACAAAGGAACAGGTAGAACTGTTGAAACAGCTTGGCTGCTGTTATGTACAGGGATATTACTACGCAAAGCCAATGCCAATGGAAGAATTTATTACAACATATTGTAAATCCATACCGGATGGCAAAAAATATTATGATGATCTGTATGAAGCAGAAGCTGTGCAACGGGAAGAAAAACTCCTGAAGGAAGCAGAATCTGTAAAGACGCAGTCTGTATTCAGTGCAGTGGAGAAGTTTAAGAAAAATTATGTGGAAAAGCCGGTACAGGAGCGGAAAATGCCACAGACAAAAGGACCTAGGCTGTCAACAGAAGAACAAAAGGTTCTGATGCGGGAAGAGAGAAAGAGAAAGAGTAAGGATGCAGGGAAAGATTAATTATCAAAAGCTTTTGGATGAATTGCTCTTAGAGGAATCAATTAAAGGAAAACGGCTTTTGTTACATAGCTGCTGCGCACCGTGCAGCAGCTATGTGCTGACTTATCTGTCAAAATATTTTGCGATCACTGTTTTTTATTATAATCCAAATATATCGGAGCAGGATGAATACCGCAAACGTGTTGAGGAGCAGAAGAGACTGATAGCATTGTTGAATGAACAGCCGGATACCATTTATCCGATCAATGTGATCGAAGGGAACTATGAACCGCAGCGGTTTTATGAGACTGTCCGTGGCTATGAGGACTATGCGGAAGGCGGCGAGCGGTGCTTCCGCTGTTACAGGCTTCGCCTTTTGGAAACGGCAAAGCTGGCAAGAGAAAAGCAGTTTGATTTTTTTACAACAACGCTTTCCATTTCACCGCTGAAACGGGCAGATAAATTAAATGAGATCGGACTACAGTTGCAGCAGGAATATGAGGTTCCGTATCTTTTCTCGGATTTTAAGAAGAAAAACGGCTATCTGACATCCATCAGATTGTCGAAGGAATATAACCTGTACAGGCAGGACTATTGTGGCTGTGTATATTCTAAATTACAGCGGGAAAGAGAAAAGCAGAAAAAAGAAAAGGAACAACTGGAGGAATAGAAATGAAAGAATTTTTAGAGATTGTTTCGGAAGAAATGAAACAGGCATTTGAAAAAGCCGGTTATCCGGCAGAATATGGAAAGGTAAATGTTTCCAACCGGCCGGATCTGTGTGAACTGCAGTGTAACGGAGCCATGGCACTGGCAAAGCAGTTTAAGAAAGCACCGATCATGATCGCAAATGCGGTAGCGGATGCCCTTGCTGACAGCAAGGTATTTTCCAAGGTTGAGGCTGTTATGCCGGGCTTTTTGAACTGTGATATCGCAACGGAGTTCCTTGCTTCTTATCTGCAGCAGATGGAAGAAGCAGACAAGTTTGGTCTGGAAAAACCGGAAAAGATCAAAAAGATCGTGATCGATTACGGCGGACCGAATGTGGCAAAACCGCTCCATGTCGGACATCTGCGTTCTGCCGTGATCGGTGAAAGCGTAAAACGTATTGCGCGTTATATGGGACACAATGTGACCGGTGATATTCATATGGGTGACTGGGGACTGCAGATGGGTCTGATCATCACAGAGCTGCAGGAAAGAAAGCCGGAACTGGTTTACTTTGATGATGCTTACACAGGTGAATATCCGAAGGAAGCGCCGTTTACGATCTCTGAACTGGAAGAAATCTATCCGACAGCCAGCGGCAGATCCAAGGAAGATCCTGCCTATAAAGAAAAAGCAATGGAAGCAACGAAAAAGCTGCAAAACGGCGTACGTGGGTATCGTGCTCTCTGGGATCATATCATTTCCGTATCTGTCAGTGATCTGAAAAAGAACTACAACAACTTAAATGTACAGTTTGATCTCTGGAACGGCGAATCTACCGTGCATGATATCATCCCGGGCATGGTTGATTATATGAAAAAGGAAGGCTATGCACATGAGTCTGACGGTGCACTTGTGGTAGATGTCAAAGAGGAGACGGATACGAAAGAAATCCCACCTTGCATGATCTTAAAATCAGACGGTGCTTCTCTTTACAATACAACAGATCTTGCAACACTGATGATGCGCCGTAAGGAAATCGATCCGGATCAGGTTATCTATGTTGTGGATAAAAGACAGGCGCTTTACTTTGAACAGGTATTCCGCTGTGCAAGAAAGACAAAGATCGTCCGTGATGATCTGGATCTTGTATTCTTGGGATTTGGTACCGTAAACGGAAAAGATGGTCATGCATTTAAAACACGTGAAGGCGGTGTGATGCGTCTGGAAAACCTGATCAGCCAGATCAACGAGAAGATGTTTGAAAAGATCACGGAAAATCATGAAGTGGAAGAGCAGGAAGCAAGACAGACCGCAAAGACGGTTGCACTTGCAGCGATCAAATACGGTGATCTTTCCAATCAGGCAAGCAAGGATTATATTTTTGATATCGACAGATTTACTTCCTTTGAAGGTGATACAGGTCCCTATATCCTGTATACGATCGTGCGTATCAAATCTATCTTAAATAAGTATGAACAGGCAGGCGGAAGTCTGGAAGAAACAAGCATCAAGGTGCCTGTCAACAAGGATGAAAAGGATCTGATGATGGTGATCGGCAGATTCCCTGCCATGGTCAGAAATGCTTATGAAGAACTGGCACCGCATAAAATCTGTGCCTATATTTATGAAATGGCAAATGCATTCAATCATTTCTATCATGAGACAAAGATCCTGACAGAAGAGGATGCGGATAAGAAAGCTGGTTATATTGCACTTCTGAAGCTGACAAAGGAAATTCTGGAAACTTGTATTGATCTTTTGGGCTTTGATGCACCGGAAAGAATGTAAGAATGATGAATTGGAAGATGTGGCAGAAATGCGTTGGGAAGATGGGGAAGAAACTCCCCATCTTTCTGTTTATTTTTATATTATTGTATGTGATCGGCAGTTTAATATGTTACCCACTGCTAACTAAAAGACATGCGTTAAAACAGAAGGAAAAGTATGCGGAACAGGATGCAAAAGAGACTGTAGACAGGAGCGCATCAGTACGCTGTCTGGATGACAATACGCAGGCACTTGTTTACAGACTGGCTCTGATCGAAAGTGCGCAACGGGAACTTATCATGACCACATTTGATATGAGTGACGGAGAAAGCGGTCAGGATCTGATGGCTGCCATGCTGCAGGCTGCGGATCGGGGCGTGCGCATCCGGCTGATGGTGGATGGCATCAATGCATGGCTGAAGCTTGAAAAAAGTGATCTGTTCGGCGCTTTTTCCACGCACCCCGATATTGAGATCAGATTTTATAATCCGATCCGGCTGACAAAGCTGTGGAAGCTTAATTACAGAATGCATGATAAGTATCTGATCGCGGATGATACGGCATATATTTTAGGCGGCAGAAACAGCAATAATCTGTTTTTGGGAGCATACAGGGATACGTATAATATAGACAGGGATCTGTATGTGCTGGAGAGGACAGAAAAAAATGCGTCAGATGTTATGCAGAAAAAGGAACGGAATTCCTTGCAGGACATCAAGGCATATTTTGAGAAAATCTGGGTACAGCCCGATCAGAAAATATTCCGCAAAAAGGAAACGGAAAAGACAAAAGAAGGGCTTGCGCTGCTGCGGGAGCATTATAAGGAACTGCAGACTGCATATCCGGAAGCTTTTTCAGAAAACGAAACGCTTTTAACGCAGGATCTGATCCGGGTAGATTCCATTCAGTTCCTGCACAATCCATTGTATGCAGATGAAAAAGTACCGGTAGTCTATCAGCGGATCTGTCAGGAAATGGAACAGGGAGAAACTATTCTGATCCAGACGCCTTATATCATCTGTGATAAAGGCATGTATCAGGATCTGTCAGAGCTTTGCAGGGCAGGAAAACAGATCGAAATCATAACAAATGCTGTGGAAAGCGGGGCGAATCCATGGGGCTGTACGGATTATCTGAATGAGAGAAAGAGCATTCTTAAGACGGGAGCAGGCGTATATGCCTGTATGGCCGGGCAGTCGCTGCATACAAAAACAGTGCTGATTGATGATGAGACAAGTATTGTCGGTTCGTATAATCTGGATCTGCGCAGCACGTATCTGGATACGGAGTTGATGCTGCTTGTGAAAAGCAAAGAACTGAATAAACAGCTCAGAGATCAGGCAGCTGCCTATCAGGAGAAAAGCACCTATGAAAAAGCCGGTAAACCGTCACGAACCGGAAGTCTTTATGAGAAGAAGGAAATGTCAGGCATGCAAAAGGTTATTTACAGTATCCTGCGTATCCTGATCCGGCCGATCCGGGAAGTATTATAAGATGCCTTTTCGGTAAGCGCAAGGATGCGGGCAGTCTGCGCAGGCGCTCGCCGGTGCAGATTTTTTATTGGCTGCGTTATCCGGTGCCAGATCAGCGAGAAACAAAACCGTTTTCAGGGGCTGCATACAGCCACCGGGCAATATCCGGATTTCAGACTGCGTGAGCTGCTTTAGATAAGAGGCAAGCTCTGCAGGATCGTCGTTTCCGATAAAATGCATACCGGTCATGACCTGACCGGTCAGCTGCTTAAGTGCTTCGCTCCATCTCTGATAGCCGTTTTCCAGAAGCAGCCAGCAGAGCTGGTCAGCAAGATAAGCGGTCAGCAGATCCTTTTTTCCAGTTTCGCCAAGCCAGGTATCGGTCTGCGTGCCAAGTGTCATGGCAGTCAGCATCTGTGTGCTGCAAAGCGGTCTGTAATAGACATGGACCGGGCAGGAGGACAGCTGTCTGGCAAGCTGCTGACAAAGCTGCAGCTGCTTTGCATCCAGTCTGTTTGTCCGGCAAAGCTGTAGAAGCTGTGTGTGACTGATATGACAGATCAGCGTGAGCATTTCTGTTTTGGCAGCGGAAAGAGCAGCGGAAGATGCGGGCTCTATATGTTGCGATTTATGTATAAGAGACATATGTGATACCTCTGTGCCTGAAAATAGCTGTTTTTTGAAGCAAACCTATTTTAGCACAGATCCGTCAGAAATAAAATAATTTGGAATTCTTTCATTCATTGATTCCTGATCTGCTTGTGGAGTTTGTTGGTTTGTTAGATTTGTTGAAAAAAGTAGTTGAAAAATATGAGATTTTAGTATAAACTAGTATAGAATTATGACGTGAAAATTTTAGGAGGAATAGATTATGATTTCTGCAGGTGATTTCAGAAATGGTGTTACCATTGAACTGGAAGGCAATATCTATCAGATTATTGAATTCCAGCATGTTAAACCGGGTAAAGGAGCTGCTTTCGTACGTACAAAGCTGAAAAACATTAAGAGTGGCGGCGTCGTAGAAAAGACATTCAGACCTACTGAAAAATGCCCTCAGGCACGTATTGACAGAAAAGAAATGCAGTATTTATACGCAGATGGTGATTTATACAACTTCATGGATACAGAAAATTATGAGCAGATCGCATTAAATAAAGATGCAGTCGGCGATGCAATGAAGTTTGTAAAAGAAAATGAAATGGTTAAGATGTTATCCCACAATGGTAATATCTTTGCAGTAGAGCCACCTTTATTTGTTGAGCTTGAGATCACTGAGACAGAGCCGGGCTTCAAGGGTGATACTGCTACAGGTGCTACAAAGCCTGCAACAGTTGAGACAGGAGCTACTGTATCTGTACCGTTATTCGTAAATCAGCATGATGTTATCAAGATTGATACACGTACAGGCGAATACCTCTCCCGTGTATAATCATTCTGTTTATAAAGACTAGACAAGCTTTAAAGGCAATGGATTTGATCGATCCGTTGCCTTTTTTTGTTATGGCGACGAGGAAAATGCACGCATTTATGCGGTGCATTTGACGACCGCTAATCAGAGCGAGATTCGCAGAGCGTATCTCGTCTCTGTAATAGAAACAAAGTAATCATCAGATGCTGTTCATGGCATCTACCATTCAAATCTCAGGAGGAAAATATGCAAATCACAGAATTTACAAATCAAATGGTTACCCTTATCAAAAGTAAAGTAAGTACAGAAATGAAAAATGTACAGTCTCATACTATATGGAAAAATAATGGAATACAGGAGGAAGGAATCACATTGATCGAAAAAGGGGTGAATATCTCTCCGACTGTTTATATGCGGGAATATTATGACAGATTTCTGCAAGGAGAAACACTGCGTGCTCTGGCGGAGGAAGTGATAGAAGAGCTGGAGCGCTGCAAGACATACAAAAGCATGGATATTTCGTTTTTCCTTTCATTTGAAAATGCAAAAAAGCATATCGTATATAAGCTGGTCAACCGGGAGAAAAATGAGGAGCTTTTAAAACAGGTTCCTTCTTTGTCTTACATGGATCTTTCCATGGTCTTCTATTATTTGCTGGAGGATATGCCATTTCATCATGCAACGATACTGATCAACAATTCTCATCTGACAATGTGGCAGATCACGAAAGAAGAGCTGTTCAGACAGGCATTGGAAAATACACCAAGGCTTCTGCCTGCAACGATCCGCAGAATGCGGGATGTTGTGCGGGAAATGATGAAGGACAGACAGATGGAAGAGGATTTATTTGAAAATGAAATTCCAATGTATATTATGTCCAATCCGATCAAAATGAACGGAGCAGCGACGATGGCATATCCAGGGGTGATCCGGAATTTTGCGGAAACGATCCGAAAAAATCTGTATGTGATTCCAAGCAGTATTCATGAGGTAATACTTGTCCCGGAAAGTGGAACGGAAGATACGAACCTGAATGATATGGTTGCAGAAGTCAACCATACACAGGTGGATCCGAAAGAAGTTCTGGCGGATCATGTCTATTATTACGACAGAAAAGAGGATCATATGATCTCCTGCGTGCATGAAAACATATGCTACTGTTAAAATAACACCGGATGATGTATAATATATGCAGACGCCGCGAACGGAGTTCGCATATAGGTGCGTTAGCACCGAAAAGAGGAGGAAAATCGTGGGGACATTTCAGTCATGTACGCTTTGCCCGCGCAACTGCCGGGTCGACCGGAGCAGACAGAAGGGCATATGCCAGAGCAGCGATCGGTTAATGGTCAGCCGGGCAGCCCTGCATATGTGGGAAGAACCCTGTATTTCAGCAAAAGAAGGATCGGGGGCAGTCTTTTTTGCAGGCTGCTCCCTTCATTGTGTGTTCTGCCAGAACTTTCAGATCTCAAACGGTCAAATGGGGCAGGAGATCTCAAAAGAACATCTGACAGAGCTCTTTTACCGGTTGCAGGAGCAGGGGGCGAATAATATCAATCTGGTTACACCGGATCATTATCTGCCGCAGATCGTCTGGGCAGTTCAAAAAGTAAAGAAAGATGGTTTTACGCTTCCTTTTATCTATAACTGCAGCGGTTACGAAACGTTGGAATCACTGCGAAAGCTGGAAGGATTGATCGATGTATATCTGCCGGATTTTAAATACATACAGCCGGAAACAGCACAGCGTTATTCCCATGCGGCAGATTATCCAAAAGTGGTAAAGGCTGCGATAGCGGAAATGGTGCGACAGACCGGTGCATGTGTATTTGATGCGCAGGGCAAGATACAGAAGGGTGTTATTGTCAGACATCTGCTCTTGCCCGGAAAGGTCAGAGAAGCAAAGCAGATCGTGAAATATTTGCATGAAACATATGGAGACAGGATTTATATCAGCCTGATGAATCAGTATACACCCGTAGCGGCATTAGAAAATTATCCGGAGCTAACTCGTAAGGTTACCAGAAGAGAGTATGACAGGCTTGTGGATTATGCAATTTCCCTGGGTGTGGAAAATGCATTCATACAAGAGGGAGATACGGCAAAGGAAAGCTTTATCCCAATGTTTGGGGATGCATTGTGAGAAACAGAAAGGACAGTTATGCAGGAAAAGAACGAGAGATACAAGAAAGAATATCACGCAAAATATAAGCAGGATGAAAACAGAAAGACAGTACAGAAGAGCCGGTGCCCTTATGCGAAAAAATGCGGCGGATGCCAGTTTATCGATATGCCTTATGAAAAGCAGCTGGAAAGAAAGCAGAAAGAGCTGAAGGCATTGCTTGGCAAATTTGCGAGAGTCAGTCCGATCATCGGTATGGAAGATCCGCTGCATTATCGCCATAAGGTACATGCAGTCATGGGCTATGAAAAGGGAGAGCCGATTGCGGGCGTATATCAGGAAAAATCACACAGACTGGTACGTGTTGATCAGTGTCTGATCGAAAACGAAAAAGCAGATGCGATCATCCAGTCGATCCGCGGGCTTTTAAAATCCTTTAAGATCAAAACGTATGATGAAGATTCGGACAGAGGATTGCTCCGTCACATCATGGTGCGTGTTTCGCATGCAACGGGAGAGATCATGATAATCCTTGTGCTGCGTTCCCCAATCCTGCCATCCAAAAATAATTTTGCAAAGGCACTTTTAAAGCTGCACCCGGAGATCACAACGATCGTGTTGAATGTCAATGACAAGAAAACGACCATGGTGCTGGGACAGCGCGATATTGTATTGTATGGACCGGGCTTTATCTATGACAGTCTGTGCGGTGTCAGATTTCGTCTGTCACCACAGTCATTTTATCAGGTGAATCCTTTGCAGACGGAGATTTTGTACAGGGAAGCGTTGAAGCTGGCAAAGCTGACGAAAAAGGATAAAGTGATCGATGCATATTGCGGAATCGGAACAATCGGTCTGATCGCATCCAGACAGGCAGGTTCTGTGCTGGGAATCGAGCTGAACAGAGAAGCTGTCAAGGATGCCAGAGAGAATGCAAAGCATAACCAGTGTAAAAATATCGAATTTGCCTGCGCCGATGCAGGCGAGTATATGGTAGAAATGGCACAGGATGGAGAAAAGGCAGACGTTGTCATCATGGATCCGCCGCGCAGTGGCAGTAATGAGGCATTTTTATCCGCTGTCTGCAGGTTGTCACCAAACCGTATCGTGTACATTTCCTGCGGCCCGCAGTCGCTTGCCAGAGATCTGGACTATCTGACCGCCCATGGTTATCGTACGGAGCGGATCCAGCCGGTCGATCTGTTCCCAATGACGGTGCATGTGGAGACAGTCTGCCTTCTGTCGAGAAAAGCCCAATAAATCAAAGGATTTCGCCATTTTGGAAATAAAATAGATGTGTGTTTCTGTTTCCGTAGAGTGATGATATAATCGGAGATTTACCCCAGGGGATAGGCTTTGGAGAACGGGAAGTATACATTTTGGCGAAAGGATACTTTTTGACAGAAGAAAAATATAAAAGATAAATTTTATAGGGGAACTCAGGGATGATTACAATAAAGAATTATATTTCAATGATATATGATGATTTCAGAGAGTATATAGACCAAAACGTTAATTTATGTATGCTGAAAACATTAAATTATCAAGCTGGACAAAAGCCGGATTATTCATACATACATATTCAACAATTATATTTGTTACGGTATGTTTTTTCATATGCCTTTGAATATAAAAGTATGTTTGATACATTATTTGCACGAGAAAAATTTAAAGATAGCATAGAGGTGGCATCCATCGGATGTGGAAATATGATAGATTATTGGGGATTGGTTGAAGCACTTGGTGAGATTGGAAGTAGAGAATGTTATATTAAATATAGGGGCATTGATACTATTGATTGGAATTATAAAATAGAAGCAAGAGAAAAAGATGAAGTCAAGTTTACAAAAGTCAATGCTGCAACTATTTTTCAAAAAACAAGTACGCTAATATCCAATGTATATATTTTCCCTAAATCTATTAGTGAATTTTCAAATGAAGAGTTTCAAGATATTTGTGAGAGTTTTAGAAAAAAAGAAATTCAAAGAGATAGAATTCATATATTAATATCTCTTCGTTCTGATCAGGGAAGTATGGATAGAGATATGGAAAGAAGTGAAAAAATCATATCAGCCATAAAACAGAATGGATTTATTACAGAAGATAATGCAACGACATTTATTCACTATAAAGATGAAGATAGAGGAATCAAAAAGATTGATTACAAGTTCGAATATCCGAATGAGGCTATTGAATTATTAACTTCTTTAAATACAGAATGTAGTACATATGTTAGTAATAGAGAAAATTGTACAAGTGATTGCAAAAATTTAAATAGATGGCCGGTGTTGAAAGCGAGAAATATTCGTTATCAAGTATTGACTTTCGATAGGAAGGATTCATTATGATATTAAGTGTGAGTAGAAGAACAGATGTGCCAAATTACTATTCAGATTGGTTTGTTAACAGAATTAAAGAGGGATTCTTATATGTGCGAAATCCTATGAATGCACATCAAATAAGTAGAATAGATTTATCGCCAGATGTAGTGGACTGCATTGTATTTTGGACCAAAAACCCTGCGAATATGATGGAAAAGCTGGAATGTTTGAAAGATTATGTATACTATTTTCAGTTTACTCTTACGGGATATGGTAAGGATATTGAACCGAACCTTCCAAATAAGAGAGAGGAACTTATTTCAACGTTTAAGGCATTGTCTAAAAAAATAGGAAAAGAAAAAGTAATATGGAGATATGATCCTATTTTGATAAGCAAGCGATATACAATGGATTACCATTTAAAAGCGTTTGAGGAAATAGCGAGTAGTCTTGCGGATTACACGGAAAAGGTAGTTATCAGTTTTGTTGATTTATATGCAAAAACACAACGAAACACTAAGGAACTTGGCATTAGGCAAATGACAAATGATGAGATGATTAGTTTGGCGGCGCAAATGGTACAAATTGCTTCAAAATATAATTTAGTAATTGAATCTTGTGCAGAGCAAATCAATCTTCACAATGTTGGTGTTCAGCATGGAAGCTGTATAGATAAAAAACTAATTGAGAAGATATTAGGGTGTAAGTTGATTGGTGAAAAGGACAAAAATCAGAGAGAAGAGTGTGGATGTTTTGAAAGTGTGGAAGTAGGAGCGTATAATACTTGTCTCAATGGTTGCAAATATTGCTATGCAAATTTTAATGATGAGAAAGTAAAAGAGAATGCAAGATTGTACAATCAAGCGTCCCCATTATTATGTGGAAATATCACTTTGGATGATAAAATTACTGATAGAAAAGTAAAGTCATTAAAAGACGCTCAACTTAGTTTTTTTGAATAATTAACATTTGGACGAGAGGGAGGGAATGGTTTCATGGGGTAAATTTTTTACCCCAGCCTAAAGTGAATTATCTACTTTCGCTATGCAGTATAAAATCAAAGTTCAGAGGAATATTGAAACCGTTTGTCTGCTTTCAAAGAAACCTTGATTTTCTGCG
>HF995220.1:0-41773 GCA_000432915.1 Firmicutes bacterium CAG:194
GGGAATCGAACCCACAATTACAGCTTAGGAGGCTATTGTTATATCCATTTAACTACGAGAACAATATAATAAATTGATCATTCCGGGAAATTGATATGACCCTGCATCCAGATGATTCCTTTGAATCTTCTGCCTGTTTTTGGTTCTCCCAAAAGATCCTTTTTATTGATGCTGACATCAAAATAAAGATCATTGCAGCAGATCGTCATCTGACAGATCTCTTCTTTGGTCATTTTATTTTCCACGAACTGATAATCTATAATCTCACCTAATACAGAATACTGGTCACATTCCACACCATACGGCATAAAATAGGTATCTACCAGTGTAAATACATCCTGCTTCAGGATCTTTCTGGAAATATTTGTGTAAGTGTCAATATCTTCCAGTGTCAGACTTTCCATGGCATCTTCATCGCCGTTTCTGGCGGCGGCGATCAGCTTACTTCTGTTGATACTTTCTTTTTTCGTCTTTTTTAAATCAGATTCTCTCTTTTCAAGTGGAAGAAGGATCGTACCATCTACAGATAAAGCACTTAAGATCAAAGAAGTTCCTTTGATGGGAAGTCTGTCTGCATTCTTTATTTTAAGGTATGATATCACATTTTGCAAATAAAAAATGAGAGAAACGCCAACTTTTATATCATCACAGATTCCTGCATAGGATTCCTTCTCTGCATGGCGCTCAATGGATATATCCTCATAAGAACTGATCTGTGTTCCTCTGCTGTAAGGAAAATAATAATCAAATACAAACTGATTCTCTTCATTAAATTCCCCACGTACCGTAATACCGAGATTTTCGGCAAAATCCATGCTGTATTCCGCAAACATGATGTCCATATCATTCGTAGATGTATATTTCTTTTCATCTGCATTCTGAATGACATATGCCAACAGATTATTTACCTGTAATCTTGATTTTAAATTGCTGAATCCGATTGCTCGTAAATACCGATGCATGGATCTCGCCTCCTTTCTCATTTCATTTTCTTATCACATTAACTTTTTAATTATGGTTTACATAATATAATGTAATTTATTTCTTTCTGATCTCTGTCATACCACCCATATATGGCTGCAGTACTTCCGGAATTGCAACAGAACCATCTTCTCTTAAGTTATTCTCCAGAAAAGCGATCAGCATACGTGGTGGTGCAACTACAGTATTATTTAATGTATGTGCAAAATATTTGTTACCGTCTTTTCCTTTGACTCTGATTTTTAATCTTCTAGCCTGTGCATCACCAAGGTTAGAGCAGCTGCCTACTTCAAAGTACTTCTTTTGTCTTGGAGACCATGCTTCTACATCATAAGATTTTACCTTCAGATCTGCCAGATCACCGGAACAGCACTCGATCGTACGTACCGGAATATCCATAGAACGGAACAGATCAACAGTATTCTGCCATAATTTGTCGAACCACATCTTAGATTCTTCAGGCTTACATACAACGATCATTTCCTGCTTTTCAAACTGATGGATACGATATACACCACGCTCTTCAATACCATGTGCACCTTTTTCTTTACGGAAGCATGGTGAATAGCTTGTCAGTGTTTTTGGAAGCTGTTCTTCCGGAACAATCGTATCAATGAATTTACCGATCATGGAATGTTCACTTGTTCCGATCAGGTAAAGGTCTTCCCCTTCGATCTTGTACATCATGGCATCCATTTCAGCAAAGCTCATAACACCTGTTACAACATTGGAACGGATCATGAAAGGCGGTACACAATAAGTAAAGCCACGATTGATCATAAAATCTCTTGCATAAGCAAGTACTGCAGAATGTAATCTTGCAATATCACCCATTAAATAGTAGAAACCATTTCCTGCTACTCTGCCTGCAGCATCTAAATCGATACCGTCAAAGCTTTCCATGATTTCTGTATGATAAGGAATTTCAAAATCAGGAACAACCGGTTCACCATATTTTGTAATCTCTACATTTTCAGAATCATCTTTACCGATCGGTACAGAAGGATCAATGATATTCGGAATTACCATCATATCTTTTAAAATTTTATCATCATATTCTTTTTCCAAAACTTCCAACTCAGAAAGGCGGCTTGCAAATTCAGCAACTTTCTTCTTTGCCTCTTCTGCTTCTTCTTTCTTGCCCTGTCCCATGAGTGCTCCGATTTCTTTTGAAATCTTATTTCTGTTAGCACGAAGACTGTCAGCTTCCTGCTGTGCATCTCTCTTTTTCTGATCCAGTTCAATCACTTCATCTACAAGTGGAAGCTTTTCATTCTGAAATTTGTTTTCGATGTTTTTCTTTACAACATCCGGGTTTTCTCTTAAAAATTTAATGTCTAACATACTCTTTTCCTCTTTTCTAATTTTTTCATATAATTTATCTACTCATTCATCGCAATATTGAGTGCCTGCTGTTCCTCTTCCCCAAGAGAAATTTCACATTCTCCCTTTTTGATTTCCTTTGTATAAGAATAGCAGCCATCTGTACTGTGTACGGAATTGATTATAAATCCATTATTGCCCTCGTCTAAAAGTGCCAGGGAATAACTGAGCTGTCCGCCCATCTGCTTAAAAGCATCATACTTTACAATACCGATCTTCTGGAAAACAGTTTCCAGTCTCTTGTAAATATGACGGATTTCTTTTCCATTGTCTTTTGTATCTTTTTTCAAGGTATCGATATCCTGAAACAGACCTGCTATCTGACTTTCCATACTCTGTGCATCACTACCCTGCATAAATGCTTCATATCGTTTTTTTAATTTTGATTGTTTTACCATGCTGACGATCAATAAGATAAATAAAATCAGAATCAGTATAAGCAATCCAATCAGAATATAAGCAATATCTATATTTCCTAGTCCTATGCTTTCCAGTAACTGGCTCTTCATATGTTCCTCCTAAATTTACATTCTTATTTCATCAGATCAAGTATCCGGTCAAGTTCATCATGCGAATAAAACTCGATTTCTATCTTACCGCTTCCATCTTCCTTTGGAACGATATTTACTTTTGTACCAAGCTGTGTTTTCAGTTTTTCACTGATATCATCATAGATAACCTGCATACTCTTATCAACCACTTTTTCTTTCTTTGGTTTTACAGGCTTACCCATATTTTTCACAATCTTTTCAACTTCTCTTACGCTCAGCTTTTCATCAAAAATTCTCTGTGCAAGATTATATTGTTCTGCCGGATCTTCTACACCGAGAAGCGCTCTGGCATGTCCGGTTGTGATCATCTCATCAATAACCATTCTCTGTACATCGTCCGATAATTTCAGAAGCCGCATCGAATTTGTAACTGCTGTTCTGCTCTTTGATACTCGTTCTGCAACTTCATCCTGTTTCAGATGAAACTCATTTAACAATCTCTTATATGCCTGCGCTTCTTCAATTGGATTTAAGTTTTCACGTTGGATATTTTCAATCAGGGATATTTCTACAATTTCCTGATCTGTCAGATTCTTGATAATAACTGGAACCTGTTTCAGACCTGCAAGCTTTGCAGCTCTCCATCTTCTTTCACCTGCTATGATCTCATAATAATCTTTTCGATCCTGTACTAAAATAGGCTGTAATAATCCATATTGTTTAATAGATTCCGACAGCTCTAACAGTGCATCTTCATCAAAATTCTTTCTTGGCTGTTCTCTGTTTGGTTCTACCTTTGTAATATTAACAAGTGTTTCAGGTCCCTTTGCAGGATCACCCTTTTCACTTTTCTTTTCATTTTTGACCGGAGGGATCATTGTATCCAGACCCTTTCCGAGCCCCCTTTTATTTACCGCCATCTTATGCACCCTTTCTGTTGATTAATTCATCTGCTAATTTTCTATAACTATCAGCACCGGATGATTTGGAATCATACATGGTAATTGGCATACCATAACTTGGTGCTTCAGCAAGTCTGATATTTCTCGGAATCACTGTCTCACATATATTTTCCTGTAGATTTGCTTTTACATTTTCTACAACCTGCATAGAAAGATTTGTTCTTGAATCATACATGGTAAATACGACACCTTCCATTTCCAAATCAGGATTCAATCTTTCTTTGATCAGGTTTACTGTATGTATCAACTGACTTAATCCTTCCAGTGCATAGAACTCACATTGAATAGGAACTAATACAGAATCAGCTGTAGTCATTGCATTGATTGTCAACAGATTCAAAGAAGGTGGACAGTCAATGATGATAAAATCATAATCATCCTTCACAAAGTCTACTTCGTTCTTTAAAATAAATTCCTTTTTATCTACACCGATCAGTTCAATTTCTGCTGCGGCGAGATTTACATTAGATGGTAAAACAGATACGTTTGGAATAGCATCTTTTACAATGCAGTCATAAATAGAACATTCACCTAATATCAACTCATATACGGTATTGTCCAAATCATTCTTATCAATTCCAAGTCCACTTGTTGTATTTCCCTGTGGATCTGTATCAATCACTAAAACTTTTTTTCCTTTTTCTGCAAGACAGGCAGATAAATTAATTGAAGTTGTTGTTTTACCAACTCCCCCTTTTTGATTTGCTATTGCTATTACTCTTCCCATATTTTCCTCCTATAGGATTTCCATCTGAATCGTTCTTCTCACACATTAAATGATTATATCACTAAATAGCTGTTTTATCTATAACAAGTTTGTCCAAAAATATAGACTATTTCCAATAAAAATAAGGTATCAACTATATCTTGTATTCTTTTATTTTTCTATATAATGTTTCACATTTCGTATATGATAAAATGTTTCACGAATTTATCACTATATTTAGTATCTATATGTTTCACGTGAAACATTATATTGATTCTATAAAAAGAAGAATGCAAAAATGTTTCACGTGAAACAAATTTACATTCTTTCTATATCTAGTATTGTTTATTTTTTAATATATCATAATGGTTCCTTACTCGGAAGTCCCGCTTTTCTCGGATACTTCTTAGGTGTTATTTTTTCTTTTTGGATAATATAAATATTACGATATATATCAGAATCAGGAAGTGTAAACTCAACCTGTCTTTCAAACTTACCACCTAAAACAGATATTGCATGTTTTGCTTTTTCTGCTTCTTCTGTAATTTTTTCTGATTTATAAGAAACAAATCTGCCTCCGACTTTCACATATGGCATACAATACTCACATAAAGTAGAAAGGTTTGCAACAGCACGTGAAACACAAAAATCATATTGTTCTCTGTAAGAACTATTTTTTGCCAGATCTTCTGCTCTGCCATGTACAGCAGTACAATCTAATAATTGTAATTGATCAATCACTTCATTTAAAAACTTGATTCTTTTATTCAAAGAATCTACCAAAGTAAATTTCAAATTTGGAAATACAATCTTAATTGGAATAGATGGAAAACCTGCTCCTGTTCCAATATCAATAAATTGGAAAGTATTTTCTTCAAAATAATGTTCAGGATAAGCCATGACAATGGAAAGGCTATCTAAAAAATGTTTCTGACATACTTCATCAAACTCTGTAATTGCAGTCAGATTCATAAAGGAATTCCACTCTACCAGAAGATCATAATATTGATCAAATTGTTTGATCTGCTTTTCTGTTAAAACGATATTCCACTTTTTACAGTTATTTATTAAGGTACTAAAATCATGCGACATATTCTATATTCCATTTCACTTTATAATATTTTATGACATCTATATATTATTTTGCTCTATATTATGATATTGGGGTCAAAAGTGAATTTTGCCACTCTTGTAATACGTTTCCAAATAGATCAATAAGACTGAAATATCTGCCGGCGATACACCGGATATTCTGGAAGCCTGTCCGACAGAAAGAGGTCTGTATTTTGTAAGCTTCTGTCTTGCTTCCAATCGTAAACTTCCAATATCATCATAATCAATATCAACAGGAATCTTTTTATTTTCAATTTTCTTAAACTGCTCTACCTGTTTCTGCTGTCTTTTAATATAGCCATCATATTTGATATTGATATTTACCTGTTCAATCACATCTGCAGGTAATATTGGTCTATCCTCGTCAAGTTCTGCAAGTATTTCATAAGATAGCTCCGGTCTACACATAAGCTCAGACATATAAGTACCTGTTTTTAAAGATGCACTGTTATGTCTTTCCAAAAATTCCTGTGTTTTCTTATTTGCACCAATCTTTAAACTCTGTAATCTATTGACTTCTTCTTCAATCAAATTTTCTTTCTGCACAACATAATCATACTGCTCCTGAGTGATCAGTCCGACTTCATATCCTATCTTTCTGAGACGGAGATCTGCATTATCCTGTCTTAACAATAAACGATATTCAGAGCGGGAAGTCATCATACGATATGGCTCTCTGTTTTCTTTTGTTACAAGATCATCGATCAGAACACCTATATATCCCTGACTTCTATCAATCACAACCGGCTCTTTCTTCTGCACATATCTTGCAGCATTTACACCTGCAACAAATCCCTGTACTGCTGCTTCTTCATATCCGCTGCTTCCGTTGAACTGTCCACCGGAATATAAACCGTCAAACTTTTTAAAAGCAAGGGAAGGATATAACTGATCCGGTTTGATACAGTCATATTCAATCGCATATGCATTTCTGACAATTTTACAATGCTCCAGTCCCGGAACAGTCCGATACATTTGAATTTGTACATCTTCCGGTAAAGAAGAAGACATTCCACCGACATACATCTCATTTGTATAAAGACCTTCCGGTTCAATAAATACCTGATGTCTGTTCTTATCAGCAAACTTTACAACCTTGTCCTCAATGGACGGACAATAACGCGGACCTGTTCCTTCTATAATACCTGCATAGATTGGAGAACGATCCAGGTTATTTCGAATGATCTCATGCGTCTTTTCATTTGTATAAGTCAGCCAGCAGGAAACCTGATCGATCTGTACAGATTCCGGATCTGTTGAAAATGAGAAAGGCACTACTCTCTCATCACCAAACTGTTCTTCCATCTTAGAAAAATCAATTGACCTTTTATCCATTCTGGCAGGTGTTCCAGTTTTAAATCTCTGCATCTCAATACCAAGTGCTTTTAAGCTGTCCGTTAAATGAGTTGCCGCCTGCAAACCATTTGGACCAGTATAGGTAATAGACTCACCGCAAAGACATCTGGCATTTAAATAAGTACCGGTACAAAGCACAACAGCCTTACATTTATAAATACCACCGTTATAAATCTTCACACCCTTAATGATCTGCTGACCGGAAGCTTCATCGTAGTCTGCTAAAATTTCACATACTTCTGCCTGCTTAATTGTAAGGTGATCTGTATTTTCCAAAGTCTTTCTCATCTCTCTGGAATAATTCTGCTTATCTGCCTGCGCACGAAGAGAATGTACTGCAGGACCTTTTGATACGTTCAACATTTTTGACTGGATAAAAGTCTTATCAATATTCTTTCCCATCTCTCCGCCAAGTGCATCCAGTTCTCTGACAAGATGTCCCTTACTGGAACCACCTACATTCGGATTACATGGCATAAGTGCAATACTGTCTACACTGACTGTAAAGATTACAGTCTCCAATCCAAGTCTGGCACAGGCAAGTGCTGCTTCACAACCGGCATGACCTGCACCTACCACACATATATCTACTTCATCTCTGATATCTTCTGTCATTTTCATTTCCTTCTTTATTACTTATCATAAATACTTAAAATAATCATTATATCTACAACTTCGATTATATACTTATCTGATCATGATTTAATTTTATAAAGTTACCTTATGCTAACTATTTTATAAATAGTATCATATTTTCCATTCAAAACCCAATTTATAAATCTTGTATTTTTATTTACCCATACAGAATTTTGAAAAGATTTCCTGTACCAAATCATCTTCTACTTCTTCTCCTATAATACTGCCAAGAGAAGCATATGCATTCATCAGATCAATACTGTAAAAATCTTCCGGCATTTCGTCTTCCAGACTTTGCTTTACCAGACAAAGTGATTCCTTCGCATCTACCAGTGCTCTCTCCTGTCGCACATTTGTAATAAGAACTTCATCATTAAATGAAATCTCACCTGTAAAAAACATATCTCTGATTTGTTCTTCAAATTCTCTCAATCCTGTTTTTTCTTTTGTTGAAGTAGATATGATCCTGCACTGATCCATATCATTTCCAATAATATCTGCAATCTTATTTCTCATAAGTTGCTCATAGACAACTGTTTCCATATCGGATTTATTTAACAGCACAATTACTTTTTTACCGGAAAGCATTTCTATAATAGACTGATCTGATTCATCCAATGGTACGGAGGCATCGACTACATATACGACAAGATCCGCTTTTTCGATACATTCCTTTGCTTTTCCGACACCAATCTTTTCTACCACATCATTTGTTTCATGAATTCCCGCAGTATCGATCAGATTCAAAGAAATACCACCAAGCTTCATGGATTCCTGTATGATATCTCTTGTTGTACCGGCAATATCTGTAACGATTGCTTTTTCTTCTCCAAGCATGCGATTGAGCAGAGAAGATTTTCCGGCGTTTGGTTTGCCAACGATAACTGTATCGATTCCCTCTTTTATGAGTTTACCGTTTTCTGCATTTTTGATCAGCTCTTCTATCTCAATTAAAACAGCATCTACAACCTGCATTAATCTTTCCGTATATCCATCCAGGCTGATATGTTCCGGATCATCGATAGCAGATTCTATAAATGCTATTTCATAAATTATTTTCTTTCTTAATTTTACAACTTCATCATAAATCTTTCCCTGTAACTGATTTTCGGAAGCCTTCAATGCATAATCACTTTTTGCCTCGATCAGATCCATAATAGCTTCTGCTTTCGTCAGATCAATTCTACCATTTAAGAAAGCACGCTTTGTAAATTCACCCGGCTCTGCAATTCTTGCTCCATGGGAAAGAACAGTTTTCAAAATCTTATTTGTTACAAGGACACCACCATGGCAGTTAATTTCCACAACATCTTCCGCAGTATAACTCTTTGGTGCTTTCATGACAGAAACCATAACTTCATCGATCATTTCATCCTGTTCCTGAATGAAACCATAATGGATCGTATGGGATGCCACGTTGTTCAAAATATGCTTTCCACCCTTTGTCACAAATATTTCATCCACTATCTGAATTGCTTCACTACCGCTTACCCTTATTATGCTGATTCCTGCATTTGAAACCGCAGTCGCGATCGCCGCTATTGTATCTGTCATGTTTGTTTTTCCTTTTATTTATTTTATATACATTATCTTACATGATGTATTTATCTACATGATAATTTATCTACATGATGTCATACGGATTGTTCCGTGCTTCGCACTCTCACAATCCTACCCAATATTCGCATATCGTGAAGCTTACGCTTCCCTTTTATGCTCATATTGGGCGGGTCAATAAGTCATATAAACACTCCTGTGCAAGCACATCGTGTTTTATGACCTTTGACCCTGACATCAATTATTATATCCAAAACAAACAAAGACCACAATACTTGTGGTCCTTGTTATAAAACATCTTATTTGATTATTTCTTTAATGTAACAACAACACGTCTAAAAGGTTCTTCTCCTTCGCTGTGTGTTGTAACATACTTGTCATTCTGCAGTGCTGAATGAATGATTCTTCTTTCGTAAGGATTCATTGGCTCAAGTGATACAGGTCTCTTTGTTCTCTTTACCTTAAATGCAATATTCTTTGCAAGGTTTTCAAGTGTTTCTTTTCTTCTCTGTCTATAGTTTTCTGTATCAACTTTTACTCTGATGTATTCTTCCTGTCCTTTGTTTACAACAAGAGATACCAGATACTGCAGGGAATCAAGTGTCTGCCCTCTCTTACCGATCAGGATACCCATATCATCACCGGCAAGATCAATAGAAAGACTATTATCATCTTCATTATAATCTGCTGTGATCACAACTGTTAATTTCATAGATGCAAACACATCATTTAAGAAATCTTTTGCTTTCTGATCCGGTTTTGCTTCTTCTTCTTTTACTCTGGCATTGATAATAGCAGGTTTTGCATTAAATCCCAGAAAACCGGAAGAACCTTCTTCTACAACTTCATACTCAAGCTTATCACTGGTAACCTCTAACTTCTGACATGCATCAATAATTGCATCATTAACTGTTTTACCGGAAAATTTTGTATATTCCATCAGACAAACCTCCTATTTATTATTCTGCTCCATATAATCATGCACCATATTCGCTTTTGCAGCGATACTACCCTCTTTTTTCGGAGCAGTCTTTGCTTTTTCAATGATCGCATCTTTTTCCTTCTGGCTGAGACCGGAAGTAGAGTTTAAATACTTTGTATTCATACGTGCTGACTGATTCACAGTAGATTTGGCAACAGTATCTTTACTCTTCCGACGATTTTCTTCTTCTTTTTCCATATTTTTACGGATTACTTCATCAAAGTCGATCTTATCAATATGTCTGTTGATCACAACCTGCTGAATACTACGTATTACCGCACCTGCTACCCAGTAAATACCCATACCGGTTGGAAGTGTGAAACAGAAAACAGCTGACATGATTGGCATCATCATATTCATGGATTTCATACTGGCTGCCATTGCATCTGCCTGCTCATTACCTGTACTTCCGTTATTTGTTGGCTGTGGCATCAATTTTACATTTAAAAACTGTGTAAGTGCTGCTAAAATCGGAATCATCAGAGCACCAACTACAAGCAGATAAGATCCTGACTGGAAAGCATCTTTAATAATATAAGAAGGTGAATTTGCAATATTAAGTCCAAGGAAATTATTAAATCTGCTCAGTGTATCATATGTGTTTTGCACATCTGTTGCCAGAGACGGAAACTCTGTCTTCAGAGACATCCATTCTGCAGAAGAAGCTTTATTCAGAACATCAATAAAGGTATTCTTCATATAATCGCTTCCCGCAACAAAGGAACTGCTAGAAAACTGCTTTGCATACTGACTTGCATTTTTGAAAGTCTGTAAAAATGCAGAAGCACCGTCTGCTGTAACAAGCTTGTCTACCAATGTAGAAAAAACTGCCTTTACATTTGGTACATAAGCCGGAAAATTATAAATAACACGATAAAGAGCCCATAAAATAGGAAGCTGGATCACAAGCTGCAGACAACTTCCGGATGGAGAAACACCGTATTTCTTATAAACGGCTTTTGTTTCCTCATTCATTTTAATCATGGAATCATTATCTTTTTTATTTTTATACTTGCTCTGGATTGCCTGAAGCTCCGGATTCATTTTAGCAGAAAGCTTTGAGAATTTCTGTTGCTTTACCGTAAGAGGCATCATACATAAATATATAACAAGCGTAAAAATAATAATGGCGAGACCGATACTTGGAATACCGATCTTTTCTAAAACAGTAAAAATTCCATTCATTAAATAACCAAGTAACTGAGATACAGGTCCTATAATGAATGCATTACTTTTGGTTAATAAAATACCTGTCAATATTAACTCCTCCTGAATTACCTAATGGTAACGAAATGATCAGGGTACAGGATCATACCCGCCTTTTGAAAAAGGATTACATCTTATGATCCGCCATAAAGCAAGAGCTCCACCCTTAAGTGCTCCGTATTTTTCAATTGCTTCCATGCCATATTCGGAACAGGAAGGAATATAAGGACACTTTGTGCTCTTCATTGGCGAAATATATTTTCTATAGAATTTAATGATAAAAAGAAATAATTTTTTCATATCAATTTCTAACTTCTCCATCTGCATGTGAAATACCATGGAGTTTTACAAGATGTAAAAAAGCAGATTCCGCTTCCTTATAAGAAACGTCCTTTGCATTTGGTCGTGCAATGACTACTATGCTTAAACCACTATTAAGCATATCTTCATGTAGTCTGTAAATTTCGCGGACAATTCTGCACAGGTGATGTCTAACGACACTATTGCCCACTTTCTTACTTACAGATATTCCAATATAATTTCTATCCTGATTGTTTTCTAATACATACATAATAAAATACTTATTGGCAAATGATCTGCCATTTCGATAGACATATTGAAAATCTCTGTTCTTTTTCAGCGATTCTGAAAATTTCATAAACTTTCCTCATGAGAGAAAAATAGGTCACATAAATGTGACCTAAGCTGATAATCTCTTTCTTCCTTTAGCTCTTCTTGCAGCTAAAACTTTTCTTCCACCTGCAGAACTCATTCTTGCTCTAAAACCATGAACCTTAGATCTCTGTCTCTTCTTTGGCTGAAATGTCATTTTCATCGATATACACCTCCTTTTTAACGATTAGAAAACATCATTAACGATTATATAAGAAAGAAGAAACCTCGTCAAGCCTTATAAATCATAAAAAATTTTTTTTAATTTTTTCACTCTATATCTTGTCTTTTACCTTTCTTTCCACATACTATATCTAGTTTTTCACAAAATAAAAAAATTTTCACTTATTTACATAAATTTATACACAAAATGTGTATGGAATGTGGATAACTCTGTTTTCCCACACAATTATTTTTCATATTTTCCCATTTTATAAGGTTTTGAATGTTGATAACTTCAAAAAAGTTTTCAACATTTTTACACCTAATTTACATAATTAAAATATTTTTCTAAAAATTTATTGGCTTTCCCTCTGATTTGAATTTTTTTTAAGTTTAGTTTAATATAGTAATACATTTAGGTAAGGAGAATCAATCATGAATCAGATCGGTGAAAAATGGGAAGAAATCAAGCAGCATATCAAAACAGAATATGATCTTTCTCCCGTATCATTTAATACATGGATCCAGCCACTGAAATTTCACGACGTAGATCACGATACGGTACAGATCGTCATTCCTTCTGATCAGGCACATGCAGTCAGCTACATTTCTGCTAAATATAAAAATTATTTTCAGGTATCCATCTCTGAAATGTTCAATCATGAATATAACGTTTCCTTCTTATTAGAAAAGGACATTCATAATAAGAAAGAAAATGAAGAAGAAAATTATATTTACAATATCAACAGCTCGAAGGCCAACTTAAACCCTAAATATAATTTCGATACCTTTGTCGTAGGCAGTAACAATAAATTTGCCCATTCCGCAGCACTTGCTGTTGCAGAATCTCCGGGTGAAGTTTATAATCCTCTCTTTCTTTACGGAGGAGCCGGTCTTGGGAAAACACATTTGATGCATTCCATCGGACATTTTGTTTTGGAACACAATTCAGAAAAGAAAGTTCTTTATGTTAATTCCGAGCAGTTTACAAATGAAGTAATTGAATCCATCCGTTCCGGTAATGCAGCTTCCATGACTAACCTGCGTGAAAAATACAGAACGATCGATGTTCTGCTTCTGGATGATGTGCAGTTTATTATAGGAAAGGAAAGTACACAGGAAGAATTTTTCCACACATTCAATGCGCTGCATACAGCAGGCAAACAAATCATTCTTTCCTCTGATAAACCACCAAAAGAAATGGAAACTTTAGATGAAAGATTCCGTTCCCGTTTTGAATGGGGACTCATTGCCGATATCCAGCCACCGGATTACGAAACAAGAATGGCAATCCTCAAGAAGAATATCGAAAATTATGATCAGGATATTGATGAAGAAATATTGAAATATATTGCAACTAATATTAAGTCAAATATCAGAGAACTGGAAGGCGCTCTTCGTAAAGTAATCGCTTCTTCCAGACTGAATAATACAGAATTATCTCTTTCTCTGGCAGAAGATGCCCTGAAGGATATCATTTATCCGGAAGCACCAAAGGAAATTACACCTGAACTGATCATGAATATCGTTGCGGAACATTTTAATATTTCTGCTTCCGATATTGCTTCTTCCAAAAGAAATTCGGAAATTGTCATGCCAAGACAGATTTATATGTATCTTTGCAGAGAACTTATCGATATTCCTTATAAATCTATCGGTAAAACAATCGGTAATAAAGATCATACTACTGTTATGCACGGTGTTGATAAAATAAAAAAAGAAATGGAAGGCAGTGAAGAACTTCGAAATAAAATAGATATCATTAAAAAGAAGATCAATCCTTCTTAATTCACATTTTTATGTGGATAATGTGGGTAAATAAAGCTATATATAGTTGAAATGAAGTTGATAAGATGTGTTTAATTTATATTTTTCTTTTCTTTAACTGAAGATCATCATATAAAAGAAAAGAAAAGTGTTGATAAATTTCCTTTTATCCCCTTAAAATTTAAAACAATATACAAACTTATCCATTCCATTTTTTCCTATAAAATAGTATAATAGAAAGGGTTATCAACAAATCCACATCTATTAATATTAATATTATGAAATAATCTTATATTAAATATTATATGCAAATTTTTACTTTTTCCACTTTTTGTTTTGAAGGAGTTTAAAGAACATGAAGATTATATGTAAAAAATCTAATTTATTAAACGGAGTACAGATTGTATCAAAGGCTGTATCCAATAAAACTACTATGCCTATTCTGGAATGTATATTAGTTGATGCAACAAAAGGTATCATTAAGCTGACTGCAAATGATATGGATCTTGGCATTGAAACGATCATTGAAGGTGATATAGCAGAAGGTGGTATTATTGCTATTGAAGCAAAGTTGTTTTTGGAAATGATACGTAAACTTCCTGATAATGATGTTATTATAGAAACAGATGATAATATGAATACTTTCATCTCTTGTGAAAAAGCTCATTTCAATATTGTAGGTAAATCAGGAGAAGATTTTTCCTATCTGCCGGTGATAGAAAGAGAAAATCCTGTGATCATTTCACAGTTTACTTTAAAAGAGATCATCAGACAGACTATTTTCTCTATTGCAGATAATGACACGAATAAGCTGATGACAGGAGAACTATTTGAAATCAAAGAGGATGTAATGAAGGTTGTATCTCTGGACGGACATCGTATTTCCATCCGTAATACATTCCTGAAAAATGCTTATGATTATAAAAAGGTGATCGTTCCTGGTAAGACTTTAAATGAAATCAGTAAAATCTTGTCAGGAGATGCGGATAAAGATGTCAGCATCTATTTTACAGATAAGCATATTATATTTGAATTTGATCAGACGATTGTTGTTTCCAGACTGATCGAGGGAGAGTATTTCAAAGTAGATCAGATGATTTCCTCTGATTATGAAACAAAAGTAAAGATCAATAAGAAAGAGCTTTTAAACTGTATTGACAGAGCAACACTTATGGTAAAAGAAGGAGACAAGAAGCCGATCATTATTGATATCAATGATGATAGTATGGAGCTTCGTATCAATTCTACAATCGGAAGTATGAATGAAAAAATAGATATCAGAAAAGAAGGAAAGGATCTGATGATAGGATTCAATCCTAAATTTATGATTGATGCATTAAAGGTAATTGATGATGAAGAAATTGAAATGTTCATGGTAAATCCGAAAGCACCGTGTTTCATCAAGGATGAAAAGGATACATATCTGTATCTGATCCTTCCTGTTAATTTTAATGTCATCAAATGATAGATTCAATAAAAAGAGAGAGATTCATAGATGGAAGAATTAAAAATAAAAGATGAATTTATAAAGCTTGGGCAGGCTTTAAAGCTTTCCGGGATTGCTGCCTCCGGTATTGATGCCAAGATCATGATACAGGACGGAGAAGTGAAATATAATGGAAAAATTGAGCTGCAGAGAGGGAAGAAGGTATATCCGGGAGATACCTTTGAAGCAGCGGGAAAGCAATTTGTAGTAGTAAAGTAGGTTAAACTGTGATCATAAAATCTATTAAGATTGAAAATTTCAGAAATTATGAAAGTCTGGAGCTTTCTTTTGAGAAAGGGACCAATATTCTGTATGGTGATAATGCACAGGGAAAAACCAATGTATTAGAGGCTGTTTACCTTTCAGCCACTACAAAATCTCACAAAGGAAGTAAAGATAAAGAGATGATAAGATTCGGGCAGGAGGAAGCACATATCCGCACGAATCTGGATAAAGAGGGAATGGAATACAGAGTTGATATGCATCTGAAAAAAAGCAAATCAAAAGGGATTGCAGTCAACGGACAGCATTTAAAGAAAGCAGCACAGCTGCTTGGTCTTTTAAATGTGGTATTTTTCTCGCCGGAGGATCTTTCCATTATAAAGAACGGTCCTTCAGAGAGAAGAAGATTTGTTGATATGGAACTCTGTCAGATTGATAAATATTATCTTTATAATCTCAACCAGTATAATAAAATAGTGAATCAGAGAAATAAGCTGCTGAAGGATTTTTATCATAATACGGATATTTCCGAAACACTTCATGTGTGGGATATGCAGCTTGTTACATATGGAAAACAGATCATTGAAAGAAGAAAAGAATTTGTAGATCAGCTCAATGAGATCATTTATGGAATACATAAAAATCTTTCCGGTGATCGGGAAGAGCTCGTGATCGTTTATGAGCCGGATACGGAAGCAGAAAATTTAGAAAATGCTCTGCGTATTTCCCGTGAGAAGGATATCAAGTATAAAATGACATCCGTTGGACCGCACAGAGATGATTTCAGCTTTGTGGTAAACGGTGTAGATATCAGAAAGTACGGTTCGCAGGGACAGCAGAGAACAGCGGCTTTATCTTTGAAGCTTTCGGAAATAGAGCTGGTGAAAAAAGTGACCGGTGATAATCCGGTACTTCTGTTAGACGATGTGTTGTCTGAACTTGACAGCAACAGACAGAACTATCTGTTAAATAATATAGGAAATATCCAGACGATCATTACCTGTACGGGTCTGGATGAATTTATCAATAACAGATTTTCCATTGATAAAATATTTAAGGTAACAAATGGCAGGATAGAATCAGAGAATTAGTGTTATAGGAGGCAGAGCATGAGTGAAAATTACGGAGCAGATAATATTCAGATATTAGAAGGACTTGAGGCTGTCCGTAAAAGACCGGGAATGTACATCGGAAGTACTTCTTCGAGAGGTTTACATCATCTTGTATATGAAATAGTAGACAATTCCGTTGATGAAGCGCTTGCCGGTTATTGTACGGAAATCCGTGTTTTTATAAATGAAGATAATTCTATTACCGTTATAGATAACGGTCGAGGTATTCCTGTCGGTATCAATCATAAAGCAGGTATTCCTGCAGTTGAAGTTGTATTTACGATTTTACATGCAGGCGGAAAATTCGGCGGTGGCGGATACAAGGTATCCGGTGGTCTGCACGGCGTTGGTGCTTCTGTTGTCAATGCGCTTTCCAACTGGCTGGAAGTACAGATTTACAATGAAGGTAAGATTTACCAGCAGCGGTATGAAAAGGGACATGTATGTTATCCGCTGAAGGTAGTTGGAGAATGTGATAAAGAGAAGACCGGTACAAAGGTTACATTCTTACCGGATGATACTATTTTTGAAGATACAGTTTACGATCATGATATTTTAAAGCAGAGACTGCGGGAAATGGCATTTCTGACTAAGAATCTGAAGATCGTTCTGACTGATAAAAGAGAAGAAAATTATGAAAAAGTGTTCCACTATGAAGGTGGTATCAAGGAATTTGTCAAATACTTAAATTCCAGCAAAACACCGCTTTATGAGGATGTACTTTACTTTGAAGGAAAAAAAGACGGTGTTTATGTGGAAGTTGCGATGCAGCATAATGATTCCTATAATGAATCAGCCTTCAGCTTTGTAAATAACATCAATACACCGGAAGGTGGTACACATCTTGCAGGCTATCGAAATGCCCTGACAAAAACATTCAATGATTATGCCAGAAACAATAAGCTGTTAAAAGACAGTGAAGCAAATCTTTCCGGTGAAGATATCAGAGAAGGTCTGACTGCTATTGTTTCTATCAAGATTGAAGATCCGCAGTTTGAAGGACAGACGAAACAAAAGCTTGGTAACTCCGAAGCAAGAGGAGCTGTGGATTCCGTAGTCAGCGAGCAGCTTACTTATTATCTTGAGCAGAATCCTGCAGTTGCAAAGATCATCTGTGAAAAATCCATCATGGCGCAGCGTGCCAGAGACGCAGCCAGAAAAGCAAGAGATCTGACAAGAAGAAAAACGGCTTTGGGAGATACAGCACTTCCGGGTAAACTGGCAGACTGTTCTGATAAGGATCCTAAAAACTGTGAAATTTATATCGTAGAGGGAGATTCCGCCGGCGGATCCGCTAAGACAGCCAGAGACCGTGCAACACAGGCTATTCTTCCACTTCGTGGTAAGATTCTAAATGTAGAAAAAGCAAGACTTGACCGTATTTACGGAAATGCGGAGATCAAAGCAATGATCACTGCATTTGGTACCGGTATTCATGAAGATTTTGATATTTCCAAGCTTCGTTATCATAAGATCATCATTATGACTGATGCTGATGTGGACGGTGCACATATTGCGACATTGATGCTCACATTTATTTATCGTTTTATGCCTGAGCTGATCAAGCAGGGATATGTGTATCTGGCACAGCCACCGCTTTACAAGCTGGAGAAGAATAAAAAGATATGGTATGCCTACAGTGATGAAGAACTTGACAAGATTTTAAATGAAGTAGGACGTGATCAGAATAACAGGATCCAGCGTTACAAAGGTCTTGGTGAAATGGATGCAGAGCAGCTTTGGGAAACAACCATGGATCCGGAAAGACGTGTATTATTAAAGGTTGTGATCGATGATGAAGCAGAAGCTGAGCTTGATCTTACTTTTACAACACTGATGGGTGATAAAGTAGAGCCAAGACGTGATTTTATTGAAGAAAATGCCAAATTTGTAAAGAATCTGGATATTTAGTTTAGGAGGAAAGTCATGGATGAAATGATGGATCAGAATATATTTGATAAGGTCAAGCATGTTGACCTGAAAAAGACAATGGAAACCTCCTATATCGATTATGCGATGAGTGTTATTGCATCGAGAGCGCTTCCGGATGTCAGAGATGGTTTAAAGCCGGTACAAAGGCGTGTTCTTTATTCTATGATCGAGCTGAATAACGGACCGGATAAGCCACATCGTAAAAGTGCACGTATCGTCGGTGATACAATGGGTAAATATCATCCACACGGTGACAGCTCTATTTACGGAGCACTTGTCAACATGGCACAGGAATGGTCAACACGTTATCCACTGGTAGACGGTCACGGTAACTTCGGTTCTGTGGATGGAGACGGTGCAGCAGCCATGCGTTACACAGAAGCAAGACTTTCCAAGATTTCCATGGAGCTTCTTGCGGATATTAACAAAGATACGGTTGATTTTGTTCCAAACTTTGATGAAACAGAAAAAGAGCCTTCCGTATTGCCAAGCCGTTATCCGAATCTGCTTGTAAACGGTACAACAGGTATTGCAGTTGGTATGGCAACCAATATTCCGCCACACAACTTAAGAGAAGTGGTAGATGGTGTTATAAAGATCATTGATAACAAGGTTGATGAAGACAGAGATACCGATATTGAAGAAATACTGCCTATCATCAAAGCACCGGATTTTCCGACCGGTGCAGTGATCCTTGGCACAAAGGGCTGCGAGGAAGCATATCGGACAGGCCGCGGTAAGATCAGAGTCAGAGCTGTCAGCAATATTGAGACAATGCCAAACGGAAAAAACAGGATCGTAGTCACTGAGCTTCCGTATATGGTAAATAAAGCTAATCTGATCATAAAGATTGCAGAGCTTGTAAAGTTGAAAAAAATAGACGGTATCACAGATCTTCGTGATGAATCAAGCAGGGAAGGTACGAGAGTTGTCATTGAGCTCAGAAAAGATGTTAATCCGAATATTATACTGAACCAGCTTTATAAACATACACAGCTTCAGGATACATTTGGTGTGATCATGCTAGCTCTTGTGGATAATCAGCCGAAAGTATTGAATCTTCTGGATATGCTCAAGTATTACTTAAAGCATCAGGAAGAAGTTGTAACAAGAAGAACAAAATATGATCTGAATAAAGCAGAAGAAAGAGATCATATTTTACAGGGTTTACTGATTGCACTGGATAATATCGATGAAGTGATAAAGATCATCAGAGGCAGTGCAAATACACAGGTTGCAAAAGAAAATTTAATAAACCGCTTCGGTCTTTCCGATGCACAGGCACAGGCGATTGTCGATATGAGACTTCGTGCCCTGACAGGTCTGGAAAGAGAGAAGTTAGAGGCAGAACATGCAGAACTGGTAAAAAGGATTGCAGAGCTTAAAGCTATTTTGGGTGATGAAAAGCTTCTGTTAGGTGTTATCAAGACAGAAATCAAAACGATTGCCGATAAATACGGTGACGACAGAAGATCCAAAATAGGATTTGATGAATTCGATATCAGTATGGAAGATATGATACCGAGAGAAAATACAGTCATTGCCATGACATCCCTTGGCTATATCAAGCGTATGACAGTTGATAATTTCCGTGCACAGAACAGAGGCGGTAAGGGAATCAAGGGAATGCAGACAATCGAAGATGATTATATCGAAGATCTTTTGATGATGCATACGCATTACTATATTATGTTCTTTACAAATTTCGGACGTGTTTATCGTATGAAGGGATATGAGATTCCGGAAGCAGGTAGAACTGCAAGAGGTACAGCAATTATCAATCTGCTGCAGCTTAACCCGGGAGAAAAGGTAAATGCAGTCATTCCGATTCCGGATGACCATGAGCTTACCGGCAAAAATCTCTTTATGGTAACGAAAAACGGTATTGTAAAGAAAACACCGATCGATGAATTTGACCATATCCGTAAAAACGGTCTTGCTGCGATCAATTTAAGAGATGATGACGAACTGATCGAAGTGAAACTGACTGATAAAGATACAGAAATATTCCTGGTAACAAAAAATGGTATGTGTATCCGTTTTAAGGAAACAGATGTCAGAGCAACGGGAAGAACTTCCATGGGTGTAATCGGTATGAATCTGACAGATCAGGATGAGATCATTGGTATGCAGCTTGATCATCAGGGAGACAGTCTTCTGATCGTATCCGAAAAAGGTATGGGCAAGAGAACATATCTGGATGAGTTTAATGTACAGAAACGTGGCGGTAAAGGTGTAAAATGTTATAAGATCACAGATAAGACAGGATATGTAGTAGGTGTGAAAGCAGTCAATGATGATCATGAAATCATGATGATCACAACAGAAGGTATCATTATTCAGCTTCGTATGGAAGATGTATCAACACTTGGACGTATCACATCCGGTGTTAAGATGATCAATCTGGATGAAAATGTAAAAGTTGCTAAAATTGCGAAAGTACGCGAAAAAGTTTCTGATGGAGATCATGAGATAGAAAATATAGAAGATATGGAAAATGCTGATGAAATTATTAATGCAGAGAAAGAAAACTTTCCGGAGGATGAAGAATAATGGAAGCATATGATGTATTTAAGGATCTTGCGATTATCATAATTTTTGCAAAGTTTTTTGGTATTTTAGCACGAAAATGTAAAGCGCCACAGGTTGTAGGTGAAATTGTGGCAGGTCTGCTGATCGGACCGAGCGTACTCGGTCTGGTAGATCAGACGGATTTTATTGTCCAGATGGCAGAAATCGGTGTTGTACTTCTGATGTTCAGCGCCGGACTCGGTACAGATCTGAAGGAGCTTTTAAAAACAGGACCTGTTGCTTTTCTGATCGCCTGCTGCGGTGTATTTGTTCCACTTGTACTTGGAGCAGTCTTTTATATCTGCTATTACGGTGCACAGCCATGGGGCAGTGAAGGCTTTTACAAGGCAGTCTTTATCGGTACGATCATGACTGCAACGAGTGTCAGCATTACAGTTTCTTCCCTGAAGGAAATGGGAAAACTGAAAACAAAGGTTGGTACAACGATTTTAAGTGCAGCTATCATTGATGATGTCATTGGTATTATGGTTCTGACATTTGTTATCGGATTTAAAGATCCTGAGACGGAGCCATCTAAAGTAGTGATCAGTACGGTATTATTCTTTGTATTTGCGATCGTTGTCGGGTTTATCAGCTATAAGGTATTTAAAATCGTGGATAAAAGATATCCACATACAAGAAGAATTCCAATCGCCGGACTTGCTTATTGTTTCGCATTTGCTTATATAGCAGAGCATTTCTTTGGCATAGCGGATATTACAGGTGCTTATTTTGCCGGTATTATTCTTTGCAGTATCAATGATTCCGATTATATAGCGGAAAAGATGGATATTAACTCCTATATGTTATTTGGTCCTGTTTTCTTTGCTTCCATCGGATTGAAAACAGATATTGATGATATGAATTTTCCGATTCTTCTGTTTTCTATCGGATTTGTTATTGTAGCATTGGTTGCTAAGATTATCGGATGTGGTCTGATGGCAAAAATCTGCAAATTCAGTTTTGGAGATTCCATAAAGATTGGTGTTGGTATGATGACGAGAGGTGAAGTAGCTCTGATCGTAGCACAGAAGGGACTTTCTGTCGGACTGGTAGAGCCGGTTTATTTTACATCCGTTATCCTGCTGATCATTGTTTCTTCAATCGCAACGCCGATTTTGCTGAAGGTGCTGTTTTCAAAAAAGCAGAAGGCAGCTTGTGAGAGTGCATAGCACGGAACAATCCGCAGGCATTAAAGTCGGGAACTTTTAAATCTTACATCATAAAAAAAATCACTGTAATCATCTTTATTTGATTGATTACAGTGATTTTTTATTATCTTGATTTTACATAGTAAACATCTAAATTCTTGCTATTTGAAGAACTGTTGTATTTCTTTTTACCGAATTTTACTTTATTTGCTTTGACATAATAGAAGTTATTTTTAGCTTTCGGATTGTATTTCACATTTGCATTTGTGCCTTTTACATTCTTGGCAACGACTTTCCATTTACCCTTTAAAGAAGTTTTCCAGTAAACTGTATAGGATTTTGCACCGGTAACTTTAGTCCAGTTTAATTTTCCGGATGTTGCGTATCTGTTTGCTCTGACGATCTTTTTCGGAACTGCGCCCGGAATATATTTCTTTGTGGATGACCATGCACTGTATTTTTTCTGACCGTTGATCTCAACGTAAGATCTCATTCTGTACTGGAATGGCTGTGTAAATAGTTTTTTGTTATAAATACCCTTATAAGATGCATAGATGCTTACATCTTCTTTTGCAATTTTTTTATTCTTTGCATTTTTAATTTCCAGTTCATAACCATCTGTATTGTCTGTCGTAGAAGTAGAATTCCATGTGAAGTAGGTTGTATAACTGCTACGCTGTTTGATGGATATACTATTCGGAGCAGTCGGAATTGTTTTGCAATTTTTGGAATTATAGTTGTATGAAGTAGTTGCATAATAATCCGTTCCTGCAGTTTTACGAAGCGGCTGTACAAATATATAGAACGAAACATTTGGCTGTGTCTGTAAAGTAACAGAGCAATTTGTTGTTGTTCCGTAAGCCTGTGCAGTACTTGTGCTGGAAGAGTTACCAAGATAGATCAAGTAGTGTGTAGCACCTGTAACAGGAGCCCAGGAAACTGTAACAGAATTATTTGTGGCATTTGTCTGTGTGACAGCGGAAATATTATCCGGTGCTGTGTTAAATTCAATAGCATTTGACCATGCAGCAGGTGTATAGGTTTTATAGTTGGCATACTGCTGATAAGTATCTACAGAGCAGATCTGTGCGTAATAAGTAGTACCTAGTGTAAGACCGTAAATACAAATCTCGTTTTTGGTAGTTCTTTCGTAGTTAAATGTCGTTGCATTTGGTGTAGCAGCATATCGGATAATATATCCGTATGCGCCGCTCTGGGCAGTCCATCCCAGTTCTACTGATCTTGTAGATGCGCTGGTCTGTTTCAGATCAGTCGGTGGCTGGGCTGCTTTTACATTTGCAGGCTCTAAGAAAACCGTGATCAGAAGAGCCATTGCAGCAATGAGCCACAATTTGTGTAATTTTTTACTTGTTTCTTTCATGAAATCCTCCCTCTTAAATAATGGATCAAAAATAAGCGATAACTTTTATTTTTGAAAATAATAGTGATACTTTAAATGTACCTAAAGTAGCGCATAACGTCAATATAGGACATGATAAAATATAAAAGGGGGTTATTGTACAGAATATACAAATTGCATAAAGAAGAATAAAAAATAAGCACCGTCCCCATGGCTCAAGTCCACAAAAACAGTGCTTTTCATGCGCGATCAGGGGCTCGAACCCTGGACACCCTGATTAAGAGTCAGGTGCTCTACCAACTGAGCTAATCGCGCTTATTGCAAATGTCTTATTTACAACGCAAGAATGATTATAGTATAATAAACCTTAGTTTGCAAGCTTTTTTAAAAAAAAAATTCAAAAAAATTTAAAATAAGTGAAAAAGAAAGAAAAACAAGAGGAAATTTGAAATGATCATTGATTCACATGCACATTATGATGATGAAGCGTTTGAAGAAGACAGAGATAATTTATTACAGTCCATGCAGAGTAATGGAATTGAAAAGATCATCAACGTTGGTGCCAATATAAAAGGAAGCAGGGCTTCTATAGCATTGTCCGAGCAGTATCCTTTTATTTATGCGGCAGTTGGTGTCCATCCGAGTGATACGGAAGAATTGAATGAAGAAAAGATGGCATGGCTGAAAGAGGTGTCCAAAAAAGAAAAGGTAGTGGCGATCGGAGAAATCGGACTGGATTATTACTGGCCGGAGCCTGACAGAGAAATACAGAAAAAATGGTTTATCAGACAAATGGAGCTGGCACAGGAAGTTAATTTGCCTGTTATTATCCATTCCAGAGATGCAGCACAGGATACGATCGAAATTTTAAAGCAGTTTCCGGCAAATGGTGTGATCCATTGTTATTCTTATACGAAGGAATCCGCAAAGGAATTTTTGAAAATGGGATACTATTTCGGTATCGGAGGGGTGCTTACCTTTAAGAATGCCAAAAAGCTGAAAGAAGCGGTAATGGAAATTCCGATGGATAGGATCTTATTGGAAACAGACAGTCCATATCTTGCACCGGAACCAAACCGCGGAAAAAGAAATTATTCCCTGAATATTCCTTATGTGGTAAAGGAGCTGGCACAGCTGAAAGGAATAACCGAAGAAGAAGTGATAAATATTACAACAGAAAATACAAAGAGATTATTTCATCTGGTATAATGAAAGCATGAAATAAAATATTTCATGTGGCATTATCTTATAAAATGAAAATGAAAAAGGAAAAAGAAAATGGCTAACTTAGGAAATCCATCGGGAACGATAGAAATATTACAAAAATATAATTTTAATTTTCAGAAAAAATTCGGGCAGAATTTTCTGATCGATCCGAGAGTGCTCGATAAGATCATAGATGCGGCAGAGATTACAGAAGACGATATGGTGCTGGAAATCGGACCGGGCATCGGTACGATGACACAGTATCTGGCAGAGCATGCAAGAGAAGTAGTTGCGGTGGAGATTGATAAAAATCTGATTCCTATTCTGGAAGATACGTTGTCTGCCTATGAGAATGTCACGGTGATCAATGAAGATATCTTAAAAGTGGATATCAGAAAGCTGGCAGATGAAAGAAATCATGGAAATCCGATCAAAGTGGTGGCAAATCTGCCTTATTATATTACGACACCTATTATTATGGGGCTGTTTGAAAATCATGTACCGCTGAAAAGCATTACGATCATGGTACAGAAAGAGGTGGCAGACAGAATGCAGACAGGTCCGGGTTCAAAAGACTATGGTGCATTATCGCTTGCTGTGCAATATTATGCAAAGCCGGAAATCGTTGCAAATGTTCCGCCAAACTGCTTTATCCCAAGACCGAATGTGGGAAGCGCGGTGATCAGACTGACGAGATATGAAGAAGCACCTGTTTTTGCAGAGGATGAACATCATATGTTTTCTCTGATCCGGGCAAGCTTTAACCAGAGAAGGAAAACACTCGTAAACGGCCTGACAAACGGTGGTGTGGCACAGAAGGAGCAGGTTCTTTGGGCACTTTCCGAGATGAACCTGCCTGCTACGATCAGGGGAGAAGCACTGACACTTTCCCAGTTTGCAGCCCTTTCCAATTTGTTGCTTTCCATGGCAAAAGAACAACAGAAAATTCACAGTTAAAACATGGTTATTATTTTGACACAGGTATATGACTATGTTAAACTAAAACGGAATATGAATGTTAAAAAAACAGTTCTTATCATTAAATTGAGGTGAAAGAAATTGGATAAATACGAATATCGGATCAGGGCAGAGGAGATCAATGCGCTGATCGAGCAGAAGGACTACATACAGGCAGTAAAAATAGCAGATACGATCGACTGGAGAAGGGTCAGAAGCGTTGTAATGCTCTGCAAGGTAAGTGAGCTTTATAAGATCAACAGACGATACGAAGAAAGTAAAGAAGTTTTATTATTAGCTTATGATCTGCAGCCGGGATCACGTAAGATCGTGTATTCGCTTTGTGAACTTTCGATCAAGCTGGAAGAAACGGTACAGGCTGTTGAATACTATAAAGAATTTATCCAGATCGCGCCGAGAGATACAGGACGTTTTATTTTACAGTATAGGCTGTATGAAGCACAGGATGTCAGTCTGGAAGAACGCATCGCTGTACTTGAGGAATATAAGAAAAGAGATTATCGGGAAAAATGGGCATATGAGCTGGCTTATCTGTATCACAGGATCGGACTTGCCACAAGATGTGTGGAAGAATGTGATGAACTGGTTTTATGGTTTGGAGAAGGCAAGTATGTCATAAAAGCGTTAGAACTTAAAATGCTGCACGCACCTCTGACGCCGGAGCAGCAGGAAAAATACAATGCAAGATTTGCAGTACCGGAACCGGAAGAGAAAGTGCAGGAAGAGCAGGAGCCTTCTATGCCGATCGAGATCAAATCTGTAGAAGCTGCAGGTGTGATCACAGCGGAAATTCCAACAAAAGAAGTAGAAGCGGAAATAGAGGCTGAAGATCTGTATCCACAGGAAGAAGCAGAAACTGAGAAAGAGGCTGCTGAGGAAGAGCCTGAAGAACCAGAAATATCTGCTGAAAGTGAAGACATGGAATCTGTAGATTCTGCAGAGACAGAAGTAGACGAAGATGCTGACATGAAGATCGTAAGTCCTGATATTGATGATATTCAGGTAAAGACGATCGATGTCGGTGATGAATACAGCACGATCAATCTGCAGGAAGCACTTGCTAAGAACATAGCGGAAATGCTGGCAGAAGAGGATATGGAAGCATCTGATGCAACAAAGGCACTTCCGGTGGATTCTATTTTTCAGGCAACAACACAGAAAATAGAAGATATGCCTGCTTTCAGGGAAGAAGAGAAGAAGGAAGAGCAGGAAGCAGAGCCGGAGCCTGAATCTGTGGAAGAAGAAGCTACAGGAATAGAAAACACTGAGCAGGATAACGAGTCTGCAGAAGTAGCAGAGATTTCCTCAGAGGAGAAAGAAACAGTAGAGGAACCGGAAGAGGAAGTTTCAGAGACTGAAGTATCAGAAGAAATTCCTGAGACGGAAGAACTGGAAGAAATCGAGGAAGCAGAACCGGTAGAGGAGTCAGCAGAAGAACCGGAAACTGCAGCAGAACAAGAGCCGGAGCAGGAATCCATCGAAAAGAAAATTACAGAGGGTATCACAGAAGTAGAAGATACTGAACCTGTAGAAATAACAGAGATTTCCACGGAAGAGGAATCTGTAGAAACCGAAGAAGTAGAAGAAATCCCGGGAAAAGAAGAACCGGAAGATATCAAACCACTTCTGTTTGGCGGGGACAAACCGTTACCGGAAGCACTGATCCAGGCAGTTCAGACTGTCGCAATGGAAGCAGCAAAGGAAGCGGCCAAAGAGGCTGCAAAGCAGGCAGCACAGGAAGTGGCACATGAAGCAGTAGAAGCCATTAAAGAAATGACGCCTGCTAAAGAGGTTGCGGAAGAAGAAACAGAATCAGAAACGATTAAAGAAGAAGAGACGCTTGTAAAAGAGCCGGAACCGATGGTGGAAAAACAGATCACCGGTCAGCTCAGCTTTGCAGATATTATGGCAGAATGGGAAGAAACCAAAAAAGCCAATGAAGAAAAGCATTTACAGGAAATGAAGCAGCGTGTTTTGGAGCAGACAGGTCCTCTGTTATCGGATTTTGATGCAGCAGCAAGAGCCAGTGTCCAGTCAGATCTGGATATGATCAATCCGGTTCTTGATGTATTCTCCGATACGGATGATCTTGCTACGGAAGTAGAAGATGCATTAAAGGAAGAAACAGCAGAAGAAAAGACCGAGACAGAAGAACCGGTTGAAGCAGAAGAGCCGGCAGCAGGGGATGTTGATCTGCCTGAAGAAGAATCTGTAGAAGATATTGTTGCTTCCGTAGAACAGACAGATTATGTGGCTGAACCGGAACAGGAAGAATCTGTGGAAAAAAATGATATAGAATCCGGAACAGAAACAGATCCTGTATCAGATGAAGAGACAGAGAAAACAGAAGAAGAATTACAGGATCGTCCGAATAAATTTAATACAGCAGAGATCAACGGTCTGGAAGCCAAGCTGATGACAGCACTTGAAAACCAGCATTATGATACAAGCAGTATGCAAATGCAGGCTCTGGAAGAGGAGATGGAACAATCTGAAAAAGATTCCAGACCGGAGGATTATATTTCATTATCCGAGATCGAAAAGCAACAGGAAGCTGTTCTGGCAGAAAAACAGGAAGAGAAGCCGGACAGTCCGAAAAAGCGTACGCTGACGAAAGCAGAAAAGGAAATGTTTGGTGCGATCGCGCAGACAAAAGAGCTGCAGGAACAGATCGCACATGCACTGGATACTATTTCACTCGTTCCGTTTACCGGTAATGTGATCATTACAGGAGATAAAGGAACAGGCGCTCTGACGATCGCACAGAATATTGCACTGGATATGCGGTCAAATGATTCTTTCACAGGAAATACAGAAACTCTGACAGCAGAGGAACTGGATCAGAAGGATATTACGACATTATTTGAAAAAACAGCAAATGGTGCGATCATCATCGACCATGCAGGGGATATCAAGCAGTCTGTATGCCAGAGTATGTTAAAAGCCTGTGATGAAATGCAGGGGAAAGGCATTCTGCTTATCTTGACAGATACAAAGCAGGATATGGACAGACTGATCCGTATGAACCCGAAGGTGCAGGATTACTTTAATGTCAAGATAGACATTCAGGTTCTGGATAATGACGGACTTGTAAACTTTGGACGGGAATATGCAAGAGAGCAGGAATATTCAATTGATGATATGGGTGTTCTCGCGCTTTATAACCGGATCGAGGAAAGACAGACAAACGAGCATGCGGTTACAGTAGAGGAAGTAAAAGAGATCATTAACGAAGCAATCAAACATGCGGACAAAAAGAACATCTCCCATTTTATGGATGTTGTTTTTGCGAAGCGGTATGATAAAGAAGATATGATCGTATTAAGAGAGAAGGATTTTATCAAAAAATAGAAAAGGGGTAAAGGTATGACAGAAAGCAAAAAACAGGATTGTCCGGTTATGATCACCGAGGCAGATGCTTATCTTTTTGCACAGGGTACACATTATGAAATCTATGAAAAAATGGGTGCACATGAGGTAGAAATAGATGGACAGAAGGGAGTTTACTTTGCAGTATGGGCACCAAATGCCAAGTATGTGAATGTGATCGGTTCTTTTAATAACTGGGATATCTTTCAGGATAATATGGATCGTATTTCAGAGGGAGGTATTTTTGCATTATTTATTCCGGGCGCAAAGATTGGGGATATGTATAAATATGTGATCACGACGAGTGATGACAGAAAGTTATACAAAGCAGATCCATACGGTAATTATGCACAGCTCAGACCGGATAATGCATCTATCGTAACAGATCTTTCCGGTTTCAAATGGACAGATTCCGTATGGCAGACAGAAAAGCAGACAAAAGATATTTTAAAACAGCCTATGGCAATTTATGAATGTCATATCGGTTCCTGGATGAAGCATCCGGTCAGCGATCCGGAGAAGGAAACCGGATTTTACAATTACCGCGAATTTGCAGATCGTTTTGTAGAATACTGCAAGGATATGAAATATACACATGTAGAGCTGATGGGAATTTCAGAGCATCCGTTTGACGGTTCCTGGGGCTATCAGGTAACAGGCTATTATGCACCGACTTCCCGTTACGGAACGCCGGAAGATTTCATGTATCTGGTCAATACCTTACATAAACATCATATCGGTGTTATTCTGGACTGGGTTCCGGCGCATTTTCCAAAGGATGAATTCGGTCTGGCAAATTTTGACGGAACATGTCTGTATGAGCATCCGGATGCCAGAAGAGGAGAACATCCCGACTGGGGAACAAAGATCTTCAATTATGGTAAACATGAGGTCAGCAACTTCCTGATCGCCAATGCCATGTTCTGGGTCAATAAATTTCATATTGACGGGCTCAGAGTAGATGCGGTAGCTTCCATGTTATATTTGGATTACGGCAGAGAAAACGGACAATGGCTGCCAAATGAATTCGGTAATAATAAAAATCTGGATGCGATCGAATTTTTCCGTCATCTGAATTCCATGATGAAGAAAAAATATCCGGGCACAATGATGATCGCAGAGGAATCCACTGCATGGCCGCTTGTAACAGGCGATCCAAAGGAAGGCGGACTTGGCTTTACCTTCAAATGGAATATGGGTTGGATGCATGATTTCTGTTCTTATATGAGCCTCGATCCGATCTTCAGAAAAGATAATCATTATAAACTGACATTTGCCATGAGCTATAATGAAAGCGAAAATTATATTCTGCCGCTTTCCCATGATGAGGTTGTGCACCTGAAATGCTCTATGCTCAATAAAATGCCGGGCTTTTATAAAGATAAATTCGCAAATCTGCGAGTAGGATATACATATATGTTCACACATTGCGGTAAGAAGCTTCTGTTTATGGGACAGGATTTCGGACAGGACTGCGAATGGTCGGAAGAAAGAGAGCTGGAGTGGCATTATCTCGAAGATAAAGAGCACAGCTCCATGAAATATTATATGCAGAAGCTGCTGGAGATCTACAACAAATACCCATGTCTGTCTGAAAATGACAATAACTGGAAGAGCTTTGAATGGATCAATGCGGATGATAAGGACAGAAGCATTTACAGCTATATGAGGAAATCGGAAAACGGCAGAAATAATATACTGGTCGTTTTGAATATGACACCAATGGAACGGAAAGACTATCAGATCGGTGTTGATAAAAAGAAAAAGTATAAACTGCTTTTAAACAGCGATGATGTGGATTTTGGTGGAAACGGTGGTACAATTCCGAAAGAAATCACTGCAAAAGCAGTGAAATGTGATAACAAACCATATTCCCTGACATTTGATCTGCCGGCTTATGGTGCTGCATTGTTCTTGTTTTAAACAGCATTCTCTTTAGAAAAAAGAAAAAGAATCCGAAATAAAAGGTAAGCACAATGTGCTTACCTTTTTTGTAGTGAGGAAGGAAATCAAGCACAAGCGAAGCTTGTATTTGATTTCACCCGAACGTACAACGAGAAAATCGTAAAGTGCGAAGCACGACTGACGGCAAGACCGGCAGGATTTTTGAGTTATGGCGACAAGGAAAGAAACCCAGAAAAGAGGATCCTATGAGAATCAACTTTACGAATATACAGGTCAATCAGGAAAAAGAAATATCAAAAGCACAGACAGCAGAAAAGAAAGAGATAAGAGCTGCTGCTGTATTTGCAGAAAATCCGTTTTCAGCTACGCAGACAAAACAGGGTATTTACGATAAACAGGGAAAAACGATGGAGGATATCCAGGCAGAAACTTCTTATGTGGATACTGCCTCTTTAAAAGATTATATGACAGTCATGGCAAATACCATGTCTGCGGAAGATTATCAGACACTTGTAAAGGACGGCGTAAATCCGGGCAGGATCGAAGCAGGTGATGCTGTTACGATCATGGATCACATCAAGGCGGAAATGGCAAAATCCGGTACTGTGATCACAGGTTTTAACAGCAGTGATGATTTTTCACTGGATAAGCTGACAGCACTTGCCGGTGATGCAGGTTATGCACAGAGTCTGATGGCAGCATTTTCCGAAAATGACATTCCACCTACGGAAGACAATGTAAGGGAAGTGGTAGATGCAAAAGATCTTGCCATGCAGATCGGTGATGTTACGGATGATATGAAGCAGTATCTTTTGGAAAATGAACTGCCGGTTACGATCGAAAATACATATAAAGCGAAATTTGCCGCCACCTATCAGGGACAGGAAAAGGATCAGGCAGTGGCAGCAGATCCTGCATTTGCCAAGCAGATAGGCAGTGTGATTGAAGAAGCAGGGCTTGTTGCGGATGAACAGACAAAAGCAGATTGTATGTGGCTTGTCGGAAGAGATATTCCACTGACAGCGGAGCATCTTCTGCTGCTGCAGGATATGAATCGTATGGAGCAGGGGAATGAAGCTGCTGTTACAGAAAAGATAGTAGAAGCGTTAAAAGAAGGAAAAGCACCGAAAGAAGCACTTCTTGCCGGAGAAAGCCTTCTGGAAAAAGCAGAAAAGATCATGGATGAGGCCGCTTCTATCAGTGATGAAGCTGTTGATAAGGTTGTTTCTAAGGGACAGATCTGTAATATCCGGAATCTGGCAAAAGCACAGGACGATCTGGAGATGCAGAAAGAAGCTTCCGTTTCATCCGGTGATGTTACGGAAACGGATGTGCAGCTGTCCGGGCAGCAGATCCATGCAAGGCGTGTTATGGAAGAAGTACGGCTTCAGATGACAGTCAGAGCCAATCTGCTTCTCTTACAGAGCGATTATGCGATTGATACACAGCCAATCGAGGATCTTGTGGAAAACCTTAAGAAAATAGAGCAGCAAAGTGGAGAAACCATGGGAATTTCTCTTCCGGATGAAGCGATGGATGAGGTCTGGAAGGAAAACAGCCATAAGATTATGCAGATCGGTCAGATGCCTGCAGCAATCCTCGGCCCGATCGGCAGACAGATCGGCGGTTATCAGCTTTCCGGTATTTATGAGGCAGGTCTGAGCCGTCAGAGCCAGTACCAGAAGGCAGGAGAAAGCTATGAAGCACTGATGACACAGCCAAGAGCGGATCTGGGAGATTCCATCAAAGATGCGTTCCGGAATGTAGATGATCTGCTTTTCGAAAACGAAATGGAAGCTACGGATGCAAACAGAAGAGCTGTCCGTATTTTAGCTTATAACCGGCAGGAGATCACAAAAGAGAATATTGAAGAAGTAAGATACGCAGATGCAAAGCTGCAGAACTTGCTTTCTGAAATGACACCTGCCAGAGTGCTTCAGATGATACGGGAAGGTGTCAATCCGCTGGAGGAGACAGTGGATGAGCTGACTGCTTATCTGCAAAATCAGCAGACAGCCTATGTGGATAACGAAGAAAGATTCAGCCGGTATTTATATAAGCTGGAGCAGGAAAAATCCATTTCCGCAGAAGAAAGAGCATCTTATATCGGTATTTACCGTCTGATCCGCCAGATTGAAAAGGGAGATGGAAAAGCGATCGGAACCGTTGTTGCAAGCGGGCAGGAACTTAGTTTTTCCAATCTGCTTTCTGCGGTCAGAACGGGGCAGAAAAAGAAAGTAGATGTAAAGGTAGATAATGATTTTGGTCTGCAGAAGGATGTACTGCAAAAAGGAGAAAGTATTTCTGACCAGATCGACAGCTATTACCGGTATCAGGCAAAGGAGCTGTTTGATGCACTTTCCATGGAAACCGTGCAGACGGAAATGGAAAGCATTTCTATCATGCAGAGCAGGGAAGAGCTTGTGCAGATGCGGGAAGATCTGACAGTGCAGGAGCCTGTAGTTGAATTTCTGACAGCTTTCGGACAGCCTGTGCATGCACAGAATATGGCAGCAGCAAAACAGATATTTAACAGTCGCGGAGATATGTTCAGAAAAATAAAGGATGCAGAGTCTGAAATGGAAGAGTCAGATATTTTTCCGGATGTCGACGCTGCTTTTGAAGAGCTGTTATCTCATTTTAACGATGTGGAAGAAGCAAAGCAGTCTTATAAGGACTTTACCGATACAATGCAGGAAGCAGTGGAGGAAGCTGTTTATGAACAGTCGGATCTGCTCGATATCAAAGCACTTTCTTTGGTTGCCAAGCAGCTTTGTTTATCTTCTCATCTGGCAAAAGAGGAATGCTATGAAATGCCCGCTGTGATACGCGGAGAACTGACAAGTGTTACTGTCCGCTTCCGTCATACAGAGCAGAAAGAAGCATCCGCTTCTTTACAGGTAACTTTGACGGATGGAGAGATCATAGCTGCAAAGTGCAGACAGGAAAATGGCAGAATAACAGGATATATCGGCTGTAACAGGGAAGATACCATGCAGAAATTACAGGAAAAAGAGGAAGATTTTAAACAGTCTGTTCTTTCGAAAACAGGATATTCTGCCGATATTACTATTGTATATAGTCAGGATATTAAAAATTCTTATTATGATACGGAGCAGTCTGCAGGGAAGCAGATGCATACAAATACAGAAAACCGGTCAGAAGAGGTACAGGGAAGTCATACTTCTGCAAATGGTCTGTATCAGACAGCAAAACAGCTGATCAGACTGTTAACGGAATTATAAGCAGAAAGGTGAACAGGTATGAAGATCAATTACAATGTATCGGCGGTTGTAGCCAATGCAGCACTTACAGTGAATGAAAAAAAGTTTAATGTTTCAACAGAGAGATTATCGACAGGTTATAAGGTAAATCATGCAAAGGAAAATCCATCCGGAATTGCGATCGCAAAGCGTATGAATGCACAGCTCAAGGGGCTTTCACAGTCTAAGGATAATGCAAGTACGGCAGTTTCCGTTGTCAGCACGGCAGAAGGTGCACTGACAGAAATACAGTCCATGATACAGCGTATGAATGAGCTTTCCGTACAGGCAGCAACAGGTACAAAAACAGATTCCGACAGGGAATCCATTCAGGCAGAGATAAAAGAGCTGAAAGAAGAAATCGAACGTATGAAAAATGATACGGAATTTAACGGCAAAAAGCTGTTAAACGGCGATTGCGATCTAAAAGGCTATGCAGATGCAAAGGGCATTAAGGTAAGCTATTATTCCGATGAAACACCGGTCGCAAATTATAAGTTCAGTCTGGTAAATCCGATCCCGCTTGATCAGGATGGAAATGTAGATCTGAAAGACGGTAGTGTAACACTTCTGCAGGATGGCAGTGAAAATGCATTCCCGAAAGATGCCAAGATCACTTATGACGGCGACAAAGTAACTGTCACAGCAGCAAATGAATTTGAGATCACATTTAAAGTAGATAAGAATGTTACAACAACAAGCCAGGATGGCAGCATCTCACTTGATATCACCGGAATCGGAGCCATGCGCGTCCAGATCGGAGCCAATGAAGGACAGGTGCTTGCGATTCGTATTCCGGAGGTTTCTCTGGATACACTTGGTCTTTCCGATATCGATATTTCCACACAGGAAGGTGCGCAGCGGGCAATAGAACTTTCCAAGCAGGCAAATGCTTATATTTCTTCTGTCCGCTCCAGAATAGGTGCTTATGAAAACAGACTGGAGCATACACAGAGCAGCCTCGGTGTCACAGAAGAAAATGTGACAAGTGCTTTCTCCCGTATCATGGATACAGATATGGCAGAGGAAATGACAGAATATGCAAACCAGCAGGTGCTCAATCAGGCAGGCATTTCCGTTCTGACACAGGCGAACCAGAGACCGGCAGAAGTACTGCAACTGTTACAGTAGAAAGGCAAAAAAGAAAAACAAGCGACACCATAGGTGACATTTGTTTTTCTTTTGCCTTTCACGAACGAATCTCCTGCGGAGCAGGGAAGAGAGCGCGATAGCGCGGATTCGTGAGTATTTATAAAAGAGGATTTTTACATGACAAACGAAAAAAAACAGGAATTTACACTGCGGATCACGCAGGCAAACAAAAGCCAGCTCATTGTGCTGTTATATGAAATTTTTCTGCAATATATGGAAGATGCAAAAGATGCGCTTGCGGACGGACAGAAAGATGCTTTTCACAGAAGCATGGAAAAATCCATTGACTGTCTGCGGGAGCTGACAGATAGCGTGCAGGAAAAAAATGAGCTTGGCAGAACTGTTCTGGGTTTATACTTATATGTCAGCAGGCAGCTTGGCATAGCCCTTGGCAGTAAAAAAGCAGAACCGCTTTTTGAAGCAGAAAAGGTGATGCGCAGACTTTACGAAATATATAAAGAAGATGCTGTCAACGATACGAGTGATCCTGTCATGCAGAAGAGCCAGCAGATTTATGCAGGTCTGACCTACGGACGGGAAGATCTGACAGTCAGCAGTCAGGATGGCAGCAGCAGTCGCGGTTTTTACGCATAAGACAGATAATAAAAATAGTAATATTATGATACATCCTTTTCACAGGATAATAAAATTTTAGATAAAAACAAAGAATAAAAACAAGCCAATGCTGCAAAACCAAAAAAGAACAACAGGCTTCCGATCATGACCAGATTTTTGCCCGAAAGAGATGAAAGAAAAAGTAAAAAGGCAGGGATAAACAGGATCAGAATGGTTGTTGGCAGATTACTGAGACTCAGCAGTATGGCATTTTTTAAAGTGTCTTTTAAAGTTGCTTCATAAAAGGAAAGCAGCGGAAACGCATAAATGATAATGGAAAATAACACAAACAGCAGAATCAGAAACGGAACTTGTAGCAATACATATTTCCGGTCAAGTATAAAACAGACAATATACAAATCTGTCAGGAAAAAAGCACATAAAAGAAAAAGACAGATCCATAAAGGCGTTGCAGATTTAAACTGCTTTCGAAAACAATGCATATAGTTTTTATGGATTGAAATACCTTCTTTCCGGATCATTTTAATACTTGTATTATATAATGCGCAAAGTGAACTCCCTATTGTAAAAAGAGGGAGCGATGTCAGAATAAAGAGAAAATTAAGTTCCATCAGATCAAAAAAACATTCTAAAATCCGAATCAGTGGATTATCAGCCTGAAAAAAATCCTTCATAAAAATCATTCCTTTCTTTAAATCATCCATATTATAAATTGATTATAAATTGAGTATACAGGAAATATGTGTTTATTGTTAGTACGAAATACATATTTGGCAAGAATTGCAAAATAAAAAGCAAGAATCGTAAAGAATCAAATATAAAAAAATGTATAATAAAGTTATGTTATTACACAACGGGGCCTGTTATTGGGAATAGCAATGCAAAGTAAAAAACAAAGGGTATTGTAAGGAGGAAAAAAATGAAGAAGTTAATTGCAAGTATTTTGTGCGCATGCACAATATCATCTCTTCTTGTCGGTTGTGGCAGTACATCTGATCAGGCTGATCAGGCTGGAGATACAACTGCTGAAACACAAACGGATGCAGAGAGCGAAGAAAGTACAGAAAGTACAGGAGATGCAAAGACAAATGCAGATGCGGATCATGTGATCAATGTCTGGGCATTTACAGATGAAGTGCCCGGTATGATTGAAAAATACAAAGAATTGCATCCTGATTTTGATTATGATATCAACACAACAATTATTGCAACAACGGATGGTGCTTATCAGCCGGCACTGGATCAGGCACTTGCATCAGGAGGAGCTGATGCACCTGATATTTATTGTGCAGAAGCAGCATTTGTACTGAAATATACACAGGGTGATGCTTCACAGTATGCAGCAGCTTATGAAGATCTTGGCATTGATGTAGCTACTATGACAAAAGATGCGGATATTGCGCAGTATACGATGGATATCGGAACAAATCCTGACGGAAAACTGGTTGCACTTGGTTATCAGGCAACAGGTGGTGCTTTTATTTATCGTCGTTCCATTGCAAAAGATGTCTGGGGAACAGATGATCCGGCAGAAATTACAAAGAAGGTTGGTCCCGGATGGGATCAGTTCTACAATGCAGCAGCTGAATTAAAAGCAAAAGGTTATGGTATTGTTTCAGGTGATGGCGATATCTGGCATGCAGTGGAAAACAGCTCAGATAAAGGTTGGATTGTGGACGGAAAATTAAATATCGATCCAAAACGTGAAGAGTTCTTAGATCTTTCCAAAAAACTGAAAGACAATGGTTATCATAATGATACACAGGATTGGCAGGATGCATGGTTTGCAGATATGAAGGGCGAAGGTGCACAGCAGATTTTCGGTTTCTTTGGTCCTGCATGGCTGATCAACTATACACTTGCTCCTAACTGTGGTGGCGAAAAGGTTGGAGAAGGTACTTATGGTGACTGGGCAGTATGTGAGCCTCCAATCGGTTTCTTCTGGGGCGGTACATGGCTTCTTGCAAACAAAGATACACAGAAGAAGGAAGCTGTAAAGGATATCCTTGAGTGGATTACACTTGACAGCAGTGAAGAAGGTCTGCAGTATATGTGGGCAAACGGTACTTATAATGGAGAAGGTGGCACAAAAGACTGTGTAGCCAGTGGAACAGTTATGTCAAAATCTGACGGATCCGTGGATTTCCTTGGCGGACAGAACATGTTTGATGTATTTGTTCCGGCTAACTCTTATGCAAAGGGTACCAACCTGACACAGTATGATGAGACAATCAATACTTACTGGAGAGAACAGGTTCGTGAATACACAGCAGGTAATAAGTCCCGTGAGCAGGCAATTGCAGATTTTAAACAGCAGGTAGCGGATAATCTGGACGTAATCGTAGAATAAAAATGATCTGAAGCCTCATCCCGGTTAAGGGATGAGGCTGTATCATACATCTTTGATGTATGAAAGGAATTGGAGGTGAAAGATGTGAGAAAAAGAAAGCATCACGGATATGCAAAATACGGTTACATATTCAGTATTCCTTTTATGGTTGCATTTATATTGTTTTCTTTATATCCGATCGTATATACAGCTTTGATTGGTTTTACAGATCTGAAGGGTCTCGGAATGACAAATTTTCATTTTCTGACAGAAGATCCCTTTCGTAATTTTAAAATTATATTGACCAATCCGTCTTTTCAACAGGCGTTAAGAAATACAGTTTTCCTGTGGATCTGTAACTTTATTCCACAGATATTATTGGCACTTTTGTTAACTGCATGGTTTACAGATAAACGAAGTAAGGTAAAAGGACAGGGATTATTTAAGGTTCTTTTCTATATGCCGAATATTATTACTGCTGCAACTGTGGCAATCCTGTTTAATGCTTTATTCGGATATCCGATGGGACCGGTAAATGATCTACTTGTAAGACTTGGTATCACTAATGAGCCTGTAAACCTGCTCATTAATAAAGCAGTTGCAAAGGGTGTTGTTATTTTCATCCAGACATGGATGTGGTATGGCTATACAATGGTTGTCCTGATTTCCGGTGTACTTGGTATCAGTCCCGAGATTTTTGAAGCAGCGGAAGTAGATGGCGCGAATCGTGTACAGACATTCTTTTATGTTACGATTCCGAATATTAAAACAATTTTGTTGTTTACACTTGTTACAAGTCTTATCGGTGGTCTGAATATGTTTGATATTCCAAAGCTGTTCCTGCTTGGCGGACCGGATAATGCAACACTTACAACAAGCGTATTTATTTACAATCAGGCATTCAGTGGCAGTTATATGTATAACAGGGCAGCAGCAGCGAGCATGATCATGTTCCTGATCATCTGCGTTATCTCAGCATTTATGTTCTACATTTTAAGAGATAAGGATGAAGAACTCAGACTTCGTGAGATCAGAAGACAGGAAAAGAAGTACAGACAGGAGCTGAAGGCACAGAAAAGAATGGAAAGGGAGGGTGCAAATGTTACACAATAAAGAAAATAGAATTCTGAAGATTGTGATCTACGTTGTATGTATTCTGCTGGCGATCATCAGTATTATGCCCTTCTGGATCATGATCATGAATGCGACGAGATCGACAACGGAAATACAGCAGCATGCAATTTCTCTTCTGCCATCTACACATATGATCAAAAACTTGAAGATTCTGCTTGGAAAAAGCTTTAATCCTGCCAGAGGATTTATAAATTCCCTGATCATTTCCGTAGGTTCCACAGGGCTGGCGGTTTATTTCTCATCATTGACGGCATATGCACTGACAGCATATGACTGGAAACTGAAACGGCCGTTTTTCAGCTTTATCATGGCTGTTATGATGATTCCTGCGCAGGTTACGATGATCGGTTTTTACCAGATGGTTTATAAAATCCATATGACAAATAATCTGCTCATGTTGATTTTACCGGCAATTGCTTCGCCATCTATGGTATTTTTTATGAGGCAGTATTTACAATCCACTTTATCGATGGAAATTGTGCAATCAGCAAGAATTGACGGTGCAGGTGAATATTTTATATTCAATTCCATTGTCCTCCCTATTATGAAACCGGCGATTGCAACACAGGCAATCTTCAGTTTTGTATCCAGTTGGAATAACCTGTTTACACCACTTGTCCTGCTGACAGACCAGGATAAATATACCATGCCTATCATGGTCAGCCTTCTTCGGGGTGATATTTATAAGACGGAATACGGTTCTGTCTATCTGGGTCTGACATTGACCGTTTTACCACTGATCATTGTGTACCTGTTGCTTTCTAAGTATATTATTGCAGGTGTCGCATTAGGTAGTGTAAAAGGTTAATATAAAGTATCTCTCTCATTCACAAAAAAAGGAAGCTTTTGGCTTCCTTTTTTGTTGAAAAGAGATGTTTAATTTACCTGTTCTTCGCGGAATTTATTACGGTATTCCGTTGGAGAACAATTGGTACATTTTTTAAAACACCGGCAGAAGGTAGTCAGATTATTAAAACCCGTCTGGAATGCAATGTCCGTGATCGGAATGTCGGTTGCAAGAAGAGACTGCGCAGCCTGTACTCTTTTGTGAGACAAATAATCATAAAAAGTTGTATTTGTATGGAGCTTAAATAAACGTGAAAAATGGTATTTGGAAAAACCAATGTAATCAGCAGCCTGTTCCAGACTCAGATCTTCCTGATAGTTAGCATCAATAAAGGTCAGAAGGCTTACGAACTTATCATAATGTTCCCTGTGTTTATTAATATTATCTGTATCAGCCTGAGTAACGGACTGATCATATTGTTCTTTTCCAATCAAAATACAGCTTTTCAGTAAAAGAGAAAATATCGTTGTTTCCCAAAAAATATCATTGGAAAAATACGTATCGATCATCTGCATCAGATTAGCATAAAATTCCTGATAAATAGAAGGCTTAGTAATGGCAGAGCAGTAATAAGCATCCATAAAAACAGGATCAAGTGTATGATAATCTTCCAGATTGGAAAAGGAATCGATATTGATCAGAAAAATAAAGCGGGTACCTTCTTCCTGACAGATGATCTTGTGTAACATATTTGGTGGAATCAACAATATATCGCCAACATTTAAATGATAGGTCTTGTTGTTGGCAATAACAGTGTATGTGTTTTCTATGCATAGGATCATCTCCATTGCAGTATGATGATGTGTGGCATATCCTTCTACCTGATTATTGTACCATATGCGGATATGGGATTTGGGACTGTAATCGATCTGCTCCAGAGAGCCTGTCAGATTCCGCCCTACAAACTCAGTAACAGGCTGCTTATATTTTGGTGGTGTTTCTCTTTTTTCTGCCATAAAACTCCTCCTTTTACATGCATAAAACGCAAAATTACCTTCTTTTTCCATTATAAAATACAAATTGATAAATGGAAAGTTTTTGCGTGTATGATTCGCAATATTTGTAAACGATATCGCAAGAAATGTGAGGTTGCTGCAAAAGTAATTTTGTAAGATAAAAGCAGAAGTTAACAAAGGACGGAACAACAGTAGAGAGTATGAGGATTTTGCAATGAACAGAAAAGAAGCAGAAGAAAGAGCGGTTCAT
>HF995220.1:41805-46357 GCA_000432915.1 Firmicutes bacterium CAG:194
CGGTTCATCTGGTTGATCAGATGACAGTAGAAGAAATGGCATCGCAGCTCAGATATGATGCACCGGCTATTGAAAGACTGCATATTCCGGCATATAACTGGTGGAGTGAAGGACTTCATGGTGTGGCAAGAGCCGGAACTGCAACCGTATTTCCACAGGCAATAGGGCTTGCAGCTACATTTGATCCGGTGCTAATAGAAAAAATAGGAGATACAATCGCGACAGAAGCCCGTGCAAAATACAATGCAGCTTCTGCGCATGGGGACAGAGATATTTATAAAGGTCTGACAATCTGGTCTCCTAATGTGAATATTTTCCGTGATCCGAGATGGGGACGCGGACATGAAACATATGGAGAGGATCCATATCTGACAAGCAGACTTGGAGAATCCTTTGTAAAAGGATTACAGGGTGATGGATCTTATTTAAAAACAGCGGCGTGTGCAAAGCATTTTGCGGTACATTCCGGTCCGGAAAAGGAAAGACATCATTTTGATGCCAAGGCTACCAAAAAAGACATGTGGGAAACTTATCTGCCCGCTTTTCAGGCCTGTGTGGAGGCAGGTGTGGAATCTGTGATGGGTGCATATAACCGCACGAATGGGGAGCCATGCTGTGCCAACACTTATCTGATGGAAGAGGTATTGCGCGGTAAGTGGCATTTTGAGGGACATTATGTATCTGACTGTTGGGCAATCAAGGATTTCCATGAAAACCATAAAGTAACCAGAAATGCGGAAGAAAGTGCGTATCTGGCACTGGAAAAAGGATGTGATCTGAACTGTGGCTGTACCTACCGGGAGATTATGCCTGCTTATAAAAAGGGAGATCTGCCACTTTCCCTGATCCGCCGTGCGGCGATCCGTCTGTTTACAACAAGATTTCTGCTCGGAATGTTTGACAAAACAGAATATGATGAGATACCATATGAAACCATTGCCTGCAAAGAACATCTTGCGCTGGCAAAAAAAGCAGCAGAAGAAAGTATTGTTCTTTTAAAGAATGATGGTATTTTACCGCTGAAAAAGAAAAAAGGTATGACAATTGGCGTGATCGGACCAAATGCAGACAGCAGAGAGGCACTGATCGGCAATTATCACGGAACACCTCCGAGATATATTACGGTTCTGGAAGGAATCCAGGATTATCTGGGAGAAGACGGACGTGTATTATATGCACAGGGCTGTCATTTATACAAAGACAGAGAAGAGGCACTGGCACAGCCTGATGACAGGATCAGTGAAGCAGTCAGCTGTGCAGAACATGCAGATGTGGTTGTTCTCTGTCTGGGGCTCGATGAGACTCTGGAAGGAGAGGAAGGAGATACCGGAAATTCCTATGCTTCCGGTGACAAGCTGGATCTGCTTCTTCCACCGCCGCAGCAAAGGCTTTTGGAAGCAGTTGCGAAAACAAAGAAACCATTTATCGTCTGCCTGCTTGCAGGTTCTGCAATGGATCTTAATTTTGCGGATCAGGAAGCTGCTGCCATTCTACAGGCGTTTTATCCGGGAGCAGAAGGCGGAAGAGAAGTGGCAAGGCTTTTATTTGGAGAATATTCACCATCCGGAAAGCTTCCTGTCACCATATACCGGGATCTGACAGAAATGCCTGCATTTACAGACTATACGATGCGGGGAAGAACTTACCGCTATCTGACAAAAAAACCACTTTATCCGTTTGGCTATGGTCTGACCTACAGTGATTGTGTGATAGATGAAATACAGCCGGAAAAAGAATATACTTACGAAGATGCTGTAAAAGACGGTATAGAGATAAAAGTACATGTGGAAAACAGGGGCAGTTATGATACAGAGGAAGTACTACAGGGCTATGTGAAAGTACAGAGTCCGAATGAAGTGTTGCATCCGAAGCTCGGTGTTTTTGCAAGGATCCATATAAAAGCCGGGGAAGGACAATGGATCAGCCTGCATATTTCCAAAACTGCATTTTCTACTGTAACAGAGGATGGCGAACGTGTCTATGATGGTAAAAAGGCGCAGATCTTTATTGGATTCGGACAGCCTGATGAGCGGACAGCAGAGCTGCTTGGTGTCAACAGTCTGTCATTTGAAGTCTGATAAAATTTTTACTATGGAATAGGCAGAAGGATCATACATAAATAATAAAAACAGGCATACACTGAAATAGAAAAATACATGATGGTGTTTGAAATGGGAGAATTTACATCTCAGAATTATATGTATATTTTTATTGTGTGTGTCTGTCTTTTTGTTTTGTTTTTGAGCAGTTTTCAGAAAAAAAGACGACTGGTGCTTGGTCTGGTGGAACGTGGCATTTTAGGTTTTGTGACGATCATAGGACTGGATCAGCTCTTTTCTTATCTGGCACTGGATCTGTTCGTCGGGGTTAATGTCTGGACGCTTTTGACAAGCACGATCCTAGGAATTCCGGGGGTTTGCATGCTGTTTTGCATGCAGCTTTTCTGAAAATCCGGCAGTTTTCACAAAAATGATCTTTTTTGTAAAGAGGGGTTTACTTTTGTAAATCCCTCTTATATAATGCAGCTTACAGACAGATAGCAGTTCTGCTATCGGTGAAACAGTTCCTGTTTCACAATTTCCACGTTTTTAAAATTATATCATTTTGGAGGATGTATGATCTTTTTGTATGGAATCCTCTGTCTGGCAGTTGTGATGGATCTTTTTACGTTCCGGATCAGTAACCGGATCATACTGGCAGGATATCTGGCAGGCATCTGTTATCGGTGGCTGACTGGTGGCTGGATAGGAACAGGCAGAGGTATTTTGGAAGCAGTGGTTTTCTTTTTGCTTCTCATACCGGTTTACCGCTTTGGTGCATTTGGAGGCGGTGATATCAAGCTTTTCAGCGTGTGTGCCCTGTTTACGGGAATTATGCACAGTATTTCTATTTTTATCTATGCCTGCTTTGCGGGCGCGTTCATTTCCATTTTCGTATTGGCATATCGCCTGATTTTCAAAAAAACAAGAAAAAAAGCAGTCATCCATTTCAGTATTCCAATCCTGTTTGGCGTGATTGCACTACAAACAGGAGGAAGTATTTTATGAATCAATTACTTGCAATCTGTGACAGGGAAACAATCCTTGTGAAAACACTTTCTGCGTATTTAAAAGACCGCTTTCATTTTCCTATCATGGCATTTGATGATGCGGATCGTTTTCTGGCATTTGAAAAGGAACGGGAGGAAGAGGATATCTGCCTGATCGGAGAAGATTTTCTGGATGCTTTTCAGACGGAGCAGCTTCTAACAAAAGTCAGACGTCCGCTGTATCTGACGGAAGCAAAGAACAGCTCCGGTATTTATAAATACCAGTCGATCCATGAGATGGCAAAGGCCATTTTGAAGCTGTGTGAGGAAGAAGCACTTTTACCGGTAAAGGGAACTGCAGCTACGGAAACAAAGCTGATTGCTTTTTACTCTCCGGCGCACCATATGCTGCAAAGTTCTATCGCACTGACGATGGGACAGATCCTTGCAAAAAATAAGAAGGTGCTTTATCTGAATTTTGAACCTTATTCCGGGTTTGAATATATCATGCAGAAGAAATTTGTATACGATATGATGGATATTCTGTACTTTTTACAGGAAGATGCGGAAAAATTCAGATGCAGATTGGAAAGCATGGTGGAAATGACCGGAAATCTTTACTACTTACCGCCCGTTTTTTCCTATCCCGATATGGAGGAAATCGATGAAAAAACATGGCAGGCATTTTTGCGGAAGATCATCCGGGAAACAGACTATGAAGTGATCATTCTGGATCTGACGGAGCAGGTAAGAGGACTTTTCTCTTTGCTGGAGCTGTGTGATGAGATTTATAGCTGTATCCCTAAGGATGGACTGGCAATGGCAAAGATGGAGCAGTATAAAAAGCTGCTCTCCCATATCAAAAAAGAGGATCTGCTTTCCAAAACGAAAGAATGTAAAATACCTGTTTTTAAGGAATTTTCCTATCAGGCGGCACTTTATACACATACGGAACTGGCGGATTATGTACAGAAGCTGATGGAAAAAGAGGAAGAAGATGAATGAGCTGAAACAGGAAATCAAAAGCCGCCTTCTGGAAAAGCTGGATCATTCCATGGAAATGGAAGATGAAGCGGTGCAGGAACTGGTTGAAAACGAAGTCTGGCTTATGGGGAAAGAGACATATATCCCACTGGCAGAGAAAAAGAGACTTTGCCGGGAAATTTATTATGCGATCCGGAAGTATGATGTTTTGCAGGAGCTATTGGAAGATGAAACTGTGACAGAGATCATGGTAAACGGTCCGGATCACATTTTCATCGAAAAGGAAGGCAGACTACAGCAATGGCAGACTGCCTTTGAATCAGAAGATAAGCTTCTGGATGTGATCCAGCAGATCGTTGCAAAAGCAAACAGAGTGGTTAATGAAAGCAGTCCGATCGTAGATGCAAGACTTTTTGGAAGCCGTGTCCATGTCGTACTGCCGCCTGTTGCACTCAATACCTATCATTTTTTGATCAGGATTAACAAGAAGTTGAATATATTCTGGGTTACCAATTTGACGGAGTGTATTGCGGTGGATTC
>HF995221.1 GCA_000432915.1 Firmicutes bacterium CAG:194
ACAGACAGACAGACAGACAGACAGACAGACAGACAGACAGGAGTAGTCTGCTCTGGTTTTACTGGAAGAAAACTGAATCAGAATAAAATGACAGCATCAGTATCTATGTGATATTGGTGCTGTTTTTGTTATGCCGGGAATTTCCGGGGGAAAAGGGTCCTGCCATGGACCGGAAAAGAAAACAGGAGGGAAAAAATGAAGAAGAAAGCAGTACAAAAAATGCTTACTATGCTTATAGTAAGTACAATGATCGTAGGATCAGTGCCGGTATCAGCGCAGACGGTTTCAGAGAATGAATGGGCCGCGATAGAAGTGACGGAGGTAACACCGGAGGAAACCACTGATGCGCCGGAGAGCGAAGCAAAGCTGCCGGAAAGCGAAGCAGATAACATCGGGCAGGCAGAGGAAACAGAGCTACCGGCAGAAAAGGAAGAAGATGAAGAGGAATCAAAGCGGGAAGAAATAAAAAATGGGAATATAAATGGATTCTCTTACAGCGTCTATGAAGAAACCGATGAGAATGGAAATATAATAAGATACGCGGAGATTGCGGGGTATGAGGAGCAGGATGATAAAAAGATCACAATTCCGGATCAGGTGACAGTAGATGGAGAAGCTGTTCCGGTGACAAGCATAGGAGATAGTGCATTTAGTAGTTGCAGCGGGATAACGTCTATCACAATTCCGGAAGTCGTTACAAGCATAGAACCTGGTGCTTTTTCTGAATGCAGCGGATTAGAGGCAATCACGATTCCTGAGGGCGTTACAAGCATAGGAGATAGTGCATTTAAGGGATGCGGCGGGTTAAAGGCTATCACAGTTGCAGAAGGAAATACAGTATATGATAGTAGAAATAACTGTAATGCAATAATAGAAAAAGAAACAAATACATTGATTGCAGGATGTCAAAACACGGTAATCCCAGAAAGCGTTACAAGTATAGAAGAATATGCATTTTCCGGCTGTAGCGGATTAACACGTATCACAATTCCGACAGGTGTCACAAGTATAGGTAAACTTGCATTTTCGGATTGTGGCGGATTGACAGAGGTCATGATCCCGGAGAATGTTACAAGTATAGGAGATTCTGTATTTAGCGGATGCTCTGGATTAACGAAAATCACAGTGGTAGAAGGAAATAAAATATATGATAGTAGAAATAACTGTAATGCAGTTATAGAAAAAGAAACAAATACACTGATTGTCGGATGTCAAAACACGGTAATCCCAGAAAGCGTTACAAGTATAGAAGAATATGCATTTTCGGGCTGTAGCGGATTAACAGAGGTTACAATTCCAACAGGTGTTACAAGTATAGGAGACGGTGCATTTTCCGGTTGCAAAGGTTTAACATCAGTAAGTATTCCAGAAGGCG
>HF995222.1:0-332 GCA_000432915.1 Firmicutes bacterium CAG:194
CTTCGGCAGCCTGATTTTTTACATCATTTTTCTTATTTACATCACCGAGGGACTTCATTGTCGGGAACAGCAGTACATCACGGATTGCCGGTGAATCGGTCAGCAGCATGACAAGTCTGTCGATACCGTATCCGATACCGCCTGTCGGTGGCATACCGATCTCCAGAGCATTTAAGAAGTCCTCGTCTGTATGGTTGGCTTCTTCGTCGCCGGCTTCAAAAGCTGCATCCTGTGCTGCAAAACGCTCTCTCTGATCGATCGGATCGTTCAGCTCGGAATAGGCGTTACACATTTCCCATGTATTGATAAAGAGCTCGAAACGCTCTACCTTG
>HF995222.1:360-11503 GCA_000432915.1 Firmicutes bacterium CAG:194
GCTCTACCTTGCTTGGATCGGAAGGTTTCTTCTTTGTCAGCGGAGAAATGGCTACCGGATGATCCATGATAAAGGTTGGCTGGATCAGCTCCTTCTCACAATATTCCTCAAAGAAGAGGTTGATGATATCGCCCTTTGTATGACGTTCTTCAAATTCGATGTTGTGCTCTTTGGCAAGTGCCTTGGCAGCTTCATCACTTTCTACGGTATCAAAATCAATACCTGCATACTTCTTGATGGCATCGTTCATGGTCAGACGTGCAAACGGCTTACCGAAATCAAGCTCGATCCCGTTGTATGTGAACTTTGTGCTGCCGCATACCTTTTCTGCCAGATAACGGAACATGCTCTCTGTCAGCTCCATCATGCCTTCATAATCTGTATATGCCTGATATAATTCCATCAGTGTAAATTCCGGATTGTGTCTTGTATCCACGCCTTCATTACGGAATACACGACCGATCTCGTAAACCCGCTCGAGTCCGCCTACGATCAATCTCTTCAGATAAAGCTCCAGAGAAATACGAAGCTTTACATCTTCATTCAGCGCATTATAATGTGTCTCAAACGGTCTTGCTGCTGCACCACCTGCGTTGGCAACCAGCATCGGTGTTTCCACTTCCATGAAATCACGGCCTGCGAGGAAATTACGGATCTCCTTGATGATCTGGGAGCGCTTGATGAAAACTTCCTTGCTGTCCTGATTCATGATCAGATCCACATATCTCTGACGATAACGGGTGTCGGTATCTGTCAGTCCATGGAACTTCTCCGGCAGAATCTGTAAGCTCTTGGAAAGAAGTGTCATCTTCTCTGCATGGATAGAGATCTCGCCTGTTCTTGTACGGAATACAAAGCCCTCCAGTCCGTAAATATCGCCAATATCTGCTTTCTTAAAGTCTGCATAAGAGTCTTCGCCGATGGAATCTCTTGCCACATAGACCTGAATGCTTCCCTGCAAATCCTGAATGTTACAGAAAGACGCCTTCCCCATGACACGCTTGAACATCATACGACCGGCGATCGCCACATGCAGAGGATGTGCATCCATAATGGCACGTCTTTCTTCATAATCTGCCTTCAGTGCTTCCTTTGCCTGCTCCTCATCCATTCCGGATACATCCGGTTCTCTATGATCCTTTAAAAGCTCTGCTTCATGTGCTTCATAAAGTTTCTTCGCTTCCATGGAATGGTGTGTCTGGTTAAATTTTGTTATCTGAAACGGATCTTTCCCTGCCTGCTGCAGATTCGCCAGCTTTTCACGTCGAACCTGCAGAAGCTGGTTGATATCCTGTGTCTGATTCTGATTCTTATCTCCCACGTTCTTATACTCCTGCTCTCTGAATTTCAAGTACCTGATATTCCAGTTCTCCACCAGGTGTTTCTACCCTTACAATATCACCTGTTTTTGCACCGATCAGTGCACGTCCCACAGGAGATTCGTTGGAAATCTTTCCCTTTAAGCTGTTTGCCTCTGTAGAACCTACGATCTTATAGTCAAGCTCCTGATTCATTTCAATATCTAAGATCTTGACCTGACAGCCAATGTTGATCTTATCAAGATCTACTTCATCTTCTACGATAACTTCGGCATTTTTTAAGATTTTTTCCAGCTCATCAATTCTTGCTTCGATGTCTCGCTGCTCATCTTTTGCTGCATCATACTCAGCATTTTCGGATAAGTCACCCTGTGCTCTTGCTTCTTTGATCTTCTGCGCAACTTCCTGACGCTTAACGACCTTTAAATTTTCCAATTCATCTTCGTATTTCTTGAGACCTTCATAGGTTAAGATATTTTTCTTTGCTTCCACGACTGTCATCCTTTCTTTGCTTTGATACAGCGGGCATCTGCCGCCACTTTAACTTAGACATTATAGCCCACTCAAAAAGGTACTGTCAAGGTACTTTCGCAAGGTTTTACAGCACATTCCGCACTCCTGCAGCCGTCTGATTTTTCTTTTGGCACAGGAAGGATATGCTGCTATATAAACCGCCCCGGAAAATATTGCCGGAACTTCACCGTTTTCATCCAGAATGACCAGTTGTTCTACGTTTTCTGCATCCCCTCCCATCATTGGATGCTCATACTGCTGCCTGTCTGCCAGATACAGAGGCAGTTTCCCATAACCGCTGCAGCTTCCCACGAGTCCCGTTTCCTCATAGATCTCCTCCAGCATGTCTTCTGCCCTGTCCGTTCCGTATGCAGGCGCAAAAAAAACAAGTTCCTGCAGATAAAGTGCCTGATCTGTCAGAAACTGCGGCAGTTCATGATCCGTTTCCTCCGAAAGCAGACAGAAAAGCGTGATCTGCTCCTGCCCCTCAAACAGTTTCTGCAACATATCCCTGCCAAACGCATAATAAAGTTTGCCGGGAAAATCCCACATAAGCAGGTCTTCTCCCGGCAATCTCTTTTTAAGCGCTTCGCTGGCGACTTTGTGCATGGGATCTTTAAGATCCACACAAGCCGCTCCGGCTATGTCTTCTGTTTTTTGTATTCCGATTTTCCGCTTCCACAACCGGCGTAATAACGAATATACGGTCTGACTGTTTTTCTTTTTCGCTTTTTTCCGCGCAATCGTCCTGTCCGTCAGATACTGAAGCAGTCTTTCTTCTTTTATCCACACACCCCATATGCGGAAGTCTCCGATATCCACATAAGCAGGTGCTTTTTCCGGTTTTTCCCCAGTCAGGTAATAAAAATAGTCTTCCATACTACAGCTTATGCCGGAGAGAAAAGCTGCATGACTCTTTCGCGCAGTTCTTCCATGCTTTCGATCTCGTTGATCTCGCCCCGCAGCCTGGCAGAATTTTTTAGTCCTGCGGAATACCATGCGATATGCTTGCGCATTTCACGCACCGCAGTATATTCCCCTTTATACTTCACCTGCAGATCCGCATGCCTGAGTATTGTATCCCTGAGCAGCGTCAGCGAAGGCTTATCCGGCAGCTTCCCTGTTTCCAGAAAAGAAGCGATCTGACCGAAAATGAATGGATTCCCCCGCGCTGCACGTCCGATCATAATGCCATCACACCCTGTCTGTTTCAGTATCGCAGCAGCAGAAGCACAGTCTGTAATATCTCCATTCCCGATGACCGGAACAGAAACCGCCTCTTTGACCTGCCTGATGATCTCCCAGTCTGCCTTGCCCGCATAATACTGCTCTCTTGTCCGCCCATGCACGGCGATCGCAGCAACGCCGCTTGCTTCTGCGATCTTTGCGATCTCTACCGCATTGACATGTGCTTCATCAAAGCCCTTACGGATCTTGACCGTTACCGGCTTTTGGATCGCCTTTACGGTTTTGGTCAGGATTTCTTCCACCAGCTTCGGATTTTTCATCAGGGCAGAGCCTTCTCCGTTATTGACCACCTTTGGCACCGGACAGCCCATATTGATGTCAAGAATATCAAACGGCTTTTCCTCGATCTTTTTTGCCATTTCGCTGATAATATCCGGATCCGATCCAAACAGCTGCAGAGAAACCGGCTTTTCCTCCGGATGGATCTCCATCAGCAGCTCCGTATTTTTATTGTTATAATAAATTGCCTTTGCCGATACCATCTCCATGCAGAGAAGGCCCGCCCCATACTCTTTACAGAGCAAACGAAATGGCAGGTCTGTTACACCTGCCATCGGAGCCAGTACAACCGGATTTTCAAGGCTGACATTTCCTATTTTCAGCTTTTTATTCATGCTTTTTTTCCTGTCTGTTTTTCTGATAAATGATCCTCAGTCCGTCCAGTGTCAAGGTCGAATCATAATAATCGATCAGCGTAGTTTCTCTGGCGATCGCTCTTCCAAGACCGCCTGTTGCAACAACCTTCATATTGTCACAGCCGGTTTCCTTTTTCATCTGGCGGATGATATATTCCGTCTGTCCGATCTGTCCGTACATGATACCTGCCTGCATGCTCGTTACCGTATCGCCCGCTAAAATGCTGTCCGGCTTCTTGATCTCAAATGCGGGAAGCTTTGCTGCATTTTCGGAAAGCGCTGCAGCGGAAATACGGATTCCGGGCGCAGTCACCCCTGCCATCAGGCAGCCATCCTCCGATACATAATCATAGGTCGTTGCAGTACCGAAATCCAGCACAAGGATCGGTCCGCCGTATTTTTCATAGGCAGCGACCGCATCTACCACCCTGTCAGCACCAAGCTCACGTGGATTCTTCGTCTTTACCTGAATTCCTGATTTTGTCCCCGGTCCGACAACGATCGGGTTCGTTCCGATATAGCGGATCATGGCACTCGTCAGGGAATGCATCACGTTTGGCACAACACTTGCCACAATGCTGCCCTCTATATCAGTCCGTTTTACTCCGTTCATATGCAGAAGATCCCGGATCACAATCCCATACTCATCTGAGGTACGCTGCACCTTTGTTGTCATACGGAATGTTGTCACCAGCTTTTCTTCCTCATATGCACCAAACGTAATATTTGTGTTTCCCACATCCAGTACTAATATCATCTTACGTTTCATCCTCCAGTGTAATATCTTCTTTCAGTACAAATACTCTGTAAAACAGCTGCAGTTCCTCAAACAGCGTCTGTCTGTGCCTGCGGATCTCACTGACTAACAGTCCTGCTGTGATATCATCATATAAAATATCCTCTTCCGCAGCCTCTGTCTCCATAGAAATACTGCCATCCGGTTCAAAAACGATCAGAAAAACACCGCCCGCTTCTTCTGTAAACAATACACAGATAATGTGCAGTTCTTCCTTGACCGATTCCGGTACGGAATCAAACAGTGGATTGAAATAATATTTCTTTTCGTATGCATTGGAACCGCACAGAACAATTCTGCCGTCTGCCATACGGTCTTTCATTTGCAGATCAGACATAGCCATATATTCCTCTTACGGAAACTTCACCGGCGTAAACTTCCGCCACGCTTCCGTCTTCCTTTTTTACTAAAAGCTCACCGCTCTTGTTGATACCAAGCGCGGTTCCCGAAAATTCGCCCTTCGGATCCAGAACACGTACCTGCGCATTCCGGTTTACCAATCTGTCATTGTATTCTTCCAAAATGGCAGAAAGATCACCAGCCTGTATAAACTTCTCATAATAGTTTTCAAAATATGACATCACCGCAGCGATCACAGATGCCCTCTGCACATTCTGTCCCATTTCAATGCAAAGAGAAGTTGCCGTTTTTGCGATCTCCTCCGGGAATTCTGTCTGGTTGACATTAATACCGACGCCAATGATCACGTGATTGATGTAATCCGGCTCTGCACTCATTTCCGTCAGAATCCCACAGATCTTTTTCTGATGCAGTACAACATCATTCGGCCATTTGATCCCTGTCTCCTGCCCTGTCACCCCGGCAATGCCGTCACAGACCGCAAGCGCCATGACAAGTGTCAGCATAGAAGCCTTATTCGGCGAAATTTCCGGCTTCAGGCCAAGTGACATAAAAATGGCATGTCCGCTTGGGGATTCCCAGCTTCTGCCTCTGCGTCCCTTGCCTGCACGCTGCATATCCGCGACTACAAGTGTACCATGTACACCCTCTTCTTCCATATACCGCTTACAATCCGTATTGGTTGAGTCAGTCACGTCGTAATAATAGAGCTTTCTTGCCATATGATCCGTCGTCAGTCTGCTCTCTATTTCACTGACAGAGAGGATATCCGGTGTCTGCAGAAGATGATAGCCTTTATTCGGAACCGCTTCGATCTGATAGCCTTCCTCCTTCAGCTGGTTCATCACCTTCCAGACCGCTGTCCGGGAAACACCGAGTGTTTCGCAGATCTGCTGTCCGGACAGATATCCGTCCTGCTCTCTGAGTAATTTTAATATTTCTGTCTTCATTGCTCTGTCCTTATGCGCCAAGTGTTGCTGCCATCACGGCTTTGATCGTATGCATACGGTTTTCTGCTTCATCAAATACAACGGACTGCTCTGATTCAAACACTTCATCCGTTACTTCCATTTCCGTCACGCCGAACTGCTCGCCCTTTTCTTTTCCGATCTTTGTTTTCAGGTCATGGAATGCAGGCAGGCAGTGCATAAAAATGGCACCTTCAGCCGCATTATCCAGCAGCTTTTTATTCACCTGATAAGGAGAAAGATCTCTGATCCTCTCTGCCCAGACAGCATCAGGCTCACCCATGGAAACCCATACGTCTGTGTAAATAACGTCCACATCTTTTGTACCTTCCATCGGATCTTCCGTAAAGGTCAGCTTTGCACCCGTCTCTTTTGCGATTTCTTCACATGTTTTGATCAGTTCCTGATCCGGGAAGTAAGCCTTTGGTGCGCAGGCTCTGAAATCCATTCCAAGCTTTGCGCAGGTTACCATCCAGGAATTGCCCATATTATAACGGGCATCACCCATATATGCAAGCTTTACACCTTTGATCCTGCCCAGTTTTTCACGGATTGTCAGAATATCTGCCAGCATCTGGGTCGGATGAAATTCATTTGTCAGACCGTTCCATACAGGCACTTTGGAATACTGCGCAAGTTCTTCCACGATAGACTGGTCAAATCCGCGGTACTCAATTCCGTCATACATACCTGCAAGCACTCTTGCCGTATCCGCAATGCTTTCTTTCTTACCGATCTGGGAGCCTGTCGGGTCCAGATAGGTTGTTCCCATACCAAGATCATGCGCTGCCACCTCAAAAGAACATCGTGTTCTTGTGGATGTTTTTTCAAAGATCAGTGCTACATTCTTGCCATGCAGGCTGTCATGCAGCTTGCCCTTTTTCTTCATTTCCTTGTATTCTGCTGCCAGATCGACCAGATACAGGATCTCCTCCGGTGTATAATCAAGCAGTTTCAAAAAATCGCGTCCTTTTAAATCTACCTTACTCATATGCTGTCCTTTCCCATTTGTTTCTATCCGCAACCATATTGGATCCTTGCGGCTGCTATTTCGTATCATATTCCCGAATAAAGGGATCACTTCTTGCGAAGCCATCCCTTTATCTGTTTCCTACAGTTTTATTTTAAACTTCCTACTTTGAAATTACCTCTTTGAAAGTAGTTGCCAGCGATGCAACGCCCTGCAGGTCGGATGGGATAATGATCTTTGTGGATTCTCCCTCAGCGACCTTTTCCAGTGCTTCCAGACTCTTGATCTGCAGAACCTTTTCATCTGCGCCCGCTTCACGGATCATGCGGATACCATCTGCATTTGCCTGCTGTACCTTTAAGATTGCAGCAGCTTCACCTTCTGCCTCGCGGATCATCTTTTCCTTCTGCGCTTCCGCACGCAGGATAGCGGACTGCTTTTCAGCTTCTGCTTCCAAAATTGCGGATTCCTTCTTACCTTCTGCAACAAGGATCGTAGATTTCTTCTCACCTTCCGCACGCAGGATAGATTCACGTCTTTCACGCTCTGCCTTCATCTGCTTCTCCATTGCATCCTGGATTGCTGCAGGCGGAATGATGTTTTTCAACTCTACACGGTTTACCTTGATACCCCATGGATCAGTTGCAATATCCAGTGTTGTGCTCATCTTTGTATTGATGATCTCTCTGGAAGTCAGTGTCTGGTCAAGTTCCATATCACCGATGATATTACGAAGTGTTGTTGCTGTCAGGTTTTCAATCGCCATGATCGGATTTTCGACACCGTATGCAAACAGCTTCGGATCTGTGATCTGATAAAATACAACCGTATCGATCCTCATGGTTACGTTATCCTTTGTGATAACCGGCTGTGGTGCAAAATCCACTACCTGCTCTTTTAATACAACTTTTTTTGCGATCTTATCAATAAAAGGTGTCTTAAAATGAAGTCCTACAGACCACGTTCCCTGATAAGCTCCCAGACGCTCCACGACATAAGCCTGTGCCTGCGGTACGATCTTAATACAGCTGGCAAGCACCCAGATCACGATTACAAGTAAAACAAGTGCGGTAATAAGTGTTCCCATTTTTAATCCTCTTTTCTTTCCTCTACAATTAGTTTTACGCCATCGATCGATTTCACGATGACAACGCTGCCCACCGGAATTTTCACTCCGTTCTTTTCTGTCCTTGCAGTCCATTCTTTTCCCTGCAGTGTCACACGGCCAGCCTGCTCCAGATTGTCGATCTCACTGACAACGATCGCTTCCTGTCCGATCAGGCTTTCAACATTGGTCCTGACTCTGTCCTTATTGAAGTATTTGACAGCAACCGGTCTGGTAAATAACAGCAGTATAAAAGATACCAGAATAAAGCTGACGACCTGCACCGGGAACGGTACGGAAAGCATCGCCAGAATGGCCGCAACAAGTGCACCGCCCGCAAACCAGATCGTTGTCAGTCCCATCGTTGCAATTTCGATCACGATACATAATACAAGTATAGACAGCCAGAATAACGACTGTGACGTAGAAAGTAATCCAAATAACGTCATCTGCTTCTCCTTTCCCCTTCCTTTGCCTTCCACTTTACAGGCTCTGCCTGTATAAAGAAATCATACTATATTTTCCTTGTTTGTTCAAGCGATTTACCCCGTATTTACATTTCATTTACCGGGCAATAAACAATACACCGAGCGTCCCCGGTCCACAATGGCTGGAAACAACACCGCCTGCTCTTGTCTCCAGTATTTCCTCAAAAACTCCAAGCTCTTCCAGATAGCTTCTTGTCTCCTCTACAATAGTCCTGTCACAACCTGAATGTGTGATAAAAACCCTCTCCGGTCTTGCGAGACGCAGTTCATCCTCCATATCCGTCACGTAAGCACGCACTACGGATGCCAGCTTACCTCTATACTTTTTCGCCACACCCATGGCGCCATCTTTTACCACGATCTTTGGATGCAGTTTCAGTACACTGCCTGCCAACGCCGCCACACCGCTGCATCTGCCCCCTCTGTGGAGATATGTCAGTGTATCCACCACAAAACTGGCTCTGACACGCGGGCGCAGATCATAGATCCGTTCCGTGATCTCCACTGCTGCTTTTCCTTCCTGCGCCATTTGTGCTGCTTCCACAACTAAAAGCCCAATTCCGGTAGACAGGTTTTCCGAATCAATTACTGTCACCAGCCCATCAGCATGCAGCTCTTCCACCGCAAGCCGCATTACATTTCCCGAGGTGGACATGCTGTCTGAAATGGAAAAACAGATCACTTCTCTTTCCTCCTCCACAAACGACCGGATCAGTGCAAGTGCCTGTTCAAGTCCCGGTGCAGAGGTTTTTGGTGTTGTCTTATGAGCATCTGACCATGCGAAGATCTCTTCCGGCGTGATAGTCTTTCCGTCCTCATATTCTTCTTCTCCTAACAGAATATGCAAAGGCAGAATGGAAATATCATACTTTTTAATCAACTCTTCCGAAAGATCACACGTACTGTCCGCGATTATTTTTACCATTATATATTCCTTCTTTTCCTTTCTTTTGCGCTCATTATACTCAAAAAATGCACATCTAGCAAGTTTACCACTCTAAAACACAGAGGCACAACATAAAAAAGCCGTTACTCCAGAGCAATATCTGCATCTGAAATAACAGCTTTTACAAATTTCTATATTTACCAAAATACATGATTACCGATCACAACACCGGCCTGACCACTGCTGGCTGCCCTGAAGTGTGTTGCACCGCCCACATTGGTTGCACCGTCGATCGCTGCCTGTGCTGCCTCCACGCAGGAAGCACTCGGTCCGTTTGCGATCACTGCTGCCACCTTACCATTCGTTGCCGGTGGAAACTGTGATGGCGCATTGATAACACCGCTTATGGAGCCGGGATAAGAACCGCTTCTGACACGGTTCATAACAACCGCACCGACTGCCAGCTTTCCTTCGTAGGACTCTCTGCCCGCTTCACACTGGATCAGTGCTGCCAGCAAAGTCACATCGGATGTCTCACAGCTGACTGCACCACGGTTTTCACTCAGCTTCTTTTTTTCTTCTTCTTTCTTTTCCGCTTCAATCTGTTCGGTTGTCTTTCCTGTTTCTACCATAAAAGCCACATCCACATAATCTGCTCTGACATAGCCCTGTGTATCTTCATCTACCTGAACCGTTACCCAGCCATCCGCTTCTTCTACTGCTGTAACTGATTCTCCGAGTGCAAGCACGGTATAAATTCCCGCATCTTCACTTGCTTCTTTTCTGACACGAAGTGCATCTGTTTTAACAGTTGCCTTCAGGGAACCAACTTCCTGCTGCATTGCTTCTGCTTCATCACCGAACAAAAGGAACTCGTCCTTTGTCCAGCCTGTCAGCTCTCCGCTTGTAAGCTTCGTCCAGCCATCTGCCTGCTCCAGAATCGTACCGCCGCAGTTCTTATACAGCTTACCTGCTACTTCTGCTTCCTCACTCGGCTCTACTCTGACATTAACTGCATCGCTGACATTTGCCATAACCGCATCAGAAGCTTTTTCCGCTTCTGCCGCTTCTTCTACGATTGCGCCGGCATCCACTTCCGTCACTGCTTCCGCCAGTTCTTCTCCGTCTTTTTCCAGATACAGCGCTGCACCTGCCTGCAGATCCGCATTGTCCGTCTTCTGTTCCGTTTCTTCTGTATAGGCACCGTTCATAACTGCTGTGGCACCTGCATGAAGTGTTACCTCATCCTGTAAGTTGTCTGCATGCACCGGTGTCTGAACACCTGTCAGTACGATGGTCGCTGTCATAAGACCTGCCAGACTTCTTTTCAGAATTTCTTTTTTACTAAACATAAAGCCTCCCATGTAAACTTTAAACGCACAGGTTTATTTCTTAACTTTTTTATAAGACTACATTACATTTCTGTTTCATTTGTTACAAAAATGTTAAATCTTACATGAAAGACTATAACAGATTCTTCACACTTTGTCAAATTTCGGAGTTTCAGACGCCTTTTGCCTTCTCCACACAGGCCTTCTGCGCTTCGATAACAGCACTGCGGAATCCTGATTTTTCCAGCACTCTGACGGCTTCGATCGTTGTTCCCGCTGGAGAACATACCATATCCTTTAATACGCCCGGATGCATACCTGTTTCGAGTACCATTTTCGCACTTCCGAGCACAGACTGTGCTGCAAATTCATATGCCTGTGTCCTTGGCATACCATCCATGACAGCCGCATCAGCCATTGCTTCTATAAACATAAATACATATGCCGGTGAGCTTCCGCTAACTCCAACAACTGTATCCATCAGTTTTTCCGGAACGATATACGCTTTGCCAAAGCTGTTCAGC
>HF995222.1:11534-34397 GCA_000432915.1 Firmicutes bacterium CAG:194
TGTTCAGCAGGGAAAGCACCTGCTCCATTTCCGCATCCGTTACGTTTTCCGCCTTGCAGACACCTGTGCAGCCTTCTCCGACAAGCGCCGGTGTGTTTGGCATACATCTGACAAGTTTGACTTCTTTTCCAAACAGCTCTGTCAGCCACGCGATCGTTTTGCCCGGCGCAATAGAAACGACGATTGTCTCCGGCTTCACGGCGTCCTTAATGTGCCCGATCACGTCCGGATACATCTGCGGTTTAACTGCCAGAAACAGGATATCAGCCTGCCCGGCCACTTCTGCATTATCCTTGCAGCCGATGATCCCGAATGCATCCTCTGCTTTCTTCACAGTTTGCTCTGTTCTTGCTGATCCGAGTATATCCTTTGCACTCACGATCTCCTGTTTGATCATTCCGCCGATCATGGCAGTTGCCATGTTTCCTAGTCCGATAAATCCTATCTTCATTTTCCCGCTCCTTTTCCACCGGTTTCTTTTTCCTGTACCGCTCTGCGTTACATCCGGTAAATACCTGTTCAATATCAGTTTCTAGTTGTTCTGTCTCTTTGCCTCATACATTAAAATCGCTGCGGAAACAGCCGCATTTAATGATTCCACCTGCCCTTCCATCGGAATCCTTATCTTACACATAGCAAGTGCCGCGATCTCATCGGAAAGTCCATTCCCTTCATTCCCGATCAGAAACGCTGTTTTTGCACTGTAGCACTCCTGTGTATAGCTGTTTTTCCCCTGCAGATGCGCTGCATAGGTCTGTATACCGGCAGCGTGCATTTTCTCTATCACCGCTTTCAGATCCTCTACATAACAAAACGGAACTCTGTAAACAGATCCCATTGTGGATCGAATTGTCTTGGGATTGAACATGTCTGCTGTCTTTTTGCTCATGATGACGGCTGTAATGCCTGCGCCTTCTCCCGTCCGCAGCATCGTGCCCAGATTGCCCGGATCCTGGATATCCTCCAGCACCAGAAATGTACCGTCTCTGCCAAGCAGCTCGCCCAGGTCATAGGGCGGCTGCCTGAGGACGCATAACACGCCCTGCGGCGTTACGGTATCACTCATTTTAGCAAAAACATCGTCGCTGACTTCCTCATAAGGTACGGAAAGAGTTTCCAGCAGCTTACTTTGTTCTTTTTTTTGCAAAAAGGAGGTCGATACATAGACCTCCTTTAACAGCTCCTTTGGCGCTTCCTTTGCCATCCGGATCCCTTCTACCACGAAAAGCTGCTCCGTGCGGCGCGCTTTTGCTTTTGTGACCAGCTGGCAGACATGTTTGATCTTACTATTAGATGATGACGTGATCATAATATTCCTTCTCTACATAGAAAGTATTCTACTAACGCTGTATTCGTAGTCGTCAATATCCTTTTGCATGGCGAGTGCTTCATCGATATCAAAATCTACGAATTTACCGCCCTGATGACCGACAACTCTGTTTGTCTTTCCTTCGCAGAGAATGTCTGCTGCATAAGCACCCATGATAGATGCATAGAAACGATCCTTACAGGTCGGATTACCGCCACGCTGCATGTAACCTAAGATCGTTGCTCTTGTCTCGATACCGGTTGCGGCTTCGATCCGTCTTGCCATGGATGTAGAGTGCCCGATGCCTTCCGCATTGATGATAATGTGATGCGTTTTACCATGCTTACGGTTGTTAATGATATTGTTGATGATATTCTGCTCGTTATAATCGTATTTCTCAGGCAACAGAATATCCTCCGCGCCATTGGCAACACCACACCAGAGTGCGATATAACCGGCGTTTCTACCCATAACCTCAATGATACTGCAACGCTCGTGAGAAGAGGAAGTATCTCTTACCTTATCGATCGCTTCCATTGCTGTGTTGATCGCTGTATCAAATCCGATCGTATAATCCGTACATGCAATATCCAGATCGATCGTTCCAGGCAGACCGATCGTATTGATGCCCTGTTTGGAAAGAGCCTGCGCACCGCGGTAAGAACCGTCACCACCGATCACGACAATACCGTCAATTCCATGCTTACGACAGATCTCCGCACCCTTCTGCTGTCCTTCCGGAGTCCGGAACTCCGTACATCTGGCTGTTCCAAGTATTGTTCCACCCCGCTGGATCGTATCGGATACGTCCTTTTTCTGCATATCTATAATCTCTTCATTTAACAGTCCCTGATAGCCTTTTTTAATGCCCTTGACATTGACACCGTTGGCAATCGCCTTACGGACCACCGCACGGATAGCTGCATTCATGCCCGGTGCATCGCCACCGCTTGTCAGAACACCAATTGTTTTGATTTCATTTGCCACTTGCTTATCCTCCTGTCTGTTTTGCACTATTATTGTATTATTTTTTTGTTACTATTGCAATATTTCTGTTATAAAACCTTTATATTGTCTTTTCCGAACGCTGCACTTAATCTTTCAAGAAGTGTTTCTTCTATATGAATGTTCTGGTTCGGCGGCAGAAGTTTCTGCACGCGCTCCTTCTTGCAGACGATCAGCACAGAATCCTTTCCTTCCGAGCCTTTTAAAAGCTCTGTCAGTTGATCCGCCTGCTTCAGATAGCTGTCTTTATCCGCAAAACCGATCGCCAACCGGCGCGGCATTTCATCAAACCTGCTGATCACGGAACCGATCAGCTTGCCATCCTTTTCATCCTCCAGTTGTACACGCCCCTGTACAAAAATCTTTCCGTCCACCTCCAGACGGCTCTGATTTCTCTCATAATCCCGTGGGAAAATGACCACCTCAATGCTGCCATACAGATCTTCGATCGTCAAAAACGCCATGATCTTATTATTCTTTGTATATTTGATCTTTTTATCCGTTAAGATACCACCGATCACGACCTCTTTTCCGTCAGTTACCTTTGGCTCACCAGTCTCTTCATCCCTGTAAAAATCAGACGTTTTTGCTGTGATCCTGCGTTCCAGAAACGTTTTATACTCTTCCAGCGGATGCCCACTGATATAAAAACCGACCACTTCTTTTTCATACGCCAGAAGCTCCTGCCTGTCAAATTCTCCCACGTCCGGAAGCGGCGTATGGAAATCGCTTTTCTCTTCTTCTCCCACCAGATCAAACAGGCTCATCTGTCCGACAAGATTATTCTTTTTATCCTTTACAAGCCGGTCTACCAGTCCGGCATATACAAACATCTTCTGTTTTCTGGTGCCCGGCAGGGAATCAAACGCACCTGCCTTGATCAGATTTTCGATCACGCGCTTATTGATATCAAGCTCACTCGTTCTTGTGATAAAATCTTCCAACGTTTTATAGTTACCGTTTGCTGCCCGCTCCGCAACAATGCCTTCGATAACCGGTCTGCCCACGCTCTTTAACGCGGTCAGGGCAAAACGGATCTTGCCATCCTGCACAGAGAAGCCTGCCAGACTGTAATTCACATCCGGTGGCAGTATTTCGATCCCCATGCTTCTGCAGCTCATGATATACTCCGTTACCTTTGCTGAGTTGTCTATAACTGACGTCATAAGCGCTGCCATAAATTCAAGCGGATAATAATATTTCAAAAAGGCTGTCTGGTAAGAAACAACCGCATAGCATGCTGCATGCGACTTGTTAAACGCATACTTGGCAAAATCCATCATTTCTTCATAAATGTGATCTGCCACCGCTTCACTGATCCCGCGGCTGATACAGCCCGGAACGCCTTCCTCCGGGTTACCGTATACAAAGTTAGCCTTTTCTTTCTCCATGACTGCCTGTTTTTTCTTACTCATGGCACGTCTGACCAGATCGCTTCGTCCCAGCGTATATCCGCCAAGTTCCCGCACGATCTGCATAACCTGCTCCTGATAGACGATACAGCCGTAGGTCGGCGACAGGATCGGCTCTAGGAGTGGTGTTTCATACGTAATGGATTCCGGATTGTTTTTACCCTTGATATAACGCGGGATAAAATCCATCGGTCCCGGACGATATAGCGAAATACCGGCAATGATATCCTCCAGACTCTGCGGCCGGAGTTCCTTCATGAAGTTCTTCATTCCCCCGCTTTCCAGCTGGAACACGCCATCCGTCTTTCCCGTTCCGATAAAATCAAGCACCTTGGGATCATTGTAGTCAATGTTACCCATGGATAACTCTTTTCCCGTATCCTGTCTGACAAGATCAACTGCATCTTTGATGACCGTCAGTGTCCGCAGTCCCAGAAAGTCCATCTTTAAAAGTCCGAGTTCTTCGATCGTTGTCATCGTGAACTGCGTTGTGATGGAACCATCCGATCCTCTGGACAGCGGTACAAATTCCTCCGCCGGTTTCTGGCAGATTACGACACCTGCCGCATGCATGGAAGTATGCCTCGGTAAACCTTCCAGCTTCATACACATGTCCAGCAGATTTTTCACCTGTTCCTCTGTATCATATCTGCTGCGGAGCTCCGGATTCATATCCAATGCTTTCTGCAGGGTAATATTCAGTTCGTTCGGAATCATTTTGGCAAGCGTATCGCCAAAGCTGTACGGCAGATCCAGCACACGTGCCACATCACGGATCACACCCTTTGCAGCCATCGTACCAAAGGTAACGATCTGCACCACCTTGTCTGCTCCGTATTTGCGTCGTACGTAATCGATGACCTCCTGCCTTCTTTCATAGCAGAAATCAATATCGATATCGGGCATGGACACACGCTCCGGATTCAGGAATCGTTCAAAAAGCAGGTTATAGCGGATCGGATCAATGTCTGTGATCTTCAGACAGTAAGAAACGATCGCCCCCGCGGCGGAACCTCGTCCCGGTCCTACAGGGATTCCGTTTTCTTTTGCATAGTTGATAAAATCCCATACGATCAGGAAATAATCCACATATCCCATTCTCCGGATTGTAGACAGCTCATAGTCCAGACGTTCCTTTAATGTCCCATCATCATCCGGATAACGTTCCTTCAGACCGTCCATGCACAATTTATTTAAGTATGTCCAGGAATCATAGCCCTGCGGCACTTCAAATTTTGGCAGCTTTGTTACGCCAAATTCTATTTCGACATTACAACGCTCCGCGATCTTATGTGTGTTTTCCAAAGCCTCCAATGCATAAGGGAACAGCTCTTTCATCTGCTCTTCACTCTTGATAAAATACTGTCCGCCTTCATAACGCATGCGGTTTTCATCCGTTACGACTTTGCCGGTCTGGATGCAGAGCAGGATATCATGCGCCTGTGCATCTTCCGCCCGTGTATAATGCACATCGTTCGTTGCCACAAGGGGAATATCAAGCTCTCTGCTCATGGAAAGGAGCGCCGCATTGACTGTCTGCTGCATTGGAATGCCATGATCCTGCAGCTCCAGAAAATAGTTGCCCTTTCCGAAACAGTCCTGATATTTGAGCGCCGCCTGCTTTGCCTCTTCGATCATACCCTTTTCTATGTATCGCGGCACTTCGCCTGCCAGACAGGCTGACAGAGCAATAATACCCTCATGAAACTCACGCAGTACTTCCATATCAACACGTGGCTTATAGTAATAGCCTTCTGTGAAGCCGCGGCTTACGATCTTCATCAGGTTGGCATAGCCCTGGTTGTTCTCGGCTAACAAAACAAGATGATGGTATCTTTCTTCTCCGCCTGTCAGCTCTTTATCAAAGCGGGAGTTGGGTGCCACATACACCTCACAGCCCAGGATCGGTTTGATGCCTTCCGCTCTTGCAGCTCTGTAAAAATCGATCACACCGTACATAACACCATGATCGGTGATCGCCACTGAATCCATGCCCAGCTCTTTTACCCGTTTCACACACTCTTTAATTTTATTGGAACCATCCAGCAGACTGTACTCTGTATGGACATGTAAATGCGTAAATGCCATAATTTCCTCACGATTTGTCTTTTATTCAATAGTAACCGGTCAGATATCCAATATATGTATATGTGACTCTTTTCTGCACCGGCTGTAAAACAAAGTGCTATTATTCATTAGTATACACGTTCCGGCGTTTTCAAACAATAAAAATAATAAAGGTGCGCATCTTTGCAAGCTTGCTTTTCCTGTACAGTAAAAAAGATGGAAGCAACCGAAATTGCTTCCACCTTTTTATATACTAGTAATAATTCATACTCACATGAGCAAAGTTGCATTCTACAAGTATGCTTTCAGCGCATCTACCTTGTCCAGCTTCTCCCAAGGCAGATCCAGATCGTCTCTGCCAAAGTGTCCGTAAGCTGCTGTCTGCTTATAGATCGGGCGTCTCAGGTCAAGCATCTTGATGATACCGGCAGGTCTGAGATCAAAGTTCTCGCGGATGATCTCTACAAGCTTCTCATCGGAAAGCCTGCCTGTTCCGAATGTATCAACCATTACGGAAGTCGGCTGTGCAACACCGATCGCATAAGAAAGCTGGATCTCGCATTTTTCTGCCAGACCTGCTGCCACGATATTCTTCGCTGCATATCTTGCTGCATATGCTGCACTTCTATCAACCTTTGTACAGTCCTTACCGGAGAATGCGCCACCGCCGTGTCTTGCATATCCGCCGTAAGTATCCACGATGATCTTACGTCCTGTCAGGCCTGCATCACCGTGAGGTCCACCGATGACGAAACGACCTGTCGGATTAATGAAATACTTGGTATCTGCGTCCAGAAGCTCCTTTGGCAGGATCGGATCAAATACATATTTTTTGACATCCTCATGGATCCGTTCCTGCGATACGTCCGGGTCATGCTGTGTGGAAAGTACAACTGCTTCCAGGCGGAGCGGCTTTCCGTTTTCATCATATTCTACGGAAACCTGGCTCTTGCCATCCGGGCGGAGGTAAGGCAGTGTACCATCCTTACGAACCTTTGTAAGCTGACGCGCCAGCTTGTGTGCCAGACTGATCGGGTATGGCATATATTCTTCTGTTTCATTTGTTGCATAACCGAACATCATACCCTGATCGCCTGCACCGATAGCTTCCAGCTCCTCGTCAGACATTTTGTTTTCCTTAGCTTCGAGTGCCTTGTCAACACCCATCGCGATATCAGCAGACTGCTGATCCAGTGCTACCATAACTGCGCAGGTATCTGCATCAAAACCAATCTTACCGCGGTTATAACCGATCTCATCTACTGTTTCGCGTACGATCTTCTGTACATCCAGATGTGCCTTTGTTGTGATCTCACCTGTTACCAGTACAAAACCTGTACAGCAGCATGTTTCACATGCCACACGGCTCATCGGATCCTGCTCCATGCATGCATCCAGAATGGCATCGGAAATGGCATCGCAGACTTTGTCAGGATGTCCTTCTGTAACAGATTCTGAAGTAAATAAACGTTTGTCCATTTTGTCCTCCTTTGACATTAGAAAAGTCCGCTTGAAACAAGCGGACCAATAAACATAGAAGTCCTCTTATTGTTCGATAGCTCGCTCAGGTTGGCACCTTCCCGATAGGGGGTTGCCGTGGCTTCACAGGTCCTCTGTACCTCCACCACTCTGAATAAGAGAAATTTACCAATATGAAGTTCTACGTGACTACATTGCTATAGCTACTATACGGCAGAATACAGGCGCCGTCAAGTGGAATTTTTATCATCTTCTACTCGTTTGCAACTAAATACATACTTCGTATGTACCCGGTTTTCTTCCCTGCTATATGTAGTCTGAAATATATGGTATTTTATGAAAAAGGACATCATCGAGGCGGTCTACCGCTTCCGGTTTCCCCTCAATACGCTCCAGTGCATACAGACGCTCTGCGGTCTTATAGCCCAAGAGAAGTGTTGTCAGCGTTCCGATCTCCATACTGAGCTTATATTCCGGTTCTTCCCGCGTCAGATGACAGGCGCCTTCCGAGAAGCAGAGCCTGAAGGAACGATTATTCCATGGCAGAAGCTTATCCTCGATCTCCAGCTCCATATATAAAGTACCGCCATCCGGATCACATGGATAATCTTCCAGAAAACCTTCAATGTCGATCAGCCGTCCCATGGCATAGGGGCGGATTGTTTCCTTAATATCACCGTCATCCATTTCAAAAGCGATCGGTTCACTGAAATAGGTATTGCCATGCACCTCATCGATCATGGAATCGTGTGCATGGATATACTCCCAGAGTCCCTTCTTCGCTTCTCTGTTTAAATAGATCATTTCCTTGATATGCATGATATCATTTTTGATCAGATATACCATAAAACCACAAGGCTTGTCCTTCGTATTATAATAAACCGCGACATTAGTATCATCCTCGTCCCAGCGCCAGTATTCTTCCCATGCAAGCGCATTCCGGAACAGACAGCCATGTGTGATCGATGCAAAATGGGAATGCAGTTCATGAAAATCCGTGCTTTCCCAGTCCACACGACGTACATACCCAGGTGCTTTTACCTTGGTCGGGATCTGCCGGTCTTTGATATTAAAGGATATCTTGTTAGAAATGATCTCCCAGCCCAGATGATGATACAAAGGGATCGAATACGGATAGAGAAGGGCAAACGACCGTCCCTGTTTCTTCATATGAGAAAGGCTTTCAAACATCAGCTTCTTCATAATACCCTGTCCGGTGTATTCCGGATAGGTACAGACGCTCGTTACAAACCCTACCTGAAAAACCTCTCCGTAAATATTCATTTTCAGCGGATAGACCGCAAACTGCGAGATCAGGGAATTCCCGTCAAAACAGCCCAGTACATCCGCACGCTCCAGTACCGGGAACTTTGACTGCTTGATCTCCTCGTCCTTCCAGCCTGTCGCCGTCAGCTCGTCCTCCGTTACCTGAAAGGTATAACGGAGCAGTGCATTATATTGATCCAGATCCTTTGTTTCCAAATAGCGCATTCCGTAATTTTCTACTGCGTTCACTTTCGTTCTCCTGCCTGCTTTGTTTGTGTTAAGTCTACCACATACCGGTTAAATTTTGTAGTGTATACATGGTGATTTTTAATGCAAAAATAAAACAGTCCTCTTCTGTTTTCTTTTCCACCCATGAATTGACAGATAAACCTGCAAACCGTATAATTTAACTAATTTTAATTGTTTATGATCGAGGGCTGACAGGATGAAAAGAACTTTTATAGCCAATTTAATACCGGGCATGGTCACCGGGGAAGATGTCTATTCTTACAGCAATCAGTTAATTGTCTCAAAGGGCACTGTGTTGACCGATAAGATCATTACCCGGCTTGAATTTTATTCTGTTCCGAGCATCCGCATTATGGAAAACGAGGTACAGGAGCCAACTATATCCGATCCTTATTCTGCACGTATTCAGGCAAGCCCGGAGTTCCATAAATTTAAGGAAACTTTCGACACAACGATCGTCGATTTCAAGGATCAGATCAATGATATCGTGGAAAAAGGCGCTCCGATCGATGTTTCAGCCATGCTGGATGATACGCTGAAGCTCTTACAGGCAGACGGCGAAAATGTTAATTTCTTTAACATGCTCCACAATATGCGTGCTTACGATGATCTTACCTACGCACATTGTCTGAATGTTGCCCTGATCTGTAATGTTTTTGCCGGCTGGCTGCATTTTTCGCAGGAAGATATTGAGCTTGCGACACTTTGTGGTCTGTTTCACGATATCGGCAAGCTCTGCATTCCCGATTCGATCATCAAAAAACCGGATCGTCTGACCAATGAGGAATACGACGTGATCAAAACACATACGATCGAGGGCTACAAAATCCTGCAGAACCAGCCTGTCAACGATCACATCAAAAATGCCGCCCTTATGCACCACGAGCGTTGTGATGGCAGTGGATATCCTTTCGGTCTGACCGGAAACCGCATCGACAAATTCGCCAAGATCGTCAGCATTGCAGATGTCTATGATGCTATGACAGCTGCGCGTGTGTACCGCGGACCGCTCTGCCCCTTTACCGTCATTGATATCTTTGAAAAAGAAGGGCTGCAGAAATATGAATCCGAATACATTCTCTGCTTCCTGAAAAATGTTGTTCTCACCTACATTGGGCAGCGTGTCCGTTTAACGAATGGGCAGGAAGGTGACGTTGTTTTCATCAATCCGCAGCAGTTCTCCCGCCCTATGATCCAGTGCGGAGATACCTTTGTCGACCTTTCCAAGCAGAAAGATATTGCTATCGAACGGCTGCTGTAATTTCACTTATATAAAACAATAGGGACGTTCCTCGGAACGTCCCATTTCTTTTCTTTATCCAATTTTCAATTTCAGCTTCTGGACTTCTTTTTCATCTGCCGCTTTTTCGATCTGAGCTCCTAAGCCTCTGAGCTTGACATCAAAATCTTCATATCCGCGCTCAATATACAGGATATCATCGACAACCGTGATGCCCTCTGCCGCAAGACCGGCGATCACAAGCGCCGCGCCTGCACGGAGATCCGGTGCATCAATATGGGCTCCCGTATATTTCTTAACGCCCTCAATAATGGCTGTATTGCCTTCTACCTTAATATTAGCTCCCATCTTTGTCAGCTCGTCCACATAGCGGAAACGATTTTCAAAAATGCTTTCCGTTACAATGCTGGTTCCTTCTGAAAGTGCCAGCGTCACAGCAATCTGTGGCTGCATATCGGTCGGGAAGCCCGGATAGGCAAGTGTCTTGACATGTGTATGGGTCAGTGGCTTGGAAGATACCACACGGACTGCATCGTCAGACTCTTTGATCTCACAGCCGATCTCGATCAGCTTTGCACTGATGGACTCCAGATGCTTTGGAATGACATTCTTGACTGTCACATCACCCTTTGTGGCTGCTGCTGCAAACATGAATGTACCGGCTTCGATCTGATCCGGAATAACGGAGTATTCTGTTTTATGAAGCTTTTCCACACCGCGGATACGGATTACATCCGTTCCTGCTCCCTTAATATTAGCTCCCATGCTGTTTAAAAAGTTTGCCACATCTACTACGTGCGGCTCCTTCGCTGCATTCTCAATGATCGTCTGCCCTTCTGCAAGTGCTGCTGCCATAATGATATTAATGGTAGCACCTACCGTGACCACATCCATATAAATATGATTACCAACAAGCCTGTCTGTCTCCACACAGATATGACCATGCGAAATATCTGCCTTGGCACCAAGTGCACGGAATCCCTTCAAATGCTGGTCAATCGGTCTGCTGCCGATGTTGCATCCACCCGGAAGTGCCACCTCTGCCTTTTTATATTTGCCGAGCAGAGCTCCCAGCAAATAGTAAGAAGCTCTGATCTTTTTGATATATTCATTGTCTACAACCAAGTCATTGATACTGCCTGCATTGATCTTTACGGTATGTCTGTCAATTCTGTCAATATGCACGCCGATCTCTTCCATTGCCTGCATCAACACATTTGTATCTCTGACATCCGGTAAATTTTCTATCGTAACGGTTTCATCCGTCATCGTTGCTGCTGCCAGGATGGCAAGTGCTGCATTTTTCGCACCGCCGATCTCCACCTCACCAACCAGCGGATTTCCACCTTTAATCACATATTGTTCCATGTCACACCTCAAATTTAGTGTATCCTGTTTATCTACTAATTATATAACACAACAGATAGTTTTGTAAATTGTCTATTTTGATACAGATTTACGCATTTCTATCCTCAAAATTCAGTAAATCCATTGCATTCGCTTCCTTATATTGGATTATATTGAGTATTTGCTGCTATCCGACCGTTCTTATCAATTCAAATACTGCAGTGGATTTACCTGAGCACCACCGATCAGTATTTCAAAATGCAGATGTGCTCCTGTACTTCTTCCGGTATTTCCGGAAAGAGCAATCTTCTGTCCTTGCGAGACCTGATCTCCCACACGTACAAGCACCTTGCTTAAATGCCCGTATCTTGTCTGTCTTCCGTCCGCATGATTGATATAAACAACGTAACCATAGCCGCTACCCCAGCCTGCTCTGGCAACCGTTCCCGCGCTGGATGCCACAACCTTGGTACCAACCGGTGTGGCCCAGTCGACTCCCTTATGATAGGTAGATGCACCCTTTGTCGGGGCTTTTCTTCTTCCAAACTGTGAAGACAGACGCCCTCCGGAGATTGGTTTGATATACGTCGGAGGAATCTTCGTTCCTTTTTCAATGATCTTCGGAACTGCAGCAACCGTAACTTCTTCTTTCAGTATTTCCGTCTCTGTTTCCTTTTTGTTATGATAGGACTTCAGTGCTGCCACCTTACGATGTCCGGCTGATGGCTGCTGCAGGATCTGTGTATCCGTTGTATACCAGTCATCATTGTAAACATACTGGATATCTGCTTCATAATCTTCTTCGTAATAGACTTCTTCCTGCCTGTCAATGGAAAGTGCCGGCTCCGGTGAAGTAACGACCAGTTCTTCTCCGACACGTATCATGGAATTTTCGTCCTCCAAACTGTCATTGAGTTCAATTATCTTATCCAGCGGAATGTCACAGTTGATTGCGATCTCGGAAAGGGTATCTCCCTGCTGTACCTCATAGATCTGCTGCTGATCCTGCTCTTTTGTCAGAAGATCTTTTGCATCGGACAACGACTGGATCTGATCTGCAGGAAGATAAGATTCTACGATCTCCACATTATCCGCATAGGAAAGCCGTGTCAACCCATAGTCAAAATCGTCAAAGGTCAGTTCCTTTGCAGCCTGTGTATCTTTTACCATATCGGCAAGTGCCCTTGTACAGCCTGCTACCAATGGCCTGTCCTGTTCTTCTTTTTCTTCTTCCTTCTTCTCTTCCGCACTCTTTGCCTCAACTGTCAGCACGTTCAGTTCTCTTGTCTGATCCGGCCCGAGCTGTGCGACAAACTGCTTCCCTTCCTGATACTGGTCAAGTGCAGCCTGCAGTGCTTCCGAAACCTCCTGTACGCTGGAAAGATTGATCATAAGCTGATTGATCTTGATCGTAAATGCCGGCCGGATCGTGCTGATCTGAGATGCTGTCAGCACCTCTTTCATATTGGCAATGATCTCATCCTCTCCGGTAAACTGTGCAAAATATGCCTCACGTCCTGTCACGGAAAGCTCTGCATCTGCCAGAAACAGTACGTCTTCCTCCTTTGCGATTTCTTTTCTCGCCTGCCACAAAAGAGAATCTGCATCTTTTGTATCGGAAACAGTTCCAACCTGTTCCCCATTCAAGGTAATCTCATATACATTATTTCCCGTCTTTTCTATTTTTGTATAAGAGGGCAACAAAAAAAGACCTGCTAATGCAATCAGAAAAGCCGTCTTCCAATATGTGGTTTTCATATGCCTGTAGTATTTCGTGATTTTCATAACAGATCCATTTTATCAGTTATTTATGTAATTGTAAAGTCAGGACACCGTCATAACAACGCTCATCTGCGCCTGTCCGTCTCCCATATTCTGCCACGTATATTCCCCACCTGCACACAGACATGCAGAGTCTCCACACGCCAGCTTCAGCTCCTTATTTTCATGGCGTAGTATCAGTGTTCCCTGTGTAACCGTAATATATTCAGTCGTATGCGCTCCATGGGAAGGAAGCTGCATCTGTGCTCCGGCTTCAATACTGATCGTGTATATTTCAAAATTCCGTTCTTTGTCAAATGGAAAAACAAGTCTGACTGCATAACGGCTCTGTGCACTTCTTGTCACGCGGCATTGCTCTTTTTTGACCAGTGAGATCGGATCTTTTTCCCGGTAAAGCAAATCTTCAATTCCAATCCTTAACCCTTCGCATATTTTAGCAATTGTCGTGATTGTCGGATTGGATTCTCCTCTTTCAATCTGTCCGAGCATACTCTTGCTGACAAGCGTCCGCTCCGAAAGCATATCCAGACTCATGTTCTGTTCTTTCCGAATCTTTCTTAAATTAATGGAAATATTTTTATCGATTGTATCCATAAGCGTTTCCTTCCTCCTCATACTCGAAAATCCTGCCAGCCTTGCTGTCAGCCGCGCTCCGCACTTCTGATTTTCTCGTTGTACGCTCGGGTGAAACCAAATACATGCTTCGCATGTGCTTGGTTTCCTTCCTCGCTAACAAAAATAGCATCAGGATTTTTCCTGATGCTACATCTTCGTGGCAATTACTGTTTATTCTATTATACTAGTTATCTTGTGCTTTATTTTGTTCTTGTCATCATCATACTGATTTTCGCATGCTTCGTCAAGACTTTTTTCTCACACTGTACCCAAAACGTCCCAGTTCTTTTCCCATGGCATAATACGTGCCATGCGAATAGACGATCGGATCCGCCTGATCCAGATGGAAAGAATTCTTCTCATCCATATAAGCATCATCCACGCTGACTGCTACCACCTCGGCAAGAAACATATCATGGGAACCAAGCTCCTTTACCTCCGTGACACGGCATTCAATATTGACCGGGCTTTCTGCAAGGCGGGGCACTTTTACTTCTTTTCCGGGAAGCAGATGCAGTCCCAGCTCTTTACATTTATCAACATCCCTGCCACTCTTCACACCACAATAATCGGTCGCATATACCAGCTTTTCTGTAGTCAGATTGATGACAAATTCTCCTGTTTCCAGAAGCATCGCATGTGAAAAGCGCTCTTTTCTGACAGAAATACTTACCATAGGCGGATTCGTACAGACCGTTCCTGCCCAGGCAACTGTAAAAATATTGGATTTTCCCTGTTTATCTGCTACAGTTACAAGCACTGCAGGCAACGGATAAAGCATGTTACCCGGTTTGAAATCTATTTTAGCCATTATAAAATCCCCAGCATCTGCAGGATCTGGATCGTAAGAGACGCTGCGGAAAGCAGAATCGCAAATACGAGCAGAGGCTTTGTTCCTTTACTTTTTTGTACGGATTTTTCAAGTGCATCCATATGATCATTCAGATCTCTTGTTTTATTACTGAGCTGCTCCATTAAAACAGCCTGAACATTTCGATATACCTTGACATCTTCTTTATGCACATAATCTTCGACATGCTTCTGCACATCATCCAGATATAATCGAATATTGACGATCATTTCCTTGATCTGACCTGTCGCCTCGATCAGCTCTGCATTATCTGCCGGTTTTTGCTGTTCCAGCTTATTTTGCAGATTCTGGAGGGCATCTTCTGTTGTCCGTGTCAGATCCTGCAATGCATTTTCCGTATTGACTGCCATATCCTGCAAAAGGCTGTGCTGTCTGATAGCATTGTCCGCAATATTACCGGAAAGATGCTCCAGCTTATCCTCTACTGCTCTGACCGTATCCAGTGTTTCTGTCTGGCTTCCTTGCTGCTTCTGCTCATTCCACTCCTTAAGCATTGCAAGACTCTGTGCATTTTCTGCCAGAAGCTTTTCTACCGCTCCGTCAACACCGGTGAGTTTCTCATCTACGCCGGAAAATCTGTCGCCTACGTCCGTAAGCTTCTCATCTACGCCGGAAAGTCTGTCGCCTACGTCCGTAAGCTTCTCATCTACGTCGGAAAGTCTGTCACTTACACCCAGTAGCTTCTCATCTACGCCGGAAATCCTGTTGTCCACACCAAGAAGTTTCTCATCTGCTCCGGAAAGCTGCACACCCATGCTATCCTGCAGATTTTTCAGCTGTGCGTCCATCAGCTCCTGCATGCCTGCGATCTGCAGATCCAGCTCTTTTTTCTGCTGTGCAAGTTCCTGTGTTATCACCTGATTTATCTGCTGCGCATCCGCAGCAGCTTCTGTTTTATCCGTTTCTTCCTCTTTGATCAGCCCGTGAAGCTTTACCTCATACTCTTCCAGCTGCTCAATCCCGCAGGAAAGCATCTGGGATACCTGTTCGGAAACTTCGACCGTTTTTAAATTCAGGCGCCGAATCTCCTGCATCATTTTTTCATATTCCGCAGTCTGTTTCCGCAGTCTCTCATTTTCGCGCGCTTCCGCTTCACCGTTTGCCTGTATCAGTTCACCAGCATTAAACCGCTTCGTCAGCCTGTCCATAAAATTATCCATGCTTACCCTCCGTCATCCTGATTTTCCGCACACTGATCCGTAAATCATCCGCCCCTGATCGCAAATCGCATCTCCGATGCCTTTCTTTTGCTTACGAGGCTTTCTCTCCATATAAATCCATAAAAATCTTCCCATAACGGTCAGTCAATTGCGGATCTGCATGGTTCTGAATATTTATCATTCTAACATTATTTCCGTCCTTTTACAACACTAGCAAAGCGTATTGTAATTGCACATTTTTTGTGCATTTTGCATAGATTTTACATATAGTATTTTTATGCTTTGTGTAAATTCACTCATTTTTCATATCATGTTCATATTTTGTTCATAATTAATTGGTATACTTTACTTAAATCAAAGGAATCAATCCTTTATTAACAAAAGACATCTACCGAAAGATAAATTTTTTCATAATAGCCGCGGGGCCGAAAGGCTTCGCGGCACTCCTCATTTTATAAGGTTTTTTATATTGTCAAAATGATTCTGCATCTTTGCAAGCCTGCTTTTACTGTATGGGTGCTTCCAAAGGAATATCGCCATTAAAAAAAATACCGCCGTCCGGCAGTATTTTTTCTTTATATAACCGATTCTTCTGTTTTGACTGCCTCTGTCTGAGCCGCCTCCTCTTTCTGTCTGGCGATCAGTTCCTGAACCTCCTCATTCAGAGAAAGCATTCTGGCATCCAGATCCGAAACCATCATGGCACATTCCACCAGTTCCTTCTTAATATGCTCCGGTGCATTACCCTCAAATTTGTAATGGATCTTATGCTCCAGACTTGCCCAAAAGTCCATAGCAACCGTTCTGATCTGGATCTCCACTTTGGCATCTACAATACGATCCGATAAAAAAATCGGTACTGTTACGATCAGATGGTAACTCTTATATCCACTTGGCTTCGGATTCAGGATATAATCCTTCACGGAAAGTACGCGGATATCATTCTGATTGATCAACATTTCCGCAATCCTGTAAATATCAGAAGTAAAAGAACAGATAACACGGATTCCCGCAATATCATTGACATACTTTACCATATTCTGGATACTGGACTCGTAGCCATGCTTTTTCAGCTTTTTAACGATACTTTCCGGTGATTTGATACGCGATTTGATATGTTCGATCGGATTGTACTGATGTACATGCTGGAATTCATCATTTAAGATCTCCAGCTTTGTCCCGATCTCCTTTAATGCAGAATTATATACAAGCTGGACTTCCTTCCAGCTGTCAATGTCGTTCCTCGTGTTTGGTACAAATTCCATAAATTCCCCAACTTTCCTTAATTTACTACACTATAATAACTTATGATGCCATGGTCAAAAGGTCTAAGCCCATGTGAGCCTGCTCATAGGTGGGGGAAAGACCTTGGGACCCGCCCCGATATCCGTGTTTTGTTAAATCATGACATTCGGGAACCCCTCGCATTTTGATTTGTCGCACATTTTAGGGTCGTACATTTGCTTTGCAAATATGTGACAAGCTCCGCAAATATGCAACAGGCCTCGGGGCTACATCTTGATTTTGTTAAATCGCGACATTAATTATACCACATTTTTTTATTTTTTGTGGATTTTTACTAATTTTTAAGAATTGCTGTTCCATAATCTAGTCTTCTTCGATCATCTGAATCTCCAGATAATCAAAATCAATGGTTTCTATAAAATTATCCTGATAAAAACGCGCCCTGCTGTGATTTTGAAATTCTTTGACCGTTTTATCCAGCCAGATCGGTTTCCCCAGATCAAAGGTATAAATGATCTCATCCATTGCATGGAATACCTTCTGCGTTCTGCCTCGATCAGAAGCATCCTCCACAACAGTATCTTTGATCATGTGATTGTTTTTCCAAATCTTTGCCCACATTCGAAACATAAAATCCGTCCTTTCTGCCGTACATTTTAGTGGCTTTTGTCTCAGATCATCCGCATTAGTCTGTTGACTTTTGCGCACACTTATTGTAGTATTTGCATTATAGTAAGTAGTTTTCAAAACTACTTGTTGCTTTTTGCTTGATTTATCAGGTAGACCAGGAAATTATTATCGATCCTGTTTTATTAAGGAGGTTATTATTATGCAAATCACATTACGCGAACCGGGAAGTGCACTTACTCATTTTATTGCCATGATCATGGCAGTCGGCGCGGCAGTTCCGTTGTTGTTAAAAGCCGCATCGCATGGCTCTGTCTGTCTGCTTGCCATGCTGGTTTTTATCATCAGCATGATCTTATTATATGGTGCAAGTGCCACATACCATTCTGTCAATCTGCCCGCATCCGTGATCAAAATACTGCGGAAGGTCGATCACTCCATGATCTTCGTCCTGATTGCAGGCTCTTACACACCTGTCTGCCTTCTGGTGCTGGACCCGAAACGGGGATACCCATTGCTGATCGCAGTCTGGTCGCTTGCATTGATCGGGATCGGCATTAAATTTCTCTGGATCACCTGTCCAAAATGGTTTTCTTCGGTGATCTATATTGCCATGGGCTGGATCTGTGTATTTGTATTCAGTCCGATCGTCCATCGCCTGCCTGCTGCTGCCTTTGGCTGGCTGCTCGCCGGTGGGATTATTTACACAGTCGGCGGGATCATATATGCACTGAAGCTCCCGCTTTTTAACGCCAGACATCAATATTTTGGTTCTCATGAAATATTTCATCTGTTCGTCATGGGCGGAAGCTTCTGTCATTTTATCTTTATGTATCAGTATGTGATCGGGCTTTCCTAATCGGAGAATCCATTTGGATTCATGCGCTGCCATCTCCAGGAATCTTCGCACATTTCTTTGATATCGCGCTCAGCGACCCATCCAAGCTCTTTCTTCGCAAGGGAGGCATCTGCATAATTGGTTGCAATGTCTCCTGCGCGGCGCGGCTTGATCTCATACGGTATCTTAATACCTGTTGCGGCTTCAAAATTTTTAACAATATCCAGAACACTGTAGCCCTTACCTGTACCCAGATTGTATATCTTCAGTCCCGGGTTTTCTTTGATCTTCTCAATTGCTTTCACATGACCGATTGCCAGATCCACTACATGGATATAATCTCTGACACCTGTTCCGTCAGGTGTATCATAGTCATCTCCAAATACACCAAGGCATTTCAACTTGCCAACAGCAACCTGTGTGATATACGGCATCAGGTTATTCGGAATACCATTCGGATTTTCACCGATCTTGCCGCTCTTATGCGCACCGATCGGGTTAAAGTAACGAAGAAGGATCACGTTCCACTCGGGATCTGCTTTCTGGATATCCGTCAGGATCTGCTCCAGCATACTCTTTGTCTGTCCATACGGATTCGTGATCTCTCCCTTCGGGCAATCTTCCGTTACCGGTACTTTTTCCGGTGTTCCGTATACGGTTGCAGAAGAAGAAAAGATAATATTTTTTACTCCATGCTTACTCATAACATCAAATAAGATCAGAGAACCCGAAATATTGTTATAGTAATACAGCCATGGCTTCTGAACGGATTCTCCGACCGCCTTCAGTCCTGCAAAATGGATCACACATTCAATCTCATTTTCGGTAAATACTTTCTCCATTGCATCTCTGTCCAGAATGTCCGCTTCATAAAAAGTAACCGGTTTTCCCGTAATTTCTTCTACGCGGCGCAGAGCTTCCTTGCTTGCATTTACCAGATTGTCCACAACCACCACATCATAGCCTGCATTCTGCAGTTCTACGACTGTATGGCTTCCGATAAAGCCTGCTCCACCTGTTACTAAAATTGCCATTTTCATTTCCTCCTGTTGTCTGTCAGTTCATTCCTTCTTATATTTGTATCCCATTTTGAACAAGCAGCGCCCTTGCTGTGTCCACGCTGTCCACACCTTCTTTGTTCTTGATCGGTGCAAACTCATGCTCCCGCACGACCTCAAATGGCAAGCACTTATCCATATCATGGATCATATCCAATACAAGCTGCTCAAACTTATAGCCGTTTGGCTCCTGCGGATTTACCTTTGTACCTGTTCCATCAATATGTGCGATCTTCTTTTCTACTTTATGATGTGGAAGCTTGTGGGACATCGTGCGTTCCAGCTCGGTGACACGGAACAGGTAATTCAGGATCACGCCGTAATTGTATGCGTATTCTCCCCTGTCATTTTTTTCCTGCCGCATTTCTTCTGTCAGCTCATAATATTCAATGATCGATGGCTTTCCGTCTTCCAGGCACATCACACCAACCTTTTCATCCGGGTTAGCCTTAGCTACCACTTTGGCACCTACATTACACTGTTCTTCAATGCATGCCCCCACAAAAACCGGATCGGCGATTTTCTGTAATACGTTATCTACAGCAAACACATTCAGCCATTCAATGCCCGTTTTGCGAACCTGATCCAGAATACCGCTTTTCGCCATAGAAACAAACCATCCACCGTTTCCGTTCGGAGAAGTTGCGATCTTGTCTTTCTCCTCCAGATAGACTTTGCCGTCATGATCTACAGCAGGCGCCATCTCCTGCATAAAGAAGAAAATATGATCCTGCGGATATCCGAAACACTGATGTTCCTTAAAAAATGCCACTGTCTGATCATGGTTTTTATCACTTGTCATGATATATAAGTAGATCATATGCCCCGCCTGCGCAGTTACCTGCATCAGGTTATGGATCAGACACTCGAAAATATAAAGATCCTTTGTCACGCCAATATTGTATACACCCTTTGGAGCATCGGAACCAAGTCTTGTCCCCATTCCGCCGGCAAGCAAAACCGCTCCGACTTTATCACCGCGAATCGCATCCAGTCCGGTTTTGCGGAATTGTTCTTTCTTTTTCTCGATTTCCGGAAGCTGCATGGCTTCCAGTGGTGCAATTCTGCCACGTTCTGCTTTATGCATGGCGTCCATTGATGAAAGCACTTCAAAGTCTGTTGCCTCTATCTGTGAAAGAAGTCTCTTTTTCTGTGCCTCATTTAATTCCCCATAAAAATGCAGCAAGTGCTGTTGTCCATATTTTGTCAATTTGTCCAGCGCCTGTTCATAATTCATATACGTTTCCCTTTCCCTTTCTTTATTGCTGTTTCTGATTTTTGGAATATAAAGTCACCTTTACAAGCTCCGGTCTGTTAAGAAGCCGGATTGGGATCACACTGTTACCCAGCCCCCGGCTGATCACAAGATCCGTGTCCTTTTCGTGAAAAACACCCTCTGTATAAGTCGGCAGAAAGCCTTGATCCGGTGCCACGAATCCGCCGATAAACGGAATGCGGAACTGTCCGCCGTGCGCGTGCCCGCTCAAAACCAGACTGGCCCCATATGCTGCATATTGCTCCAGTCTCTGCGGCTCATGCGCCAGAAGGATCATAAAATCATCCGGATTTTTCCGGGCAGTCAGCTTTTTCAGTGCTTTATCGCATTCGGCTGTAGAAGCAAGGGAGGCATCATCGATCCCTGCCATATAAATCGTTTCCTTCGGCTCACCCATCGTCAGGATACGCACTTCATCCTTTAATACATGAACGCCTGCAGCTTCAAGGCCCTGCATCAGGCGATCCGTATTCTCTGCGGACAGCCAGTTATCATGATTGCCTGTCACAAAATAAACCGGTGCCAGATCCGCCATGGCAGAAACAAGCTCCAGTGCCGTATCGACATCCGGACGGTTACTGTCTACCAGATCTCCTGTGAGCACGATCACGTCCGGCTCACACGCCTTAATCCTGCGGACGAGTTTTTTCTGCTCCCTGCCAAACGATTTATTATGCAAATCTGATATTTGCACTATTGTACACCCATTAAAGCTTTGTGGCAAATCTTTATTTACTATATCATATTCCGTGATCGTCAGACCATTATTCTGCCAGTATAAAAATACCACTGACAGAGTGAAAAAAAGCAGGCAGAAGCATGCTTTTCTCTTTCGTCCATCTACGTCTCTTTGTGATCTGTCAGCTTTGGATGTAAAGGAAAACTTCATAATTCCACCTGCCTGCTCTGTTTTTTCTGTTTTCTGTGAGAACTGACTGCCTTATAAGAATACAACGCCTTTTTCTTCTGCCTTCTGCAGATCTTCCGGAAGCCATACAGATGCCTGCACTTCTCCCAGATGCACTTTTCTGAGGAAGAACATACAGATTCTGGACTGTCCGATTCCGCCGCCGATCGTATACGGAAGTTCTTTGTTCAAAAGTGCTTTCTGGAACGGAAGCTCCATACGCTCTTCGCAGCCAGCCTTTTTCAGCTGCTCCTTTAAGGAATCCTCATCTACACGGATACCCATGGAAGATAATTCCAGTGCCATATCCAGAACCGGATAGTAAACGATGATATCACCGTTCAGCTTCCAGTCATCATAGTCCGGTGCTCTGCCGTCATGTGGCTTGCCGCTCGCCAGCTTATCTCCGATCTGCTCAAGGAAGATTGCACCGTATTCTTTTGCTGCTTTGTTTTCCCGCTCTTTTGCAGTAAGCTCCGGGTAACGATCCTCCAGCTCCTGTGTTGTCACAAAGGTGATCTCCTCAGGCAGGATGCATTCAATATAGTCATATTCATTTGCCATGAACTTTTCAGTCACGCGGAGTGCTTCGTATACGGATTTTACCGTATCACGCAGTGTTTCCTCGGTTCTGTCCTCTTTGGCAATGATCTTTTCCCAGTCCCACTGATCGACATAAATGGAATGGATATTGTCGGTATCTTCATCTCTGCGGATCGCATTCATATCGGTGTACAGTCCTTCTCCGACAGAGAAGCCATACTGTCCAAGCGCCATACGTTTCCATTTTGCCAGGGAATGTACGATCTCCATTTCTCTGTTTTTCTGTTCCTTCAGATCAAATGCGACCGGGCGTTCCACGCCGTTCAAGTTGTCATTCAGACCGGAAGAAGCATCTACAAACAACGGTGCGGATACACGGCTTAAGTTCAGCTGTGTGATCAGCTCACGCTGGAAGAAGTCTTTGACGCGCTTGATTGCTTTTTCAGTGTCTTTGATGTTGAGGGCGGATTTGTAACCCTCTGGAATGATTATGCTCATGTGCAGCTCCTCTTCTTTACTTTCTTAACAGGCATCCTCCCACTTCGTGGGTCCCTCTCTCGGGATGTG
>HF995223.1 GCA_000432915.1 Firmicutes bacterium CAG:194
AGGTAAGGCCATGAGAGGCAATAAGATCAATTACGGCGAATATGGTATCGTGGCTTTAGAGCCATGTTGGATCAAATCTAACCAGATCGAAGCAGCCCGTGTTGCTATGACTCGTTATATCAAGCGTGGTGGTAAGGTTTGGATTAAGATTTTCCCAGATAAACCAGTAACTAACAAACCAGCAGAAACACGTATGGGTTCCGGTAAAGGAACTTTAGAGTACTGGGTAGCAGTTGTTAAGCCAGGACGTGTAATGTTCGAAATTGCAGGTGTTCCGGAAGAAACAGCAAAAGAAGCATTACGTCTTGCATCACATAAGCTTCCATGTAGATGTAAAATTGTTTCTAAAGCAGATTTGGAAGGCGGTGTGTCAAATGAAAACTAATAAATATGTAGAAGATTTAAAAGCTAAATCAGCTGCAGACTTAGCAGAAGAGTTAGTTTCCGCTAAAAAAGAACTTTTCAATTTGAGATTCCAGAACGCAACAAACCAGCTTGATAATACCAGCAGAATCAAAGAAGTTCGCAAGAACATTGCCAGAATTCAGACTGTTATTACAGAAAAAGCTAACGTTGCAGAATAATTCTCGACAGGAAGGAGAATAGATCGTGGAAGAAAGAAATTTAAGAAAAACACGTACCGGTAAGGTCGTAAGCAATAAAATGCAGAAAACTATCGTTGTTGCTGTAGAAGACCATGTAAAGCATCCTCTTTACAACAAGATCGTAAAGAAGACATACAAGCTGAAAGCACATGATGAGAACAACGAATGCAACATCGGTGATACCGTAAAGGTTATGGAAACAAGACCATTATCTAAGGACAAGAGATGGAGACTTGTTGAAATCGTTGAAAGAGTAAAATAATCTTACAATATTTGGAAGGAGAATTGGCATGATACAACAGGAAAGCAGACTTAAGGTTGCTGATAATACTGGTGCAAAAGAGATTCTTTGTATCCGTGTTATGGGTGGATCAACTAGAAGATATGCAAACATTGGCGATGTAATCGTTGCTACTGTTAAAGATGCAACACCAGGCGGCGTTGTAAAAAAAGGCGATGTCGTAAAAGCTGTAGTTGTACGTACGGTTAAGGGCGCTCGTCGTAAAGACGGTTCCTATATCAAATTTGACGAAAATGCTGCTGTTATCATTAAAGATGATAAGACTCCAAGAGGAACTCGTATTTTTGGGCCAGTAGCAAGAGAGCTTCGTGACAAACAGTTTATGAAAATTGTTTCCTTAGCTCCGGAAGTATTATAGGAGGTTCACTATGGCAACATCAAAGATTAAAAAAGGCGATACAGTTAAAGTTATGGTCGGCGATGCAGTAAAATGCAAAGGCAAAGAAGGTAAAGTCCTTTCTGTAGACCATAAGAACGGAAGAGTTGTTGTAGAAGGTGTTAACAAAGTTACAAAGCACACAAAACCTTCAGCAGCTAATCCAAACGGCGGAATCATCGAGAAGGAAGCTCCAATCGATATCTCCAACGTTATGTATGTTCATAAAGGAAAGACAACAAAGGTTGGTTTCAAGATGGATGGCGATAAGAAAGTCCGTTTTGCAAAATCAACAGGAGAAGTAATCGACTAATTGGAGAGAGGAGGTCTAGACACGTGAGCAGACTTAAAGATATGTATAAAGACGAGATCGTAGATGCTATGATCAAGAAGTTTGGTTATAAAAATATCATGGAAGTTCCGAAGATCGATAAGATCGTCCTGAACATGGGTGTCGGAGAAGCTAAGGACAATGCAAAGGCTCTTGAATCCGCTGTAAAGGATATGGAAACAATCACAGGACAGAAAGTCGTAACTACAAAGGCTAAAAATTCAGTTGCTAACTTCAAAATCAGAGAAGGTCAGGCAATCGGATGCAAGACAACACTTCGTGGCGAAAAGATGTATGAATTCTTAGATCGTCTGGTAAACCTTGCACTGCCTCGAGTTCGTGACTTTAGAGGTGTTAATCCTAACGCATTTGACGGCAGAGGAAACTATGCACTTGGTATCAAGGAGCAGATCATCTTCCCTGAAATCGAATACGATAAGGTAGATAAAGTAAGAGGTATGGATGTTATCTTCGTAACAACAGCTAAGACTGATGAAGAAGCTCGTGAGTTATTAAGATTATTCAATATGCCATTTGCAAAATAATAGGAGGTAAATTCATGGCTAAGACTTCGATGAAAGTAAAACAGCAGCGTCCTGCAAAGTTCTCTACCAGAGAATACACACGTTGCAAAATCTGTGGACGTCCACATTCAGTTTTGAAAAAATACGGAATTTGTAGAATTTGCTTCCGTGAATTAGCTTATAAAGGACAGATCCCAGGCGTAAAGAAAGCCAGCTGGTAAGATTAGAAGAAGGAGGCAATTCAAAATGACAATGAGCGATCCAATTGCAGATATGCTTACAAGAATCCGTAATGCAAATACTGCAAAACATGATACAGTTGATGTTCCTTCATCAAAGATGAAACTTGCTATTGCAGACATCCTTGTAGATGAAGGTTATATCCAGAAATATGATCTGGTAGATGATGGTAACTTCAAGACAATCCGCATCGCACTGAAGTATGGTGCTGATAAGAATGAAAAGATCATCACAGGAATCAAGAGAATCTCTAAACCGGGACTTCGTGTTTACGCCGGTAAAGATGAGCTGCCAAGAGTTCTTGGAGGACTTGGTATCGCAATCATCTCTACAAACAAAGGTGTTGTAACAGACAAGAAAGCAAGAGAGCTTCAGGTCGGTGGAGAGGTATTAGCATTCGTTTGGTAATAGCGAAGCAAAGGAAACAAGCAACCTAGTAAAAATTTATAGGAGGTACGGGCATGTCACGTATAGGAAGAATGCCAATCGCGGTACCAGCAGGTGTTACTGTTGATATTGCAGAAAATAACAAAGTGACCGTGAAAGGTCCTAAGGGAACACTGGAAAGAGTGCTTCCTGCAGAGATGGAAATCAAATTAGAAGATGGACATATCGTTGTAACAAGACCTAATGATTTAAAGAAAATGAAATCTTTACATGGTCTGACAAGATCCCTGCTGAA
>HF995224.1 GCA_000432915.1 Firmicutes bacterium CAG:194
TTCAGTTTTTCCAGGTCATTGGCATCAGGGTCTTTTCTGACAAGTCATATATCAGAGAAGTCTTGATTACGTAAATCACATGGCCGGACTTGATATGCTGGTCATGGAAAGAACATGCGTAATACGCACGTCTGCAGAAATGTAGGCGCCTTGTTATGTTTAGAAGTGCTTTTTCATGCAGAGTATGTTATACTGATTATCATAGAATAATTTGGCAAAAGACGAAAAAATTGGTAACAGAAGTATTGACGATCAATGCGGTCAGTCTGTTTCTGGACATTGCTGTCTCAGAGAAAGAATAAGCATAACGCTTTATGGGGGTAAAGCGGTTGCAGGGAGGGTACAGGATATGGAAAAAATACAAGAGCGCATAATAAACATAACGGATAAACTGGAGAATAACTGTGTGATCGGTGCAATCAGGCAGGGTATGATCCTGATGATCCCGCTGCTTGTGGTCGGCTATATGTCTGCCATGTTGATCAATTTGCCAATTCCCGCATTTCAGCAATTTTTGTCAGAGCTTTGGGGCGGATGTATCAGAGCATTTTTGGAAAATGTTTATGTCAGTGTGAATGAATTTTTTGCCGTCTATCTGACTGTTGCAACAAGTGTCAGTTACTCCATGATGAAGTGCAGAAGGCACGGCATTTACGAAAGCACCGGAAATATTGTTGTTCTGGTGGTCATTACACTGGCAGCCTTTGCCGCTTATGCAGGCATTGGGTATGAAGATTTTTCCGTTGCAAGATGCAGCAATATGTATGCATTTAATGCCTTGCTTGTAGCACTGATTTCCGGCGGTATTTACTATGCTCTGAAAGAAAGCAGATTTCTGCAGACAAAGCAGAGGACAAATGCGGATAATGTTTATATCGGAGCGGTAGAGGGAATTCTGCCGGCGGTTGTGATCATTGGCTTTTTTGTATTGCTCAGACAAGTGATTTATGTGATGTTTGGTGTATACGGCTTACAGGAGCTGTTGGAAATCTTGTTCAATTTTTTACTAAAGCCCTTGAAAAACGGTGTGGGCGCAGGACTGATCATAATCCTGCTGACGCATAGTCTGTGGTTTCTCGGTATTCACGGGCATGATATGCTGGATACAGTGATCAAACAGAACTTTACAGATGTGACAGCAGGTATTTTCAGTAAAACAATGCAGGATGTGTTTGTAAATCTGGGAGGAACGGGTGCAGCCCTGTGTCTGGTGATTGCCATACTATTGTTTGCAAAGAAAAAAGGAGTCCGTCAGGTGGCGGGCATGGCAGCACCGAGTGTACTGTTTAATATAAGTGAGATTGCGCTTTTTGGTATTCCTGTGATTTTGAATCCAATCTTCCTTATTCCGTTTTTGCTCGTACCGGTTTCTAATTTCCTGATCACATATGCAGCCATTTATCTCGGACTGGTTCCGCATGTGATCCGGGAGATAGACTGGACAACGCCGATCTTCCTGAGCGGCTATCAGGCAACCGGTTCCTGGGCAGGCGTGATTTTGCAGCTTGTCTGTCTGACGGTCGGTATTCTGATCTATAAGCCGTTTATCGCTTTGTATGAAAAGGAGAATGAGCGGCGTATGCTCCGGGATGTGAAACGTCTGGTAGAGGAGATGCAGCGGGAAGAGGAAAACATTGCAATCTCTTATCTGACGAAACGTGAGGATGATCTCGGGCATATAGCACGTATCCTGGCAGCAGATCTGGTGGATGCGGTCCGGAAAAATGAACTGTTTCTGGTATATCAGCCTCAGGTAAACTGTGAGGAGGCCTGCATCGGTGTAGAAGCATTGATCCGCTGGAAGCATCCGGAGATCGGGTTCATTTATCCACCGCTGATCATCCAGCTTGCCAAGGAGAAAAAAGTACTGCATAAACTGGAAGAATATATTATTGATGAGGCAGCCAATGTACTATCCAGGCTGGAGCCGCTGATACCGCAGGATTTCAAAATTTCCGTGAATATCACCAATGAATCTCTTGCATGGGAGGATCTGGAAGAGCACATTGCGGAAGCAGTGGAAAAATACAAAATATCAAGCAAGTATCTATGTCTTGAGATAACAGAACAGGATGCACTTTCTTCTTCTGATGTTGTAACGGATAAGATCAGGAATCTGAAGGCGAGAGGACATCGTTTCCTGATCGATGATTTTGGAATGGGACATACCTCTCTTATGTATCTGCAGACAAATTATTTTGATGTGGTAAAGCTGGATGGTGCGCTGACGAGAGATATACTGACCAATGAGAGAAATAGAGATATCATTTCATCCATTGTATATCTGGGAAAATCTCTGCATTTTAAGATCATAGCAGAATATGTGGAGACAAAGGAGCAGAGAAATAAGCTGAAAGAGCTGGGATGCGATGCATTTCAGGGCTATCTGTACAGCAAACCGCTGGAATTTGATGAACTGATCAGATGGCTGGAGCAGCATAAATAACGGAAAAATAGACTGGTATGGTAAAAATAATGCAAATTGGCTGTTTTGACGAAGCCACGCGCGTGTATAATAGCCTTCAAAGAATATATCGTTTTATGAGGAGGTCTATTATGAATAAGAAACTTACGACCAGTGTAACAGCAGCAATGCTTGCAGCCCTTACCTGTATTGCTACAATGGTGATCAAGGTTCCGACGATCGGAACAAATGGGTATGTCAATATCGGTGATTCTGTGGTAGTATTGTCAATGTGGATTTTAGGAAATCCTTATGGTGCACTTGCAGCGGGTATCGGTTCCGGTCTTGCGGATCTGATCTCAGGCTATGGCAGTTATGTACCGGGAACGGCAGTGATCAAATTTGCGATGGCTTTTGTGGGCTATCTGGTATATAAGGCAATGGCAAACGGGAAAATCCCGAAAACAGCCGCTTATATTGTCAGCAGTCTTGTAGCGGAAGTGATCATGGTAGCCGGCTACTTCTTATATGAAGCAACTTTCCTGGGATATGGTGTAGCGGCCGCAGCATCCATACCAAGTAATATGGTACAGGGTATTACCTGTCTGGTACTTGGTAATCTGCTGATCCAGGCGCTGTCAAGGGTTCCTTACATAAATGGATTGATGGTTGAAAAGAGGTAAGTATCATGTATGAGGAAATTACAGCACAGGCTGAAAAGGTAACGGAGGAGATCATCGGGGTATCGGGGATCAAAAAGGGTCAGATTCTCGTGGTCGGATGCTCAACAAGTGAGATCTGTGGAGACAAGATAGGAACGAACTCCAATCTGGATGTTGCAAAGGCTGCGTTCAAGGGTATTTACGAGGCAGCATGCAGAAAGGGCATTTATGTTGCGACGCAGTGCTGTGAACACCTGAATAGAGCGATCATTGTAGAGCGGGAAGCGGTTCCGTTTGCAGAGATTGTAAATGTAGTTCCGCAGCCAAAGGCGGGCGGTTCGCTTTCGACAACTGCTTACGAGACATTTCGCGATCCTGTGGCAGTGGAAGAGATCAAGGCGGATGCAGGTATTGATATCGGTGGAACGCTCATCGGTATGCACCTGAAAAAGGTGGCGGTTCCGGTAAGACTTGTCAACAATCATATCGGACAGGCTTATGTTTCCGCGGCGCGTACAAGGCCGAAATTTATTGGTGGACAAAGAGCCCATTATGATGATACATTAAAATAAGCAATTCAGAAGACGGCGGCTTCCTGCGAAGCCGCCGTTTCGTCTTTCTGTATAGGAAATTCCTTTGGAATCCTCTATACAGCAAAAGCAAGCAAGCTTGCAAGGATGCGCACACTTTATTCTGGAAAAGGGAAACAGGAGGGAATTCATGAAATTTTTGCATACGTCCGACTGGCATCTGGGCATGACCTGGAGAGGCGGTATTTCTTATCGGAAGGATCAGGAATTCATGATACGGCAGATCTGCCGTATCGCAGCAGAAGAGCAGGTAGACGGGATTCTTCTGGCAGGAGATATTTTTGACAAGAGCATAGCATCACAGGAAGCACTGGAACTATATGATGAGGCAATGACCGAAATCTGCAACGGGCTCCGGATTCCTGTTTATCTGATCGCAGGGAACCATGACGGCGCACAGCGGATCGCACAATGCAGCGCGCTGCTGGAAAAAAGCGGGCTATATATTGCAGGTGCACTTACCGGAAAACCGCAGAAAGTGCGAAATGGGGATGTTGATATTTATCTGCTTCCATGGATCTCTACCGATAAGGTGCGTTCTGTTTTCCCGGAGCAGGCAGAGAAGGTGCTGTCCATGGAGGATGCCTACAGAATTGTTCTGGACAGATACCGTGTGGATTTTACGCCCGGACAGAAAAATATATTGGTTGCGCACGCGTTTATTGTGAATGCGCAGACATCGGAAAGCGACAGAGCTGCGGAAGTCGGGCGTGCAACAATGGTAAGCGCTTCGGTATTTGAAGGCTTTGATTATGTGGCACTGGGGCATCTGCACGGACCACAGCAGATCAGTGAAAGGATCCGTTACAGCGGAACGCCGATGGCATATTCCTTTGGAAAAGAAGAAAAACAGGAGAAGAGTGTGACCGTTCTGGATACGGATACGATGCAGCAGAAAACAGTCAGTATGCCGCAGCTACATAAGAGAGTGACACTGACAGGAAACTTTGACGAACTGTTAGAGGCGGCTTATGAAGAAGAAATCCTACAGGGCTATGTGCGGTTGGATGTAACAGACCGTTATGTGGGGATGGAGTCTGTGGCACTGCTCCGTGAGCGCTACAGCAATCTGCTTGAGGTGACGGGCAGGGACTTTGAGCGGGAAGATGCCAGGATCACAATGTCGGTCGATGAGCTGGAACAGGCAGATAAAGATCCTGACAAGATCTTTACAAGGTACTGTGAGGACATTCTGGAGCAGGAACCGGATACACATTTGAAAGCACTTTTTGACAAGGCGTGCAGAAGTTATGAAAAGGAGGCGGAGAGCAGATGAAACCATGTACGGTAGAGTTTCAGGCATTTGGACCTTATGCGGGGCATGAACTGGTGGATTTTGAAAAGCTCGCTGCCAGGGGACTGTTCCTGATCTGCGGCAAAACAGGAACCGGAAAAACAATGATACTGGATGCCATTACCTTTGCCTTGTATGGAAAGAGCAGCGGACACGGCAGGGACGATTTTGAGGCAATGCGCTGTACGAATGCGGCTTTTGACGTGACGACATATGTCAGGTTTACTTTTGAAAACAATGGAATCTATTATCGATTTGAGCGCAGACTGGAACGTAAACGGAAAAACTTGTCTGCTTCCTATATGGTATGGCAGAAGGACGAAAATGGAACGTGGACTGCACTGTTCGAAAATGCAAAGGAAAAAATGCTGAATGAGAAAGCGGAGGAAATCATCGGGCTTTCTTACGAGCAGTTCCGTCAGGTCATTGTATTGCCGCAGGGGCAGTTTGAAAAATTCCTGACTTCCGATTCGGCAGATAAGGAAAAGATCCTGACAAGTATTTTCGGTGAGGAAAAATGGCAGGCGGTCGCACAGCTCATGTTTGAAGAAGCAACGGAGCGCAGACAGCAGCTAAAGAGCCTGCAGGAGCAGATCAGCAACAGCCTGCAGGAGGAAGCCTGTGAAACGCTGGCAGAACTGGAAGCGGTCATTGCACAGAAAAAAGAAGGACTTGTTACAATGGAAGCTGCTTATCAGGAAGGTGCCTGTGAAAAACAGATCAGAGCGCTTCGTGACAGACTGGCGCTTGTCAGCAGGTTTCAGGATCTGCGCAGGGGAAAGGCATGTGTCAGGGCATATGAGGAAAAACAGCATGATCGCGCGGAGCAGGAAAAAAGAATACAGGACGCCAGAAGGGCGGAAAAAGTGAAAGAACTGCTTTTGGAACTGCACAGGGCAGAAGCTGCACAGGCAGAAAGAAAGACGGCAGTGCGGGCAGCGGATCAGGCAGCAGGACAGGCGAAACAGCAGGCAGAACAGATCTTTTTGCAGGTGACGGCGCAGCAGCAAAAAAACGATGAGATTGAGGAAAAGAAAGCGCAGAAGATACAGCTCACAGCAAAAATAACGGATTATGAAAGTATAGCAGCATTGGAACAGAACTTTCAAAAACAACGAAAGGCTGCAGAATCCGCCTTGCAGGAGGCTGAGCAGGAAAAACAGGTTTATGAGAGCTACGCCCCCAAGCTGGTCATGCTCCATGAGACATATGAAACCGACATGGAAGAACATCGAAAACTGCTTGCAGCCTATCTGGCAGGCATTACAGGAGAACTGGCAGCCTCCCTTGTCGAAGGACAGCCTTGTCCGGTCTGTGGCAGCAGAGAGCATCCGCAGAAGGCAGTGAGGACAGAGGCAGATACGTCCAAAGAGCACGTAGAAGAAAAAAGAGCCGAAGCGGAAGCTGTTTATCAGAAGCTGCAGCAGACGATGCAAAAGCAGGAGCAGGCAAAAAAGAAGTATGAGGAAAAGCAGAGACTGGCACAGGAACTTCAGCTTGCTAAAGAAACTGCCTATACAAGACTGGCGGAAATGCAAAACAATCTGATCCCGGAGATAGGATCGCTTGCAGAGCTGCAAAAGAAGCTGCAGCAGCTGACCGATGAGATCGGGAAGGATACGGAGAAGCTGCAGAGCCTGACGAAGATGCTGGAACAGGCAAACAACACCGTAGCGGAGACGGCGGCAAAAGCGGAGCTTGCGCGTCAGGAGGAAGAACTGACACAAAAGAAGCAGGAAGCAGCTATGCAGGCGGTGGCAAAGGGGCTTTCGGAACATGGATTTGCTGATATCAAAGAGGCGGAACAGCTGCTGATGGGCGAGAAGGAGCTGGAAGGTATGCGGCGGCAGATCGCGGATTATGATGCGGGTAAAAAGGCAGCAGAGGAACAGGTAATGCGTCTGCAGGAGGAGCTTGGCAGGCAGCAGGAGCCGGATGAGGAATCCTGCAAAACAGAGCTGGCACGGCTGGAGAAGCTGCAGGAAACTTATGCAAAGGAAACAGCGGTTCTTTCAGAGACGATCAGACGGCTCTCCGAAAAAGCGGATAAACTTGCTCAGGCAGGAGAGGGACTTGAAGAAAAGCTGCTGGAGGCAGAGCAGGATCTGGCATTTGCCAAAAAGCTGCGCGGAGACGCCGGAACCGGATTGCAGAGATATGTGCTGGGCATTTTGTTCTCTTCTGTGATAGCAGCGGCTAACCGAATGCTCTCCATGGTGCACGGCGGCAGATACCGGTTATTCAGATCGGATGAAAAGGCACAGGGCAGTAATAAAAGAGGTCTGGAACTGAAAGTATACGATAAAAACAGCGAGGAACATGAGGGACGGTTTGTCAGTACTCTTTCAGGCGGCGAAAAATTTCTGGCTTCGCTTGCCCTGTCGATCGGGATGTCAACGATCGCGCAAAAGAGTGGAATCCGGATAGAAGCACTGTTTATTGATGAGGGATTTGGTTCGCTTGATGAAGATTCCATTACGGATGCCATGCAGATACTTGGCAGTATCCAGCAGGCAAACGGCCTTGTAGGGATCATATCCCATGTGCAGCTTCTGCAGGAGCGTATTCCGACAAAACTGCGTGTGGAAGAAACGGAAAAAGGCAGTCATATCATACAGACGATCGGATAAAGACACCTGTCTAAAACTATCCTTTTGGTTAGTTTTAGACAGGTATTTTTTCTGATAGAATAAATATGTATCTGTGAGGACAGTTGTGCATAGCTTTATTGTGTAAAGGAGAAAGGAAATGAAAGGTAAAGGGAGAATCAGAAAACAACTGCAGGCATATCTGTGTATGCTGGCTATGGCGGTACAGTCGCTGACACCGGTCGTGCAGGTGTCTGCAGAAGAAGTGACAACAGTGGACGTATCCGCGCAGGCAGCAGAAGCCGAAATGGATGCAGAAAATGCAGAAGATATTGAAACAGTATCGGATGCAGGGATCAGGCAGGAGATACCGACCTGTAATATCACGGATGGCACATTTGAAGAAGCGGATGGCTGGTCTTTCAGGAATGTCACAGAGTTTGGGTATAAGCAGGTTACGATCCGGAAGAACGGAACTTATCGTCTGACGGGAAGTAATGCATTGGAAGGATATAACTTTTATATCAATGTAGAAAGCGGGCTGGATGATGTAACACTCATTCTGGATGATGTCGTGATCCAAAATCCATATTATGGTTATCCGGGAATAGAACCGGAAACGTCACAGGCGGCAGCTGGGCAGGAAGCGGTCAGCACCTATCAGCAGAGCTGCCCTATGGAGGAAAAACATATACCGCTTGTTCTGGGAAGTGATACAAAGGTAACCTTACAGGGAACAGCGTCCATGGAAGGCAGTGAAAAACAGGGAGCTACTGTCTGGGGCGATGAAGGCAGTTCTTTGATCTATGAGGAGGGCGTATTTTATGGGATGGCTGCGAAAGCGTCTAATTTAGATATCCAAAATGCGCTCTTATTTCTTAGAGGAGTTTTTGTTGGCTCAGAGGCAGAGAAACTCACAGTATGTCATAATATTAATACAATTTCAGAGGGACTGGATCTGGAAAGTGTATGGATTGGCGGGCAGAACTATGATGTGAGCGGACTGGGGATCCAAACCAAAGGAAACAGACTGCTTCTGTGCAAAAATTTTACCAATACACCGTCGATCACGTTTTTGTTTGATGGTGGAATACTTTACAGTTATCGTTATTTAAAAGCGATCCGGCATTATAAACAAGTTGAGCCGATGCAGGAGCATTGCACGGTCATTTATGAGGAAGATGGCTATGAGGTGGGCAGAGTTTATTGCGTGCCCGGCGGAAATGTGGAACTCTGGCCTTCCAATGAAAGAGCACAAATGCAATATGTGGTAAAGGATACCGGAGAGAGCTTTGATGGCTGCAATGTGACAGAGGATATGACAGTAGAGCTTTTGCCGGATACTGCTTATAAGATCGATGTTACGATCAATGGAAAAGTAAAGCAGTTTACGAGAGGAACTTCTCTGCCGGAAGGATATTTTTATATTGAACAACAGGAATCTGGAAACCAAACAGTATATGACTGCAGGAAGGGAAAGGAGACTGTTGTTGTCCAAAAACCGCTTGATCTGCTGGCTCTGCCATGTGGAGAAGCAACGGACCATCTGGAATTTCTGATCGATTCTGCAGAAAGCCTGTATGCTTATGAAACTTTACTGCGTATAGGGTATAGTGAAGATGGTGAAACTGCATCTGAAGCATACCTGAAACTGACAGCGGATATTACATTAGATCATATGCTGGAGACATTTGGTGGGACGCTGGACGGACAGAACCATACGATCACACTGGAACTGACAAAAGACAAAACAAAGCAATTTTATAATGCTGGTCTGTTTCAGGTTCTGGAAGGTACTGTTAAAAATCTGACCATTGATGGCAGCATAGAAATGGATAAGCTATCCGAGACAAATGTAGGAGCCCTTGCCGGTTATATGGACTGCAGCAATGCATCGATTGATAACTGCATATCTGATGTGAATATATATCTTTCCGGTGTAGATATACAGGCAGGTGGACTGGTTGGTGAGGCAAGAGTGTCAGACGGAGAGCTGCAGATCAGGAACTGTAAGATGACAGGTCTGATCAGTATGGCAGGAACAAATTCTGTGCTGGCAGGTCTGGTTGCAGTTTCAAAAGGAACGGTGGAGATCTCTGACTGTAGTGTAAATGGGGAACTCTGGCAGACCGGAGCGGTCAGCTATGTTGGTGGAATTGTTGGGAATGCATATTACAGCAATTTCAGGGCGGAGCGTTGTAGTGTGCTCGGAGAAAGCCGGATAGAAGCAGCAGACATGATCAGTGGAATTGCCGATACATCATCAGTATCTGATCTGCAGATAGAGGACTGTATCGTAGCGGGAGAACTGACGCTTTTATCTGATACAGCAAGCGTATTTGGGATTACAGCTGGTACGAAGGGCAGCACTGTGAAAAATTGCTTTGATTACTTAAAGGTAATGGATGCAGATGGAACAGTAGTTTCACATAACGAACCAGTATACGAAGAGACTGTTGAGAACAGTTATATATATCAATGGGAAAAGGATGCGCAGCCTACGTTGAGATTAAAAACAGTAACAAAGGAGCAGGTGGAAAACGGGGAACTTTGCGGGCTGTTAAATGCAGGAAGGACAAAATCGCCAATCTGGCATCAGACAATTGGAACAGACGCGTATCCACTGCCTGATAAAACCGCAAAACCTTCTGCACCGACAGAGGAACAGGAGCATACCTATCAGTTCCTTGGCATGAACTGGTCTGAAGACGGGGCAGGCAATGTAAGTGCAGAGGGCAGTTTCCGCTGTAAAAACTGTAAGGACTCTGTGACAGAGAAGGCTGTGATCACAGAAGAGCAGGAAGGCTCTGCCTGTGAAGAAGACAGCCGTATCTATTACACAGCAACAATTACCAGAGATGGAAAAAACTATACAGGAATAAAAACTGTCAAGATTCCTGCAACCGGTCATACATATGGTAACTGGGAGCTTGCAGCAGATAAAACGGGTGTGAGAACATGTCAGAATAAGGCATGTGATAAAAAAGAAATATGCGATCATATGGCAAGAGGAAAAATGAAAGCGTTGGAAGGCACCGCCGGTTGCAGCTTAAGTGAGTCCTGCAGCAGTCTTTTTGATGGAGACGTGCACACAAAGTGGTGTACGGATAATACGAGTGCCTATGTGATCTTTCAAACAGAAAATGCCGTGGCACCGACCGGGTACATTCTGACTACCGGAAATGATAATAAAACAGATCCGGGCAGAAATCCAAAGTCCTGGAAATTATATGCGATGAATGCAGAGACTGTACCTGACCGAAATGCGGAAGGCTGGGTAGAGATCGCTTCCGTGAGTGATGACACGACAATGCAGGATGAGAATTTCAAAGATTATAAATTCACTATGACAAGACCTGCGGAGAAGTATTGTTATTTCAAATTAGAAATTACGGCGATACATGGAAAACGGATCATGCAGTTATCCGAATTTGAGTTATTGACGGAAAGCAGCACCTATACAAAAACGGTTTCTGCAGATGCCTGTATTCCCGCCAGCTATGAAGCCACCTTCTGCAGCATATGTGGACTGAATATTTCTGAGGAACAGGAGAAGGAAAACCATGCATATGTAGAAGAGTTGATCGCCCCTGAGGTGCAGAAGAAGAGTGAAGCGACCTGCGAGAAGAAAGCTGTTTACTATGCAATCTGTAAAAGATGTCACAGACTGGATCCTGCGCAGACCTTTGAAGCCGGAGCGTGTGAACCGCACATGATGGGACCGGCGCTGGAGTATCGGTGGAATAAGGACGATAGCTGTGACCTTGTATATATATGCTTCGCATGTAAGTCAACCCTGACGAAAAAGATGGAGGTAACAAGAAAAGACTTGCAGGCGCGTACCTGTGTGAAGTCCGGGAAATATGTACTTTCCGCAGTGCTGGAAGAAGATAATTTCAAATACAAAGCACCGGACATGGAAGTGAAAGTGCCTGCAGCCGGTCATGCACTTGCAGGCGGCAGCATGAAATTTACAAAAGTGACCGGTACAGACGGTAAGCCTGTGATAACTGCGCTGCTCCCGGTCCACTGCAATAATGAAAATTGTACTTACCGGCAGAATATCCCTGCTATCGTAGAAGCGGGAAAGGATACAGCAACCTGCGTGGCAGACGGCGCGGTTATCTATACCGCAAAGGTGATCTGGAACGCACAGACCTATACAGATACCTATCAGATAAAAACAGCGAAGCTTGGACATAAGCTGAAGAGCCATGTGGCAAAGAAGGATGCGACAACAGAGCAGGCGGGTATGCAGGCATACTATACCTGTGAAAACTGTGACAGCAAATTTGCGGATCAGGCACTGACAAAGCCTGTAACAGATGCAGAGCTGGCGATCCCGAAGCTGACAGCGCCGGAAGGGCAGCCAAACCAGAACCCGCAGCCAAGCCAGAATCCACAGCCGGGACAGAATCCGCAAGGGGATCAGAAGCCGGATACAAAGCCGGAAGTGATCAAGCAGAAGGATGGATCAAGTATTACCATTCTCAATAAGAAGAAAAAAGAGGTCAGCTATACAGGAGCAAAGAAAACAAAAGCATCGCTGACAGTACCTGCAAAAGTAAAAATCGGCAAGAAAACCTACAAAGTGACAAAACTTGCAGATTATGCATTCAAAGGAAACAAGAAGCTGAAAAAGCTGACACTTCCGAAAAACTGCTCTTATATCGGAACAGAGGCTTTTTCCGGTTGTACAAAGCTTAGAACACTGACGATCAGGTCCACCAAACTGACCGATCAGACAGTTGCGGACAATGCATTTCAGGGAATGAGTAAAAAGACCGTGATCAAAGTGCCAAAGAGCAAGCTGAAGGAATACAGGAAATTATTCAGAGCGAAGGGACTTGATAAAAAAGTGAAGCTGAAGGCAATTTAGCCAAAACTTAGCCAAAACTATCCTTTTGGTTAGTTCCGGATGAGCATATTTTTGCTAAAATAAATAAAATTATGTATCTGCGAGGACAGTCGTACATAGTTTTATTGTGTAAAAGGGGTTGAGACTGCGTATGTCAGAAGAAAGAGATGGGTTTTATGTCTTTCCCGAACGGGCAAAGACAAAGCTGCGGAAAGCATATATGGAAAAGCAGCCGGTTTATATTTACGGAATGGTCGGCTATGGAAAAACTGCGCTTGTCGAGTAGTTTCTCGGACAAAAGAAATACATATACTTTGATGCAGCATCATCACCCCTTGCCTGTCTTGAGGCTCTGCATACGCAGTCGATACTGGTGGTGGACAATCTGCAGTTTCTGGAGGATGAGTTTGTCAAAGACCGCCTGCTGGAGCTGATCAGACAACCGGATCTGTGGCTGATCTTCATATCCAGATCCAAATGTCCGGGCTGGCTGATCGGTGCCTACCTGAAATACCGGAATTTCTGTACGATCACAGAAACAGATCTGGAGCTTTCCGAAGATGAAATACGGAAATATTTAAAGGAAAGAGGAATGGATGAGTGCAGTCCGAATGATGTCCGCTTTGTGCAGTCCTATTGCAGAGGACATGGACTTGCGATCCGCCTTCTGTGCGATCAGGCACTGATCGAAGGACGACCGGTGAAGGGACAGGATGTGTTTGACCCCGATCTGTTTGAACGATCCAGACTGGTATTCTGGGACTATGTAGACAGGGAAGTCTATCAGAAATGGGATGAAGAACTGATCGATTTTATTATGAAGATCAGTATTGTACAGGAGTTTACACTGGAGCTTGCCACTGAGATCTCCGGTAGTGCGAGAGCACGCTATTATCTGGAGGCAGCAGTCAGTGTCGGCAATATTGTGACAATAGAAAAAGATATTTATCGTTTTGAAGAAAATGTGGTACAGAGCATGGAACGCAGGCGTTACCTGAAGCTGACGCAGGAGCAGATCTATGAGCTGTATTATAATGCCGGTCTGTATTATCGAAAGCACGGACAGGTCGTGCAGGCACTGGAGATGTTCCAGAAGTGCCATCATGTCGGACAGATCAGCGAGATCCTGATCGAAAATGCGAAATATAATCCGTCCGTTACTTATATGTATGAGCTGCGCAAATACTATCTGGAAATGGATGAGAAGGCTGTGCGGGACAGAGTGGAGCTGATCGCAGGACTTTGTATGATCCAGTCGCTGCGGCTGGATGTGGAAAAGAGTGAATACTGGTACAGCATTCTGCAGGAAAAAGAACGCATGGCAGAAGGGAAGACAAAGCGGCTTGCCAGAAGCTATCTGGCATATCTGGATATTGCACTTCCGCATCGGGGAAGCAGCAACATCGCAGATCTGATCAAAAAATCAGCAACGCTTCTGATGAACCGAGAAATATCCCTGCCCGAATTTTCCGTCACCTCCAATGCATCGACGATGATGAACGGCGGCAAGGATTTCTGTGAATGGAGCAGACATGATAAAGAGCTGGCAAGTACACTGGGGAAGATCGTTCCGTTTGTACTTGGAAAAGCGGGAGAAGGTCTTGTGGAACTGGCACTGGCGGAAAGCAGCTTTGAAAAGGGACTGGATGATTATGAGGTCATGCGTCTGATCGCCAAAGGACAGATGAAGGCGGATGCAGCAGGAAAACTGGAGCAAAGCTATGTCGGAGCAGGACTGATGGCAAGGCTGCATTTATATAACGGACATCCGGAGGATGCAAGAGAGCTGCTGGTATCCTTTAAAGAACGGGCGCAGGCAGCAGAAAAACAGAAGATCGTATGGAATATTGAAAACATGCTTTGTCAGATCGCCATGTATACAGAGCAGAAAACAGAGGTGGATAACTGGCTTTTGCAGGCACCGGATGAGAATCAGGAATTTTACTGCATGGAGCGGTATCGTTATCTGACAAAGGTACATATTTATCTGGCAATGAAGCGATATGATGCAGCAAATGCACTTTTGCAGAAGCTGCTGTATTATGCGCAGCTTTATAGCAGGACTTATATCCGGATGGAGTGTGAGCTTTTGGACGCGATCCTGCAAAAAGAACTGGGACTGCCATGGGAAGAAAATTTCCAGAAGCTGCTCAGTCAGGCAGAGATCTATGGCTTTACCAGAGTGATCTCGCAGGAAGCAGGCATGGCGCACAGGCTTTTGAAAGCAAAAAGCTGGACATTCCGGGATAACAGCTATAAAAAACGGCTGTATGCGGAAACGGAGAAGATGGCAAAGCAGTATCCGGGATATATGAGCTTTCAGGGAAAGTTGGAAGGACCGATCGAGGATAAGGCGCTTCAGATCTTAAAGCTGCAGGCGTTGGGGCGTTCCAATGAAAAAATCGCGGAAGAGCTGCATATCAGCGTCAGCACAGTCAAGTATCATTGCAGGGAAAATTACAGAAAGCTGGGCGTCAACGGAAAAGCAGCAGCGATCGCCGAAGCCCGCAAGAGACAACTGATATAAAGGGAATTCAGATAGAAAAATGTGTAAAGGAGAAAGAAAGTGAAAGGAAACAGGAAAATCAGAAAACAGCTGCAGGCATATCTTTGCATGCTGGTCATGGCAGTACAATCGCTGACGCCGGTCATGCAGGTATCTGCAGAGGAAGTGACAACAGTGGATGTATCCACGCAGGCAGCAGAAGCAGAGATGGATGCAGAGAATGCGTCTGATGCTGTGACAGTATCAGATGCAGGAACCACGCAGGAGATACCGGTCTGCGATATCACGGAGGGAACACTTGATGAAGCAGATGGCTGGTCTATTAACGATGAAGCTGAGTATGGGTATAAGGAGCTCACGATCCGGAAGAATGGCACCTATCGCCTGACAGGAAGTAATGCGGCAGGGTATAATTTTTATATCATTGTAGAAAGCGGGCTGGATGCTGTAAAGCTCATCATGGATGATGTCGTGATCCGTAATGCCTATAGGGAATACAATATAATGGCGGCAGATTCGCAGGAACCGATCAGTACTTACGTGCAGCAGAGCGATCTTGTAAAGAGAGATCATATGCCGCTTATTCTGGAAAGTGGTACAGAGGTAACTTTACAGGGAACAGCGTTCCTAGAAGGAAGCCAAGAATATGCAACAGCGATCTGGGGCGATGACGGCAGTTCCCTGATCTGTGAAGACGGCGTATTTCATGTGAATGATATTGTAGTATCTTATTTCCATATCAAGGATGCTCTTTTATGGAACAGGTATGTTGATGGGGAGAGAGATGAGGAACTGGAATATACATATATCAATGACGCATCAAAGGATCTGGAACTGGAAAGTGTATGGCTTGGCGGACAGAAATATGACGTGAGCGAACTGGGGATCGAGATAAAATACGGGTGGCTGGAAGAATTTATGGCGAATCGTGTCAATACACCGGCATTCGAGTTTCTATTTGATGGTGGAATACTTTACAGCTATCGCTTCTCCAAAGCAATTTGGGAATATAAACGTGTTGTGCCGACGCAGGAACATTGCACGGTCATTTACGAGGAAGATGGCTATGAAGTGGGCAGAGCCTATTGCATACCAGGTGGAAACGTGGAGCTCTGGCCTTCCAATGAGGAAGCGCAGATGCAGTATGTGGTAAAAGAAACCGGAGAGAGCTTTGATGGCTGCAATGTGACAGAAGATATGACAGTAGAGCTTTTGCCGGATACAGCTTATGGGATCGACGTAACGATCAATGGAGAGGTGCAGCGGTTTGCGCGGGGAGATTCTCTGCCGGAAGGATATTTTTATATCGAGACATATCCAAATGGCAGTTATCAAACTGCTTATGACTGCAGACCGGGAAAAGAGCAGGTAGTTGTGAAAAAGTCTATGCAGCTGTTGGCTCTGCGGTGTGGGGACAGTGCGGATCATCTGGAATTTATGATCGATTCCGCAGAAGACCTGAATACCTACTCAATGTTATTATCTCAAAATTATCAGAAAAACGGTGTGAAGGCATCTGAGGCAGAGCTGAAGCTGACAAAAGATATTACAGTAGACAGTATGATAAGTGACAGTTATAATTACGCTCCGTTTTATGGCACGCTGGATGGGCAGAACCATACGATCACACTGGATCTGACGGTGGACGAAGGGGATAACAAAGATGCTGCCGGTCTGTTTCAGCGTCTGGCAGGAACCGTCAAAAATCTGACGATTGATGGCAGGATGGAAGTGCAGGACAGAAGTATTGCGGTTGGTGGTATTGCCGGTATTGTATGCGGTGAAAAAACCCTGATCAGTCATTGCAGATCTGACGTGGATATCTATATAGAAGGAAGCGAAATGGAAGCAGGTGGATTCGTCGGCATGGTTGATGCAGGCAGCCTGCAGATCAGTGACAGCAGTATGAATGGTACGATAAATGTGGACAACAGCAGCAGTAGTTATATTGCCGGTCTTGTAGGATATTTTGATGCAGGCAGCCTGCAGATCGATCGATGCCATGTAACAAGTGTTATGGATATTACATCTGAATATACGATCGTATCGGGTATAGCCAATAAACTGGCAAATGCGCAGGACATGACGATCAATAATTGTTATGTAAGTGGAGCGATTAAACGCGGTAAACAAGGAAAAAGCGGGTTAGACATATACGGACTTGCTTATGCACTCGAATCGGATTCAGATAGCAGGGGAACAGTCACAAACTGTTATAATGATGCAGAAGAGAAAGATAGTATGAATGGAAGCATTGCACTTACAACAGTTGGTGGCGCATTGCAGACGGATAACTGTTATTATGTGAAAGGGCAGTGCGAAGAGCAGCCGGAGCTTACGGGCGTGACAGAAGAACAGGTCAAAAACGGAGCATTATGTTATCTGTTAAATCAGGGCAATACGGAAGCTCCGATCTGGTATCAGACGATTGGTTCAGATCTGCGCCCGGTAACGGAAGCAGATGGGCATGCAGTCGTATATGAAAAGACAGACAGTGAAACAGGAAATAAGGTCTATGAAAATGACGAAGGAACTGTTGTTTCACCGGAAGTCCATAAATTCAAGTATGTCACTATGTATTGGGATGAAGAAGACGGTCAGGTCATTGCTTATGGTCAATTCCGTTGTGAAAACTGTAAGGAAATAATAGTAGAGCCTGCAGAAGTAACAATAGAAAGAGAAGAGCCGGACTGTGAAAATGCCGGAGAGATCCTTTATACAGCAACACTGACCAAGGATGGCAAAACTTATACAGGCAGCATGGAAGAGACGATCCCTGCGACCGGACACAACTATGGCAGCTGGGAGCTGGCTGCAAATGGAGATGGAATACGGGTTTGTCAGAATCCGGGCTGTGATGAATATGAGGAGTGTGATCATAGTCGTGAGGAACCTTATCAGAAAGTTGTATCTGCAAATGACTGTATTCCGGTTGATTATGAAGCAACCTTCTGCAGCGTATGTGGACTGAATATTTCTGATGAACAGGAACAAGAAAGCCATGCATATGTAGAAGAGTTAATTGCCCCGGAGGCACAGAAGAAGAGTGGAGCAACCTGTGAGGAGAAGGCTGTTTACTTTGCAATCTGTAAAAGATGTCACAGGCTTGACCTGGAGCATACCTTTGAAGCTGGAGAGTGTAAACCACATACGATCGGAGAAGTGAGAGGATATCGGTGGAATCAGGACAATAGTTGTGACCTTATATATGAATGTTACGAGTGTGAGTCTATCCAGACGAAAAAGATGGAAGTAACCAGGAAAGTCATACAGGAACGCACCTGTATGCAGTCCGGGAAATATGTGTATTCCGCAGTGTTGGAAGAGGACGACGATGTTTATGAAGCACCGGACAAAGAAGTGAAAGTGCCTGCAACCGGGCATGCACTGGCAGGCGGCAAAATAGAATTTGCAGAAGTGACTGGCGCGGATGGTAAGCCAGTGGTAACTGCGCTGCTTCCGATCCACTGCAATAATGAAAATTGTACTTACCGGCAGAATATCCCTGCTATCGTAGAAGCAGGAAAGAATACAGCAACCTGCGTAGCAGACGGTGCGGTTACTTACACCGCGAAGGTAATCTGGAACGCACAGACCTATACAGATACGTATCAGGTAAAGACAACAAAGCACGGACATAAGCTGAAGAGCTATGTGGCAAAGAAGGATGCGACAACAGAGCAGGCAGGAATGCAGGCATACTACACCTGTGAAAACTGTGACGGCAAATTTGCGGATCAGGCACTGACAAAGCCTGTAACAGATGCAGAGCTGGCGATCCCGAAGCTGACAGCGCCGGAAGGGCAGCCAAACCAGAACCCGCAGCCAAGCCAGAATCCACAGCCGGGACAGAATCCGCAAGGGGATCAGAAGCCGGATACAAAGCCGGAAGTGATCA
>HF995225.1 GCA_000432915.1 Firmicutes bacterium CAG:194
AAGTTATCTTCAGGTTACAAGATCAACCGTGCAGCAGATGATGCAGCAGGTCTTGCTATTTCCGAGAAGATGAGACGTCAGATCAGAGGTCTTACACAGGCCAGCTCAAACGCACAGGATGGTATCTCATGTGTACAGACAGCAGAAGGTGCACTTACAGAAGTACACGATATGCTGCAGCGTATGAACGAACTGGCAGTGAAAGCAGCCAACGGTACACAGACATCCGCAGACCGTGGATACATCAATCAGGAAGTGCAGGCTCTTGTATCTGAAATCGACCGTGTAGCTTCTACAACTACATTCAATGAACAGAATCTGTTAGATGGCAGCTTTAAGAAAGTAGGTCTTCAGGTTGGAGCAGAGTCAAACCAGCTGATCACGCTTGACATTGCAGCAATGAGTGCCAAGGGACTTAAGCTGACAACGGGTACACCTGGAGCTGCTGCTAATATTTCAGTTGGCGGTAAAGATGGTACAAATGCACAGAAAGCTATTAAAACAATTAAGGATGCACTTGCGAGTGTATCAAAGCAGAGAGCAGATCTTGGTGCTGTCCAGAACAGATTAGAGCACACGATCAAGAACCTTGATAACGTTGTTGAAAATACAACAAGTGCTGAATCTTCTATCCGTGATACAGATATGGCTGCAGAAATGGTAAGATATTCTAA
>HF995226.1:0-10472 GCA_000432915.1 Firmicutes bacterium CAG:194
GTGGAATTAACTTTTGAAATTTTCATAGGAATTATAATTAAGTCAGATATTTGTATTAATATGCTATTTATACTATAATAGACAGAAAAAAGGGGGATTGAGTTATATGAAGATTGATTTATCGTCAGTTAATATTTTTGAGGACAATGAGCTGGAATTAGATAAAAAGATTACTTTTATTTTCGGAAAAAATGGAACGGGAAAATCGACAATTACAGAAGAAATCAAGAAATTAAATTCAGATTATGATGTTTCGGTTTTTCAGGGATTTAATAATATTATTGATGAAAATCATCGGTTAAATGCTGTTGTGTTAGGTGAAGAAAATTTGATTATAAATACCCAGATTGAACAAAAGAAAAAAGAAATTGAGCTAAAGCAGGACGAAATTGATAAGATAAGTAAAACTTTATCTGAACCGGAAGTGGAGGAAGATTCAAATTTTTGGACTAGAAAACGAAATGCACAAGAAGCATATAGAGTAGCGGAGAAAAAACTGGATGATTTTTATACACAATCAGCATCAACTATTAAAAATAAGAAAAATCCACAAATTGCAAAAACATCTTATAATAAGAGAAATTTTCAAGATGATTTACAGTCCGCAGCATTACTTCAGGATGATGAAAAGAAAGAGTTAATAGAAACTATAAAATCTGAGGTTAAAACTGCTCCGAATATCCTTTTTCCATGTGAAGATATGACACAACTTTTGAATGAAATAAATAGTATTTTACAAAAAACAGTAACGGAAAGAGTAAAAGTTAAAAGGATAGACAATAATCCGGAAAAAAGAGAATTTGCAAAAAGAGGACTAAAACTGCATAAAAAGGGGGAAGTGTGCGCTTTCTGCGGAAATGAAATAAAAGATGATGTTTTCGATGAATTAGAAAGTTATTTTTCGGCAGATGAGGTAAAAGAGTTTCAAATGCAAATTGCTGAAAAGATAGAAAGTATAGATTTAATAATGAAAAACGTTTCTGGCATTCAGGTATCAATTGCGGATTTTTATCCAGCCTATATAAAAGAAGCAACGACAATAAAAGAAGAAATAGAGATTATAAAAAAATCTTATATGGTATTTCTCACTAAAATGAAAAAAGCACTTGATGATAAACAAAAATATCTCTTCGAGTCTAGGAATGAAGTAGAAGATGAGGTGCCAAAAAGTTTTTCTGATGTTGAAAAAAAGTATAGGGATATTCAAAAAAGTAACAATGAAAACGATATAGAAGCAAAAAAACAGGAGTCAATAAGAAAGATACGTTGTCATTATGTAAAGCAGCTAATAGATGAATTTGATTATTTTTCTAAGAAAGCTGAAGCGGATACTTTGCTAATCGAAATGAAACAAAGGGAAAAAGAGTTTGATGATGAAAAAAGTAAAATTGATGGTCATGGCGGTCTGAAAGATAATATAACTAATATTTTGGCAGAAATAACAGATTTGCAGAATCAAACTAAGAATGAATCTATATTGGCTGATAATATAAACAAGAAATTGTTACATATGGTATCTTTTAAATTGGAACATTTTGAAGATTCAGAGTCTAAGGGATTTTATAAAGTTAAAGACTGCAATACTAATGCGATTAGAGATATAACAGAATTGTCTACAGGTGAAAAAAATGTAATTGCATTTTTATATTTTCTCGAAAAATTAGATGAGGTTAAAGAGACTCCTGTTAATAAGCCTAGAATAATAGTTTTTGATGATCCAATGAATTCTAATGATGATGGAATGCAATATTTAATAATAGAGGAATTACAGACACTGATGAAGAAATTATTAGAAACAGATCATTTTATTTTGCTGACACATAATAAGCATTTCTACATTAATGTTAGATATAATCATAAGTACAATAAGGATAAATTTATTAGATTTCATTCAAATGGCACAAAAACACAAATAATTACTTTAGTGAAAGATGAGGATGATTTTAAAACGAGCTATGAATCATTATGGATTGAACTTAAACTTTTGTATGAATATGACGTAACGTCGGCAGATATGTTACTAAATCCTATAAGAAGAATTATTGAAACATTTACAAAGTTTAATGCACTTGACAAAACAAATTTCTGTAATGAGGTATCTGGAGCAAAAAAATTGTTTGATGTAAATTCTCATTCTATTGATGATATAGAAGCAGAATTAAATGGCAAAACCAAGCAGGAAGTTATACAGATGTTTTATGATTGCTTTGCAAAAAATGATTATGGAAATCACTTTTTGAAATATTGGAAGAATGTTAGTATTGATGAAACAGGCAAATTAGTAATGGAAAACTGAAAAATATTATTGATTGCTTAGTAAATATGGCTCCATTTTGGCTCTAAAAATTTGAGACGAGGTACATAAAAATGCAAAATACGATGAATACGAAGAATAAAACACACAAATGTGTACCGTGAAACAACCCAATAAATCTCTCCGCCCAAGAGTTTGAATAAGCTACGAGCAGTGTAAATAGAAAAGAAAGATAGTTGATGCAAACTTGTTTGTAAGAAACTATCTTTCTTTTTCTATTTATTCGGCGACAGCCGAACATGAGGATGAAGCGGAGCGGAATCCGAATGAACGCTGCGAGGAGGCATTTGTTTTATCAAATAGTACTGCTTGGTTTTTCATTATGAGTATGGAAGAATAAGTGAGGAGATTAAAAGAGCTTTAAGGGAGTAAATGAGCAAGCAGAAGAATCATGAAAAGAAAATTCATATATCTTATCTATAGATTCTTTCATTGCAACAAATTCCAATAGATAATATAATATGTAAAACACTTATCATTGAAAACGGGGTAATGTCATGGATAAAACAGATGAGTTGCGCTTAGGATTTGAAACTGCATATATAGATGGTTCAGTTGCATCGAACAACCTGTATTGTCCACAATTTGTTTCTAATAATTATAAGACGGGAAAGAAGGTTTTATCTTCTATAGAAGATGAATTGCTGAGATGTGATAGGTTTCAAATTAGTGTTGTGGCGTGTACCAGGATTTAATCTTAGAACAGCAGCAAATGATGATTTTTGGAGATGGTCTTCTGCGTGAGGAAGTTGTACAGAAAATAAAAGACTGCGAAGTGATCTTTCATGCGGGGGATTTCGGTGGACCGGAAATCGTGGAAAGGTTACAGCAGATTGCGCCGGTTTATATGGCACGGGGAAACAATGATAAAGAATGGGCAAAGGATATGCCCTATTTTGTCAGAGAGCAGATAGGAAACCGTACCTTTTATATGTGCCATAAAAAACAGGATCTGCCGGATGATCTGGGTGAAGTAGATTTTGTGATCTGTGGGCATTCTCATAAATATGAACTGAAACAGGAAGGAAGCATTTGTTATATCAATCCGGGAAGCTGCGGGCCGAGACGTTTTCACCAGCCAATTACGTTTGCAATTCTGTATTTTGAGGATGAAACGGTAGATTACAGAGTGGAAAAGATCGATCTTTCCCCTGCACTTACAAAAGAGAATGCAAAAAAGCTTTCCCTGTCAGAGAAAGATCTGGACCGGTTGATCGGCCGTATCATAAAAGAGTTTTCAGCAGGGAAGAGCATCGAGCAGATTGCAAAGAAAAACAGGGTGGAGAAAGAACTTGTGGAGGCTGTCTGCAGAATGTACGCGACGCATCCGGGCGTCACAACAGCCGGGATTATGGAAAAGCTGGAGCTCAGAAAACTGTATGTGAACTAGATAGAAATTCGATATAGGAGTAGAAAGAAGCAATGAAAGTAACGTTATTAAATGATTCCTTCCCGCCGGTCATAGACGGTGTGGCAAATGTTGTAATGAATTATGCAAAGATCCTGCAGGAAGAGAAGCTGGCGGATGTGATGGTGGCAACGCCAGCGTATCCGGGCGCAGAATATCACAGCTATCCCTATTGGGTGGTGCCCTACCAGAGCTTTGATACGACGAAGATCGTAAAAGGATATCGGGCAGGCAATCCGCTTGATGTCAAGGAAATTGTGACAATGAAGGAATTTGCACCGGATATCATACACAGTCATTGTCCGGTGTCTTCCACGCTGCTTGCGCGGACGCTCCGGTTTTATACAGATGCACCGCTTGTATTTACTTATCATACGAAGTTCGATATTGATATTGCCAAGGCAGTGAAGTCAAAGCTGCTGCAAAAAGAAGCCATACATGCGCTTGTCAGCAATATAGAGGCGTGCGATGAAGTATGGGTGGTCAGCAGAGGAGCAGGAGAAAACCTGCGCTGTCTTGGATATACGGGAGAGTACCGCGTGGTCAGCAACGGTGTTGATTTTGCCAAAGGGCGTGTTGCGCCGGAAAAGGTGGCAAAAGTAACGGATTCCTATGATCTTCCGGAAGGAATTCCGGTCTTTTTATTTGTAGGCAGGATTGTCAAATATAAAGGACTTCCGCTTATTCTCGATGCGCTTGCAAAACTGTCGCAGGATGGCGTTGATTTCCGTATGGTATTCGTCGGAAGCGGACCGGATGAAAAGGAGATGAAAGAAAAAGCAGCAAGTCTCCTGAAGCCGGAACAGTATATTTTTACAGGAGCGGTATATGACAGAGAACAGCTCCGCGCATGGAATACGAGGGCGGATCTGTTCCTTTTCCCGTCTACGTATGATACAAATGGTATTGTCGTTCGGGAGGCAGCAGCCTGTGGGCTTGCCAGTGTACTGATCGGAGGAAGCTGTGCGGCAGAAGGCATCACGGATGACAGAAACGGATTTTTGATCGAAGAAACCCCGGATGCCATGTACCGGCTGTTAAAACGTGTGGGTTCTGACCTTGCACATCTGTATGACGTGGGCGAACATGCAATGAATGAGATCTATATTTCATGGGAAGACAGTGTACACAGCGCATATGAGAGATATGGAGAGATCATAGAAGCCAAGAAGAGCGGAAAGCTTGTGTTGCGTCATAATGCGATCTCAGGCTCCATGAAAAACATGCAGGAAAAAGTGCAGGATTCCATAAAGGTAACCGAGGAATTTGGAGAGGAATGCAGGAATTCATTCAAAAAAGAATATGAGATGGCATATGATGAGTTCCTGAAAGAATATGAAAAGATTTCCCGGATTTTTCATATGCATTGACAGATGTTGAAAAGCCGGCTGAGAATAACCGGAAGTCAATGAGAAACAAATGCAAAAACAGCAAGCTATATAAAAAGAGGTATCGGTATGGAAAAAGATTGGTACAAAAGAATGGCATTTTACCAGATCTGGATCAGAAGTTTTTATGATGGAAACGGAGACGGAATCGGCGATCTGTACGGCGTTTACGAAAAACTGCCTTACATAAAATCGCTTGGTGTGGACGGCATATGGTTTTCGCCGCTCTATCCTTCGCCGAATGCAGATTATGGCTATGATATTTCCGACTATAAAAATATCCACCCGGATTATGGGGATCTGGAGCAGTTTCAAAAGGTGCTGGATAAGGCGCACAGCCTGGGACTGAAGGTGATCATGGATCTGGTAGTCAACCATACTTCCGATGAGCATCCGTGGTTTCTGGAAAGCAAGAAAAGCAGGGATAATCCATACAGTGATTATTACATCTGGCGTGATGGAAAGAACGGGAAGCTGCCAAACAACTGGGACAGTCTGTTTGAAGGAAAAGCATGGGAATATTGCCCGGAGCGTGACCAGTATTATCTGCATATTTTTGCAAAAAAACAGCCGGATCTGAATATGGATAATCCAAAGGTACGGGAAGAAGTCAAGAGCATCATGCGGTTTTGGCTGGACAGAGGCGTAGATGGGTTCCGGGAAGATGTGATCACCTTTATTTCGAAAGCTGATAATCTGCCAGACGGACTTCCGTTTATTCCGGCGGCGAACGGACTGCCTTTTTATAAAGATGGTCCGCATATTCATGAGTATCTGGCGGAATTCCGGAAAGTCTGCGAGGAATATGACTGTTTTCAGTTAGGGGAAGGTCCGATGACGAGCACGAGATCTGCGCTTTCCTATCTGACAGGAAAGCATAAATCACTGGATTTGATGTTTCATTTTGATCATATGTTTGCCGATTGCATTTTTACGGAATATATGCAGCGTCCGTTCCACCTCAGAAGTCTGAAGCATGCATTCAGTAAATGGCAGAAAGCATTGAACGGAAGAGCATGGAATACGTTGTATCTGGAAAACCATGACCACCCAAGAGTCATCAGCAGATACGGAAATGAAAGGTATCACAGGGCAAGTGGATCAATGCTTGCGGTCTGCTATCTGTTTCAGCAGGGAACGCCTTTTGTATACCAGGGGCAGGAGATCGGTATGACGAATATAAAACTTGCGTCTATTGATCAGTATGTGGATGTTTCTTCCCATAACAATTATCACACATTCCATTTAAAAGACAGTGTGGAGAAGCGGATGGAGCGGATCCATGCATCCAGCAGGGATTCTGCGCGTACGCCGATGCAGTGGGATGACAGTAAAAATGCCGGATTTACGACCGGTAAGCCATGGTTTTACATCAATCCGAATTACAGAAAGATCAATGTTGCGGCAGAAGAAGAGCAACCGTTCAGTATTCTGAAGCTTTACCGCAGATGCCTCCGTTATCGGAAAAACAGTGATGTGGCACTGTGGGGAGACTATAAGGAATACGATAGGCTCAGTAATCAATTATATGTGTACAAGCGTACTTATCAGCAAAAGAGTCTCCTTATTGTATGTTCCTTCAGTACGCACAGCTTGAAATGGCATAACATAAAAGAGTTCAGGGGCAGAAAGGGAAAGCTTGTGATATGCAACTATCCGAATCCTGTGCATGGCATGCTGAAGCCGTATGAAGCACGAGTATACGAATATAAAGAGTGATATGGGTATAAAATCAACAAAGATGTAGATGTGTATGTGAGCAGAGAGTTCCTTTGAGAGCCCTCTGCTCTGTTTTTTATGCTAGGCGAGACTTGTTTTCTTCCGTTGCTTGTTTGCGGCAAGGTATACAGAGAAGATCGCAACAAGGAAAATACATTGCATACCGATGTATTTCCAGTAATTTGCAAGGGAGTAGCTTTCTCCGGACCAGCCTGTTACCATATTGATGATTTTGATATACCAGTAAGCTGGGAGAAACTTTGCAACAGCTAAAACGCCGGTGCTCAAATACCACTGTGGTACAAAAATACCGCAAAGGAAGCTCATGCCGATCCCGATGATATTGGCAATCAGGTCGAGGGCATTGTCCTTCAGACCAAAGGTACTTAACAGCAGCGTGAGTGCAACGCAGATCAATGTAAATACAAAGCTGTTTAAGATACACAACTGTCCCTGTTGGGAAAAAACATTTTTCGGACCGAAGAACAGGACAGCAACAAGGGTGAAAATAAGCCATGTCAGAATGCTGTAACAGATACAGCCAAGACCAAGCTGTAGGGTACGCGCCTGCGCAGGCAGGGCGGAGCAGGCGATCCGGGAACTGACATCTGTCTGTTGGAAGGTCACAAGGATCGGCACCAGACTGAGGGGAAAAATCATCAGAAAGATGTAGCTCATATACTGGAACCAGTAAAACATAGTTTTGTTTCCGCTGTTTCCGGTCTTTTGAAAGGTAATGGTTTCTACCTTCGGAGATTCCTCCAGATTTTGTCCGGTAGCGGCAATGGCATCTGTCAGGCTATAGCCTCCCGTGCAGTATAAGGAGATCGAATCCAGATAGCTGTCAAGCTGTTCATTGACGAAAAAGCCGTTCGCATTGTCCTGTCTGATGCTGTGTGACAGCTTCAGAGGCGTATCTGTCAAAAACTGTGCCTCAAATCCTTTGGGAATCGTCAGTACATAGCTGATCTGCTGATAAAACAGATTGTCTGTCAAGGATTCCGTATCTGTTTTCTCAAGTGTTACCAGATTGTGACGAGAGCCAAGGTAGTCCTGTATGCTCTGGCTGAGCATGGAATGATCCTCATCCAGGATGGTAATATATATCTTTTTGGCACTGAAATCACCGCTCATCGCTTTAGACTGCGAGATGCTCATTATGAAAATGAGGACCAGAAAAACACCGGAAAAAATAAATACATGTCCAAGATGTTTCTTTGCAATTTTAAAAAATATGTTAAATACTTGCATAGCGGGACCTCCTAGTTTTCAAAATTCCCAGACCGATAAAGAGAACGGATAAAAGAAGCAATGTTACAATATTCCGGGTGTATCTGGCATGCCCTTCAAAAATGCTCAGGCAGTAAAAGCTGTCTGTGATCAGGGCAGCGGGATTGATACGGTTGACAACCGGTGCAACACGGTCAATGAGGACACGCATATTGCCGACCATAAGCCCGCTTAAAAAGCACAGTGGCATGATCACGGCAAAGATGAGCCCGTTTTTTTCTTCCTTTCCTTTTTTGCCAAGTGTGCCAAAGAAAAAACCGAGGGATACACCGGTCAGAACGCCGGTAAACAGCGACAGAATCGCATACGGAAGCTGTGCATCAACACCGACCTTCAAAATATAGGACAGGTAGAAAAAACCAATCAGATTCAGGACAAATTCAAAGATGGTAGCGGCGATCAGTTCACCGATGATCATGCTGGATTTTTTTCGGGCAGAAACTGTTTTCCGGGCAGCGAGCGTAGAAAGATTGCCCTGATTTTCCACAGCTACGGTCACACCGGCCATAGCAGCATATAAACATGCCATAGCGAGCAGATTGTAAAAATACTGCGTGTAAGTATCCACATTTGGATTTTTCTGTAAGGAAACTTCCTCATTAAAGGCATGTGGATTCTGAAAAGCAGAGATTACTTTTTCAGCATTTTCCGGATGCTTCTGCATCGTATCGATCAGCAGATCACAGCGGAGGTTGAATTCTTCCACAAAAGCAGCCAGAATACTCTGTTTGATATTATCTGCGGATGTATTGGCAGAAATACTGAGCTTTGCCTGACTGCCGCTTAATATCATACCGCATACATCGCCGTTTTCCAGAAGCTCTCGTGCTTCCTCTTCGGAACAGAAGGTAGTGTCCAGAAAAGGATCTTCTCCTTCGGAAAGCTGTGTCACGGTCTGCTTGAGTGCTTCTCCGTAATAATCATCGGTAAGGACAACCGCTACAGGAATTGTGCTCATGGATTCCGATGCACCGAGGTTGGAAAAAGCAATATAAAAGAAGGTGCCCAGAATGATCGGGAAAATTAAGATCCAAAACATATTTGTTGTATTGCGAAACAGCCTTTTAAAGCTGCAAAAAATAATCTGTATCATATGACTGTACTCCTTATAGTTTATATCGTTTAATCACGCAGCTCTTTGCCGGTAATTTCCAGAAAAACATCATTCAAGGAAGGAAGCTCGGAATGGACATAGCCGAAGGAGTAGCTTTTCTTTTGCAGGTAATCGAGCACATGAATGAGATTGTGCTGGCCGCCGCTGCAGAGAACCGTCAGCTTATGCTGATCAAAGCTGACTTCATATACATGCGGCAGTTGACGGATAGCGGCAAGATCTTCTTCTGTCAGAGTGAGGATATCGATCGTGATGATCTCACTTTTCTTGATCAGTTTCTTGAGTTCTTCTGTTGTGCCAAGTGCCAGGTTTTTGCCCTGATCGATGATGGCAATGCGGGAACAGATCTGCTCGACTTCGTCCATATAGTGGGAGGTATACAGAATAGTTGCCCCGCGCCGATTCAGTTCGACGATCCCTTCCAGAATTTTGTTGCGGCTCTGCGGATCGACCGCTACGGTCGGCTCATCTAAAATGATCAGTTTGGGCTTATGTGCGATCCAACAGGCAATATTCAGACGACGGAGCAGTCCGCCGGACAGCTTTTTCGGATAAAACTTTCTGAAATGCTCCAGCCCTACAAAAGCAATCGCTTCTTCCACATATTGTTTCCTGAGTGCCTTATCGCGGATATAAAGTCCACAGAAATAATCAATATTTTCAGAAACGGTCAGTTCATCGAAAACCGCCACATTCTGCATGACAACACCGATCTGTGACTTGAGCTTATAATTGGTCGGTGTGATCTCCTCACCGAAAATTTCAATGTCTCCTTTATCATAGGAAAGAAGAGAAAGCAGACAGTTGATCGTAGTTGTCTTCCCACAACCGTTCGGACCGAGAAGACCGAAGATCTCTCCTTCCCGGATGGTCAGGTTTAAATGATCTACAGCGATGACTTCGCCGTATCGTTTCACCAGATTTTCTATTTTGACTGCTGTGTTTGCCATAAGTAACCTCCAGATTGTATGATATCGTTGTGCAGCTTGTTCTGCATGAGAAAAGTATAAAGGGTTTTCTGATTGATTTGTAGTAATAAATGTTAATACCTGATATGACATTTGTCATATTTTCCTTCTTTCATTATACTATTTGCGCGATCTGTGGTAGGATAAAGCTGACCGGGCATGAGAATGTTCATTGTGGAAATTACGAAAAAGGAGGAAAACATCGGATGCAAAAAGCAATAGATAAACATGTGATACTGATGATGGGACTTCTTTTTCTGCTGAACCGAAG
>HF995226.1:10496-37818 GCA_000432915.1 Firmicutes bacterium CAG:194
TGCTGAACCGAAGTCTGACCTATGAACCGGTGGTGACATTTCTGGCAGCACTCATTTCGATGGAACTGATCATCTATCTGGAAAAAGAGGTTGCCTTTTATGGGATCGTGGCGGTTTATGTGCTGGCGTGCTTTTTTGCACCAAGTCTGATCTTCTTTTTGCCGGTGCATATTTATGAATTTGTTTATAGAAAGAAGTGGTGGGGCTGTCTTTCCTGTGCACTTTTTGTATACAGAATTTCCCTGTTTCATGGGGCTGGGCAGATTCTTTTGTGGATCATGACAGTTATGCTGGCAGTTCTTTTGGCGGTCAGAACCGGGCAGCAGGTACAGGAGCATGCTGCTTTTTTAAAACTCCGGGACAGCAGTGTGGAAGAACAGGCAAAAATGAAGCAGCGTAATAAAGAGCTTTTGGAAAAACAGGACTATGAAATCAGAGTTGCGACATTGTCGGAGCGGAACAGGATCGCACGGGAGATCCATGATAATGTTGGACATATGCTGTCACGCTGCATTTTGCAGCTTGGGGCACTCATGATGGTGCATAAGAAGGAAGAAACACTTTATGCACAGCTTTCGAGTGTGAATGCATCCTTAAATGAAGCCATGAACAACATCCGTGAAAGTGTGCATGATCTGCATGATGAATCCGTAGATCTGAAACAGGCTGTTGTGGAAGCAACTTCCCAGATGCGTCAGAATTATGAGCTGCAGCTAGTATACGATATGTCCCCGCAGGTTCCGAGAAATGTGAAATATGCCATGATCGCCATTGTGAAGGAAGCCATGGCTAACATTGTAAAACACTCCAATGCGACAAAGGTATCTGTTATGCTGCGTGAGCATCCGGGATTTTACCAGCTTCTGATAGAAGATAACGGAACGCAGATCCGCGAAAATAAGCATGCGGGCATCGGGCTTACCAATATGCGGCAGAGAGTGGAGGCACTTGGCGGCAATATCCATTTCAGAACGGATGCGGGATTTGCCATTATAGTATCGATCAGAAAGGAAATGAAAGAATGCGGGTAATTGTAGTTGATGATGATCAGCTCGTGGAGATGTCACTTACGACGATCCTCGGGTCGGATGAAGAAATAGAAGTAGTGGGCAGCGGTCATGATGGCTCGGAAGCTGTTGCGCTGTATCAGAAAGAAAAACCGGACGTTGTTCTGATGGATATCCAGATGCAGGAAATGAGCGGGCTTGCTGCGGCGGAAGAAATCCTTACCATGGATAAGGCGGCGAAGATTCTGCTTCTGACCACCTTTTCGGATGAGGAATATATTGTAAAGGCACTGGGGCTCGGCGTCAAAGGCTACATATTAAAGCAGGATTTTGAGGCGATCATTCCTGCACTGAAAGCGGTTTACGGCGGACAAAGTGTATTTGGTGGAGAGGTGGTATCCAAGATCCCGGCACTTACGGCTGCAAAGCATGATTTTTCCTATGCAGATTATGATATCGGAGAAAAGGAGCAGGAGATCATCGAGCAGGCAGCAATGGGAAAATCCAACCGGGAGATCGCACAGAGTCTCTTTTTGTCCGAAGGAACCGTCAGAAATTATATCAGCGCGATCCTGGAAAAGCTGTCCCTGCGCGATCGTACACAGCTTGTGGTGTTTTATTTCACGAAAATATGTTAGAAAAGAGGAACGTTATGTTTTACCCAAAAGACAATTCTTACAATGACATCCGGGAGAAGTCGCTAAACAGTTGGCTTTTGGAAATGGAGCAGCAGGTTACGCCTGCTGCTCTTTCAGGTAATCGATCACGCAGGTAAGCTCCGGGGAGATCCATTTATTGCGGTGGTACAGAAGCTGGCGCCAGATGCCCGGCGTAGGCATATCACTGACAGGCAGGCTGACAAGCCGTCCGTTTGCAAGATCTTCCTGTACGACAAATTCCGGGAGATAGGAAATGCCGATATCCTGACGGAGCAGGCTGCAGATCAGCTGTGTATCGCCTGTTTCCATGGCAGGTGTTGTTTCGAGCCCTCTGGCAGCAAGGATCTCATCCAGAATCGCGCGATAACTCATATTTTTTTCTGTCAGAAGCAGTGGATAGTCGAGTAATTTCACGATATCCACTTTTTTTTCTTTCGCAAGTGGATGGCGGGGACTGGTGACAAAATGGATATTGACCGGTGCTTCCAGTGCTGTCATGTAATGATGGCTGTAAATACGGCGATCCAGTGTATAGACAATATCGACCTGATTTTGTCCCAGCATCTGGAACATATCATCCGTGCTGGCGGCGATCAGCTTCAGGCGGATTCCCGGATAGCGGTCGTGGAAGTCTTTGAAGTGGCTGTGGAACTGCCAGCTGGAGAGAGATTCTGCGATTGCGATCCTGACAATGCCTGCAGGCGCAGTATTGCCTGCAATATGACCGGCTTCTGCCCAAAGCCGCAGGATCTGGTGCGCAAGCGGAAGCAGCTTCTGTCCTTCGTTCGTCAATGTAACCGTATGACTGATCCGTTCAAACAGTGGAATTCCCAGCTCGTTTTCGAGCTGCTTGATCTGAAAGGAAACGGTGGACTGTGTAAAGCCCAGCCGCTGTGCAGCCTGTGTAAAGCTTTTCAGTTCGTTGACCATGACAAATGTTTCCAAATTTTTAATATCCATTGAAAGATCCCTTTCTGCATTGTTATCGACAAATTCGATAGATGCTATGAAAATCATTTGTTATACAAATGATAATACAAATTGTATAATAAACAACGCAGAAAAACAAGCTATGGTTTGGAAAGACAGAGCATGGCAGCAAAAGAATAGTGAGATAGGAAAAAATTTTATGGAAAACAGAGAAAGACTGGGGAGCAGACTGGGGTTTATCATGCTCTCCGCAGGCTGTGCGATCGGGTGCGGCAATGTATGGAAATTCCCGTGGATGTGCGGACAAAACGGAGGAGGCAGCTTTATGCTGCTTTATATCATCTGCCTGCTGGTGCTGGGACTGCCTGCAATGGTCATGGAACTTTCGGTCGGAAGGGCAGCGCAGACAAGTCCGCTTTATATGTACGGAAAGCTGTCCGGTAAGAAAAAATGGAATATACTCGGCGGCATCTGCCTGATCGGCAATTTTTCCATTATGGCATTTTATACGGTTGTTTCAGGATGGATGCTTTATTATTTTGTAAAATTCCTGACAGGACAGAATCAGGAGTTTGGTTTTGAACAGATGATACAAAGCCCTGCCATCAATGTGTTTTATCTGTTTCTGACAGTGCTGATAGCCTTTGTGATCCTAAGCTTCCACCTGCAGAAAGGACTGGAGCGGATCACAAAATATATGATGTCTGCTCTCATTGTGCTGATGCTTGTTCTGGCGGTACACAGTGTGACCTTAAAGGGCGCGGGACAGGGGCTGTCTTTTTATCTGATCCCTGATTTTTCCAAGATCAACGGTTCTGTTATCGTAGGTGCGATGAACCAGGCGTTTTTTACGCTGTCTGTCGGAATGGGCGGTATGGCGATTTTTGGCAGTTATATTGAAAAAGACCGTTCTTTGATGGGAGAATCCATTCATATTATCGTACTGGATACACTTGTGGCGGTCATAGCGGGAATCATTATATTTCCGGCCTGTTTTACATATGGACTCGAAGTGAAAGCGGGACCGAGCCTTTTGTTTGATACGATGGCGACTGTATTTAATAACATGGCAGGCGGACGCTGGTGGGGCACATTGTTTTTCCTGTTTATGGTATTTGCGGCGTTGTCAACAGTGCTGGGGGTGTGCGAAAATCTGCTGGCAATGGTAAGAGAATATACCGGCTGGTCCAGACCGAAGGGCTGTGTTGCCTGCGGGACAGTGATTTTCCTTGCAGCACTGACGACAGCACTCGGCTACAGCGTATTTCATTTTCAGCCGTTTGCCAAAGGAACTGCATGGCTGGATTTCTGGGACTTTATTGTATCAAACAATGTACTGCCACTGGGCTCTTTGATGCTGGCGGTATTCTGCTGCTATAAGATTGGTTGGGGTTGGGACCGGTTCCTTATGGAAGCAAATGAAGGAAAAGGTATGAAGGTAAAGAAATGGATGCGGCCAGTTTTTCAGTATTTGTTACCGCTTGTAATCCTGTTTATCTATATTTACGGTATGATCACTTTTCAGTGGAAGTAATTAAAATCTAAAGCTGTGTTTAAAAAGTAAAAAAGATACGTGCGAAGAGAAGAATAGCATGATAAGAAGGCGCCTGTTGATAAAAAATATCAATAGACGCCTTCTTTGTTGTAAATAGAAACAAGTATGCTATACTGATTTTGAAATTAGGCGCAACTAACCATGGGCAGAAGTGCATTCTGGCATGTAGAAATGAGGAGATTATGGCAATAGAAGAGAAGAAATTTTTAGAAATTGTAGACTTGAAAAAAGGATTTGGAAGCGGAGAAACAAGGCAGGAGGTTTTGCGGGGGATGAACTTTTCCGTTGCGAAGGGAGAATTCTGTGTATTACTCGGGCCTTCCGGTTCCGGAAAGTCTACCCTGTTAAATATTCTCGGAGGTATTGATAATGCAGATTCCGGATACATAAGTATAGACGGAGATAAGCTGGAAGACATGGGCGAGAAAAGACTGACGATGTACCGCAGGAAACATCTGGGCTATGTGTTCCAGCTTTATAATTTGATCGCAAACCTGAATGTGAAAGAAAACATAGAGGTGGGTGCTTATCTTTCCGACAACCCGCTGGATATAGATGATCTTTTGCATACGCTGGGACTGTATGAGCATCGGTATAAGCTGCCAAACCAGCTTTCAGGTGGACAACAGCAGCGCGTTTCCATCGGCCGTGCGATCGTAAAGAACCCGGATATCCTGCTTTGTGATGAACCGACGGGAGCACTTGACTACAATACATCAAAAGAAATATTGAAGCTGATCGAGGATGTCAATCAGAAATATGGCAATACGATCATTATGGTAACGCATAACGAAGCGATCAAAAACATGGCAGACCATGTGATCAAACTGCGTGATGGTATGGTACGACATAATGATATTAATACAAATAAGATTTCCGCACAGGATCTGGAATGGTAAGGGGTGTGGAAAGATGAGGAAGAAAAGAAACAAAAATCCCCTGATCAAAAGAATTTTGCGGGAGCTTTCCGGTGACTGGAAGAAATATCTGGTAGTGGCACTTTTCCTGATCCTGACGATCGGCTTTGTATCCGGTATGTATGTGGCAAACGGCAGTATGCTGAAAGCGGCAGAGGACGGAAAAACAAAGTATAAGCTGGAGGACGGTCATTTTGAACTGCAGAAAAAGGCGGATGCGGAGCTTCTTGCAGCGATCGGAACAGGGGAGAAGGCAGATGTAAAGCAGTATTATCTGGATAAAGCAACGAAAGAACTGGATGAAAAATTCGAGAAAGAATTTGCAGAGAAGTTTGATGCGCAGATGGTGGAAAAAATGTCACCGGAGATGCTGGAGGCTGCAAAACAGACAGATGCTTATCAGACAGCCTATGATGAGGCATACCGGGAAGCATACGAGAAAGCACTTGGGGAGATCAATGATAAGATTGATGACGAATATGCGGAAGCGGAAGAAAAGTATGAACTGAACGATCCGGATTTTCAGGCGGTAAAGACGAAGGTTCACGAAAATTTTTACCGGAATGAGGAGGAAGACTATAACAATGACGGGGAAACGGATGGAACCATCCGCGTTTATGCCAAAACGGATGCAGTCAACGAGGCATGCATTCTGGACGGAAAGCTTCCGGAGCAGGCAGATGAAATTGCCATCGACCGTATGCATGCGGATAATGTCGGCATAAAGGTGGGAGATACTGTTTCCGTATCCGGAAAGAAATTTCGTGTAACAGGTCTGATCGCATATGTAAATTATGCAACACTGCATGAAAAGGCAACAGATTTTATGTTTGATGCGTTGAAATTTGATGTGGCTATGGTGACTGATGAGGGCTTTAACAGTTTACATAAAAAAGTGCATTTCGCTTATGCCTGGGTTTATGAAGAAAAGCCGGCGGATGATGTGGCAGCCAAGGAGCAGTCAGATGATTTCATGCGGGCACTTCTGACACAGACGGTCGTAGCGGACAATGAGATTGCGGACTATGTACCTGCTTATGCCAATCCGGCGGTCAACTTTGCAACAGAGGACATGGGATCGGATGAAGCAATGGGTGGTGTCCTTTTGTATATTCTGATCGGTATTATCGCTTTCATCTTTGCAATTACAATCAACAACACGATCGTAAAGGAGGCTTCCGCGATCGGAACACTGCGGGCATCGGGGTATACAAGAGGAGAACTCATCAGACATTATCTTTCCATGCCTGTGATCGTCACGCTGTTTGCGGCTGTGATCGGAAATGTCCTTGGCTATACGGTATTTAAAAAGGTAGTTGTTTCCATGTATTATAACAGTTACAGTCTGCCGACTTATGAAACGATCTGGAATGCGGAGGCATTTGTAAAAACTACGCTGATACCGGTCATTTTGATGCTGGTTGTGAATCTGCTCATTATTACAAAAATGATGCATCATACGCCGCTGCAGTTTTTGCGCCATGATCTGAAGAAAAGCAAGCGGAAGAAAGCAATGAGGCTGCCACGCTGGAGCTTCTTAAACAGATTCCGTCTGCGTATTTTGTTCCAGAATATTCCTAATTATCTGGTTCTGTTTGTGGGAATCTTCTTTATTATGGTATTACTTGCCATGGCGGTCGGTATGCCAAGTACCCTGCAATATTATAAGGATAACGCCGAAAGCATGATGTTTGCAAAATATCAGTATGTGCTGTCCGATTATGAGGACGAGGATGGCAATACGGTCACGACAGACAATGCGGATGCGGAGAAGTTTGATATGACATCTTTGCAGAAGAAAAGTGATGCTTTTGATGAAGAAGTATCCGTTTATGGCATCGAAAATGACAGCCGATATGTGCAGATCGACGGACTTTCTGCCCTGAAAGAGGGAGAGGTTTATATCGCAAAGCCATTCAGTGAAAAGTATCACCTGACCAAAGGCGATACAGTAACGCTGGATGAGAAATATGAAAACAAACAGTATACATTCAAAGTGGCGGGCATTTATGAAAAGTGTCAGAGCATTGCGGTATTTATGCCGATTGGGCAGTTTGGTAAGGTATTTGCCCTGAAGGATGGACAGTTTGGCGGCTTCCTTTCCGATACCGAGATCACGGATCTGGAGGAAGATAATGTTGCAACGGTGATCACGATCCGGGATATCACAAAGATGTGTGACCAGCTCGATCATTCCATGGGAAATTATATGACCTATTTCCAATATTTGTGCATCCTGCTTTCTATTGTTATGATCTACCTTCTGACAAAGCTGATCATTGAGAAAAATGAAAATGCCATTTCCATGACAAAGATATTGGGATACAAAAACAGCGAAATAGCAGGGCTTTATCTGATGGCGACTACAATTGCAGTGCTGCTTATTGATGTGGTTACCGTCTTTCTGGGCGAGAAAGTGATCGTTTATGTATGGGCGGCCATGATGACTTCTTACAGCGGATGGTTTACCTTTATGGTGGAACCGGCCGGATATCTCAAGATGTTTGCGTTTGTCCTGATCGGATATCTGATCGTTATGTGTTTTGATTTTAACCGGATCCGGAAGATCCCGATGGACGAAGCACTGAAAAATGTGGAATAAGAATCAAGATTTGCAAAATCCGGAATTGTAAAATTCCGGATTTTGTGGTTTCATAGAAGAAGAGCGTGTAAAATGCAGAATGTCTTTGTACCTTCAACAGACCAGAAGGATACAATCAGACAACAGGAAGAAAATTGAAAAAAGGAGACAGAAAAATGCCGGTTTTTGATTTTAGCGGAAAAGGAACAGGAAAGGCAGAGGAGGTTTGTACATATACAACCTTTATATCGGATGCAAAAGAGAAAAGCCCGGAGGATCCGATCCTTGTGATCAGTAATAAAGAGCAGCAGTGGAAGCATCACACCAATGGCCTTTTTACCAATCAGACAAAACGGACCTCTTTTGAATTCAAGGAAGAAGGAGAAACCTACCCGGCTGATATCTTAAAGGTAGATGCCAGATTTGTAAATCTGATCAAATGGCTGGGAGAGAACCGGATCAATGTCCGCCTTTCCGGTAAAAATACAGAGGATGGTTATGCAGTATACAGAATCCGGGAAACTGCATTTGGCGGTGGCACTAAGCTTTCCGCTGCAGACGGATTTTTACAGTATATGATTGAAAGACTGTTGTCCATGACAGCAGTGGAGGAAATCGAAGAGGATGATGATGCGGAAGAGGAAGGCGACGATATGAAGATCACCAGCCTGCAGAGTATTTCCGATTTCATGACCTGCGCAGGAAGAACGCTTCCAGATAATATCAGACTCTGGGCAAGACGTAACCTTGCTGTGGCAAGATCCCATGAAGTTTCCCCGGAGGAACGCCGCCATGCACAGCGTGCCCTTTCCATTATGATGAATGTACAGTGGAAGAGTGATTATTTTGAGGCGATCGATCCGGTAGAGGCCAGAAAGATCTTAGACGAGGAACTGTATGGACTGGAACGTGTGAAGCAGCGTATCATGGAGACGATCATCCAGATCAACAGAACCCATACATTGCCTGCTTATGGGCTTCTGCTTGTCGGCCCGGCAGGAACCGGTAAGTCACAGATCGCCTATGCGGTAGCACGTATTTTAAAACTGCCGTGGGCTACACTTGATATGAGTTCCATCAACGATCCGGAGCAGCTTACGGGAAGCTCCCGTATTTATGCAAATGCAAAGCCGGGTATTATTATGGAAGCATTCTCCATCGCGGGAGAATCCAATCTGGTATTTATTATCAACGAGCTGGACAAGGCAGCTTCCGGCAAAGGAAACGGCAATCCGGCAGATGTCCTGCTGACTCTGCTTGATAATCTCGGGTTTACCGATAACTACATTGAATGTATGATTCCGACATTTGGTGTATATCCGATCGCAACCGCAAATAATAAAGAAGATATCAGTGCTCCGCTGATGTCCCGTTTTGCAGTGATCGATATCCCGGATTATACATTTGAGGAAAAGAAAGTGATTTTCAGCAGATTTGCACTGCCAAAGGTTCTGAAACGGATCGGTCTTCTGGAAAATGAATGCATTATTACGGATGATGGTCTGGATCAGGTGATCATGCAGTTCTCCGACACAACGGGTGTCCGGGATCTGGAGCAGGCAGCAGAGCATATCGCAGCCAATGCGCTTTACCAGATCGAGGTCGATCACAAAAAACAGGTGACTTTCGATGCGCAGGCGGTAAAAGAGCTGTTTGCATAGGAGAGTAAAGTTAATATCATTCTAAATAAAGTAATATCGTTGTAAAAAGGGCGGCAAAACTTGATACAAAATGACATGTTTTGTATATTTTCCGCCTTTTTTTGATGCTTTTTTTTCGAAATGGGTTGCGAAAACTGTGGCAACATATTATTATGAAAAAGCTGATTTTATAAAATTTTTATAATTAGGTGAAAGTAATTATTCTATATGGAGTGGATAAAACAACATGGATTACACGAGAGAAATCGCGATAGAAAGGCTTTTGAAGAGCTACCGATCCAGTTACAACATTCATCCGGACGAAGATGACCGGAACCCGATCACAGCGCGCTGTGATTTTTTTGAGCATTCAGGGCAATATGTCATTTCCAAAAAGGCAGAGCTTTGGACTGCTGATACAGAAGAATTCTTATATTTTCTGAATATCCCGCATCTCACACTTGAGCTGTATCAGAAGTGGAGAGATTATGTACATGAAGATGGCATGAACCGTCTGCATGTCGGGCCGGGACATATGGCATCTTATATCACACCTGTATTCATCTGCGATACTTGTGACGAAGATGCGAGGAAGGCACTGAAAAAGTGTCATATATCAAAAAGTTTTCATTTTTCACTGCATGGCTGGATGGATCACCATACTGCACTTGTAGAGCTGTCAACAGGACAGATTGATGCGAACAGGGGCGGCCGCCACACAGCGAAATTCATGAAAAAGGTACTATATTCGTAAATATGGAAGGGAGAACGAGTAAATGAATTCATTAGTACTTCTTCTCATCTGTGTTGCCATTCTTGTAATCGGCTACATCTTCTACGGCGGATGGCTTTGCAAGCAGTGGGGCGTTGGTGAGAGCAAAACTGAGACACCGGCTCATACAATGGAAGACGGTGTGGACTATGTTCCGGCAAAAGCACCGGTTCTGATGGGACATCATTTTTCATCAATCGCAGGTGCAGGCCCTATCACAGGACCGATCGGCGCAGCAATCTTTGGTTGGCTGCCTGTAACTCTTTGGATTCTCATCGGAGGTATCTTCTTCGGTGGTGTGCATGACTTTGGCGCACTTTTTGCATCTGTCCGCAATAAAGGCCAGTCAATTGGAGAGATCATCTCCACTAACATGAGCAAGCGTGCAAAACAGCTGTTCATTATTTTCTCATACCTGACACTGATCCTTGTTGTAGCTGCTTTTGCTTCAATCGTAGCATCAACATTCGGTGCTGTATATGATGAAAGTGGTGCACTTGATCTGGCGAAATCCGCTACACCTGCATCAGTTGCTATGATCTCTGTATTATTCATCCTGATCGCTGTCGTATTCGGTTTCTTTGTATACCGTAAAAACGTGCCAATGGGCGTTGCTTCTATCGTTGGTGTACTTGCAATCGTTCTGATCATGGCAGTTGGTATGAATTTCCATCCGATCTATCTGTCAACAAAGACATGGATGTGGATCGTAGGTCTTTACATTGCAATCGCATCTGTAACACCTGTATGGATCCTTCTGCAGCCACGTGACTACTTAAGCTCATTCCTGCTTTATGCAATGCTTGCAGTTGCGGTGTTCGCTGTTGTTGTGGCACATCCTACATTTGATGCAAGTTTCCCGGCAGTAACAGGTTTCGCAGTAGACAACGGAAACGGTGTCCAGTATCTGTTCCCTGTACTGTTCACAACAGTTGCATGTGGTGCTATCTCCGGTTTCCATTCACTGGTTTCCTCAGGTACAACATCTAAACAGCTTGATAAAGAAAAAGATGCCAAGCCGATCGCTTACGGCGGAATGCTCCTTGAGTGTGTACTTGCTGTATTAACTCTTTGTGCAATCGGTTATGCTTACAAGTGGAATCAGGCAAATCCTGACAGCGCACTTGTTGGTGCAACAGCTATCTTCGGTGGTGGTATCGCTCACATGGTTGACGATGTTATCCCGGGCAGCTACACAGTACTGAACTCTCTGCTCGTACTTACATATTCAGCATTCTGTCTGACATCTCTGGATACAGCAACACGTCTTGCACGTTTCATGTTCCAGGAATTCTGGCTTGAGCCTGGTCAGACACCAAAGGATATTAAGGAAGGCTGGAAGAAGGTTATGGTTAACCCATACTTCGCAACAATCTTAACAGTTGTACTTGGTATCTTACTTGGTATGACAGGATATGCTAAGATCTGGGGGCTGTTTGGTGCAGCGAACCAGTTACTTGCAGGTATCGGTCTGTTAGCAGTTGCTACATGGCTTGGTAATGCAGGAAAGAACAACAAGATGTTCTTAATCCCTATGGCATTCATGATCGTTGTTACGATCTGCTCACTTGCTCTGACAGTAAAGAACCAGATTGGTATCATTGCTGCAGGCAGCGCTGACTGGGGTCCATATGCACAGGTTATCCTTGGTGCACTATTGATCATTCTGGCAATCATCCTTGTAATCGAGGGTGTCCAGACACTGAAGAACCAGAAAGCAAAAAAAGCTGACGCATAATATGTGATCTGATAAGGGTTATTATTTTAAAATGAGATGAGGCATCCGTCCGGATGCCTCATTTTTCTTTTATCAAACGAATGATACCTATAATTAAATTTATGTATGGTTTTCTGCCGCAGCCGCGAAAACTAAAACAGACTGCCGGCAATATGTACCAGATAAGCCGCAAGCCAGGCGATCACACACTGACCGGCAACGACCACTGCAGCCCACTTACCGCCAAGCTCACGTTTGATCGATGCAACCGCTGCAACACAAGGTGTGTAAAGCAGGCAGAAAGCAAGAAGGGATGCTGCTGAAAGTGGTGTCAGAACTGCCTGCAGGGAGGCGGTTGAGCCAAATAATATGGACAGCGTGGCAACAACACTTTCCTTTGCCATGAAGCCTGTGATCAGGGCTGTGGAAATACGCCAGTCACCGAATCCAAGCGGTGTAAAGACCGGTGCGATCAATCCTGCTACGGCGGCGAGAATACTGTTCTGGGAATCTGTCACAAGATTCAGGTGCAGATCAAAGGTCTGTAAAAACCAGATGACGATCGTAGCAAGGAAAATAACGGTAAAGGCTCTTTGCAGAAAGTCTTTTGCTTTTTCCCACAAAAGCTGACTGACATTTTTAGCACCGGGAAGCCTGTAGTTTGGCAGTTCCATAACAAACGGAACGGCTTCTCCGTGAAACAGAGTAGAACGCAGAAGAAGTGCCATCAAAATACCGATGGCAATACCGCCAAAGTAAAGTGCGATCATAACAAGTGCACCATGTCCCGGGAAAAAAGCTGCAGCAAAAAAACTGTAGATCGGCAGCTTGGCGGAGCAGCTCATAAACGGTGTCAGAAGGATCGTCATTTTACGGTCCCGTTCGGACGGCAGGGTACGGCTTGCCATAACACCCGGAACCGTACAGCCAAAGCCGACCAGCATAGGAACAATGCTGCGGCCGGAAAGTCCAATCTTACGGAGCAGTTTATCCATAACAAAAGCAACTCTTGCCATGTAACCGCTGTCTTCCAGAAGAGACAGGAAGAAAAAGAGTGTGACGATGATCGGTAAAAAGCTGAGCACACTTCCGACTCCGTTGAAAATGCCGTCAATGAGCAGTGAGTGAAGCACAGGGTTGATATGTGCTGCGGTAAGGAGCTGGTCCGTCAGATGTGTCAGCGAATCAATCCCAAGCTGCAAAAGATTGGAAAGCGCCGAACCGATCACATTAAAGGTCAGGAAAAATACAAGTCCCATAATGGCGATAAAACACGGAATGGCGGTAAACCGTCCTGTCAGCACTTTATCCATTTTCACACTGCGCATATGTTCACGGCTCTCATGTGGTTTGACGACCGTTTCTTTACAGATCTTTTCAATAAAGGTAAAACGCATATCTGCAATGGCAGCAGCACGGTCAAGGCCGCGCTCCGTTTCCATCTGGACAATGATATGTTCCAGTGTTTCCTTCTCATTTTCATCCAGCTGCAGCTGTTCCAGTATCAGATGATCACCTTCCGCCAGCTTTGCTGCAGCGAAACGGACCGGAATACCTGCAGATTCCGCATGATCTTCGATCAGGTGCATAATACCGTGCAGACAACGGTGTACAGCACCGCCGTGATCTTTTGCATCACAGAAATCCTGTCTGCCCGGACGTTCCTGATATTTTGTGACATGCATGGCATGTGCGACCAGCTCGCTGATGCCTTCATTTTTGGCGGCGGAGATAGGAATGACGGGAATACCAAGCATTTCTTCCATCTGGTTGACTAAAATAGAGCCACCGTTGACACGCACCTCGTCCATCATATTCAGTGCAAGTACCATGGGAATATCAAGCTCCATAAGCTGCATGGTCAGATACAGATTTCGTTCAATATTGGTAGCATCTACAATATTAATGATGCCTTTCGGTTTTTCATTTAAAACAAAGTTACGTGTTACGATCTCTTCATTGGAATAAGGAGACATGGAATAAATACCGGGCAGATCCGTTACAAGCGTATTTTTCTGTCCGCGGATCGCACCGTCTTTCCGGTCTACCGTAACGCCCGGGAAATTACCGACATGCTGGTTGGAGCCGGTCAGCTGGTTAAATAAAGTTGTTTTACCGCAGTTCTGATTCCCTGCAAGCGCAAAGGTCAGAACGGTGCCTTCCGGCAAAGGGTTTTCTTCCTCTTTATTGTGGTACCGGCCGCCTTCTCCGAGTCCGGGATGATCGATAAGCTTTGATGTCTGCTTTGGCGGAAGCGGTTTCTTTTCATATATATTTTCAATTGTGATCTTTTCGGCATCTGCCAGTCTGAGTGTGAGCTCGTAGCTGTGGATACGCACCTCAACCGGATCGCCCATAGGGGCATATTTCACCATGGTGATCTCTGCTTTTGGAATGATACCCATATCCAGAAAATGCTGGCGCAGGGCACCTTCACCGCCAACGCTAACAATGGTTGCGGTTTTTCCGATCGGAAGTTCTTTTAATGTCATGTTGGTCTCCATTCCGCCGTCTTTCGGTTGACGGCACAAATAGTAATGAAAGTTCTGTTTTTGCACTATCCTCTGTAAACCGATAGTGCGTGTTATTGATAAAAAATCTCAGTAGTAGTATAGACATAAATCAAAGAAGCGGTCAATGCCTCGATTTGATTTTTTGGAAAAAGAAACTGAACAAAACGGCAAAGTATGTTATAATTCCGTAGGATAAAATCTTAGAAAGTATGCAGGAGCATGACATGCAGACAGAAAACGGACAGAAGAAAAACAAATACGAAATAGATATGACTAACGGAACATTGATGGATAAGCTGATCTCATTTTCGCTTCCGCTGATGTTGTCAGGCATTTTACAGCTGATGTTTAATGCGGTAGACATTATCGTGGTTGGCAGATTTACAGGGAGCAGTGCACTGGCAGCGGTCGGTTCGACCACTGCACTCATTAATGTATTTACCAATCTCTTTATCGGGATATCATTAGGTGCAAATGTGCTGGCTGCCAGATTTTATGCAGCAGGCAGAGAAAAAGAAATGTCAGAGACAGTGCACACAGCCATCGCTCTTGCGCTTGTCAGTGGGCTTATCATGGCAGTGGTGGGTGTTGTATTTGCAAAAGGAGCACTTATCTTAATGGATACTCCTGCAGATGTTATCGGACAGTCTGCTTTGTATATGCGCATTTATTTTGTAGGAATGCCATTTTTTATGCTGTATAACTACGGTGCAGCTATTTTGCGTGCAGTGGGAGATACAAAGCGGCCGCTCATTTTTCTGATCGTATCCGGTGTGATCAATGCATTGCTGAATCTGTTCCTTGTTATCGTGTGTGATATGGGTGTTGCAGGTGTTGCCATTGCAACTGTGATCTCCCAGATGATCTCCTGTATTCTGGTATTGCGCTGCCTGTATCAGACACAGGGAAGCTATCAGCTTCGGTTTTCAAAGCTGGCAATCAAAGGGGAGTATGTCGGACAGATCTTTCAGGTAGGTGTTCCTGCAGGTATCCAGAGTACGGTCATCAATTTTTCAAATGTGCTGCTGCAGTCGTCCGTTAACTCCTTCGGCTCTATAGCTATGGCGGGGTATACCGCGGCTAACAATATTTTTGGCTTTTTGTATGTCTCAGTCAATTCCATCACGCAGGCGTGTATGAGTTTTACCAGCCAGAATTATGGTGCAGGCAGGAAAAAACGTATGGATCGGGTTTTGCTGGAATGTATGCTGCTATCGGTTGTATCTGCGCTCATCTTAGGTAGCAGTGCCTACCTGTTCGGACCTGAGATCCTGCGGATCTATACAACAGATCCGGCGGTCATAGCCTGTGGTATGGAAATCATGTTATATACAACTGTGACTTATTTTCTGTGTGGTCTGATGGATCTGTTCCCGGGAGCACTTCGCGGTATGGGACATTCGGCAGTTCCGATGATCCTTTCCGTGATCGGAACGGTTGGTACGAGAATTGTCTGGATCTATGGGATCTTTCCGCAGCACAGATCATTAAAGATCCTGTTTATTTCTTATCCGGCCTCATGGATCATCACGATCGTCATGCAGGTGGTCTGTTACTATTTTGTAAGACGCAGTGTTTATGCAAAAATGCCGGATGAGATGCAAAGCATCTAAAAGACCGGAAGGAATGTTGGATGGCGGTAAAAATGCTATGCATACCGGATCGTGAAACAGGCAGCGGCAGTTGCAGAAAAGGTCATGTACGGCTTGGAGGAACTGAAGGACAGTGGCTATTTGACGGTTGTGATCGTAAAGATTGTGAAGAAAATGAGCAGATAGAAGGTCGGGCATTGCCCGGCCTTTTATAGATTAGTTACAAAATATCGCGAAATGTAAATTGTTTTGTGTATGGGGCGTGCTATATACTATTACGAGCAGGATAAACGAAGTGGAAATACCATGCAGATGAACCATACGAGTAAGTTATAACAAAACAGGATGAGGAAAACTATGATTGCAGTGATCAGAGGAACCGGTTCTTATATTCCGCCGCGGGTGGTGGAAAATGAGGAACTAAAAAATTACATAGAAACAAATGATACATGGATCCGGGAACGGACAGGGATAGAAAGGCGTCATGTTGTGACAGATGATACGGTCGCTTCTATGGCTGTAGAAGCCGGAAAAGCAGCATTGGAAAATGCCGGAATACAGGCAGAATCGCTGGAACTGATCATCGTATCCACAACAAGTCCCACGCAGATGATCCCATGCAATGCCTGTCTGGTGCAAAAGGAGCTTGGTGCGGTAAAGGCGGCGTGCTTTGACCTGAATGCTGCCTGCAGTGGATTTATCACAGCTTACCAGACCGCCTGCGCCTATATAGAAAGCGGATTCTATCAGAAGATCCTTGTGATCGGCAGTGAAGCACTTTCCTGTATTACAGATTGGTCGGACCGCAGTACCTGTATTTTATTCGGAGACGGAGCAGGTGCGGTGGTTCTGACGGCGGAAGCAGGCGAAAAACAGGTATCTGTCTGTGGTGCAGATGGCAGGATGGGAGATGCATTGACACTATACAGCGGGTATTCTTCAAATCCGTTTGGCACGCAAGAGCCGATGCAGAGAGCAGCAGCGGATGACAGCGGAAAAAATGCATGTGTCAGAATGGACGGACAGGCGATTTTCCGGTTTGCCGTCCGTAAGGTGCCACAGCTCATAGAGGAGTTGCTACAGAAAAACAGCTTACAGAAGGAAGCTATCAAATATTATATTCTGCATCAGGCAAATGAGCGCATTGTGGAAGCTGTTGCAAAAAGAACAGGACAGCCGATCGAAAAATTCCCGATGAATGTACAGGAGTATGGAAATACTTCTTCTGCTTCTGTTCCGATTTTATTGGACGAGCTTTGTCGGGATGGCAGAGTAAAAGCCGGAGACAGGCTGGTGATCGCCGGATTCGGAGGCGGGCTGACCTGGGCAGCCAGTGTTGTGACATGGCGGTAGGAAGATGGAAAAGGAGAATAAAATGCAGACAGAAATAAATAACTTATTGGAAATAGAATATCCGATCATACAGGGCGGTATGGCATGGGTAGCAGAGCATCATCTGGCAGCAGCTGTATCAGAAGCCGGCGGATTTGGGCTGATCGGTGCAGCAAATGCACCGGCTGACTGGGTCAGAGAGCAGATCCGGAAAACAAAGGAATTAACGGATCGACCGTTTGGCGTAAATGTCATGTTAATGAGTCCCTATGCGGACGAAGTTGCCCGGGTGATCGCAGAGGAAGGTGTAAAGGCTGTTACAACAGGAGCCGGCAATCCGGAAAAATATATGGAACTGTGGAAAGAACGGAATATCAAAGTGATTCCGGTTGTGGCATCGGTTGCACTGGCAAAACGTATGGAGCGTTGCGGGGCAGACGCAGTTGTGGCAGAGGGATGCGAATCCGGCGGACATATCGGAGAAAGTACGACAATGACATTAGTACCACAGGTTGTGGATGCGGTTGACATCCCGGTGATCGCCGCCGGAGGGATCGGTGATGGCAGAGGAATTGCAGCAGCATTTATGCTGGGGGCAAAGGGCGTACAGATGGGTACACGGTTTGTAGTCACAAATGAATGTCAGGTACATCCGGCTTATAAGGAACGCATCATCCGGGCAAAGGATATTGATACAAGAGTTACAGGAAGAAGTACGGGACACCCGATCCGGGCACTGCGGAATGATATGACAAAAGCCTATTTGCAAAAGGAACAGGAGGGAGCCTCTACAGAAGAGCTGGAGCTTCTGGCCTCCGGTGCACTCAGAAGAGCCGTGCAGGAAGGCGATATTCATAACGGCAGTCTGATGTCCGGTCAGATTGCAGGACTTATCAAAGAAGAAGTTAGCTGTAAACAACTAATTGATACGCTGGTAAGCCAGACAAAAGAAGCATTAAACAGGAGCAGGATGTATGAGTAAAATTGCTTTTATCTATCCCGGACAGGGGGCACAGAAATGTGGCATGGGACGGGATTTTTATGAAAACAGTGAGCAGGCAGAAAGATACTTTGATGATGTCTGTGGGCAGCTTGATTTTGATCTGAAAAAAATCTGTTTTACAGAAAATGAAGAGATCAATCAGACGGAGTTTACACAGCCGGCGATGGTTGCAGTCTGTCTGATGATCACGCAGGAACTGCTTATGCGGGGAATCAGACCGGAAATGACTGCAGGACTCAGTCTTGGAGAATACGCGGCAATCGCTACAGCCGGGGCATTTTCCATGGAGGATGCAGTACTTCTTGTCAGAGAGCGCGGAAAGCTGATGCAGTACACCGTACCGGCGGGAATCGGCGGTATGAGTGCAGTGCTGGGCATGGAAGCAGAAAAGATAGAAGATGTGCTGCAGGACATTCCGGGAGCTATGATCGCAAATTACAACTGTCCGGGACAGATTGTTATCACAGGTGAGCTTACGGCACTTGAAAAGGCAGGTGCTGCATTGAAAGAAGCCGGTGCAAAGAGGGTATTGCCATTGAAAGTGAGTGGCCCGTTTCATTCTTCCCTGATGGAGCCGGCAGCTTCAAAGTTGAAACAGGAGCTTTTAAAAGTAACAATATCCGATCTGCAGATCCCTTACATTTCCAATGTGACAGCGCAGAAGGTAACGGATAAGCAGGAGATTGCCGGACTGCTTTGTGAGGGAATCCATTCTTCCGTGCACTGGGAGCAGAGTGTGAGATATATGATAAGGCAGGGAGTTGATACTTTTGTAGAGATCGGTCCGGGAAGAACACTGGCCGGCTTCATGAAGAAGATAGATCCGGCAGTAACTGTGAAAAATGTCGCCGTCTGGGAAGATGTGGAGAAAGTGGTAAATGAATTATGTTAACTGGAAAAGTGGCACTGGTAACAGGTGCATCCAGAGGAATCGGGTGTGCAATTGCTAAGAAGCTGGCAAGCATGGGAGCGCTTGTGATCGTGAATTATAATGGCTCAAAGGAAGCAGCGGAGACTGTTGCAGGGGAAATTTGTAAAGAAGGCGGCAGTGCTGTAACCTATGGCTGTGATGTGTCGGATGAAGCGGCCGCGACAGCTATGATCGCAGCAATTACAAAAGACTACGGCGGAATAGACATTCTTGTCAATAATGCAGGGATCACAAGGGATAACCTAATGCTCCGTATGACAGATGCGGAATTTGATGCGGTGCTTGCAACTAACCTGAAAGGTGCATTTCATACAATGCGTGCTGCAGCAAAGACAATGCTGAAAAAGCGCTATGGCAGGATTATCAACATTGCGTCTGTATCGGGAATTACCGGAAATGCAGGACAGGCAAATTATGCTGCTGCGAAGGCAGGGATGATCGGTATGACAAAATCTGCCGCGAGAGAACTCGCCGGCCGTGGAATTACAGTAAATGCAGTTGCACCGGGATTCATTGAAACCGATATGACAAGGAAGCTTCCCGAAGAAATCAGGGAAGGTGCATGTAAGCAGATCCCGCTTGGGCGGTTCGGACAGCCTGAGGATGTGGCAAAGGCAGTGGCATTTCTAGCTGCGGAAGGATCGTATCTGACAGGACAGGTGCTTGCTGTTGACGGTGGCATGGTAATGTAGAATGGAGACAGAGAATGAAAAGAAGAGTTGTTATTACAGGAATGGGGGCAGTTACCCCGACCGGAAACAATGTGGATACATTTTGGAACAGCTGTAAGGAAGGAAAAGTCGGCATTGACCGGATCACAAAGTTTGATACATCGGATTTTAAGGTAAAGCTTGCAGCAGAGGTAAAGGATTTCAGAGCTGCTGACCATATGGATCCGAAGGCGGCAAGACGTATGGAGCCTTTTGCACAGTATGCTGTGGCGGCTTCGGGAGAAGCGATGGAGGATGCAGGGATCAATATGGAAGCGGAAGACCCTTACCGCGTGGGAGTGATCATTGGCTCCGGTATCGGAAGTCTGGAGACAGTGGAGGCTACTTATGATAAAGTGCTGGAACATAAGGTAAACAGGGTAAATCCGCTGACGATTCCTAAGATGATCTCTAACATGGCTGCAGGTAATGTTTCCATTCAGTTCGGACTTAAGGGAAAGTGTGAAAATGTCGTAACAGCCTGTGCAACGGGCACAAATTGTATCGGTGATGCCATGCGCACGATCCAGTACGGAGAAGCGGATATCATGCTGGCCGGTGGAACAGAAAGCTGTATCTGCCCTACGGGGGTTGCAGGTTTTCAGCAGCTGACAGCACTTTCGACGGAAACAGACAGGATGCGGGCTTCCATTCCTTTTGACAAGGACAGAAACGGTTTTGTCATGGGAGAAGGGGCAGGTATTTTGGTACTGGAAGAGCTTTCCCACGCACAAAAGCGCGGCGCACATATTTATGCAGAGCTTGTGGGATATGGAGCAACAGCGGATGCATATCATATTACATCTCCGTGTGAGGATGGAAGCGGCGCGGCAAAGGCAATGGAGATCGCCATGCGGGAAGCAGGCATAGAGCCGGCGCAGATTGACTATATCAATGCACACGGTACAAGTACACATCATAATGATCTGTTTGAAACAAGAGCGATCTGGCTTGCATTTGGTGCACACGCAGAAAATGTGCAGATCAATTCAACAAAATCCATGATCGGACATCTTCTTGGGGCAGCAGGCGGCGTGGAAGCTATTGTCTGTGTGAAGTCTATTCAGGATGGATTTGTGCACCGGACAGCAGGTACAAAAGAAACAGATCCGGAATGTGATCTGCATTATACGATCGGCGGACCTGTGGAGAAAAAGATCACTTATGCAATGAGCGATTCTCTGGGATTTGGCGGGCATAACGCGGTGCTTGTTTTTAAAGCATTTGATGTCTGACGATTATGGAAGGACAGCACAGAGTGATCATAGATCAGAAAAGGTGAAAGGCAAAGCTATGGAATTTGAAAATATGATAAAGCTGATCCAGACAGTGTCGGCATCGGAACTGGACAGCTTCTGTTATGAAGAAAACGGTATCAGGATAAAATGCGGAAAAAAATCGGGAAAAACGGTTATGGTACATGACTCCGCAGAAAACAGTGCGTATTGTGGTGGCATGAATGAAGACGGAGATGTTCAGAGTAAAGATTGTACAGACATTGCCTCACCACTGGTAGGCGTGTTTTATGAAGCACCGGCTGAAGGAGAAGACCCATTTGTGCAGGTCGGAGATCGCGTAAAAAAAGGACAGGTGCTTGGTATTATTGAAGCAATGAAGCTGATGAATGAAATTGAAAGTGATGCTGATGGCATCGTCCGGGAAATCAGGGTACACAATACGGACACAGTGGAATACGGACAGATATTATTTGTGATCGAAAAAGAAACGATAGGAGAGGCAGCATCATGAAATCTTTGCATATCAATGAAATAAAAGAGATCCTGCCACACAGACACCCATTTCTTCTGCTGGATAGAATTGAGGACTATGAACCGGGACAATATGCGATCGGTTATAAATGTGTGACTTACAGGGAAGATTTTTTTGCGGGGCATTTTCCGCAGGAACCGGTTATGCCGGGTGTACTCATCATAGAAGCCCTGGCACAGACAGGAGCCGTCGCTATTTTATCACAGCCTGAAAATAAAGGGAAGATCGCCTTCTTCGGCGGAATTGAGAAATGCAGATTCCGTGGAAAAGTAGTACCGGGAGATATGCTCAGGCTGGAAACGAAGATTATAAAACAAAAGGGACCGGTTGGTATCGGAGAAGCAACAGCGAGTGTTGACGGAAAAGTAGTTGCCAGCGGACAACTGACATTTATGATAGGGTAAATAAAAATGATAAGAAAGTTACTTGTGGCAAATCGCGGAGAGATCGCCGTGCGGATCATCAGAGCCTGTCGCGAAATGGGAATCGAGACGGTGGCAATTTATTCGGAGGCAGACAGGGAAGCGTTACATGCAAAGCTGGCAGATGAGGCTGTATGTATCGGACCTGCTGCACTTTCTGAAAGCTATTTATCGATGGAGAGGATCATCAGTGCAACTATTGTGACCGGTGCACAGGCAATTCATCCGGGATTTGGATTTTTATCGGAAAATGCAAAGTTTGCAGCATTGTGTGAAAAGTGCAATATTATTTTTGTCGGTCCTAAGGCAGAAACGATTGAAAGGCTGGGGAATAAACAGCTTGCACGGGAAACGATGCAGAAAGCGGGAGTTCCGGTTATACCGGGCAGCGACAGAGCGGTTTTTGATTACCGGGACGGACTGCAGGAAGCGGAAAAAATCGGTTATCCCATTATGATCAAGGCAGCACTCGGAGGCGGTGGAAAGGGAATGCGTCTTTCCGGATCCAAAGAGGATTTTGAAAAGAATTTCCGGATCGCACAGGCAGAAGCAAAACAGTGTTTCGGTGATGATGCCATGTATCTGGAACATTATATCAAAGGTCCCCGCCATGTGGAATTTCAGATCCTGGCAGATTCCCACGGTAATGTGGTACATCTTGGGGAACGGGATTGCTCTATCCAGAGAAAACACCAGAAGCTGATCGAGGAAGCGCCGTGCAGCGTATTATCATCCAGACAGCGGATGGAGATGGGACAGACAGCGGTACGTGCGGCAAAGGCAGCAGGATATATAAATGCAGGCACGATAGAGTTTCTGTTAGAGCCTTCCGGTACTTTTTATTTTATGGAAATGAATACAAGAATACAGGTAGAACATCCGATCACGGAGTGGATCACAGGAATTGATCTGATCAAAGAGCAGATCAGAATAGCTGCGGGGGAAAAACTGACTTTTTCCCAAAAAGATATCAGAATTAACGGACATGCGATCGAGGTGCGGATCAATGCGGAAAAACCGGAAGAAGATTTCAGACCGTGCCCCGGAACGATCACGGGTTTACATCTGCCCGGTGGAAAAGGAATCAGAATCGATTCCGCAATATACAGCGGATATAAGATTCCACCATTTTATGATTCCATGATCGCAAAGATCAGCGTCTGGGCAAAAACAAGAGAAGAAGCAATCCGGAAAGCGCAGAGTGCTTTAGGTGAAGTCATCATAGAAGGCGTTGATACTAATGTGGATTATCAATACGGCATTTTGGAAGAACCTGACTATCGGGACGGAAATGTGGATATCAACTATATAGAAAACCATTTTTGAATTTGGAGAGAAGCGTTGACCGATGAATTTAGATCATGTATTTAAAAAAACAACAAAGGGATTATATCATACAGGCATAAATCCGTCTGTTCCGGATGATCTGCTTTGTAAGTGTAAAAAATGCGGTGGTATCGTGCTGATAGACGATGTCAGAAGCGGCGGATATATCTGCCCGAAATGTGGCGGTTATTTCAGAATGAGTGCATATGAACGTATTAAAAGAGTTGCGGATGAAGGTACCTTTCTGGAATGGGACAGAAATCTTGTCGGAACGGATCCGCTGCAGTTTGAGGGGTATGAAGCAAAGCTCGCAGCGACAAGGCTGCGAACGCACATGAAAGAGGCAGTTATCACAGGTCGCTGCAGGATCGGTGGCAGACAGACAGTTCTTTGTGTTATGGATGGCAGATTCTTTATGGCAAGCATGGGAGAAGCTGTCGGAGAAAAAATTACAAGAGCGGTAGAACGTGCCACGAAGTTAAAATTACCTGTTATTATATTTGCATGCTCAGGCGGTGCAAGAATGCAGGAGGGGATACTATCCCTGATGCAGATGGCAAAAACGAGTGCTGCCATTAAAAGACACAGTGAGGCAGGACTGCTCTACATAAGTGTGCTGACGGATCCGACAACAGGCGGCGTAATGGCAAGTTTTGCGATGCTTGGGGACATCATACTGGCTGAGCCCGGAGCACTTGCCGGATTTGCCGGACAGCGTGTGATCGAGCAGACAATCCATCAGAAGCTGCCAAAAGGATTCCAGCGAGCGGAGTTTCTACAGGAACACGGGTTTGTGGACAGGATTGTAAAAAGAGAAGAAATGAGGCAGGTGCTTTCTGATCTTCTGATGCTGCACCATGCAGGAGAAGAAAACGTATCGGAGAATATTTCCGGATTACAGGATAAAATCAATAAGTTAGCGTGTGACAACTCGGATGAAGGCAGGAGAGAACAGCTTCAGTCGGGGAAAGCAGGGGCAGATCAGAAAAAAGAACCGTCATGTAATGCAAAGAAACTGACATATGAAAAAACTGCCTGGGATCGTGTCCGGCTTGCAAGAGAGCAGGGGCGCAGTATCAGCTCGGATTATATCAGAGAGTTATTTCCGCTTTTTTATGAATTACATGGAGACAGGGCGGGAACGGATGATCCGGCTGTCATTGCGGGAATTGCCATGTTTGAAAATATGCCTGTGACAATCATAGCACAGGAAAAGGGGAAAAATACGAAAGAACAGGTTGCACATAATTTCGGCATGTGCCAGCCGGGTGGTTATCGTAAGGTAAAAAGATTACTGGCAGAGGCGGAAAAATTTAAGAGACCGGTGATCTGCTTTGTGGACACACCGGGGGCTTACTGCGGTATTGAAGCGGAAGAACAGGGACAGGGAGAGGCAATTGCGACATCCATTTCGGATATGTCAGCACTTTCTGTACCGGTTTTATCCATCATCATCGGAGAAGGAGGAAGCGGCGGCGCACTTGCACTTGCAACAGCCAATGAGGTCTGGATGCTGGAAAATGCAATGTATTCCATTCTTTCACCGGAAGGGTTTGCCAGTATTTTATGGAAAGACAGCCACAGAGCAAAAGAAGCGGCTGCATGTATGAAACTGACGGCAGAGGATCTGCTTGAGCTGGGAGTCATTGAAAAAGTATTTGCGGAAGAAGAGAAACTGCCTGAAGGGCTGCCCAAACTGACGGCAGAGCTTTCCAAAGAAATAGGCTTCTTTTTGCAAAAGTATGAAGGAATAAATCCTGAACAGGTAAAAGAAATGCGGTATGAACGGTTTCGGAAAATAGGAAATTTACAGCTGTAAATATACGAGAAAGCGAGATATAATAGGTGCAGGAGAAAACACTTTAAAGGAAGAATACTACATGGCAGATCTGTTTACAAAAGAATATAATACGCGTACAAGGTTTACCCGCATGTGTATCGGGGAAGCTTTGTTTGTGTTGCTGGATCAGAAGGAATACGGGCAGATCCGTATTTCAGATATTGTAAAGCGTGCAGGCGTTTCCAGAATGACATTTTATCATTATTACGATACAAAAGAGGAGGCCGTTCAGGACTATTTCCATGAAATTGTAAAAGAATATGTCTGGGAAGTGGAGAGAAGTAAAGGAAAACTGGGGCATTTTCATGACAGAAGCAGCATTATGTATGCACTCAGCTTTTTTGATCAATACGCTGATTTCATTTTGAAAATTGTGCATGCGGGGCTGTATTCCATTGTAATAGATGCAATGAACACTTATCTGATCGAGAAGATCAGGCCGGTTTATCATATTCCGGATTATGAATTATTTTTTTACGGCGGTGCACTTTTAAATGTGTTCATTCAGTGGGAAGAGAGCGGCAAGAAAGAAACCGCTGCCCAGATCGCACAGACAATTTCCGCAGGAATCCGGACACACACACATTCATAATTGGAAGGATGACGAGATATGATAAAGGAAGATTTGATCGTTAAGATGACAGAGTTTAATGCCGGTGATCCAAAGAGGATCCAGCATTTTCTAAAAGTATATGAATTTGCACATGTAATAGGTATCAGGGAAGGACTGGATCCGGAGACATTACATATTCTGGAAATGGCAGCTATCCTGCATGATATCGGAATTCGTCCTTCGGAAGAAAAATACGGCAGATGCGACGGAAAGATGCAGGAGCAGGAAGGTCCTGCCTACGCAAAGGAAATACTTGCACAGTTCCCGGAGGTAACTGCGGCTGAGACTGAAAGAATCTGCTACCTGATCGCACATCACCATACATATGAGAATGTGGACGGACTGGATTACAGAATCCTTCTGGAAGCGGATTTCCTCGTAAATGCACTGGAAGATGATCTGCCCAAGGAAGCGATCAGAAAATGCAGGGAGAATGTATTCGAAACAGAGACCGGGGTATATCTGCTGAATACGATGTTTGGGGTGTGATTAGAAGCGATGCAATCCGGCTAAAGTATATTTATTTATATAAATCAAAAGCATACAAACGAAATGATACAGCAACGATAGAGGTAGATACACTGGAATTTTCAAGGCTTGTATTAGATGGAAGAAATATTAGCTTTGAAGAACTGCCTTGTAAAGACCAGCAATTATCTTTTGAAATTTTACATCGTAAGCTGAAAGAAAATATTCAGATTTAAACTTTCAATCAGGATACATTAAAGACATTAAACCTGTATAACAATGTAAATGGGTTTAATAATGCAGCAGGACTTTTGGCAGATAAAAATCATTTTTCGGGAATTGATATTGTTAAGTTCGGTGAGAATATCAGTATTATTCAAAAAAGAGTGACCTTTGAAAATGTATCAGTTTTAGAGGTGTATGAAAGAGCACTTATTGTGTTTAGAGACTATTACCAATATGAAATAATACAGGGCGCTGACAGAAAGATGATGGAGAAAATATCGGAAGCAGCTTTCAGAGTAGCAATTTATAAATCCTTAAGTAAGACGATGCTGAAACCAATAAGTGAAATTGCACCATATGTCCCATTTGGTAAATCAAAAACAACGCAGTTGTTGAAATCTATGGAAGAAAAAGGTGTGATTGCAGTTGAAGGAAAAGGTAGAGGAACAAAATATATAATTAAGTGAGGGTATATAACTATGATAAAAGTACTTTTTATCTGCCACGGCACTCCAGTTTTATGATAATGCATACCTTCGCAGACTGGGGCAACACAGGGCAGAATATAGCGGGAAGCCTTGGAATTACTACGGTTTCGACTACTAAGGCTCATGGGGGATAAGGCAGAATAGAGAGAAAAATTGGAAATATTCCTTAGCAGTAACCTACTACTAAGCGATGGCAGATGTACAAGAGTTTGAACAGATAAAGCCACAATGTACCCGAAATTTCAGTCTTGCGAAGAGACTGAAAGCAACAGAAGATTTGAATTTGATGGAGGAACGATTATGAATAAAAA
>HF995227.1 GCA_000432915.1 Firmicutes bacterium CAG:194
CCGCTCTTGCGATCGCTACCATCTGCTGGATTGCGATAGAGCAGCTAGCAAGCTGCTGGGTTGCTTTTGCCGGTATATCAAGCGACTGCAGAATATCATCTGCCGCCTTATTCATTTTCTTCCAGTTCTGTCCTACGCCCTTTGTTCTGCCAATAAACATATTTTCTGCTACAGACAGATTCGGACAGAGTGTAATTTCCTGATATACAGTACTGATACCAAGATTTTGTGCATCCTGCGGAGAACGGATCACCGCCTCTTTCTCCATTCCTTTCAGATAAATATGTCCTTCATCTTTTGTATAAACACCTGTCAGCACCTTGATCAATGTTGATTTTCCCGCACCGTTTTCACCCATCAGTGCATGGATCTCTCCCTCGCACAGATTAAAATCCACATTCTGTAGTGCCTTTACGCCGGGGAAGCTTTTATAAATACCTTTCACTTCAAGTACTCTGTTTTCTTTCACCCTGCATCCTCCTTCCTATAAAAAGGGAGCGCAAGGCAGCTTTTTTGCTGCGCTGCGCTCCCGGCTGTTTGTATGATCGTGGATCTTAGATTCCGTAGTTGTCTACATCTTCCTGTGTGATCGTTGTAGCATCAAAGCCTTTTTCATCCATGATGATTGTCTTTTCAGAGATTGTCTCACCATTTTCAATCTTCTTGATGATGTCATCGATGTAAGAAGCCTGGAATGGGTTACACTGTCCGTCGTAGTTCCAGTTCTGGTTTAATAATTCTTCAAGTGCCCACTTATTGCAGTCAAATCCCATAACGATTACGTCTTTGCCTACACCGTGAGGAATATTCGCTTTATCAAGAGCCGCTACAGCACCTTTTGCCATATCATCGTTTTCAGCATAGATGACATTGAAGGATTTACCTGAGTCGATAACAGACTGTACGATCTGCTGTGCTTTTTCTGAGTTCCATTCAGCGGTCTGCTGTGTTACAAGATTCCATCCGTCAGATGCAACTGTATCATTTAAAGCACCTGTACGACCCTGCTGTGCTGCAGAACCCATAACACCCTGTAAATGAATGATATTGTATTCATCAAGGTTCTGGCCCTTTAACCATTCAACTGCTGTTTCTCCTTCTTTTGCCATATCGGAAACGATAGATGCTTCGTAAAGGCTCTCATCTGCATCGATCGTACGATCGAATAAGATAACTCTGATTCCTGCATCCTGTGCATCCTGCAGAACTGAATCCCAGCCTGCTGTATCTGCTGCGGAGAGAAGAAGATAATCAACACCGTCCTGAATGAACTTCTGTGCTGCTGTGATCTGTTCATCATTCTTTAAGCTGTATGCGAATGATGCTTCATATCCATTTTCTTCTGTGAACATTGCTTTCATATCTTTATCGTTTGCCGTACGATATCCTGATTCATTCGGATCATTATTGATGATACCTACCTTGATCAGATCTCCTGATGCTGCAGGTGCTTCTGCATCTGCACTTGCATCTGTGCTTTCCTCTGTGCTTTCCTCTGTGCTGCTGTCAGCAGGAGCTGTTGTGTCTGCTGCGCTGCTTCCGCATCCTACCAGCATTGTTGCGATCATTGCGGTGCTAAGTAAAATCCCTAATAATTTCTTTTTCATGGCGTATCCTCCTTTTTGCTTGTTACCACGTTTTTGATGATCTAATCATAACGTAATCTGCCGGCAAAAAATACGGAGTTTCTTTTGAATAAAGTGTAAATTTTTTCTAATATTCGGGATGTTATTATTTTTTTTAAGAAAAAGTTGAATTTTTTACGAAATATGTTTGATTTTATTGCATGGAATCCTGACATAGACTCTTGTCCATTCCCCATACTCGCTTTCCAATTGTAATCCATACCCCTGTCCATAATTCAGACAGATTCTCTGCTGCACATTATAAAGTCCAAATCCGCTTGGATTTTCCTTCTCCTCTATTTCACCATCCAATACTTTTTTCAGACGGATCAGCTTTTCCGGATCAATCCCGCTTCCGTCGTCATAAACTTCAAATATCAGATAATCTCCCTCTATCTGTCCGCTGATACGGATATGCCCCAGCCTTCTTTTGTTTTTAATGCCATGATACAATGCATTTTCAACAAGAGGCTGCAATGTCATTTTTAATATTTTGTATTGATACAACTCTTCCGGTATTTCTATTTCATACTCCAGAATATCCTGATAGCGGAACTGCTGGATCTGGAGATAACTTTGGATATGCAGCTCTTCTTCCTGCACCGTAATAAAATCCTGCCCCTTCGAAAGTGTTGTACGAAAAAAATCAGAAAGCGAAGATACCATATTGACGACCTGCTCTTTTTCGCCTGCCTCTGCCAGCCAGATGATCGTATCCAGCGTATTATATAAAAAATGCGGATTAATCTGCGCCTGCAGGAGCTTCAGCTCTGTTGCTTTCAGATTGAGCTGCTCCACTTTGATCCCTTCTACAAGATTGCCGATCTGCTCCACCATCTGGTTAAAACTTGTGCTTAAGATCGCCATTTCATCATCATTGCCACCTTTTGCCCGGACTGCAAAATCACCCTGTCCAGCAATTCTGGTTGCTTCACACAAGCTTTCGATCGGTTTTGTGATTCTCAGCATGATCTTCCGACTGATGATGAGTGCTGCTGCCAGGATTAAAACAAAGCTTACTGTCACCGTCCGTGTTGCCTGATCCACATCCATTCGGATATCACTTCTGAGGTTTTCCAGATTTGTCGCCTGATAATAAATATACTGCTGGATCTGATCCTGGATCAGCTGTGTCAAAATACGGATATTAACATCCAAACGTTCCATATTTTTATCGTATTGCCCGGAAATCAGCGCATCCTTCTCTATTTCTTCCACACGATCCTCTAATGTATCCAGTGCTTTCAATATCATCGTCAGCTGATTCTTCGCATACTCGTCCTCTGTGGCATCATACATCTTCTGAAAGGACTGCCTTGCATCATCTATCATTTCATGCGGCTTTTGCGTATCGACAAGCTCCTTGGCACGTTCAGAGTTTACCGCAATGATATACATGATGTAATCCATATCATCCTTAAAATTGATATTATATGCATTAGCCATTTCAATCTTTCCAACGATCGCATCATAACGATCCGCAAAACTGTAGATCATAATGATCAGGTAGATAATGATCACAACCAGCGGCAGCAGACAAATACCCATCAACATATTCAGACGTTGTTTCAGCAACGAATTCTTTTTCAAAACTGCCTCCTGTCTTATACCTGTGTACGGAATTCACGCGGGGTACACTTTTGTACTTTTTTAAACAGATAACTGAAATAATGCGCATCCTTGTAGCCAACTGCATACGCAATTTCTGCCGTTTTCATTGTACTGCTCCGCAGAAGCTGCTTTGCCCTTTCCATTCTGACGTTTGTCAAATATTCAATAAAGGTTTCTCCCATTTCCTTACTGAATATTGTACTGAAATGACTTGGACTGATATTTACACTTGCAGCCACTTGATTCAGTGAAATATCTTCTTCCTCATAATGATGCTCGATGTAGGAAACAGCCTCTTTTAAAAGATCACTGTAACGCTTCCTTGACACAGACTCCCGACATTCCAATGTTGCATCGAGTACTTTTTTGATATATTCTTTTGTCTGCTCTATTGTCTGTATCACCTGTTCCATTTCCTTCAGATCACCGCAACGCTCTACCAGTTCTTTTGAGGAAAATCCAAGCCTTTCCAGAAAAGCTACCGCAGCCAGATAAAAATCCATGGCAACATACTGTCTGAACATCAGTGACTGGACACTCTTTTCACCCAGACTCATAAAATAATCATCTACAAAGTTGGAAACTTCCCTGCGCAGACCTGTATGAATGAAATTCTCAATAATTTTGTGATTGAGTTTATCAACCTGTACAGAACTGATCAGAAGTTCTTCATTTTCATTCTTTTCAGTCTGCGGATTTTCGGATGATCCGACATCTCTGACCGGTATTTCCAAAATCTGGTTCCACTTTTTAAAATACTGGAAAGCAAACTTCTTTTCAGCCTCTTTCAGAGAATTTTTGATCTCCCTGAGTCTTTCCACCGGATTTCCGAGTGCTCCGAAGTATTCCACCGGCGGATCTGTTTTTTCTGTGATCTGTCTGACTGCCTTTCTGCAGCTTTCAATCCGCCTCTCCATCTTCTCTGCATCATCCGCAGTCAGTAAGAAGAGCCATTCATCCACGCCTCTCCGGAAAGAAAATACACCGCTTAACGTATCCAGCGCGCTCTCAATTTCCGCATACGTCTCCTGCTTTCCCCCGTTTTCGGTAATTTTTAAAAGCAGTATATTATATAAGGGCGCACTCAGATCCATCCCCAGAGATTCTCCTGTCTCCAGTATTTGAGCCAGACTTAGATTCTGTGCTATGATCTGGTTTAAAAACCGTTCTTTTTCCAGCTCACGGTTTTCCTTCATATCTTCTCTATACTTCTTGATCAGTTCTTTTTCTTCCTGCTCCTGTCTGATCACTTCTTTCACCTGTGCGAGCACATCCAGAAGCTTTGCGGAAGAGATTGGTTTCAACAAATATTCCGCAACCTGTAATTTGATCGCCTCTTTCGCATATTCAAATTCGTCATATCCGCTCAGGATCAATATTTTGGTTGCGGGAAGTTCTTTTCTGACCAGCTTACTAAGCTGTAATCCATCCATAAAAGGCATTTTGATATCTGTGATCAGAATATCCGGCTTCGTCTTTAAGATCATCGGATATGCGAGTTCACCATCTCCCGCTTCTCCCACAAACTCATATCCTTCTTTTCCCCAGTCAATACTGTTTTTGATTCCCTTACGGATTGCAATTTCATCTTCCACCAAAAAAATCTTTATCATCATCCGAGCCCCCAGAAAAATAGTACTATTTTTATCATCTTATATAATTTGCCGAAAAATAGCAATAAATAAATCCGGTCTTCTAACAGACCGGATTCCAATCCCTTTACGCATTTATATAGCTGCCACAATACGGACACTTGCTGGAATACCCCGTTGCAGCCTGAAAGCTGGAACCACAGTTCGGGCAGGAAACAGCCACCATTTTCAGCTGCATCGGATCTACCGGCTTGTCATCCATCAGTTCTTCCTCTCCCGGCAGATATTCACTTCTGACAGATTTCGGATCATAGTCATATTTATCCCGGTAGCAATAAATGTCAACGGTCATTCCGATAGGAAGCATTTTAGAGGAACCCTTTTCAAAACATGTCGGAATGACAGCCTCTCTTTCTGTGTGCGTTTCATCGAAATAGTGCACCACTGTATTGACTGTATAAGAGTTATTTACCGTAAAAGAGGTATTCTCCACATAGCTGTACACTTTCGCCACATACTTTTTCCCTTTTTTCCGAATTCTCCCTTTGACACTCTTATGTATTACAATTCCCGCCAGAAATCCAATACCAATCACCACAAAAATAAGCGGCATAAAAACTGCTCCTCCTGCCTCTGCAAAGCCTCCTGAAGTTATAAATACCAGAAATACACCTCCGCCAATTATCACATAGGCAGCACCCATGATTCCCAGAATAAAATATATCACACCCATCTCGTTTCCTTTCTTCCGTCACCTATAACGCATCTGAACCGATAAGATCATTTTGTCTCGCAGAACAGTTCCATTATTTCCTATTGCAAATACCACTACCGTCTGTTTCATGCAGGCGTTTTCTAAGTCCGGCAAAAAACTGTTTCAAAATCTGGCTGCATTCCGCTTCGCAGACACCATAGGTGGTCTGCACCTGATGGTTGAACTGCTTCATCGTAAACAGATTCAGTATAGAACCGGCGCAGCCTGCTTTCGGATTCATCGCTCCGATCACAACCTCCTTGACACGCGCCTGCACGATCGCGCCCGCGCACATCTGGCATGGCTCCAATGTCACATAAAGTGTGCATTCCTCAAGCCGCCAGTCATTTAATTTTTTACTTGCTTTCCGAATGGCCGTGATCTCCGCATGCGATAATGTGCTCTTATCGGTATTGCGTCTGTTATAGCCGCGTCCGATCACTTTTCCGTCCTGTACGATCACACAGCCGATCGGTACTTCGCCAAGCTCTTTTGCCTTTTTCGCCTGCAAAAGAGCCTGTTTCATAAACTTCTCATCTGTTTTTTGTTTCAGTATAAGTGCCTGCTGCCTTGCTTCTTCTTCCTTGCGCAGCTTCTCTTCTTTGGCGCGAAGCCGGTTTTCCCGGCGTTTTAATTGTTTTTCTGTCAGTTCATGCATAACCTATCTTTCCGTTTTATTTCTTTTTCATCCGCTTCTATTATTACCGCAAATGCCTTATACTTCTATCATACGGGTTATGCGTAAAAATAACAAGCATTCCCGCATAAAAATAGCTGCACAAAATATCCAGATCCGCTATACCCTCAGACCTTTAAAGTGTTATACTGTTTATCTGGGACATCGCATCCCCACGGAACGTTTTTTGTGTAATAGGAAAGAAGGCAGCTTATGTTATTTTGCGGTTTACAAAAGACAACTTTATTAGATTATCCGGAGCACGTAGCAGCTACTGTTTTTCTCGGTGGCTGTAATTTCCGCTGCCCATATTGCCAGAACAGTGACCTTCTATTAGATCCTGCTTCTTATGCTGCATACACAAAACAAGATATCCTTTCTTATTTACAAAAAAGAAAGAATATCCTGACAGGTGTCTGTATTACCGGCGGCGAACCGACGATCTATCATGATCTGCCTGATTTTCTGGCCGAGGTCAAACAGCTGGGCTATCTGGTCAAGCTTGACTCAAATGGCAGCAATCCTTTCATGCTGCAGACGCTTTATGAACAGAAGCTGATCGACTACGTGGCAATGGATATCAAATCCGGTCCTTCCGATTATCTGAAGGTGGCAGGACTGACTGATCCGACAGATCACAGTACTTCTTATGCCTTTTCCGATGAAATGCTTGCCCGCATCCGCGAAAGCGTGCATTTTCTGATGCACGAGACAGATGAAAGGCGTTTCACCTACGAATTCCGCACCACAGTCGTCCGCGAGCTGCACAGCGCAGAAACTTTCCGCGAGATAGGTGACTGGATCAAAGGCGCCAAAAGATACTTTCTGCAGTCCTACAAAGAAAGCGAACGGGTTCTATGCCCCGGCTTTTCTGCCTATTCCCGCATGGAACTGGAGAAGTTTATAGAGATATTGAAACCAAATATCCCTTCGGTCGCACTGCGGGGCGTAGACTGATCGAGCTGCCATGCGCCACACTACCGCCTGTTCTGCCTTGTTTGCCGCACTGACCGTTCGCATATTTATCTGACTTTACACAGAAAATACCCATATGCCCCCATCTGTGGCATTTCTGCTCTGCTTTCTTCCCCAATTTCACAATGTTGCAGATTTTCCGCCTCAATGAAAAGTGGAAAGCCCATCATTTTTGCCGCGATCGCTTCCCGCTGGCTAAAATTACCCGGAACACCGATAAACCCGTCACCAGCCACCACATGTCTGTACTGATAATATCCATGCAGCAAAAAGCTGTTATAATACAGCTCTCTCTGTTTTTCTCCCATGGAAAGAAGCTGCGTCAGATCCTGGATATAGAGCACTTGATTTTCCGGTATTTCAGTCTCCTTCCTGCTTTCTTTTGTCTCTACCCGGCTCTTGTTTTGCATCTCCTGTGATCGTTCCTCATCTCCCGGCGCCACTTTCGATTCTGATTCCGGTTTCTTTATTTGGCATTCTTCTGATTTTGATTCTGATTTCTTCATTTGGCATTCTTCTGATTTTGATTCTGATTTCTTCATTTGGCATTCTTCTGATTCTGATTTCTGCTTTGTTTCTTTCGATTCTTCCGATTTCTTTATCTGGCGTTCCTCAGATTCTGGTTTCTGCTTCATTTTCCCTTCTTTATCTATATCCGGGATCTGCATCCTCACATCCGCCTCTTCCACATTCTGTTTTTCCTCTGTGACAGCATCCGCTTCTCCACGGATCTCCTTTCCTCCGGGCAAAAAGATCCTGCAATCCACGATCCCTTCCATTTCTTCCGCTTCCTCCAACTTTTGCAAAAACTGCATCTGCCGTCCGCCGGATACAAATACAATATCCCAGCTTTTTTCCTTCTCCTGTCCGCCCAGAAGATAACGCAGTCTGCAGCTTCCTTTCCCCCCGGCAGCCGGCAGATCCTGCAGTAGAAATTCCACCTTTACCTTCCGCCCCATGACCGTCAGCTTCCGCAGCCCCGCTTTGGACAACATCTGCTCTCCTTTATACACATAAACATAATCCTTTTTCTGCGTAAACAAAATAGCACTTCCCTATATTGAACCATTTAATCCAATATATGAAAGTGCTTATAATGTCATGCATTACTTGTCGCATATTTGCGTAGCAAATGTGTGACTGGGAATGCATGACATTTAATAATCCATACTCTCCAGATAACGCATATACCGCACCACCATAAGTGCGATCTTCAGTGTCAGTGCATCATCAAAGATACGAATATCCAGTCCTGTATATTTTTCCAGTTTTTCCAGACGATACAACAGTGTATTTCTGTGGACATATAATTGTCTGGAGGTTTCCGATACGTTCAGATTGTTTTCCAGGAATGTATTGATCGTGGTAAGAGTTTCTTCATCCAGTTCTTCCGGAACCTTTCCGCCAAAGATCTCTTCGATGAACATTTCACAGAGATTGATCGGCAGCTGATAGATCAGTCGTCCGATTCCGAGTGTGCTGTATGCAGTGACCGTCTTTTCCGCATAAAAGATCTTGCCGACATCCAGTGCCATTTTGGCTTCCTTATAGCTCTTAGAAACATCTTTCAGTTCTTCTACGATCGTACCGTATGCCACACGCACATTGATCATCGCTTCTGTGTTCATCATTGCAACGGTTGTTTCCGCTACTTCTACCACTTCAGCATAAGAATCCTTTGCCTCTACCTGTTTGATAACGATCAGTGTGTTTTCATCTACTGCCGTTACATAATCGCCGGACTGCGCAGAAAACATACTCTTTAAAAATTCCATGGCATAATTTTCTTTTCCCGCCGGAATTTCCAAAAGCAGAACGACTCTTGGCTTCTGGATCTCAATATGCAGCTTCTTGGCACGATTATAAATATCTACCAGAAGCAGATTGTCCAGGATCAGATTCTGGAAGAAATTATTGCGGTCAAACCGCTCCTTGTAGGCTGTGATCAGATTCTGGATATTGGATACCGCAATCTTTCCGATCATATATTCCTCACTGGAATCACCACAAAGAAGTACATATACCGGATCTTCTTCATCATAGATTTTCAGATACTGACAGCCCTGAAGCACCTGACTTCCTGCCGGAGAGGCAGCAAATTCCGTTACAAATTCTACATTTTGTTCAAATCTGTCCGAATTCTTTGCCACCATGACGCCTTCTACGTCAACAACTGCCAGATCTACCTTTGTAATTGTCTTTAAATCATCCAGACAGCTCTGTATTACCTGTGCTGTTATCAAATGCACACATCCTTTCTATACCTCTTGCAGACTCGAAAATCCCGCTACTTCGTAGCGCCGCAGCTCCGCTGCTTCTCCTTCTGTAACGAGCAAGCTCGTTACTGGGCGATAAGGCATCCTCCCTCGGGAGCACAGCCATTATATACTCGCTCTGCTCGTGGGCTGTGCCAGTAGTCAGGTTCCACCGCTTCGCGGTTCCCCTAACTACATACCGTGGGTCCCTCCTTACCGCAAGCCTCGCTACAAAGAAAGGGAGATACATACAATGTATCTCCCCAAGTAAACTTGTTCGGATTAGTTGGTAATTACTAATTCTGTTTCTTTATCAAAGATATGAATCTTTTCAACATCAATAGCGAATTTAACAACATCACCTGGTCTGGCTGTTGTACGAGGATCAACTCTTGCTGTCATCTGGAATTCATCAAGATCGAAGTATAAGTAAACTTCTGCACCAAGTAATTCGTAAACCTTAACTGTAGCTTCGAATGTGCTCTGTGGTGAAGCTTCTACCATCATTTCTGAATCATATACATCTTCCGGACGGATACCAAATGTAACAGTCTTTCCGTTGTAGCCACCTTCGATCAGCTTTTTAGATTTTGCAGGTGGAAGTGGAATGAAGTGACCAGCAACCTTTAATACTGCTGTATCATCAACAACTTCTACGATTGCATCTAAGAAGTTCATCTGTGGAGATCCCATGAATCCTGCAACGAACAGGTTCTGTGGCTTCTCATATAAGTTCTGAGGTGTATCTACCTGCTGGATGATACCATCCTTCATAACTACGATTCTTGTACCAAGTGTCATAGCCTCTGTCTGGTCATGTGTTACGTAGATGATTGTTGTACCTAATCTCTGATGTAATTTAGCGATCTCGATACGCATCTGTACACGAAGTTTTGCATCCAGGTTTGATAAAGGCTCATCCATAAGGAATACCTTAGGGTTACGAACGATTGCACGACCCATGGCAACACGCTGTCTCTGACCACCTGATAAAGCTCTTGGCTTACGATCAAGGAGTGGAGTCAGGTCAAGGATCTTAGCTGCTTCTTTAACCATCTTGTCGATTTCTTCTTTTGGAACTTTTCTTAACTTAAGACCAAAAGCCATGTTATCATATACTGTCATATGAGGATACAGAGCGTAGCTCTGGAATACCATGGCGATATCTCTGTCCTTTGGTTCTACGTCGTTTACTAATTTCTCACCGATTCTTAATTCACCGGAAGAAATGTCTTCCAGACCTGCGATCATACGAAGTGTAGTAGATTTACCACATCCTGAAGGTCCTACGAAGATGATGAATTCCTGATCTGCGATCTCAAGATTGAAATCTTTAACTGCTTCAAATCCGTTTGGATATACTTTACATACGTCTTTTAATGATAAGTTAGCCATTAAATTTTCCTCCTAAAATTATGTTTGGTGTTATTCTGTCACCCGATAATGGTATTATATAATACACTTCTGATTTTTCCTATAACACAAGTACACAAAGTTTTCAACCTTTCTTATACATGTTGCCTAATCTGTCGGATTTCCTGTAAAAGATGCGAAAGTCCACTCCATCGGCGTGTAGGAAATCCCTTCTTTTGTGCACATCCGGTCCGTGTCCGTAAACCCGATCTTATGATAAAATCCCGTCGCGTATGGCGCTGCATTCACGGTCAGGGAAGACCTTCTTCCTTCTGCAAGAACCAGCTCCCGCAGACTGTGCACCAGCTCTGTTCCGATCCCCTTTTTGTGGTACTTACTGTCCACAAACAAAAGCGAAATGTGATTGATGCTCCGCATGGATGCCACGCCAACCATCTTCTGACCGCAAAAAGCTGCCATGACAGGGTATTCTCCTATCATATGCAGCTTCTTTAATCGTTCATCCGTGATAAAATCCAGAAAGCTGCGGACACCCTCTTCTTCATAGTCACACGCTTCATATTTCAGAAATGTGCGCCAGACGAGTGCCATCGCATCTTCCCATTCTTCTGTTCTGATATTACGGATCTGAAATGTCATTTACTGAAACAATCCTGCAAAAAATCCTTTGATCGCATCACCGATCTTTGCAAAAAAGCCGGATGCTGCACTTTTGGCAACTTCCTTGGCGATTGCATCCGTATCAAGATTTTTCAGGAAATCCTTTCCAAATTTGCTGTACAGATCTTCTGCCTGCGAAACCAGTACATTCGGATCCAGTCCGAGCTGGTTGATCTTCTGCATGATGGCAATGATCTGATTGATCTCATCTTCTGTCAGTGTCACACCGAATTTATCTTCGCCTTCTTCGATGGCACTTCTGATCTGGTCGTCGCTGTCCAGTCCGCCTGCTGCCACTTTTGCCTTAACAAAAGCGATCAGTTCTTCAATATCCTGGCTGTCCGCATCCTGCATAGCGATCTCACCTGTCGTGATCAGCTCATTCATGGCTGTATCAAGTGTCGTATCGGAAACGGATTCTCCCGACATTGCTTCATAGCCCTTGATCGCTCCGATCAGTGCTGCGGTTCCGGAAATTTCCGTCGGGCCTACGACCAGAATATCCGCATCGGAAACGCCTGCTGTCAGAAGGGCATTCCGGTACATACCGGTCGTACAGTAATTGATGTTTTTTGTTGTAACAAGTACACCATGTCCGCTTTCTGCAGGCGTGATCTTCACGCTGGAAAGCGATTTGGAACCAATTACGGATGCATCCATATAAGCATCCAGATACTGATGTTCCATATCGTTGGTGATCGTAACGACCTGATAATTGGCAAGATCCGCTTCCGTCACATCCATAAGAGATAATACAGTCGCTCTCTGCTCTGCGGAAAGATCTGCACCAAGTGCGATGATCGATTTGGACGCGTCAATATTGACGATCCTGCTCTGATCTACTTCTGCTGCCATAACAGGCATCGAAAGCAGTAAAACTGCGGAAAACAGCAGTGTGATTAGTTTCTTCATACGATTCAAACCTCCTGTAAAATAACTGCTGCATTTACTGCAGCTCATTTAACACGATTTCCATCCAGTTGTACAGTTCATAATAAACAGTCTCTTTGATCTTTTCATTTAACAGCTCATGACGCGCGCCGTTATACAGCTTCAGCGTTGTTTTGGTAATGTCCAGATGCAGGAGTGTGTCATAAAGTGCCTTCGGCGCTTCTCCTCTGTCACCAACCGGATCTTCTGTACCTGATACGATCAGAATCGGTAATTTTTTTGGTATTTTCGCAAGATTCTCTTTCTTCTGCATACGATGTGCCAGCTCATACAGCGTATGGTAGCCATTGACGGTAAAAGTAAAGCCGGAGCAGAGCGGATCCTTTGCGTAAGCCTCCTGCACTGCCCGGTCAGAGCAGATCCAGTCAAACTCCGTTTCCATTCCTTCTCCGCTCATATAAGCCTTTGTGCTCATCTCATTTACCAGCTTGCTGACATACGTATCACCCTTCAACTTCCCAAGGATTGAAGTCAGCAGCTTACCGCCCACAAGCTGGCTCTTTTTGGGCGTTCCGGTGCCACAGATGATTGCACCGCTGATGCCCGTTCCGTATCTGGTAATATAATTACGCAGGATAAAGGAGCCCATGCTGTGTCCCAGGATCAGATAAGGAAGTGTCGGATAGTCCTGCTGTGTCAGCTTCTTTAGTCTGTGCACATCCCTGACTATGATCGTCGCCGGATCATTTTCACAAAAATAACCGTAAGTGCCCCCTTCCGGAACACTTTCGCCATGGCCGAGGTGGTCTTCTCCTACCACGACAAAGCCTCTTTCTGCCATATAGGCTGCAAATGCATCATAACGGCGGATGTATTCATTCATCCCGTGAATGATCTGCAATACAGCAACGGGCTCCCCTTCGGGAAGCCAGCGCATTGCATGTAATTTTGTTTTCCCGTCACGGGAATCAAATGTAAATTCTTCAGTCCGGATCAAAATTATCCCCTTTCAGTTAGCAGATCTCTGCGCCTGCAGGCATCGGTTTTTCAGGTGTCACAAGTGCCAGATTGCCTTCTGCATCTTCTGCACACAGAAGCATACCCTCGCTTAATACACCGGCAAGTTTTGCAGGCTTTAAGTTCACAAGAACCATAACCTTCTTACCAACCATTTCTTCCGGTGTATAGTGTGCTCTGATACCGGATACGATCTGTTTCGTCGTAGAACCGATCTTTACCTGTGAGCAAAGCAGCTTTTTGCTCTTCGGAACAGCTTCACAGGAAACGATCTCGCCTACCTGGAACTGCATTTTTCCGAAATCATCGAAGGTGATCTCCGGTTTTGCTTCGATATCGATCACAGCCTCTTCCTCTTTTGCTTCCTCTGCAGGGATTCCGGCTTCTTTTCTTCTCTGTTCAAACATTTCGTCAGCCTTTGCAACAACTTCTTCCACATCCTGACGGGCAAATAAGATCTCCGGTTTTTCCGTTACTTTATTGCCGCTTGGATACAGTCCGAATTTCTCAATGTCATCAAAGCTTCTGATCTGCGTATTCAGCTGTGCTACGATCTTTTCTGCCGTTTGCGGCATATACGGCTCAAGCAGGGAAGCACCGATCGTGATACCCTCTACCAGATTGTAAAGAACGGTCGCAAGACGATCCTTCTTTGCCTCATCCTTGGCAAGTACCCATGGCTCTGTTTCATCAATATATTTATTGCATCTCTTAAAGAGAACAAAAATCTCTGTAATTGCATCTGCGACACGCAGATCATCCATCTTCCCTGCAACTCTCTTGTATGTGTCTGTTACGACAGCCTTCAGATCCGCATCGATCGCTTTCTGCGCCGGATCATCGGATTCACCCTTATTTTCCACAACACCGCCAAAGTATTTGTTGCTCATGGAAATGGTTCTGTTTACAAGGTTTCCGAGTGTATTTGCCAGATCGGAATTCAGACGTTCTACCATCAGTTCCCAGCTGATCACACCGTCATTTTCAAATGGCATCTCATGCAGCACAAAGTAACGGACTGCATCTACACCGAAGAATTTGATCAGATCTTCCGCATAAATGACGTTACCCTTTGACTTACTCATCTTGCCATCGCCCTGCAGAAGCCACGGATGTCCGAATACCTGCTTTGGCAGCGGCTCACCGAGTGCCATCAGGAAAATAGGCCAGTAGATCGTATGGAAACGGATGATATCCTTTCCGATCAAATGCAGATCAGCAGGCCAGAGCTTCTTGTACTGCTCTGTGCTGTTTCCGTCCGCATCATAGCCGATACCTGTGATATAGTTTGTAAGGGCATCCAGCCATACATACACAACGTGTTTGTCATCGAAATCTACCGGAATACCCCATTTGAAAGAAGTACGGGATACACACAGATCCTGCAGACCCGGCAGAAGGAAGTTGTTCATCATTTCATTCTTACGGCTGACAGGCTGGATAAATTCCGGATGTGTATTGATATGCTCGATCAGACGATCTGCATATTTGCTCATTTTGAAGAAGTATGCTTCTTCCTTTGCAGGCTTACATTCTCTGCCACAGTCCGGGCATTTACCGTCTACAAGCTGTGACTCTGTCCAGAAGGATTCACAAGGTGTACAGTACATACCTTCGTATGCGCCCTTATAAATATCTCCCTGCTCATATAATTTCCTAAAGATCTTCTGTACCTGTTTTTCATGATAATCATCTGTTGTACGGATGAATTTGTCATAAGAAGTATTCAGCATATCGCAGATCTCTCTGATCTGACCTGCTACCTTATCTACAAATTCCTTCGGAGATACGCCTGCTTCCTCTGCTTTGAGCTCGATCTTCTGACCATGCTCATCTGTACCGGTCTGGAAGAATACATCGTATCCGTCCGCTCTTTTGAAACGTGCGATCGCATCCGCCAGTACGATCTCATAGCTGTTCCCGATATGCGGTTTGCCTGATGTATAAGCAATCGCTGTTGTCATATAATATTTGCCTTTGTTCATCTTTTTCTCTCCTTTTTCTTTCTTTTCTGACTCGAAAATCCCGCTACTTCGTAGCGCCGCAGCTTCGCTGCTCTCTGATTTTCTCGTTGTACGCTCGGGTGAAACCAAATGCCAGCTTCGCTGTCGCTTGGTTTCCTTCCTCGCTACAAAAAAGCCTTCTGAAGGTTTCCCTCCAGAAGGCGAATAAACGCGTTACCACTTCTGTTTTATTCCGGGCTCACACCCGAAACCTCAGCAAGTATCGATCCTTTCGATACTCCTCCGCTATAACAGGCGGAACCTGTCGCAGCCTAAGCCCTGTGACCTCGGTGCGCTGCTCAAAAGCCATCTTCCAAGTGCATTCCATCCATCCCTCACAGACCGGACATTTCCACAGATCAGAACTGTTTCTGCTTCCCTGCCCGTAGGATGTTCTCTGAAAACTTCCTGCAAATGTACTCTCTTTCTCACTGCCTTTTTATGAGTATACCCGATATGTAATAAATGTAACACAGCAGATATTAGATGTCAAACCCATTACCTGCAGAAATCCCCTCCTATCACAGAAATCTCCAATTGGGCAGCCATGGGATCACCTGTCTGATATAGACTGTAGGCACAACAAGCCCCGATATGACAGGGTAAAAGACCACAAATAAAAGAACCGAAGCTGCAAGCAGTCCCCAGTAAGCTCTCTTTTCCTGCCCACCTTCTTTCTGGCTGACACTGTGGCAGAGCAGCAGAATGAGCACAACAGAGCAGACATAATACTGATAGATAAAAACCGTCCGTCTGATAAAGATCCATGGAAGCAACATGACCGTATAATACAACACAAGCACTGCTGCATTTTTATCTTTATTACGGAACGTACGCCAGAGTTCTTTTCCATATGCATAAAGTCCTGCAAAATACAAGACCGGATTGCCAAAGGTTGCGATCACGCTGACCTTATCCCCCGCCAGATATTCCCTGCTGTCAAGCAGCGGTTTCCAGTCAAACAGCCAGCTATACCACGGTGAAGCATACGGATGATCAAAAATCGTAGCTTTGTGATAGGAAAGCATCAGCTCTCCATTGGAAAGTACATGCTGCAGCAGATTCTGATCCGGATAGATGCGGACAAACGGAATATAAGACAGCGTATAAATTGTGAAAGGCAGAAGTATAAAACAGCCGATACACTGCAGGCAGAGCCAGGTCCAGTAACGCCTTGTTTCCTTCTTTACACCGATCTTTCTGATCTTTCCGATCATCCAGAGAAGAAAAACGACAAAAAGTCCACACAGCGCATAAATCCCCGTCCACTTCGTTGCACAGCCAAGTCCCGTAAACAGACCGGCAAGCAGCAGATACCGCCGTTTTTCCGACGACACAAATGCATACATGAAATAGAACATACCAAGAATAAAAAACGCGACTATGATATCGATCGTGGCAATTCTGGAAAGTGTAAAATGCATAAAATCCGTTCCAAGCAGGACTGCTGCCAGACAGGCATATCTCGTTTTTCCTGTCAGACGCAGACCAAACAGATAGATAAATGGCATCATCAGGCTTCCGAAAACGACACACATAAACCGCCAGCCAAACGGATTCATACCAAAGACCGCAATTCCGACAGAGATCAGTGTCTTTCCAAGCGGCGGATGTGTATTTTCATAAATAGGCAGTCCATGCAGAAATTCGTAGGCAGTTCTGCCATGATAAATCTCATCAAAGATCGTCTGATCCTGATAGGTAATACCATCCTCATAAAGCTCCTGTTCATCAAAAAGTGCCGGATATTGCATGGCATTCACCGGTAAAACAGGCTCTCCATTCTCATCTAAGCAGACCAGCTCCATTAAATTCACCGAAGCATCCGAAAATACCAGCCCCAGACAGGTTGTCCGATACGAAACAGGGATTTCATTCCATGCGAACACGGAATCCAGTTCTTCCCCGCTTTGTACGATCTGCCAGTCAGCTCCTGCTGCAACAGACACCGTCACTTCCCCCGCTGCCCGATATCCGATAAACAGCAGAAGATCCGAAAGCTGCTGCCCTTCTTCAAAGTAAAGCACTACCTCCTTTGCGCCGTCCCCGCGCGCCGAAAGCTCCTGCTCCGTCTGCGGAATGCTGTGGCTTCCAAGCCCCCAAAGTGCAATACAGAAAAAGCCGATTGTGAAAAGACATACCAATATGACATCTTTTCTGCGGATTTCCATTTTCATTCCGGTCTATTCTCCCTTCCTGTCCCTTTTATAGCATGATACCGTGGTCAAAAGTTCCCGGCTTTGATGCCTGCGGATTGTTCTGTGCTACGCACTCCCACAATCCTCATCATAGCGTAAGTATATCAAAAATATTTGCGCTTTGACAGCACTTTCCGTTCATGATACAGTTTTTAAGGAGGGTTCTTCTGATGAATATACACAAAACAGGGTCAAAATCGAATATAAAGGCTTTCTTTTCTCCCCGCATGATCTGTATGCTGCTCCTGCTTCTTGGCGCAGCTGCACGCTTTTTCTATGCTTATGCAGTTCCTTACTATAATACGAACCACGATCTCGGTGATCTGTCTGACTGGCAGTCCATTACCTATGGACATCTTGGCTACATCCAGTATTTATACCAATATCACCATCTGCCGGATTTTTCACCGGAATTTATGGGACAATATTACCATCCACCGCTATTTTACATAGTTGGTGCCATTATTTTGCAGCTTTTTTACCATGGTACAGATAATCTTAATCTGATAAATGCCTTTGAAATGCTGCAATATGTCAATATGGTATTTTCCGTGCTGATCTCCGTTTTTCTATATCGTATCCTGAAGCAGCTTAAAATTTCAGAAAAGCTGCTCTGTTGTCTGACCGCCCTTGTATCCTTTTTTCCGACCTTATTTTTTCTGGGTGCGCAGCTGAACAACGACTGTCTGATGACGCTTTTTTGTGTCATGGCTCTTTTTTACACGCTGCGTTGGCATTCTGATCCCAATACCGGAAACATCATGAAAATTGCTGCTGCTATCATTTTTGCCACCTTGTCCAAAACATCGGGCGTCCTTATTGCGCCCGGTGTCGGTGCTGTCTTTCTGTACCATTTGATTAAAACAAAGGATAGAAAAGCGCTGCTTAAACAATATATCTTGTTTGCCGTGATCTGCATTCCGCTTTCCCTTTCCTGGGTACTCCGGAACCTGATTCTGTATGGTCTGCCATTTTCTTATGTCGTAGATGCAACAGGCTATGCCACCTGGCAGAATGTGGAAGGCTATGGCTTTGCCTACCGCATGGGCTTTCCCACACTCCGCATTTTTACAGCACATACGATCGACTGGTGGGATCTTTCAAACAGTGCCAATATCTGGGGACAGACGATCCTGACGCTGCTTTATGACGAAGGGATCCTTGTATTCCGCACTTCTTTCTGGGAAATGCTTGCGCCTGTTTTCACACTGCTTGGCTTTGCCCTGTCCCTGATCCTGTTTTGCACAAGTACCTCTTACTGCTTTTCCAAAGCAGGAGATCCTGCCATCAGACTTCTGATCGGTGTCGGAAATGGTGCCCTGTTGATCAGTTATATCATCTTCTGCTTCCGTTATCCGCTCATCTGTACCATGAACGCACGTTACCTATTCAGCGGCTATGCTCTTTTGTTTCCGGGCTATGCTCTGTGGCGGATGCAACATCCCGGCAGAAAATACATACTGTTTGAACTGCTGTTTCTGTTTTTTAGTATTCTGTCCCTATTACTTTATCTGTTCTGTCCGGTATAGCAATACAGATCCTTATTCACATATTCCGGCTTTGGACTTCCACCCGGACTCATACCACAGATCTCTGTTTCCACACATTTTCTGCAATCCTGCAGGCTTCGTTCATCCCTCATATCTGCAGACAGATCTGCATAAGATGAAATAACATTTCCTGCAGGAGCTTTTCATGTATCCCAAGAAAAAACTACGTTCTTCCCTGTTTTTAACCGCTCTGACCTTCGCCTTTCTGTTTTCCCTGTATCTTATCCAAAAAAATTCCCCTGAGGAGAAATTTGCCCGTTTTTCGGACAGCTACCTCCAAAGTGCTTATGAAAATGACAGTCTGAGCCTTCATTTCACCCTGACAGATCCTTCCACATTCGGGATCGATCCGGCTGTCTGCAGCCTGCCCTGCTACGACCGGGAAACCTATCTTGCCGAAGGTGAAACTCTGCAAAAGCTCCGCCGGACACTTTCCGGTATATCACCTGCACACCTGCCTGTCCATACACAGGAAACCTATGAAATCCTGACTTCCTATCTCGAAAAAAGGCAGGAAGGTACAAAATTTCCCTATTTTGAGGAACCACTCAGTCCGACCAGTGGGATACACACCTCTCTTCCTGTTCTGCTGGCAGAATACAGCATGGAAAATGAGAAAGATGTCAAATCCTATCTGGCGCTTCTGTCGCTGATCCCTTCTTATTTTGACAGTCTTGCCGCTTATGAAACGGATAAAGCCGCTGCTGGCATGTTTATGGCTTCCGAAGACGCTTCCATGGTCATTTCCCAATGTGATTTTATGGCATCTGAGAAAGGAGAAGCCCTTTTTACAGACTGTTTTTTGCAAAACCTGAAGCAGGTCTATGAGAAAGATACTGAAAAATATGCTTACTACGCTTCCGACCATGCCCGCATCCTGCATACACTTGTTCAGCCGGCTTATGAAAAGCTGGGGGATTCTCTGTTGCTGCTAAAGGAAGAGGGAAAAGAGCAGCGCGGACTCTGTCAGTACAAAAACGGTAAAGCCTATTACACCTATCTGGTGCAGCAGCAGATCGGCTGTGATCTGACAACCGAGGAACTTGCAAATCAGCTTTCCGAAAGACTGCAGACGCTTTACGCGGAGCTTGCGGCGTATCGGCAGAAATATCCGATAGACACTCTGTCTGATCTCTCCGATGCCTCTGCTAAGCTGCCTGCTCCAGATACCTACTTATCCACCTTGCAGGAGCAGATGTCGGCTCTTTTTCCACCACTTCCGGCTTCTTCCCCCGTTACGGTAAAAGAGATCCCCACAGCACTTGCTCCGTATACGGCGCCAGCCTACTATTTTACACCGCGTCTTTCCCTTTGCAGACCGGGCGAGATCAGCAACGTCAATAATGTGATCTATGTCAATCCCGAAACCGATTATCTGACAATGTACACTACCTTGGCGCATGAGGGATTTCCCGGCCATATGTTCCAGAATGTCTATTTTCTTTCCTCGCAGGGGGTTACGCGGGAAAATATCCTGCGCTATGTCATGAATTTCCCGGGCTACAGCGAGGGCTGGGCAATGTACGTAGAGCTTTTGTCCTTCGATCACGCCTATGAAAAGGAAGAGCAGAAGGCATATTCCCATATGCTCCGGCTTTCCCGCGAGATCCAGATCTGTCTGCTCTGCTATCTGGATATCCGGATTCATGCAGAATCCGCCTGCCTTCCCGATATTGCCCCTTATCTGGCAAAGATCGGTATTACAGAGCCACAGGAACTTGCAAATGTTTACACTTACCTCATCAACGAACCGGGCACCTATTTAAAATACTACGGCGGCTATTTACAGCTTCTTGCCTGCAAAGAGCTGTATCAAAAAAAATGCGAGAAAGAGCAGATTCCCTACTCAGATCTCGCATTCCACACCTTCTTCCTGTCACATGGTCCTGACAGCTATACACGTCTTTCCTCGATCATACTGTCCAGATAACCTCTGTCCCAGAGAAGGATCTTCAGCTTTTTGGCTGCTGCGACCGCAGGAGCGGTAAAATACTGGTTCGTCAGAACCGCTCCTACCATGCGGTCATAATATTCCCTGCCCGCAAACGCTTCCTGCACTGCCTTCACGCCGACCGGATCCGCATATCGCTTACACTGGATGGCATAAGTCACGCCATCCTTTTCTGCCAGAATATCCACTCCAAAATCACCGCTTGCTTTGGTAAGATTCACATCAATAAACCCTCTGTTTCGCAGAAGCTCTGCGCAATACTGCTCGAATTCCACGCCCTCCATTTCATCTAAGGGCGTTTCCTTTTTACGCAGGATCTGCCAGAGTATCCATATAAACAATACTGCTGCCACAATGGCGGCAATGACGATTCCCAGTATCTGTATAGTTTCTGCCTGCATTCCTGTTTCCTCATCCTTCATTTTATCTGATAAATTAATCCCTGATCCGCTGCTTCTCCGTTTCCTTCCAACTACTCAGAAAATATTTGTAAAATTGCCTTTTTAAGACCTTTCCGGATATACGCCCGTCTTTACAAATAAATATATTTGTACTAAAATCGCATAGGTACATTCAATGCTTATTATACCTTATTTTATATACACTTGTAACCGTCCGGGAGTAAAATCCTCCACACAAAAACAGGAGTTTGTCATGGAAAATTTAATCTTCAGTTTAAATGTAACATTACCAATCTTTTTAACGATCGTCATAGGCTATGTGCTCAAGCAGATCCATATGCTGAATGACAGTTTCGTGACTGTCGCCAATAAATTCAACTTTAAAGTAACATTACCCGCGCTTCTGTTTCTGGATCTTTATCAGGCAGACTTTTTCAGTGTCTGGGACACAGGCTATGTTCTGTATTGCTTTTTTGCCACTTTAATCTGCTTTACCGTTATTATGACCGGTGCATCTCTTTTCCTGAAAGATAAAGACATTATCGGCGAATTTGTACAAGGCAGCTATCGTGGCAGTGCTGCTGTCCTCGGACTGGCCTTTATCCAGAATATCTATGGCAAAGCAACGATCGCACCACTCATGATCATCGGGAGTGTGCCACTTTACAATATCCTTGCTGTCCTGATCCTGTCCTTTACAGGTCCGGGTGAACACAAGCTCGATAAAAAAGGACTTGTCAAATCCCTCAAAGGAATTGCGACAAATCCTATTATTTTAGGTATTCTGTTTGGTCTGCTGGCTTCTGTTTCCCAGATCAAGCTGCCATTCCTTGTGACAAAAACAATGTCCAACCTGTCTGTCATGGCAACACCGCTTGCCTTGATCGCACTTGGTGCGGGCTTTGAGGTCAAAGCAGCCTGCGGACGGATCAAACCTGCTCTTACAGCCTCTTTTATCCGTCTCTTTGTGCAGTGTGCAGTCTTTCTGCCGGTCGCTGCCCATTTCTCCTTTACAGGCGAAAAGATGGTATCCCTGCTCATCATGCTCGGTGCTCCGACAACGCCAAGCTGCTATATCATGGCAAAAAATATGGGTCATGAAGGTGTTCTGACATCCAGCGTGATCGTCCTGACAACGCTGCTCAGCTCCGTTTCCCTGACCTTCTGGCTGTTTATCCTGAAAACGATGGGGCTGATCTAGTCCGTTTTTATGCCTTTTCAAATACCAGTATTTTCTGTGACATTTTCCTCATGACAGGAAGCCAAGTCACCAGCTTAAATGCCGGATTTAACACCCACATACCACGCAGGATGTTGTCATTCTTTACCTTGCAAAAGCCTTTTGCCACATCTCCCAGCTCCTCAAAGCTGTTTGCGCCCCAGGTAAAGACCGCACCTGTGGACTGGATAGATTTTTCCACCTTCTCTTTATTCACAAATTTTGGACACAGACATTCCATGATCACATAGGCATTATCAAAGTTATCCCGGATGATCACAAGCATCTGCGCTACCTGCTCCTTTGTCAGATACATGGTCAGACCTTCTATGATAAAGAGCATTTTTCCTCTTTTTATTACCTGCTTTGGCCATGCAGGATCAAAGCAGGAACAACCAATCGTTGAAACACGGCCTTTCTCTCTGTATACAGAGTCACGCACCTGTATTGTTTCAGGCAGATCCAGATTGTACCAGGTGATCCTGCCATTATCCATCCGGTAAAAACGGGTATCCAGACCACAGGCAATGTTTACAACTGTGCAGTCAGGATTTTTTTGAATAAAATCAGATACAAGCTCATCCAACACTGCAGTTCTGGCGATAACACCACCGCTCATTGTCTGATCCTTTCCCGCTTTGGAAAAATCATAGTCAAGCTTCGCTACGATCTCCTCTGCCTTTGCATCTTTGAAACGGTGCTTTGGATTTTTGCTGTACATTGCTCTTGCATAAAAGCTTTGCAGCATAGTCTCCGCTGCTCCGTTTAATACCGGTTTAATCTTTTCTTCCTGCATTTTCTTTTCTCCTCTTTGAACAGTCTTACTTATGTTAGTTTATTCTAACCCTTATGCATGGATTTTGTCGACTGTTATTTTTATAATCTTTTTTTCCTCATCATAACAGAGACGAGATGCGTGCATTTTCCTCGTCACCATAACAAAAAATCTGTATCCTTCAAAAATGAAAGATACAGATTCTTCAATCCGCATTCTGTTATTTATTGCTCATTTCGCAAAGCTCGGCGAGCATCTTCGGAAGCTCTGTTTCCATTGTCTCATCCGTAAACTGACAGGTTCCGACTGCTTTATGTCCGCCGCCGTTGTATTTCAGCATCAGGCTTCCGACATTGACATCGGAGGTTCTGTTTAAAATGCTGTAACCAACTGCTGCACTGCAGCCATGTCCGCCCTTACCGTTTACGATCCATGCAGAAATATTCTGCTCCGGATACATGGAATAGATCATGAAACGATTACCGGAGTAGATCGGATCTACCCCACGCAGATCGGAAATAATGACCTTTCCGTCTACTTTTGTATGCGCCTTGACCATTTCTTTGAACTTTTCTGTCTGCTCAAAGTATACTTCGATACGTTCCTTCACATCCGGCAGATTTAAGATCTCGTCCGTTGTCATGGTACGACAGGCATCGATCAGTTTTTCCATCAGCTGATAGTTACTGATCGTGAAATCTCTCCAGCGTCCAAGTCCTGTACGTGGATCCATTAAGAAACCAATGAGTACCCAGCCCTTTGGATTCTGTACATCATCGATTGTCAGATTACCGCTGTCTACCTTATCAACAGCTTCCATCATATCGTCAAACTGCGGGAATTTTTCTTTTCCGCCGTAATATTCATAAATAATACGTGCACAGGAAGGTGTCACACGGCTTTCGCCTTTATATTTACCCTCGAGCTGCATTCTCTCATGTTCACTGGAATGATGGTCGAACCAAAGACCGCAGCCTTCTACAAATGGCACATTGGCAAGACAGTCATCCTCTGTTACCTCTACAAGTCCATCCTGCAGATCCTTTGGATGCGCGAATTTCCAATGATCGATAATCCCTGCTTCCTTTAAAAGTGCACCACATGCAAGTCCATCAAAATCTGAACGTGTAATCAGTCTCATTTTGCTATTCTCCTTTTCTTTCATCACGATACCTATTTGGAACTTCATCTTCTGTATCTCCAAATGAAACAGCTGTAAGTTCCCAGATAACCCCTGTATAAAAGATTATAGATGATGAAGCAAAGTTTTTCAACATTCCATGCAGAATTTACGCTAAAAGTACCTGACACCGTAAGTAGATTTATCGCTCGTTTACCCGGCGGCGAGATCGAAACGCTCTTTTTCGACCAGAGCTGGGTAAAATACGAGCAAGATATACGTGAACCACCACACATATAAAATCGGCTTCGCCGATGTGTGGTGGCTGCATAATGAATTTGTTATACAAATTCATTACATTTCGCAAGGTAGCCAAACGTGATTGCGGTTATATGCTGTTCCTGTTTTTATATCATATTTTATAATTTATTTAGCAGTATTTTGCCCATGCCCTGCCTCATATACTGAAATAGCAGAACATGCAGGAAAGGAATATATATGCTGAATTATATCTGGGCATTTATGATCATCATTGGCATTATTTACGGATCGCTGACAGGCCATATGGCAGAACTCAGTAATGCAGCACTTGACAGCGCAAAAGAAGCCGTAACACTCTGCATTACAATGCTTGGTGTCATGGCACTCTGGGTCGGTCTCATGCAGATCGCCCAAAAAGCGGGCATTATCGCATCCATGACGAAAAAGCTCCGCCCGTTTCTTTTGTTTCTGTTTCCGCGCCTGCGCTATGAAGATATTGCTCTCGAATACATTTCCACCAATGTGGTCGCCAACATTTTAGGGCTGGGCTGGGCATGTACCCCCGCGGGACTGAAAGCCATGGAGGAACTTGGCAAAATACAGCGAAAAAACAAAGCCTGCAAGGATCCGACTGCTGCCAGCAATGAAATGTGCAACTTCCTGATCCTGAATATTTCTTCCCTGCAGCTCATTCCGGTTAATATCATCGTCTACCGCAGCCAATATGGCAGCGTAACACCGACTTCTATTATCATGCCCGCCATACTTGCCACGACCTGCTCCACACTTGCGGGCATTTTGTTTATCAAATTTGCCGACAGAAGTCCTTCTTAAATGTAACCTGATATGCCAATCATGCGGTACATAGCAGTCTTTTCAGTAAAAATCTGTCGTCTGCTTTTCATGCATAAATATATAAAACGGAAAGGATCTGAGCCATGAACATTCTTGCGAATCTCTCCAATATCATCATCCCACTTCTCATTTTCTATATCGTAGCATATGGGATCAGTGCACATGTCAATGTCTATGATGAATTTTTAGAAGGTGCCAGGTCTGGTATGCAGACTGTTATCTCGATCGCACCTACGATGATCGGACTGATGATCGCAGTTGGAGTCCTGCGGGCCTCCGGCTTTCTGGATTTTGTGGGAAGTCTGTGCAGCCGGCTGTTTTCCGATGCTGATATTCCTGCTCCGATCATGCCCCTTTTGCTCATCAAAATGTTTTCCTCTTCCGCCGCAACCGGGCTTGTCCTTGATATCTTCAAGGAATATGGACCGGACAGCCAGACCGGACTTCTGACCTCCCTCATCATGAGTTCGACCGAAACTATATTTTACACCATGTCCGTTTATTTTATGGCTGCAAAAATAAAGAAAACCCGCTACACACTGCCCGGTGCACTTGTTGCAACCCTGGCGGGCGTGATAGCGAGTTTCCTGATCGTTCGTTTTTTATAAGCTGATTGCGGTATATCTCTTCACATAGAATACTTAAGCTTCTACACCTTTTGATTTCATATACTCTACAATATCACCTACAGTAGTGATCTTCTCTAAATCTTCAGAAGGGATTTCAACACCGTATTCTTCTTCAAATGCCATAACAAGTTCAAATAAATCTAAGGAATCTGCTCCTAAGTCATCCTTGAAAGAAGAATCTTCTGTAATTTCCACTCCATCCAGATTTAACTGCTCTTTGATAATTTCTACAACTCTTTCTAACATATTTCGTTCTCCTTTAAAATTCGTAAAATAAGTATTCCATTATTCTATTGGCGCTCTTTGCTACATGATTATAATATGCACGGATTGCATTGTAAATAGAATTCCCTATTTTTTTACATTTATTAAATAATTGTAAACCTCTCGTTTGCTGATCCCCCGGTCTTTTGCAACCGCCTTCATCGCTTCCTTGTGATCCATTCCCTGCTCCTCATACAATGCCATATGTTCTTCCATGGACATTTCTTCATAAACAGCCCGCTGATCTGCTAAAACCGCTTCCCGGCTCTTTCCTTCAATCACAAGCACATATTCACCGCGCGGCTCATTTGCTTCATAATAGGAAAGTGCCTCTGCAAGTGTCGTTGGCATGACTGTCTCAAATTTCTTTGTCAGCTCCCGGCAGATCGTAATGCGTCTGTCACCAAGTGTATCAAACAAAAGCTGCAATGTTTTGATCAGATGATGCGGCGCTTCGTATAAAATGATCGTTCTTTTCTCAGTTTTCAGATCTTCCAGAATAAGCTGTCTTTCTTTTTTATCTGCCGGCAAAAAAGCCTCAAAACAAAATCTCCTCGTTGGCAGCCCTGACAGAGTAAGCGCCGTGATGCAGGCAGCAGGTCCGGGCAGGGAAGTAACGGTAATGCCTGCTTCCTGACACATCTTTACTAAAACTTCTCCCGGATCGGAGATCGCGGGCGTTCCAGCATCCGTGATCAGAGCAATATCAGCCCCCTCTTTCATTTTTTCTATTAAAGCATATGCCTTTTCTACCTTATTATACTCATGATAGCTTGTCATCGGCGTATGAATTTCGAAATGATTCAAAAGCCTGATGCTGTTTCTCGTATCCTCACAAGCGATCAGATCGACCTGTGATAAAGTCTCCCGGATACGGGGCGACATATCTCCCAGATTTCCGATCGGCGTCGCACATAAATATAAAGTTCCCTGTGCCATGTTTTTCCTCTCTATTTTCTTTCAGCTTTATAATTTCTGCTTTTCGCTGCTTTCCTGTCCGTCATGATTTCTTTTATCATACACTTCCGGCTTATAAATATCATAAATCTCATCTGTATACTCGCCTACTGCTTTGTATACGATCAGCGGTTTTTCCACCGTCACACGGGAATTTGCGCCTTTTTTTGCCTCGATCAGCACCATATTGGGCTCTTTATCCACATATGGATATACAAAACGCATCCGTTTCGGCTCTAACTGATATTTTGTCATTGCTGTGATAATCTCTGCCAGTCGGAAAGGTCTGTGTACCATATAAAAATAACCGCCCGGTACTAAAACTGTCGACGCTGCCCTGACCACATCCTCCAGATCGCAGAGCACCTCATGCCTTGCGATCGTTTTGGGCATGGATGGATTCTGCAGCCCATGTCCGCCGATCATATACGGCGGATTTGAAGTCACAACGTCAAAAGAAGCAGCGCCAAACAGGCTTCCTGCTTCTTTGATATCACCCGTTACAATGGAAATTTTATCTTCCAGATCGTTGTAGCGCACACTGCGCCTTGCCATATCCGCACTTTTTTCCTGAATCTCCAGTCCCGTCAGATGGGAAGCCTCTGTTTTTGCTTCCAGCAGGATCGGAATGATTCCCGTTCCGGTTCCGAGATCCAAAACACGCTGCCCCTTTTTGACTTTGGCATAGCCTGACAGCAGTACTGCATCCATGCCAAAGCAAAAACCATCCGGATTTTGGATTATTTTGTAATTTTTTCTACCCAGATCATCAAGCCTTTCCTTTTCTAAAAGCTCAATCTTCATCAAGTTTTGATTTTCCTTCCTTTTTCTCCAGGTTTTCCAGTTCCTTTAATGCCTTATCTTCCGCGCTCTGCTTTTTATCACCGCGCTCTTCCTTGTCACGTCTGCCTCGTCTGCGGAATTTCAACTGTTCTACTTTATATTCCCGGATCTCTTTTTCTTCTCCGTCATCTACCAGAACCTTAACAAGCTGGCGCAGTACATTCACACTATGTACCTCACCCTTCAGACCATCATCCGTTGTGACACGGTCACCGACATTCGGAAGTCTTCTGTTCAGCTCTTCGTATGTTTCTTCTTCATTTTTCAGACAGCACATCAGTCTGCCACAGACACCGGATATCTTTGTCGGATTCAGGGAAAGATTCTGTTCCTTTGCCATTTTGATGGAAACCGGTGCAAATTCATCCAGAAATGTATGACAGCAGAGCGGACGACCGCAAATACCGATCCCACCTACGATCTTTGTCTCATCTCTGACACCGATCTGACGAAGCTCGATCCTTGTCTTAAAGACTGCTGCCAGATCCTTTACAAGCTCACGGAAGTCCACACGTCCGTCTGCAGTAAAATAAAATAACACTTTATTATTGTCAAATGTGTATTCTGCATCGATCAGCTTCATATCCAGCTTATGCTTTTTGATCTTTTCCAAACAGACAGCCATTGCACTTTTTTCTTTTTCGCGGTTGGAAGCTTCCTGCTTGTCATCCTTCGGGGTTGCAATACGGATCACCGGTTTGAGCGGTGCTGTGATCTCATCATCCGCGATTTCCTTAATGCCAAGTACCACTGTTCCGTATTCTACACCACGGGCAGTTTCCACTATAACATGCTCCCCTTTTTTGATATCAAGCTTCTGGGGATCAAAGTAATAAATCTTTCCTGCGCTGCGGAATCTGACTCCTACAACTTTTATCATGCTTAATTCTCCTTTATTGTCAGTAAAAGCAATTCCATCGTCAGATCAAAATTAACGTTGGCACGTAATCTTGATTTTGCCTTTTCCAATGCATCTAAAATGATCTCAATGCCTTCATATGCACTCTGGTTTGCTATTTTTTTAATATACTGCAATTCGTCCTTAAAAATCAACTGATTTGCGTCATTTGTCGCTTTAAAGAGCAGTACATCACGATACCAGACAGATAAAATGTCCAGATAATCATTGATATCTATTTTATAGTCATTGATCTTTTTGATCGCTGACATAATATCCGTAATTTCCATATCGTGGATATATTTGAGCAGACTGACAGCCTCTGTTTTGATATTGTCAAATTCTTCACTGGCAGCAAGCGCCTTGGCTTTGCCGAGATTGCCTCTTGCAAAAGCGGTACAGACATCTGCCTTATAATCCGGTACGTGGATCTCTTCCATCAGATATTTTTTGATGATCTCATCCTTTACAGGCTTCATATTTAATACCACGCATCTGCTCAGTATCGTAGACAGCATAGAATCAATATTGGAAGTCAGCAGGATGATCACTGCGTAAGCAGGCGGCTCTTCAAGCGTTTTTAACAGTGCATTCTGTGCCTGCACGGTCATTTTTTCCGCCTCACTGATAATATAGATCTTCCAGTCACTGCTGTATGGCTTAATGATGATATCGTCATTGACTCCTGTACGGATATCCTCTACACCGATCGTTGCAGGCTTTTCATGTGTGACCCTGATGATATCCGGATGATTACCGGAAAGTGCCTGCTTGCAGGAATGACATTCATTACATGGCTTTTCCTGCCCGGTACTTTCGCACTGCAGCGCCATGGCAAACACATTGGCAATAAATTCCTTACCGCTGCTGCGCTCCCCATTGATAATATAGGCATGAGAAATCTTGCCTGATGCGATCGCATTCTCTAAATGATCCACGATCTGCTCTTGTCCGTAAATATCTTTAAAGTTAGGCATATCCTTACCCCTTTTCGTTTCGCACATTATGATATTTGTTTTCACTTAAGATAATTCTCTCTTGCAATTGCCAGATGATGTATGCTTCTATGGAAATCCATCGTTTCTATGTAAAAATATCCAGTAATAATCCCCGGATCTCACCGATCTTATTCAGTATCGCAATATGATCCTTTTCATCCTTTACAAGCTCTCTTGCAAGTTCATCCAGCGTATCATCCACCTGTTTGATGATCCCATAAACACGGTGTCTGCCACGCCTGTCCAAAAAATTTTCTCTGGAAAACTTATGGCTTCTTGTGACTACTTCATTTAAAAAGGATTTCACGAGCGAACGATACCTGCGCATATCTTTGATATCCATCTTTTTGGAAATGCGGTCACCCTGTCTGGTGATCTCCTCCATCATGGCGGTAAGACGAACCTGCAGATCCTGCTCTTCAATATGGCTGGCCAGTGTGAACTTAAAGCTGCCGTCGGTCTGCTGCGTCTGGCTGACTGCATCAGTCTGCGTTACGGGCATCGTCTGATTTACTTTAATGTCCATCTGTCCACCCCCTTATGTGTTATAACAATTTTAAATGAACGTATTATATGATGTCGGGGGCAAAAGCCCCGAATTTGATGCCTACGAATTGTTCCGTGCGTAGCACGTAGCAATTCTACCCAATATAAGCAGGCTCACATAGGTTTAGACCTTTTGACCCTAGCATCATTATATCTTAGTATACCATGAAATGCACCTGCAAGATAGATATTTCTATGTACAATCCTATTCTGGATCAGATTCTTTTTCTCATTTCATGGAGAATGTATTCTTTAAGCTCTGCAATGCAAACATCCAGCTCATCATTCAGAAATTCCTTTTCAATACCGGCTTCTTTTTTCTTTTCCGGTGAGAAATCCGCCGCATCCGCCAGATAACGCCTGCACATTTCATCATATTTTGGCTGATCCTGTGCCATTTCCCGATCAAGTGCACGGCGCAGTCTAATCCCATCGTCCAGCTCTATCATAAGCGGGATCACTTTTTCTTCTCCGTAAAATGCTTTTGTTTTGCAGAAGGATTCAATTGTTCCGATGATCAGATAATTTTCCCTGTCTAAATCGATATGTGCATCTACTGTACAGTATTTCCAAATACCAAAGCAGGTATCATAGGCGCGAAGCTCTATGATCCTGCCCTCTTTTTCCAGATTTGCAAGCTGCTCTTCTGTTATGAAATGATACTCGATACCTTCCTGTTCTCCCTGCCTGATCGGCCTTGTCGTGTACAGTACGATGTTTTTCAGATGCAGATCTTCATCTGCCATTAACTGTTTGTATATTGTATCTTTGCCTGAGGAGCTTTTGCCCATCAGATAAAATATTTTGCCCATGTCCGTTCCTATACTTCAATCACTCTGATCATATTGGTTCTGCCGGAAATACCGAGCGGAACGCCTGCTGTCAGAACAACGATATCACCCTTCTTGATGTATCCTGCTTTTTCCGCTGCTCTGGTTGCTTCCTCAAACAGCACATCTGCCTTATCTTCTTTTTCAATAAGGAGCGGTGCTACGCCCCAGGAAAGAGACAACTGTCTGCAGACTCTCGGATTTACGCTGCATCCGATGATCGGACAGCCCGGTTTGTATCTGGAGATCATACCGGCCGTAAAGCCTGACATTGTTACTGTGATGATCGCACTGGCATTCAGATCCATTGCTGTTGTACAGCATGCATGTGAAATAGCAGTTGTAATATCCGTATCATCTTCATCTTCAACCTTTTTCAGCCTGCTCTTATAATCGATATCCTGCTCCGTACGTTCAGCAATTCTTGCCATCGTCTTTACAGCTTCGATCGGATATGCGCCTGCTGCACTTTCTCCGGAAAGCATGATCGCCGTGGTTCCATCGTAAATGGCATTGGCAACATCGGCTGTTTCTGCTCTTGTCGGTCTTGGATTTGTGATCATGGATTCAAGCATCTGTGTTGCGGTAATAACGTGTTTGCCCTGAGCAACTGCCTTTTTGATCATCTGCTTCTGCAAAACAGGTACTTCCTCCAGCGGGATTTCAACACCCATATCACCTCTGGCAACCATGATACCATCGGAAACCTCGAGGATCTCGTCCAGATTCTGGATACCCTGCATATTTTCAATCTTTGCGATTACTTTTGCTTTGCTGTTATATTCGTCTAAAATCTTTCTGACCTCTAAAATATCCTCTCTTTTTCTGACAAAGGAAGCTGCCAGGAAATCATAACCCATTTCTGCACAGAATTTGATATCTGCATAATCCACCTCTGAAATATATGGCATGGAAAGAACAGCACCCGGTACATTGATTCCCTTATGGTTGGATACTTTACCGCCATTGACAACACGGCACTGGATCTCTGTATCTGTAATCTTCTCTACACGCATTTCGATCTTTCCGTCATCGATCAGGATCATGCTGCCTGTGCTGACATCATTTTTCAGCCCTTTATAGCTGATCGCAGCCTTTTCGCTTGTACCCATGATCTCTTCTGTTGTCAGTGTAAATGTCTGACCGGCCTCAAGCATTGCCTTTCCGCCTTCAAAATCACGTAATCTGATCTCCGGTCCCTTTGTATCTAATAAGGTTGCAACAGGAAGTCCCAGCTCATTGCTGACCCTCAATACTCTTGCAAACTTTGCTTTCTGTTCTTCATGTGTTCCATGGGAAAAATTAAATCTCGCCACATTCATTCCGGCAAGCATCAATTCCTTTAACTTGTCCTCTCCCTCACTGGCCGGTCCGATTGTACAGATTATTTTCGTTTTTCTCATTTATATTTTTCCACCTTTCGCTTTTTCCTGTATTATCTCATTTTTAATAAGGGATTGCAATGCGTATTTACCCCACTGCATGTAAATAAACGGCAAAGATACGGTAAAACTTTTCTATTCCGTAACGATACAGATCCTCTGCAATGTCTTGTCCTGCATCCCCTGCAGATTGAGTCCCACTTTCTGATAATGCCTTACCTTCTCGTTCAACTCCTGCGTGATCACTTCCCCCGGAACCAGAAGAGGCGCGCCCGGCGGATATACGATCACAAATTCCGCACTGATCCGTCCTATGGCATCCCTCCAGCCCACAGCCTTCTGCTTATGATCCATCGCCTCACGGATCGTGTATGCAGTCTGCATACTGTCAGCTCTGTGTTCTGCTTCCTCTTCCTCAACATTCAGCATACTGTTCTGTCCTGCTGATTGCCCTGCATTTTTTTTCACATTTTTTTCTGTTTTGCAGTCGGAATCTGTATTTTTTTCTTCATCTGATATTCTCCGGGGAGGCAATTCTGTCCCCTTGTAACCTGATCGTGTTATCGTACTTTTCCCACTTTCGACCACTGACAATTTGCTGTCAATTTCCAGTAATGCTGCCTTCAGCCGGTCAAGGCCTTCCTGCGTGTCCATCACAGAAGTCATTGCGATCACATACTGCTCTGCTGTCATTTCTGTTTCGATATGATATTTCTCCAAAAGCTCTGCTGACAGCCTCTTACCCGTATAGATGCTGCCATCTCTCATGCAGCCTGCCACACAGATATTGATCTTCGACGGATCCATATAGGCATGATAGGTATTCCACGCCCATACATCGTCCAGTATCGTAATATGTTTTAACTGTTCCCTGATTTCATAAAAATCCTGTAACTTCTCATCAAAAGCCGAAAATAAACTATCTTTCTCTTCGCCGATCAGATGCAGACACTTACTCATGGAGGCCATCATGACATAGGATGGACTGCTTGTCTCGTAAATATCCAGATAGTACTGCACACGCTGCAAATCTACTCTGTCTCCGCATATATGCAGAAGTGCAGTCTGTGTCATCGCAGGCAGTGTCTTATGCAGACTCTGCACAATAAGATCCGCTCCTTGTCTGACCGCTGACTGCGGAAACTCTGTTGAAAATCCGAGATGCGCACCATGTGCTTCGTCAACGATCAATACTGCATGGTGTGCATGTGCTATTTCTGCAATCGCCGGGATATCGGAAAGCACCCCTTCGTAAGTGGGAGATGTCAGTATGACTGCTTTGACATCCTGCTTTTGCTCCGCCCGCTGCAGCGCATGTTCAATCTCTTTTGTAAGTACCGGACCGACTGGATAGCCTTCCTTATATCTTTGAGGTTCTATATATTCTATTTGCAGGTTCTGGAGATATGCTGCATGGTAAACTGATTTATGACAATTTCTTGCCATAACGATCGTGTCGCCCCAGCGACAGACTGCACTGACAGCGGTCAGAATACCGCAGGTGCTTCCGTTTACAATATAATACGTATAATCCGCTCCATATAATCCAGCAGCAAATTCCTGTTCTTCCTTCAAAATTCCTTCCGGCTCATGCAGGTCATCAAAGCTGCTAATCTCCGTTATATCTATTTTTAAAGTATCGCCAAACTGCTGATCCTGCAATTGCCTTTTATGGCCCGGCATATGGAAAGGATAAATATCCGATTTCGCCAATTCATCCAGTTTTTCATATAAAGTCTGTTTCATCATTCTATCCGTTTATCCGATTTCTGTATCATTCCATAATTCTGACTGCATATCCGTTTTCTGTGCCTGAATTTTATATATCAACTGATCCTGACATGCCGTGTATACAAAGTCCCGTCAAATTTATTTTTTCGTTTTCTTCCCATGCAGATGCAATGTTTCCATCAGGGAACAATATTTATCCGCTGCTGTCACGATCCATGCTTCCCTGCACATCGGTGGGATGACTGTCAGCGGCCACATATGTTTCTTAATGATATCCTGTTCCCTTGGGGTCAGTCTGAAATCCTTTTTGGCGTTTTTCAAAGCTGTGCCCGGATGGGTAAAACCATGCAATTCATAAAATTTATAAAATCTGCTTGGCCTGATCTTATTTTTGTGCCAGTCATACAGAAAATAATCATGCAGAAGTGCACCTCTGACAATTGCCTTATCGTTTGTGTGAAACGGCAACATATGGCTGATCCTCAGAGCAGTCAGCGCTACGCTGATACTGTGCTTTCTGACAGATACATCCCCATGCTGGACAAATTTAGCTGTTTTTTTAAAATTAGGCTTTTGAAAAATATCACTGCCATAATGTTTTGTCCTGTTCATCAGCCCATGCTGCAGCATTTTTAAATCCGTTTTTCTTTTTCTGCGTTGTTTTTTCCATTTATTTATATAATCAAATCCCATGTTATCAGCGTCCTTTTATCATAACTTATCATACATATCTCAAATTCACTTTATGATGTAAGTGTCAAAAGTCCTAAATGCGATTGTGCTTGCACAAGTAAGCATTTTAGACTTATTGACACCTAATACATTTTATAGTTATCTCACAATACTATCTGTCAACAACCGGCTCTTTCTACATCAGTATACCATACGCTCCTATAAACAAAAAGCACATGCAAAGAATATTTCCTGTTCACCAAATATCCTATGCATGTACCTTCACTTATGTTTCTATTGAATCATTTTTAACAGATCCGGATAATATCCAACTGTTTTTTCTGTTCTGTTTCCGATTTTAACACTGCCATTGTCATCGATCGTAACCGGATATTCATATGCCTTTGCGTTCTCATAATCCTTGTCCTTGATCAATACAAATACAAGCTGATCTTCATTTCCCTTTGATACATTATAGGTATAAGAATACTTTTGAATATATGTATCACTGAAAATATTATTTTCAAATCTGGACGCGGATTCTGAAAGTGCGCCATTCGTTATGAAATATTTCCATTCATATCCCTGACTCTGATCTGCTTTCAATACAGCTTTTACCGTTTTTCCATCTGCATCCACTGATACCTGTATGGTCGTTTCTGCTTTTACAAAAGAACAACCTGTCAGTAAACACAATGTCGCCATGATTAATACAATTGATACAACTTTTTTCATCCTTTTCATTATGATTCCCCTTTCTTTTTCTATTTTATTTCGTTACTTTATTTTCATTTCTCTATTTTTACCTAAATAAAATAGCTATATTTTCCCTCTTTTTTCCAAAAAGTATGACGATACTTACTCATCCCCTATAATTTTCAGTTTATATTTTCTTATTATAATACATTTATTTTGTATAGAGTAGTCTTTTTATATTTTTTATTAACTGATATGAGTATTAAAAGCAGATTTGCCACGTATTGATATATTCGAATTTCCGCACTGCTGCGTAATTTTTGCAATCCTCATTATAGATTATTAAATAATATCAGCGTCAAAAAGCAAAACCGGATTATACCTGCGTTACATAATTTATAAAACAAAAAAGCTTATCTCTTTTTAGAAATAAGCTTCCACTGAGCCACCGGGGACTCGAACCCCGGACAACTTGATTAAAAGTCAAGTGCTCTACCACCTGAGCTAGTGGCCCATGTATATCATTTACATTTCTTATGCTTTTATTATAAACATAAGAGAATGCCCAGAACCGGAATCGAACCAGTGACACGAGGATTTTCAGTCCTCTGCTCTACCGACTGAGCTATCTGGGCGAATCAATTTGCTTGCGCAAATTCAGATAAAATAATTTCAAGAACAATCGTGCAAGTTTACTTGCTAAGATTGGGATTGAAATTATTTTGCGTTTATTTGCATTTGCAAATAAACGGTCATCGAGAATACGCAGTATTCGAGATGGGCTGAATTTCACATCAAATAATCCAAGAACAATCATGCAAGTTTACTTGCTAAGATTGGGATTGAAATCAGCTCAAAACCAAAGTTATTTTATCTTGTTTTCCCCCTTCTGTCAACACTTTTGTACGTTAAATTTTCACAGTTTATTACGGATTTACATGGCTCTGAATAGTAACAAATTATGAAGTTTTATTTAAGATTCTGCGCACCCCCTTGTCCAATTTTTTCGACCATGTATACTGGTAAGTACCACACCAATGAAAAGAGGAAATTTCATGTCTGACAGCTTTTATAAACAACCGAACCGCTTCTCCTCCCGGCAGAACAAACGAAAAAGGCGCTCACAGAGAATCAAGATGATCTGCGTACTTCTTTTTGCCCTTTTTGCAGTTTCTTTCCTGATTTTTACGATTCAGAAGGTGCGCTCTGATTTCCGGGAAAGTGGAGATATGCAGACTGCGGATGCAATTTCCAGTATAGCACCTGCTGAAATCGAAATCGACGGGCAGGAGGAAGAAGACACTTCCCTGTTTACGGTCTGCATCGATGCAGGACACGGTGGAAAAGATATCGGCAGTGACAGCAAGGGACGTATCGAAAAAGACGACACGCTGAAGCTGGCAAAAGCACTGTCAGACGCCCTCTCAGAAAGACAGATCCGTGTTGTGATGACGCGTGATGATGACAGCTTTCTCTATCTGTCGCAAAGATGCAAAGCGGCGGCAGAGGCGAATGCCCGCTATCTGATCTCTCTCCACCGTAATAAAGGAAAGGGCAACGGTGCAGAAGCCTGGATCAACAGCCGGGCATCCGATGAAACAACCTCTCTTGCCTCCAATATTCTGACTTCTCTGGAAAAGGTGGGAATCTCCCGGAACCGTGGTATCAAGCAGGGCAGTTACAACAGTAATGAAGAAGACTACTACATTACCGCAAATGCCGAAATGCCGGCCTGTATCTTAGAGCTGGGCTTTATCAACGACAGCGACGACAACAGAATGTACGATGCCAATCTGACAGACTACGCAAATGCGATCGCTGATGCTGTCATGGCGACTTATGAATGCTACAAGGATCAGGAAACCTGCACAAATACCATTCCGGATGCAAAGCCTGATCAGAACGGACTGCAACTTACCAATGCTGTGATCGAAAATATAGAAGCATTAGACGGGGAATGTATCGGATACGGACAGGGCACAAATGCAGATGAAGAAAACCGCCCTGTTACAAGCGTGCAATACGAAGAACAATATAAAAATTATCATGCACATTTCGTCAATATGGACGCACCTCTGACAGAGGATGGTGCCAAAAAAATCTACCTGACAATTGATGAGGGCTATGAATACGGTACAACAGCTTCTATGTTGGATACGTTGCAGGAAAAAGGTGTCAAAGCGACCTTCTTTGTAACGCTTCCTTATGCCCAGAGTGAGCCCGACCTGATCCGCCGGATGATCTCCGAGGGGCATGTGATCGGAAACCATTCCACCACACATCCTTCCGCAGGTCTGCCGTCCCAGGATATTGAAACACAAAAAAACGAAATCCTGCAGACAGATGCCTATGTACGTGAGCAATATGATTATTCCATGTATCTGTTCCGATTCCCTGCAGGGAAATTCAGCGAACAGTCTCTGGCAATTGTCAACAATTGTAATTATGAAAGTATTTTCTGGAGTTTTGCTTATCTGGATTATGATGTGGACAATCAGCCCGATCAGGCAGAAAGTCTTCAAAAAATGATAAGCAGACTGCATCCGGGCGCGATCTATCTGCTGCACGGTCAGTCTGCTACAAACGCTGCAGTACTTGGTGATTTCATTGATCAGGCAAGAGAACTTGGATATGAGTTCTGCCTGATCGAACCGGATGTACAATAGTACTTTAAAATATATCTCGTACAATCAAACATTATACAAAGGTTACCTTAATTTCAGTTCCTTTGCCTTCTTTACTTTTAATATCCAGTTTTGCATGATGCTCTGCTACAACATGTTTTACGATCGCAAGTCCCAGACCGGTTCCGCCGGTCTGTTTGGATCGGCTCTTATCTACACGATAGAAACGTTCAAACACACGCTCCTGATTTTCCTTACTGATTCCGATTCCTGTATCACGCACCGCCAAAAAGACATTATCGTCTACCTCTCCGACCGTCACACAGACAAGCCCATTTTCCACATTATAGCGGATCGCATTATCGCAAAGATTATAGATCAGATCTTCCAGCATCTGCTTGTTGCCATATACATAACATTTTCTGCCCTCTAACTGCAAAGAAACCCGGTGCTGCTGTGCACTCATGGCAAGCATATCGACCGTTACCTGTGCAACCTCATAAAGATCTACCTTTTCAAAAGTCGTTTCCGGTGTACTGTCAAGCTGCGACAGTCGGATGATATCATTGATCAATGTAAGCAGCCTGTTGGCACTTTTGTGGATCTCCTTGGCAAAACGAACCGTATCATCTCCGGAAGCCATTCCGTTCTCGATCAGCTCTGCATAACCTGAAATAGAAGTCAGCGGTGTTTTTAGCTCGTGCGATACATTTGCGGTAAATTCCTGCCTCATGTTAGCATTTTTCATAATATCCTGATGCTGTGCATGGATTGTTTTTACAAACGGTTCAAGCTCCTCATACACCGGAATAGTATCCATATGATCCATATCCTGCGCCATCTGTTCGATCGGTTCAACAAGTTTTCTTGTTAACAGCCGGGAAATTGGTGCACAGATGACCAACAGGAATACACAAACAACCACCAAAAGCGGAAGCGACCGCAGCAGGATCTGCCAGACATTTCCCGCCTCCTTGGAAACACGTAACACGCTGCCATCTGTCAGTCTGATCGCATAATAATAAGTATTGTGCGAAAATGTGCTGGAGATGCGGACTGTCTGTCCTTCTCCGGTTTTCATTGCCTGCGCGATCTCCGGTCTGTTTTTGTGATTCTCCATCTTCCGGTAATCTGTCATATTATCATAAATCACACTGCCATCTGCATTTACAAGTGTAATTCTGATTTTATCGGATTTCAGCGTGGAAGCATCTCTTTCTTCCAGCTGTGTTGTATCTCGATTTCCTAAAATATCGGCATAACTCTTCAGATCATCGATGACCTGTTCCTGCAAGAGGTGATATCCGATCACAAGAAGTGTACAAACTGTCAGAAGCAGTGTCAGTGCGACCATCTGCATCATTTTGGCATTGATCTTCTTTTTCATTACTCTTCTCCCGTCAGAATATAACCGACATTTCGTACTGTCTTTATATAAGGTCCCGCATCACCCAGCTTCTTACGAAGAGTTTTGATATGCATATCCAGCGTTCTGGATTCTCCTTCAAAATCTGTTCCCCAGACTTTTTCCAAAATGGTATCTCTGCCGACCACGATCCCTGCATTGGTCAAAAGGAGCTTTAACAATTCATATTCTTTAAATGTCAGCTCACATGGTTTCTCATTTACACGGACAAAGTGCTTGTCCTCTTCCATCTTAATATTTTGAAAGGTAAGTACAGGCGACGAATGGGTTCGCCCGCTGCGGCGGAGAAGTGCTTTCACGCGGGAGATCAGCTCCATGACACCAAACGGTTTTGTCATATAATCATCCGCTCCGATATCCAGACCTTTTACTTTATCAATCTCTGTCGTTTTAGCTGTGACCAGGATAATAGGCTGCATATTAGTCTTTTTATCCAGCTTCAGCTCTTTCACGATCTGCAGACCGTCTTCATCCGGCAGCATGATATCCAGAAGAAACAGATCCGGAATCTGCTCCTTCAACCCTTCATAAAAGTCCTTTGCGCAATAAAATTCCTTTGTCTCATATCCGGCATTTTTCAGTGCATAGCTTTCGATCTCAGATATATTCCTGTCATCCTCTACAATATATATGAGTGCCATAGAAACCGCCTTCCCTTCACTTATGGTAACATATATTTCTCTTTCAACTTCTTAAAGCTCATTTCAAAATCTTCTTTATTTTCGATGCCCAGCTTGTATTCGTGAATATCAAACGCATCATCATTGATCTCCATCAGACAGGCTGCAATATTGGAGCAATGATCTGCCACACGTTCATAACTTGTGAGCACATCGGATAAGATAAATCCCATCTCAATCGTACATTTTCCTTTACGCAGGCGCTTGATATGACGTCTTTTCAGCTCTGCCTGCAGATAATCGATCTCTTCCTCAAGCGGTTCTACCTGTGCTGCTCTTGTCAGATCCTCCGTCTTAAATACATCAAAGGTCAGATCTACGACCTCCTTTAAAGCATTTGAAAAGATTTCCAGTTCAACCCGCGCTTTATTAGAGAAATGCTGATCCTTCTTTGTCATTTCTTCCGCCGCTTCTTTGATGTTGATCGCATGATCACTGATCCGCTCAAAATCGCCGATGCTGTGAAGCAGGATAGAGAGTGAATGGGAATCTTTTTCTGTCAGGTTTTTAGATGACAGTTTCACCAGATAACTTCCCAGCTCATCCTCATATTTATCTACCTTATCTTCCAGATCAAGTACTCGCTGCGCCTTCTCTTCATCATAATGCGCGAGCAGCGACATTGCATCATATATCGCTTTCTTGGAAAACTCTGACATTTCAATCGTTGCAGTACGACACTGCTCCATGGCTACAGCCGGAGTTTCCAGGAAACGGCTGTCAAGCACGAGCACACGATCCTCTTCCTGCTGTTCCGCATCTTCCGGAATTGTCAGAACTGCCAGCTTTTCAAGCACTTTTGCAAACGGGAGCAGTACCATTGTAGCAGCAACATTAAACGCACTGTGGATCACCGCAATTCCTGCAGCATTGGCACTGTCTTCCAGAAATGCAAAATCCACAAATTCATTAACGGAATAAAAGATCACCATAAAAAGAATCGTTCCGATCAGGTTAAAATACAGATGCACGATTGCCGCACGTTTTGCATTTTTCTTTGCACCGATTGCAGAAAGGATTGCGGTGATACAGGTTCCGATATTCTGCCCCATGATGATCGGGATCGCTGTCGCATAGCTGACTGCACCGGTTTTACAAAGTGCCTGCAAAATACCGACAGATGCAGATGAGCTCTGGATCACAGCTGTCAGGATCGTTCCTGCCAGAAGACCAAGCACCGGATTGGAAAATTTTGTCAGCATTCCGGTAAATGCCGGTACATCAGCAAGTGGTTTCACTGCTTCCGACATGGCATCCATACCATACATCAGCACTGCAAAGCCGATCAGGATCGTTCCGATATTATGTTTTTTCTCTTTCTTGGAAAAAAGCAGCATACAGACACCAACCAGTGCCAGAACCGGCGAAAACGAGGTTGGTTTTAACAGCTGTATAAAGAAATTACTGCTCTCGATACCACTCAGACTTAAGATCCACGAGGTTACGGTTGTACCGATATTGGCACCCATGATAATGCCAACCGCCTGGGAAAGCTTCATAATACCGGAGTTTACAAAACCGACAACCATGACGGTCGTGGCAGAAGAACTCTGGATCAGTGCAGTCACGCCCGCGCCAAGTGCAACGGCTTTGATCGGGTTATTGGTCATGCGTTCCAGGATTTTTTCCAGTCTGCCTCCGGATACGCTCGATAATCCCTCTCCCAGCAGGTGCATTCCGTATAAAAACAGGGCAAGTCCACCTACCATTGATAATATTCCGAAAAAGTCCATAATAGCCTCCTCTTATGCTATAAATAGGTTTCCACGGAATTATTTTATAATACAATTCTCAATAACACCACAGGAATTTATATATTTTACTTACATTTTACATTCGGAAAATGCGTCATGGTAATAAGGATTGTTTTATATACAGGAAGAGTCCACTCAAATATTAGAGGGTATTTCTACATGTTTATGTGTTTCAGATATATGAATGAAATAAGAATAAATACAAAAATCCTGGGGCTGATAGATACACGCAATCACGTTTGCCTACCCTGCGATTTGCTATGAGCATGTCTTGCTGCGCTTCGGCCGCAAAAAAGCGTTGCGGTCTCTCCGCTGCAGCAAATGCTCCGCAAATCTCGGTCGGCTACACTATCGATTGCTTAGTATCTATCAGCCCCGGGATTTAATTGGTTCATTTATTTGCTAATGATCCTATACGAACTCTTTTACTTTCTTGTAGACACCTTCAGCATCTAAGCCGTATTTTGCAACAAGTGCTGCTGCTGGGCCGGATTCGCCAAATCTGTCATACATACCGATCTTGCAAACCTTTGTCGGAGCCTTCTCACTGAGTACGTCGCATACTGCGCTGCCAAGACCGCCGATCACGGAGTGCTCTTCCACGGTAACAACTTTGCCTGTCTTCTTTGCAGAAGCAAGTACAAGCTCTTCATCCAGTGGTTTGATCGTATGAATATTGATGACTTCTGCGTCGATACCGTCTGCTGCCAGCTTTTCTGCTGCGCCAAGTGCGGAATCTACACAGATACCTGTTGCGATAATCGTTACATCCTTGCCTTCTTTTAAGACAACACCCTTACCGATCTCAAACTTGTAATCCGGTTTGTCATTGATGACCGGAACTGCTGCACGACCGAAACGAAGGTAAACAGGACCGTTCATTTCCAGTGCTGCACGAACTGCTGCTTTAGCTTCCACATCATCGGAAGGAACAATAACTGTCATGCCCGGAATGGTACGCATCAGAGCGATATCTTCATTACACTGATGGGTTGCACCGTCTTCTCCGACTGTAATACCGGCGTGTGTTGCACCGATCTTTACATTCAGATGCGGATAACCGATCGAGTTACGAACCTGTTCAAAGTTTCTTCCTGCTGCAAACATAGCAAAGGAAGAGATGAATGGGATCTTACCGCAGGTAGCAAGTCCTGCTGCGATTCCTGTCATATTACATTCTGCAATACCGCAATCGATGTGACGATCCGGATATGCTTTTTTGAAAATACCTGTTTTTGTAGCACCTGCAAGGTCTGCGTCAAGAACAACTAACTGTGGGAAGTCTTCTGCGCAGTCAACAAGTGCGTTACCATAGCTTTCTCTGGTTGCAATTTTCTTTACATCTGCCATTATACTTCACCTGCTTTCTCTAACTGCTCATCAATCTTTTTCAGATCTGCCATTGCGATTTCGTATTCTTCATCATTTGGTGCCTTGCCATGCCAGCCTGCCTGATTTTCCATGAAGGAGACGCCTTTTCCTTTGACTGTATGCATGATGATCGCTGTAGGCATACCCTTTGTTTCTCTTGCTTTCTGCATAGCAGCACGGATCTCATCGAAATTATGACCGTCAATGTTGATCGCCTGGAAATTGAATGCTTCAAACTTCTTATCGATCGGATATACGGAACATACATCTTCTACCTTACCGTCGATCTGCAGACCATTGTTATCCACGATCACAACAAGGTTGTCAAGCTTTCTGGCGCCTGCGAACATAGCAGCCTCCCATACCTGACCTTCCTGGATCTCGCCGTCTCCAAGCAGTGTGTATACACGGTAGTCTTTGTTATCAAGCTTTCCGGCAAGTGCCATACCGACTGCTGCAGAAATGCCCTGTCCAAGAGAACCTGAGCTCATGTCAACACCCGGTGTTTCCTGCATACAGGGATGTCCTTGCAGGTAAGAACCAAGGTGACGCAGTGTCTTTAAATCTTCTACCGGGAAATATCCTCTGTTTGCAAGTGCTGCATAATAGCCCGGTGCTGTATGACCCTTTGATAAAACGAAACGGTCTCTGTCTTCCATTTTCGGATTCTTTGGATCAATATTCATTTCTTCAAAGTAAAGGTATGTGAACATATCTGCTGCAGATAAAGATCCGCCCGGATGACCTGCTTTAGCACTGTGTACACTTGTGACGATACCTTTACGAACTTCGTTTGCCATTTTCTGAAGCTCTAAATTTGTCATGTGTTTTCTCCTTTTCCTTCCTTTATGGTTGAGAAATATAATCCTCCTTAAGATGTGCAGACATACTGTTATCTGCTGCCCTTTACCATATGATAGCAACCGATCGCATATATGACCGGTTGCTACCCTTATAAACATTCTGATTGTACCATTCCTTAAGCCTACGGTCAAAGTATTTTAGCCTGACCTGCTTCAGATCACCTTATGCAAATGGATTTTCTGTCGGATATCTTACACCCTTAGGCTGGTTGTATCCGATCTCATCTACATCTACACCGATGTACTTGAATACTTCATAAATTGCTTTTCCGTAGTGTCCGAAAGCAACTGCTCCATGATGCGGGAAGTTCTTCTCGATCAATACATGACGGTAGAATCTGCCCATTTCAGGAATTGCGAATACACCGATCGCACCGAAAGATTTTGTTGCAACAGGAAGTACTTCACCGTTTGCAATGTATGCACGGAGCTTTGCATCTGCTGTAGACTGCAGACGGAAGAATGTGATGTCGCCAGGAGCGATATCGCCTTCGAGTGTTCCCTGTGTTACTTCTTCCGGAAGGCTTCTTGCCATGATCATCTGATGCTGCATAGAGCAGAATGCCAGTTTCTTGCTGCATGTATTACCACAATGGAAGCCCATGAATGTATCTTTATGTGTGTAATCAAATTTGCCCTTGATAGACTCTTCGTACATATCTGCCGGTACGGAGTTGTTGATATCAAGCAGTGTAACGATATCTTCGCTGACTGTGTATCCGATGAACTCGCTGAGTGCACCATAAATATCAACTTCGCAGGATACAGGAATACCCATACCTGTTAAACGGCTGTTGACATAGCAAGGAACGAATCCGAACTGTGTCTGGAATGCAGGCCAGCATTTTCCTGCGATCGCTACATATTTACGATAGCCTCTGTGCTCCTCTACCCAGTCAAGTAATGTCAGCTCATACTGTGCGAGTTTAGGAAGGATGCCCGGTTTGTTGTTGCCCTTTCCTAATTCTTCTTCCATTTCTTTTACTTTGGCAGGAATTCTTTCATCACCTTCATGCTTCTTGAATGCTTCGAAAAGGTCAAGCTCTGAGTTCTCTTCAATCTCAACATTTAAGTTGTAAAGCTGTTTGATCGGCGCATTACAAGCAAGGAAGTTCAGAGGTCTTGGACCAAAGCTGATGATCTTTAAGTTTGCAAGTGCATCTACTGTACGTGCGATCGGAACAAATTCATGGATCATATCTGCACATTCTTCTGCAGTTCCGACAGGATATTCCGGAATATAAGCCTTTACATTACGAAGCTTTAAGTTGTAGCTTGCATTCAGCATACCACAGTAAGCATCGCCACGTCCCTGTACCAGATCATTCTGGGTTTCTTCTGCTGCTGCACAGAACATAACAGGACCTTCAAAGTGTTTGGCCAGTAATGTTTCAGCGATTTCAGGTCCAAAGTTACCAAGATATACGCAAAGTGCGTTACAGCCTGCTTTCTTGATGTCTTCCAGAGCCTGTACCATATGGATCTCGCTCTCTACGATACAGATCGGACATTCATAGATCTGAGAAGCGTCATATTTCTTTGTGTAAGCCTCTACCAGAGCTTTTCTTCTGTTTACGGAAAGTGATTCCGGGAAGCAGTCACGGGAAACTGCTACGATACCAATTTTTACATCAGGTGCATTGTACATATTTTTTTCCTCCATTTTCTTTCATACTTAAGGTTCATTTTATTTTGTTTATTCCAACAGGTCTGACCTGTTTATCACGTATCGCTTATTCGTTGATGTTTAAGTTCTTTCCGACCAGTCCGATGAAAGCTGCCGGATCCTGACCGCCTTCTGCATGTGCGATCAGCCATTTGTTCTTTGCTGTGATGAGCTTATCTTCAGCATCCTTATGTACCTCGTCAAGCGGCTCATTTGTGCCCTTTGGCAGAACAACCGTAACCTTAAAGCCTTCATTATTAAGATCACATGGTGCATAGTGAAGCGTTGTGCCATAAATCTCAACTGCTGTTCCTTTCGGGATCTTGAATGCTTCCATCAGGGATGTATCATAATGGAAATCATCTGTGATATCCTGCTCGGAGCCTAAGATCAGCACTGCATCTGTTGCAGCTACATTGATCTCTGAGCTTCTGTGATATTCTACTGCATTCAACAGTACGTTATGACCGTTGCAGTAACCGATCTGGATCGGAAGCTCACCGTAAGTCACTTTCTGAAGCTCCTGCATCACAGGAAGTGCTTCCAGCTCCGGAGCAGAGGCAACATACTCTACACCATCCGGGAGAGGTGTGCTCTGCATTGCTTCCACAAGGCCTGTAAAATCAACATTTTTTACAATTCGTCCATACTTTTTAAAACGTGCGTCTGTAACATCTAAAATCTGCATTGGTTTGTCCTCCTTTTATCACATTATTTTGTAATGATATCGAAAAGTGGTTTGCAGGCAGGATAGATTTCCCTGAACTGCTGGTACTTCTCTTCATATTTTGCAACAAGCGCCGGATCAGGCTCTACCGTATCGACAACCTTTACGATCTTTGCTGCTGCATCTTCTACGGAAGCGAATTCACCGTTTGCAACAGCAGCGAGCATTGCACCGCCGAGCGCAGGTCCTTCTTCACTTTCGATGACATCTACCTTTAAGTTCATGATGTTGGCGATCATCTTCTTCCACAGCGGGCTCTTTGCACCACCGCCGCAGATCTTTGTACGCTTAATGTCAATACCAAGGCTTCTTGCAACTTCTAAGGAATCACGCAGTGCAAAGGCAACGCCCTCTAAAACTGCCTGTGTCATATCTTCTCTTGTGGTATCCATTGTCATACCGATGAAAGTGCCTCTTGCATTCGGATTGTTGTGCGGAGAACGCTCACCCATTAAATAAGGAAGGAAGAATACATGGTTTTCACCAAGCTTTGTGATGCCCTTCTGTTCTGCCGGATAATCCTTTGTACGGATGATCTCATCCATCCACCATTTATTACAGCTTGCTGCGGAAAGCATACAGCCCATCAGATGATAATGTCCGTCTGCGTGTGCAAATGCGTGCAGCGCATTGTTCTTATCTACACCGAATTTTTCAGAGGAGATAAAGATCGTGCCACTTGTACCAAGTGAAATATTGCACATTCCGTCTCCGACTGTTCCTGTACCGACTGCTGCAGCTGCGTTATCACCTGCGCCTGCAACTACCTTACAGCTTTCCGGAATACCGAGCTCTTTTGCAATTTCCGGTAAAACAGTTCCGACTGTCTCATAAGATTCATAGATCTTGGCAAGCTGTTCTTCTTTCACGCCGCAGATCTCGCACATTTCCTTGGACCAGCATCTGTTCTTTACATCAAAGAGCAACATGCCTGATGCATCGGAAACATCTGTGCAATGTACGCCTGAAAGCTTATATGCGATATAATCCTTTGGCAGCATGATCTTTTCGATCTTAGCAAAATTCTCAGGTTCTTTATTTTTCACCCATAAGATCTTTGGTGCTGTAAAACCTGTGAAGGAAATATTGGCTGTGTACTGAGAAAGCTTATCCTTTCCGATCACATTATTTAAGTAATCACATTCCTCTGTTGTTCTGCCGTCATTCCAGAGGATCGCCGGACGGATCACATTGTCATCCTTATCCAATATAACAAGTCCGTGCATCTGACCGCCGAAGCTGATGCCTGCAACCTGTGATTTATCAGCATCTTTGATCAGTTCCCTGATGCCTGCCATAACCTGCTCATACCAATCCTCAGGCTTCTGTTCACTCCAGCCCGGATGTGGGAAATAAAGCGGATATTCTTTTGATACAATATTCCGGATCTTGCCTTCTCCATCCATCAACAGCAGTTTTACTGCGGATGTTCCTAAATCTACCCCGATATATAACATATCCATCCTCCTGTTTTATTTTCTTAATTTGCGTCTTTTATCTTCGTTACACGAGTCTCAATCACAAATACCGTGCTTTCTTGTGCCCGTGCACACTTATACTATAATATGCCCGTTTCAAAAATGCAATATCTAGTTGAAAAATTATTTCATTTCGTCATTCTAACCAATGATTTTCCCTGTATTCTCATTTTCTGACGTTCTCTTTTGTTACTTTTTTATAAATTATGTGCACGTATCACATTATGGCACATATTTCATTGACATTGTATGTCGAGTATGTTAGTTTTTAAAGAAGAGGGGCACTTTATGCTTTGTCCGTGAAAGGAGATCGTTATGGCAACGATTAAGGAAATCGCCGATCTTGCAGGCGTATCGCGCGGTACGGTAGACCGTGTTTTAAATAAAAGAGGCTCTGTAAACCCACAGACCGCACAGAAAATCATGGAGATCGTACATGCGCTCGACTACAAACCAAATCGTGCAGGTCTTGTGCTTGCTGCACAGAAGAAGAACTTAAAGCTTGGTGTGATCTTATTCGGAGAGGGCAATCCGTTCTTTGATGAAGTAACTGCCGGAGTCCACCAGAAAGAAGAAGATCTCGCCTGCTACAACTGTACGGTACAGATCAAACGTGTCAATGTTGACACACTCGAGCAGCTTCAGGCAATTGACGAATTTGTAAAGGAAGGCATCAATGGCATTGCCATTTCGCCAACCAACGATCCGCGCCTTGCCAGGCGTATCGACGAGCTGTTTGAGCAGGGAATTCCTGTTGTTGCCCTGAATACGGATATCAAAAACTGTAAGCGTATCGCTTTTGTCGGCAGTAACTATTACCAGTCCGGCGCTACGGCTGCAGGTCTGATGCGTCTGATGGCAAAAAACGAGTCCACAAAAATCGGTATTGTTACCGGTTCCGAAGAGATTCTGTGCCATACGGAACGGATTGCCGGCTTTACAAATGCGATCCAGTCTTATCCGAATATCGATATTGTTGCAACGATCACAAATGATGATGATGATTTTGTCAGTTATGACCGGACAACCCAGCTTCTGAAGGAGCACCCGGAGATCAATGCCCTTTTCTTTGCTGCTGCAGGTGTATACGGTGGCTGTCGCGCAGCACTTGCCATGTGTGGTCAGAAAAAGGATATGACGATCATTACTTTTGATAAGGTTGCCACTACCAAAGAAATGGTCGCAAAGGATGTGATCTCCGCCACGATCTGCCAGGAACCGCTTGTACAGGGCAGCAAACCGCTCGACATCCTGTTTTCTTATCTGGCAACAGGAGATCTGCCTAAGTCGGAGTATAATTACACGGCGGTAGATATCCGGATCAAGGAAAATATGGATTAAAGTCCGATGCATTGACATCCTTTTAAAAATTAGATATACTTAAACGAACCGTGCAGCCGGGGCAGTAGCGGCGCCCTGTACCTACAATCCGCTCTAGTAGGGGTGATGGCCGGCAGAGGGTTTTGGCTTTCATAGCTGCCCTTAATAAGTGGCGATGACGTCCGGGTCTTGCGCAACAGGAATCTGTGAACCGTGTCAGGTTGGGAACAAAGCAGCACTAAGCAGAAGCTCCTGTGTGCCGTGAGGGTGCCTGGGCCGAGTTAACTGTTAAGGTAACGTATGGGGGTTTCGCTCGAAGCAGGTCGCACGGTTCTTGTAGTTAGGGAAACCGCGAAGCGGTGGGACCCTGACTACCTTGTGCAGCCCATTCGAGCAAAGCCAGAATTTAATTGCTGCACATCCCGTGCGCCCGCCAGCGTAGAACGTAGAAAGAAGACTTACCATGCATATACAAAAAGCAACCGCTGCAGATCTTCCAAAGGCAATGCAGTGCTATGAAGAAATTATTGATAAAACACCGGGTATCGAACACCTTGCCATGTGGCGGAAGGGACAGCATCCGACCGAAGAAACCATCTTATCCTACATAAACAAAGGCGAATTTTATATTCTTTGGGATCACGAAACCATCGCCGGTATGATGGCTCTTGCAAATGGCATCAGCGAAACTTACCGGACCGTAAACTGGATTACAAAAGCCACAGATACAGAAGCTGCCGAGCTGCACGTCCTTGGTGTAAGCCCGGACTATCAGGGAAAGGGCATTGCCAGGCAGCTGATCCGCGAAGCACTCTGCTTATGCAAAGAAAACGGCAAAAAAGTATTGCGCCTTGATGTGATCGGAACCAATACTGTAGCCAAAAAGCTCTATCCTTCTCAAGGCTTTGTATTTTGTGATACCGGTCATCTGTCTATCCGTGGCTATGAGGATATGGAATTCCTGTTTTATGAACAGAAGATTAAGTAAGTGATCACTCTTCCTTCTGCCCATAGTACGCATTCGCACCGTGTTTCCGATAGTAATGCTTATCCTGTAATTCCTGGGGTGCAGGCATATTCTTTGGATTGATCTGTTCACAGTAAGCAGCCATCTTGGCAACCTGCTCCAGAACGACTGCATTATGAACTGCATCCTCCGCATTCCTGCCCCACGTGACCATGGTTTTTACAAAGAACAGCAGGTGTTGCATTATAATCCAGCCCTCTTGCCTTAAACTCCTCTGTTATCAAAATACCCGTATTGGTTTCATAGGCTTCCTCTATTTCGTCTTTTGTCAGATTCCGGACACAAGGTACTTCCCCATACAGATAATCTGCATGCGTTGTACCATAGCACGGAATGCCTCTGCCTGACTGCGCCCAGCTTGTTGCCCATGTGGAGTGCGTATGTACAATACCGCCGATTTCCGGGAATTCCCGGTACAGGATACGATGTGTTTCTGTATCGGAAGAAGGATTGTATCTTCCTTCCACCTTATTTCCGTCCAGATCAACTACAACCATATCCTCCGGTTTTAATTTATCATAATCCACACCACTTGGTTTAATAACGAAAAGTCCTGACTCTCTGTCAATACCGCTTACATTGCCCCATGTGAAAATAACAAGTCCATATTTGGGAAGAAGCATATTTGCTTCATATACTTCCTGTTTCAGCTTCTCCAGCATAAATCATCTCTCCTTGCTTCCTATATTCTCTGCAATCCTGATCCCCGTCAGGCTGGATTTGCAGATTATTCCGTCAGTGTATCTACTGCTGCTTTTTCAATTACTATGCCCTTCTTGTACTGCTCAATAAAGGTTTCAAATCCTTGCACATCCTTTGGATCCGGATTCATGGTTGTACCCTGATCACCTGCAAATACTTTATCAGCCAAAAAATCTTCCAAAGTTTCTGTTTCCTGTTTCTGCAGCATATAAGCAGCCAGAAGTGCCATGCCCCATGGACCGCCTTCACCCGCTGTTTTCATGACTGTTACCGGTGCATTGATCGCAGCAGCCAGGTAACCTTGTCCGACACATGCAGTTTTGAAAAATCCACCATGTCCGTAAATCCTGTCAACTTCCACTTTTTCTTCCTTCAGCAGAATATCCATTCCAACCTTTAACGCACCAAGTGCGGTATATAAATGGGATTTCATAAAATTCGGTAACGTAAATCTGCTTTCCGGGAAACGTACAAACAATGGTCTGCCTTCCGGAACATCTGTAATATTTTCGCCCGATAAATAACCATAAGGCAGCAATCCGCCGCAATCCTTATCTCCTTCCAGCGAAGCCATAAATAAGGTGGTGTACAGCTTGTTTGTATCAGGCTTTACTCCAAATCTTTCCAAAGCGTCCCTGATAAGAGAAATCCATGCATTCACATCAGAAGTACAGTTATTTGCGTGTACCATCGCAACCAGACTACCATCCGGTGTTGTGACAAGATCGATCTGCGGATACACCTTCTCAAGTGCCTTTTCCAGAACAACCATTCCAAATATAGAAGTACCTGCAGATACATTTCCGGTTCGCTGCCTGACACTGTTTGTAGCAACCATCCCTGTTCCCGCATCACCCTCTGGCGGACAAAGCGGTATTCCTGCCTCCAATTGTCCGGAAACATCCAAAAGACGCGCTCCTTCCACTGTCAATACACCGGCATTTTCTCCTGCCAGAAGAACCTTGGGTAAAATCTGTTCCAGTGTCCACGGAAGATTCCTATCGGCGATCAGCGCATCAAAGATCTGCAGCTTCTCAGCATCATAATTTTTCTTTTCCATGTCAATCGGGAACATACCGGAAGCATCGCCGATACCAAGTACCTTCTCGCCTGTCAGCTTCCAGTGTACGTAACCTGCAAGTGTTGTAAAAAAGGCAATTTTATCAATATGCGATTCTTCTTTTAAAATTGCCTGATACAAATGAGCAATGCTCCATCTCTGCGGAATATTATACCTGAACTTTTCTGTCAATATTTCCGCTGCCTGCTGTGTAATACCATTTCGCCACGTACGGAACGGTACTAAGAGTTCTCCCTCCTGATCAAATGCCATATAACCATGCATCATAGCACTGAAGCCAATAGAAGCTACCTTTTTCAGAGAAACTCCATACTGCTTCTGTACATCTGCTGCCAGATTTTGATAGCTGTCCTGTAAACCTGTCCAGATATCATCCAATGTATAGGTCCAGATACCATCCTCCAAACGGTTTTCCCAGACATGATCACCTGACGCGATCGGTTTATACGTTTCATCTATCAATACGGCTTTGATCCTGGTAGAACCAAATTCAATGCCAAGTACGGCTTTTCCACTTTCAATTGTTTTTTTAGAATTCTCCATTCTCATTCCCATTCCTTTCCTGATCAATCACCTTGCCCAGATCCATAGAACTGTCATAATAGGTTTCATCTATATACTGCATCTTTTCAACCTGTTCGCCCTTTTCCAGCCGCCGGATCACTTCTTCTACTTTCGGTGCAAGCAGGGGGTTACACTCAAAGTCTGCATTGATCTTTCCATTTTGCATGGCAATCAGTGCTGCCTGCACCGCATCAAATGAAATAATACAGATGTCCCCATCAGGGCCACATGTTTTTCCTGCCTGTTCAATCGCATCAATGGCACCAAATGTCATATTGTCATTTTCACTGATCACAACATCTATATCTTCATACAGGCGAAGAAAATCCTCCATAACTTCCTTACCCTTCGCCTGTGTAAAATCTGCCGGTCTGCTCTCCAGAAGATTCCACTCCGGATGCTGCCTGCAGACAGCTTCAAAACCTTTCGTTCTGCCAATCTGTGCAGTTGATCCAAGTGTTCCCTGCAGTGCTACAATATTCACTGTGTCTTCCATTCCCTGCTGTTTCAGATAATCTGCCAGCCATTTACCGGCATTTTCTCCTTCTTCCTGAAAGTTGCTTCCTACCCAACAGGTATAAAGACTATCATCCTCAATTTCTACAGAACGATCTGATAAAATAACAGGAATTCCTGCATCCCTCGCCTCCTGCAGAATCGACTCCCACCCGGTTTCCACAACCGGATCCAGAATGATATAGTCTACCTCCTGCAAAATAAAGCTTCGCACGGTTTTCAACTGATTTTCCTGTTTATTCTGTGCATCATCAAAAAGCAGATAATACCCCTTTTCTTTCGTAAAAGTATCCATAAAAGATTGCGTATTGGCAATACGGTAATCAGATTCCGATCCAACCTGGGAATAGCCCACAACGATATAATCCATATCCTTTACTTCCGTATAGGCATCCGCATTCTGTACGGCCGCAGCCTCACCGCCCGCACATCCGCACAAGCCGAAAAGCAATATAAAATTTAACAGACTATATAATTTCTTACGCATTATCCATACTACCTGTCCTTTGGGTTACACTTTTATTTTATCACAGATCTTCATAAAAGTGTGTGTCCTTCTGCCAGTTTTATGCTTTTTTCTTTCTTGACATGACAACTGACTGGATGACAAGGAACAGACAAAGCATTGCTGCAATCGTAATTCCGGTCCACCAAGCCTGATCAAGACCTGCAGAAGATACAATGTTCTGGATCGTGCTTAAGGAGAGTACACCAAATAACGTTCCGATGATATTACCAACACCACCTGTCAGCATTGTTCCACCAATGATGGAGGATGCAATGGCATTCATTTCCATGCCTGTTGCATGGGATGCAGAACCGGATCCAACATGCATAAAATACACAAATCCACCAATACCTGCCAGCAGACTGCAGAGAAGATGTGCCATAAATTTTGTCTTCTTTACATTAATACCAAGCATCAATGCACTCTGCTGATTACCACCGACTGCATAGAAATTACGTCCACTCTTTGACCAGCGCAGCATACAGAATAAAACAATTACCAGGATCAATGCTACAACAACACCGATCTCTACATAGGCATTGACATATTTACCAAGTTTATTAACAGAACCAAGCCCCGGAACGATCACTCTTGTTTCCTTCAGCTTCACAAATGCCTCATTCTGCACATTGAACGGCTCTGTATTTACAATTGTTGTCATGCCTCGTGCAAAAAACATTCCCGCCAAGGATACAATAAACGGTTGAATATCCAAATAGGCTACCAAATAGCCCTGTACCAGACCAAATAAAAGTCCAATACCTAGTGAAATAAAGATTGCTGTTACTACATTTCCACCATGATAGTCCAGATAAACCGCACAGCACATGCTGACAAGTGCAGCCACACCGCCAACAGAAATATCAATACTTCCCGTGATCATAACAATACTCATACCGCAGGATGCAATGATCAATGCTGCATTGGCATTCAGCATATTTAAAAATGTCTGTGCCTTTAAAAATCCCTTTCCTTCAAAAATCATAGCACCTATGTACATGGCAAAAAATACGATCATGGTAATTGCCAGAAGCAGATTGGTATCTGTCATATTTTTTGTTTTCTGAAAAAATCCCATTTTCTTTTTTTCTGACATATTACGCAACCCCCTTTACCTGTTCACTGTTTTTCAATTTTTTGGTAAAACCGGCAATTTTTTCTCTTACGACCGGTGCACTGAAAACAACAAGCGCAATAACAACAATCGCCTTATAAGCCGGAAGCGCATCTGACTGTACATTAAATTTATATAGCGTTGTTGTCAGGAACTGGATCACATACGCACCGAGGATAGAAGCCGGCAAATTGAATTTACCACCACTCAATGAGTTTCCTCCAAGTGCAACCGCTAAGATCGCATCCATTTCAATATCCTTAGCAATAACGGAATAGTTAATAGTTGACAGACGGCTTACTTTGATAAAACCTGAAACCGCAACACATAATCCAAGAATTACAAAAGTAAGCAGCTTTACCATCTTCGGATTTAAACCATTCAGTCTTGCGGAATCAGAATTGATACCGACTGCCTGCACATATAATTTGAGATTTGTGAACTTCATCGCAAGTGCCATCACGATAAGACATGCGATCATGATGAAAAACGGTGTCGGAATCGGAATTCCCGGAATGAATCCACCAAAATAAGTAAACGTTGCATCATTAACGATCGGAAGTTCATTATTATTGATCCATGCAGCGATAGAACGACCGGCTGTATACAGGATCAGTGTTGCAACCATTGGCTGGATCTTGAAATAAGATACAAGAACACCATTAAATGCACCAAACAGCATTGCTACAATACAGCTTACCAAAAATGCTACAATGATCGGAGCCTGCAGTGTATCCGGTCTGGAGTTGGTCCCACAAAGCACACGCAGTACCACGCTGCCACTGATCGCAATTGCTGCGCCCACGCTGATATCCTGTCCGCCGGAAGCTGCTGTTACAAGCGTCATACCAATCGCAAGGATCGCCAGCTCTGAGCCGTAATCCAGAATGGTGATCAAATAACCGGACAATACCGGATTTCCCATGCTGTTATATCCCATTGTGATCTTAAAAAAGGATGGATCTACTATTAAATTAAATACTGCCAGTATGATCAATGCCATAATCGGAATCATGATCTGTTTTTTCAATAAGTTTTTCATGATTTCTGGTCACCTCCTGCAATCGTACTCATAATGCCCATCTGTGTCAGTTCGTTGCCTGTCAGCTCACCGACCACTTTACGGTCACGCATGACAACCAGTCTGGAACAGGTACGGAGCATTTCATCTGTTTCGGAAGAAATAAATGTTACACTCATTCCTTCTGATGCAAGCTTCAGCACAAGCTTCTGGATATCAATCTTAGTACCGACATCAATACCTCTTGTCGGTTCATCCAGGATCAGATACTGTGGATGTGTCAAAAGCCATCTTGCCAGAATAACCTTCTGCTGATTACCACCGGATAACGATTTGATCGGTGTATCTGCAGATGCTGTTTTGATAGCAAGAAGTTTAATATATTCATCTGCCAGCTTGTTGGCTTCTGCTTTGGAATACGGCTTAAAGAAGCCCTTCAGCACCTGAGATGCAAAAATAATATTATCTCTGACAGAAAGATCACCAATGATACCATCTTTCTTTCTGTCCTCAGGAAGGTATGCAATACCCTGTTTCATCGCATCAAGCGGTTTTGTGATCTTAACCGGTTTTCCGTTCATCTTTACGGTTCCACCCAGTACTCTGTCTGCTCCAAAGATCGCACGTACACACTCGCTTCGACCGGATCCCAAAAGTCCGGTAAATCCATTGACTTCACCTTTTTCGATATGGAAATCAAATGGCTTGATACCTGCATCGCTATACAGTCCTTCTGCCTCAAAAACAGGTTCATCACTCTTACTCTTCTCAAATGCCTTCTGCTCACCTTTGATGTCAGACATGTCATCCAGCTCCTTGCCAAGCATTTTGGAAACAAGCTGCACACGTGGCAGATCCTTGATCTCATATTCTCCGACAAGCTGTCCGTCTCGCAGAACAGTAATCTTATCACAAACCTCATATACCTGATCCAGGAAATGCGTTACAAATATGATACCAACACCCTTCTTTTTCAGATCGCGCATCAGTTTAAAGAGCTTTTGCACTTCCTGGTCATCCAGTGATGAAGTAGGCTCATCCAGGATCAGAACCTTACATTCCATATCAACCGCTCTTG
>HF995228.1 GCA_000432915.1 Firmicutes bacterium CAG:194
TCTTGTCGCATTTCATTTTACAATGAAGCATTTTTTTCATATTATTTTTTACTTAATAGTCACCAGTTAGTTTTTCGCTCTTTTTTGCTGCGATTTCACTTGCTTTAGAGGTATCTGTCTTTTATATAATTACCTTTTATCTACAATTCATGTATTTGTCTTTCATACTCTTTCACATTATTTTTCAATTTTGGATGAATTCTTTTTATTACGCATTTTGACAATTCATACTTTATTACGAAATTTTGTATTTTGGACGAACTCTTTTTATTACACATTTTAGCTATTCATACTTTTTTGCAATATTCTGTATTATGGACGAATCATCATATCATAGCTTCATCCTTTTTCAAACAAATTTACCAATTAGTATGAAACCTGCTTTTATCTTCCTGATGACGTTCATCCTTTTACAGTATTTTATGACATTTTAGACGAACTTCTCCAATTCAGGCAAATAACCTTCGTCCTTTTTTATAATTATCATTTATTTGGGCGAAATAACACTATATCTATCAAACCCAGAGACCCACAGTAAAAAAATTCCACACAATCACAGAAAACCAGTGTTCAATGTAAATCCCATACAAACTAAAAATCAGCTCTCAAAACAGATCCAGCATAGCATCCAGATAAACAGCTTCCCGCACTTTCAGCTGATATTCCGGCTTTGTCATATAGTATAGCAAGAATTCCAACAGCATGGCACTGCCAAGTCCGCGCCCCTCGATCTTGAAATCAGAGAATCCCATCGGCAGATAAATAGATTGGATATCATCAATACCGATAAATCCCGGATTTTCCATTGCTTTTGAAAATCGATAGCCTTCCGCCGCATCCGGTGAAGTGCACGGATAATCAGGAATGGCTTCCCCAAGATTTTTCCGGCTGACAGTCTCATAACAGCTTTTGCGGTCTTTGCAGCCAAACCGGCAGCACTCATTGCACAGAAATTCTATCTTATCTTTTTGGTCTACAGTCAGTGTATTCCACTTATCAAACTGCTTATTCAGGCGGAAATCCGGTACAACATATCGAAATTCCTCTCTGTTGACTTCCTGCAGAAGCTCCTTGAAATCTGTCAGAACCTTTGTCGTGGAAGATACGAAATAGAAACCCGGATATTGCTTCTGTAAATAATGCAGCAACAGATCGGAGTAAATGATAATACCATTACGTACGTTTCTGTTTTCTATGCTGTCATTCTTCTGAACATTATATTTTTCCATCACGTTATCTTCTGCAAATAACCGGCAGAGCGCATTACATCTGTGATCTTTCAGATGTTCTTCTTTCAGCAAGGAATTGCTGAAGGTCAGGCGGGCAGAAATACCATATTCCTGCATCAATGCCAGCACTGCCCGCGGATCCTGCTCGCCGTAAGATGTACGTCCACCGCCCCAGAGGCAGTCCGCCGGGGCTCCATAGACCGAACCGATCCTGCACCAATCATAAAAGTATTCTCTGTGTGCCCGAAACAGCGGCAGAAAAACACTGTATAATTCGTAAAATTCAAACAATCCCGGCAAATGATAATATGCTATTTGTTTTTGAGACAGATCCATTTTTATATCCTCCCTGCTTTTGTATACCCTGATCTATCCTACCCGGTTACAAATTACGGTTCTGCTTTATGGTAAACTCCTGTATGTCTTATATTTCACATGCTCATCTGATCGTAAAATTCTTTTGCATAATCTGTATGGTTTTCCCACAAAACAAAAGACCCAGCGACAAAGTCGCCAGGCCTCCTGTTTGTGTAAAAGGGGAATTCTTCCGGAAATTGCTAATTAGCATGTCTAATGTCTTAGACTAATTGTATTATATGATGTATTCAGAGTTATTTCTACAATTATATTGCGCAAACGATTAAAATATATTGACGAAATAAGTCAAATCAGTTCATTTATTGCATCAGCTACATTGGAAACGCCAACAATGCGCATTTTCTCCGGAATATCTGACAATCCATCCAAATTTGCAGATGGCAGAATACATTTCGTAAATCCAAGTTTCTGTGCCTCCAGCACACGCTGCTGCGCCATATTGACAGCACGGACCTCACCTGAAAGACCTACCTCACCGAAAATCACCGTTTGATCGGAAATAACCTTATTTTTAAAGCTGGATACCAGTGCCATCACAATACCCAGATCCAGTGCAGGCTCTAAGAGCCGCATACCACCGGCCAGATTGACATATGCATCGGTCTGTCCCATGCGAAGCCCCAGTCTTTTTTCCAGTACCGCCATCAGGAGATTCACTCTGTTAAAATCCGCCCCGGTTGTCTGGCGGCGCGGAATATTGAAATTGGAATCACAGACAAGTGCCTGAATCTCGATCAGCATCGGTCTGGTGCCCTCCATGGCACAGGCAACTATAGAACCGCTTGCATTTTTCGGTCTGCCGCTTAGCAGATAAGCAGACGGGTTTTTCACCTCGCAAAGACCTTCCTTGCGCATTTCAAACACACCGATCTCATCCGTGGAGCCAAAACGATTTTTCACGCCCCGTAAAATCCGATAGGACGCATGCCTGTCTCCTTCAAAATATAAGACCGTATCTACCATATGCTCCAGTACGCGCGGCCCCGCAACCGTACCTTCCTTTGTTACATGCCCGACAATAAATGTTGCAACAGGCATACTCTTGGCAAGACGCAGAAAAACAGCTGTTGCTTCTCTGACCTGCGATACGCTGCCCGGTGCAGAGGTCACACGTTCCGCATACATTGTCTGGATAGAATCGATTACGACAATATCCGGTTTTTCCTGCTTTATCACTGCTTCTACCGTATCCAGATCTGTTTCACACAGAAGCTTTAACTGATCCGTAAATTCGCCGATCCGCATTGCGCGTATCTTGATCTGTTTAAGAGATTCCTCCCCTGATATGTATAAAATTTTTCTGCCGTCTGCCGCAAGATTCTGGCACATTTGTAAAAGAATGGTGGATTTCCCGATGCCGGGATCTCCACCAACCAATGTAAGCTGCCCCGGCACGATGCCACCACCGAGCACCCGGTCAAGCTCACTCATATGCGTTAAGAGCTTATCTTCCTCTTCCATAGAGATATCATTCAGGCTTGTCGGCTGCACCATATGCACTGCCCTGACGCCAGAAGCCTTTGTCACGACCTCTTCGACAAGTGTATTCCACTCCCGACAGCCCGGACATTGCCCCATCCATTTGGAAGATTCATAGCCGCAATTCTGACAGAAATAAACCGTAGCCGATTTCATTTTTGCCATGCTTATACTTCTACCACCTTTACATTTACTTCGCCCATTCCGGCAAGCTCCACACTGACATTCAGCTTGCCTCCAAGACCTGTATTCATCTTTCCGGCGCTCTTACCTGCTACAAATACCTCATACTGTGTATCGTCGCAAAGTCCGATGATCAGCTGTGCATCGTCTGCTCCTTCTACCTCAAAGGATACACCGTCTGCAGTCTCCTGAAAGTGACTGACGCTTGTGCCCGGAACGGATTCGTATAAAAACAGACCGTTTTTCTCCAGTTTTGTCATTGTTGAGAATGTTTTGACCTTATACAGATCTCCTGCATGTTCAAAATCTTCCAGCTTTGCCTTCTGTGCTAATGTATAATTTCCGAAACTGATGCTGCCGTCTGATTCTTCACGAATTAATTCTTTTACCACTGCCATTTTCTTTTGTCCTCCCGAATATTGTCTTGCAGTACTTTGTGTAAACAGTATAAACCATTTGCCTTTATAAATCCAGTTCTTTTGCGTTTTGCCTTTGCTTAAATACCACTTTTTCTTTGTGTATTGTCGCAAGGATATGATCGCCCTGCCTGATCCTGCCCTGCAGGATTTCTTCTGCCAGCGGATCCTCTATGACAGTCTGGATCGCACGCTTCAAAGGCCTTGCGCCCATCTTTACATCACAATATTTTTCAACCAGATGATTCTTGAGCGTCTGGCTGATAGAAAGCGTGATACCCATCTGCCGGTCGCATCTCTTGATCAGATTTGCGGAAAGCAGTGTCACGATCTCTCTGAGTTCTGTCTTATTCAGCGGATGGAATACCATGATCTCATCAATCCGGTTGATGAACTCCGGCTTGAAAAGTCTCTTGACTTCTTCCATGACGCCGTTTTTCATACGCTGGTAATCCTGCTGCTCTGTCGTCTTTGTGGCAAAACCGAGGTTCTTCGGATCCACGATACGGGAAGCGCCCGCATTACTTGTCATGATGATAATGGCATTTTTAAAGCTGACCTTGCGTCCCTTGGAATCGGTGATATGTCCGTCATCCAGCACCTGCAGCAAAATATTAAATACATCAGGATGTGCTTTTTCAATTTCATCAAATAAAACAACACTGTACGGATTCCGTCTGATTTTCTCACTCAGCTGTCCGCCATCGTCATGTCCGACATATCCCGGCGGTGAACCGATCATCTTTGCAACGGAATGCGGCTCCATATATTCCGACATATCTACACGGATCAGATCATTTTCCGAACCGAACATTGCCTCTGCAAGTGCTTTGGAAAGCTCTGTCTTACCGACACCGGTAGGTCCCAAAAACAGGAAGGAACCAATCGGTCTCTTCGGGTCCTGCAAACCGACTCTGCCACGGCGCATTGCACGGGCAACCGCCTCTACCGCTTCTGACTGTCCGATCACACGCTTATGCAGGATCTTTTCCAGCTTCAGAAGCCGCTCGCTTTCCTTCTCTTCCAGCTTTTTCAGAGGGATCTTTGTCCACTGGGCTACCACGGCTGCGATCTCATCCTCCGTGACGAGATTGTTCTTTGCTGCCATCTTCTTCTCATACCGCTGCATTGCCTGCGTATGCTTTTTGATGAGCTTCTCCTGCTCCATACGTTCCTTATGCGCTTCTACCAGATCATCAAACTTCAGGGAACGTTCGATCTGTACATTCAGTTCATCGATCTGCCCCTGCAGCCTGATACAGTTTTCCGGTATTTTCAGTCCCTGTAGACGCAGCGCCGCTGCTGCCTCATCGATCAGGTCGATCGCCTTATCCGGCAGATTACGGTCATTGATATAACGGTCTGACAATTTCACCGCAGCCTCTACAGCCTCCGGCGTGATCGTCACATGATGATGTTCTTCATATTTATGCTTGATACCCATCACAATACGGACAGCTTCCGTTAAGGAAGGCTCTTCTACCATGATCGTCTGGAAACGACGCTCCAGTGCAGCATCTTTTTCAATATATTTGCGGTATTCCTCGATCGTCGTAGCACCGATCAGCTGCAGCTCACCTCTTGCCAGAGATGGCTTTAAGATATTGGACGCATCGATCGCACCTTCCGCACCGCCTGCACCGATGATCGTGTGGATCTCATCCAGAAAGAGGATGATATTACCATCATCGATCACTTCTTTGATAACCTTTTTAATACGTTCCTCAAATTCGCCTCTGTATTTGCTGCCTGCCACCATTCCGGAAAGATCCAGTGTCATGACACGCTTGTTTTTGACGGTATCCGGTACTTCTCCCTGTACGATACGCTGTGCCAGACCTTCTACGATCGCTGTTTTGCCAACACCCGGCTCACCGATCAGACACGGATTGTTCTTCGTCCGTCTGGAAAGGATCTGTACCAGTCTGAGGATCTCCTGATCTCTGCCGATCACAGGATCCAGCTTTCCTTCCGCTGCCAGCTTTGTCATATCACGGCTGTACTGCTCCAGCACTTTTGTTTTCTGCTTCTGCTGACGCAGATCTTCTTTATACAGATTGCCATCTTTCCCCATGGAAACAAGCAGATCGATATAAAGCTTCTGCAGGGAAACTCCCATAGTACTTAAAATACGGACTGCCACATTGCTTCCTTCCCGGATCAATGCCATCAGAATATGCTCTGTTCCGACAGCGGAAGCATGATACTGCTCCGCAATCTGAAATGCCAGTCCGATCACCTGCTGGGCACGCGGTGAATATCCTTCCCGTTCTTTCAGCTCCAGATGCCCTGTCGGTGCGATCAGCTCCATGATCAGATCTACAAGCTTTGTCTCATCCACTCCATTTACCAATAATGCCTGAGCCGCCATTCCTGTCTGCTGTCTGATCAGTCCCAGTAAAATATGCTCTGTCCCGATATAGTTCTGACCCATGGATCTTGCTGCAGATGCGGCAAGTCCAAGAGCAGTTTTTGCCTTAGCGGTATAATCCATTTTTATTTTCCTCCATATTCATTATATATGGTATCGATCATATCGTGAATTTCTTCACGCGAGATATTCTTACAGCTTGCCTGTGCCAGAAGGACACGCAATTCCTTCTGGATCATCTCCATTGCCTGCAGCTTGTCAATATCAACTGCTATTATAACACCGCGTCTTCTGTCAACCTTGACAAAGCCCTCCTGTTTCAATACAGAATATGCCTTATTTACCGTGTGCATATTGATGCCGATCGTATCCGCCAAAGACCGGACACTCGGAAGCGCCTCTCCCTCCTGATACTGGGACGTGGCAATGCCTAATATGATCTGATTCCGAAGCTGCATATACAGTGCTTCATCACTGTTAAAATCAATTTCTATTATCATGTGTATCACCTTCTGTTATATTCAGTCTATAACAGTATTCACAGTTTGTCAACCATACTGACAGCTTCGGCCTATGTTTCTGACAGACCGTCTAAGAATCAATGTCAATAAATTCAAATTCAAAATCATCGTCCAGCTGATCTGCCGGAGCTTCTCTCGTCAGCGGTACAGGTTCTCTCTCCAGTGTGTAGATCGGTACCTGGCTGCGCTTTGCTGACTTCGGCGGCTGCACCACCGTGATCGGAATCTGCCCCGTTGTATAAGTCACACCATTTGGTGTAACTTCTTTTTTCACAACCGGTTCTTTTGCTGCTTCCGGTTTTACCTGTCCGGGAACTGCCGATGCCAGTTTCTCTGCCTCCGTTTTTCTTGCAGATGCCTGCTTTGCCGGTTTCTCTTCCGGTTTCTTCGCCGTCTGCTTTGTCGGCTTTGCCGCCTTTTCCTCTGTCTTCTTTACAACCCGTTTTTCTGGTTTCTCTGCCACCATTTTTGCCGTTTTTTCTTCTGCTTTCTTTACAGCCTGCTTCACCGGTTTTTCTGTTGCCGGTTTCTCCACTGGTTTTTTTGCGATCTGCTTCTTTGGCTTCTTTTCGTCTTTCTTCTTCTCTTCTTCCGTCTCGTCTCCGTATAAAGCTTCCTCTTCCATATCCAGTCTCAGATCCCGGTTACGCAGGATCAGGTTGACGATCACGACAATGGCACAGACAAGTAAAAAAGCAAGTGTTCCGATGATCAGTACCGGTTTCTGTTCCATCCGTTCTGTCACAGCAGCAGTTTCCTGTATCGCAAAATATCGCTGGAAGCTGCCTTCTGCCACATCATACAGATAAAATGCCGCATTTCCTTCATTGTTATAAGCATAAAACAGATAAAATGCATCTGACAGAGTGGGATCGCCCTTTGTCGTCTGATATGCCGGCAGGTAAGAGTTGTTCCACTGCAGATTTTCTTCCGTAAACCCGTCCGGAACCGCTTCCTGCGGTGCTACCGGTACTATATAATGGTTTTCGATCCCCATGATCTGCACAAAGATCTGAAAACTGTTTTTCGTGCTGTCATAAATAAAGAAGCTTCCTTCTCCATCCGCTTTCTCAGCATATAAAAGGGTGAGCCCGCCGGGCTGCCAGATCGCACCTTCCACGGTCTGTCCGCCGTAAGAAACCTCTGTTTTGCTGCAGTCTGCCGGAAGCTGTTCATCCGAAACAGTCTCACTGATCGTATAATCCGTGCCATCTGCCGTAAATGTAAGCCCATCAGCCGAAGCTGCCTGCTGCATCTGTTCCGGCTCCGCTTCTTCGGCATCTGTTCCATCAGCTGTACCGCCTCGTGTGATCGTAAAATGATAGGTCATGGTGGAGCCGTCTTCCGCCGTTACGGTAATGACTGCCTCATTTGTACCTGATTTCAGATTTTTAAAACCGCTTGCTGCCGTGATCTGTGCCTTTTCATCCGTCACGCCACCGCTGACTGTAATATCCGTTACAGAGTCATCCACCTCTATTGTGTATTCCGTTCCCTGTGGTGTAAAAGCCGGTGACAGACTGCCCGGGCTGACCGTAAGAGCTCTGAGTGTCGCATCAGAGGAAAGATCCGCAGCTGTATTACTGCCAACCACAACGCTGGTACTGCCTGTTGCCGGATTATTTCCATCATCATCTATGACCGCTTCCGCACTGATTGATGTGCTGCCTGCAGCCAATGCCTTCATTGTGATCTGTGCATCGGTCCCGGTGATCGTCAAAAGTCCGCCGCCACCGCCGTAATCCACATTACAATCTGTTACCTCCAGCTTATCCGAATCGTATGTGACGGAGATCTCCGGTGCCACAGACGGATCCTCCGGCTCCGAAGTTTTTATATAAACCGTGATCATGTCCGAAACACCGACATCCGTTTTATCAGCCGTTACGCTGACAGAACCTGCTGCATAAATATCTGCCGGCAAATACAGAATTGCTGCTGTCAAAACAGATAGTCCCAATAAGATTCTCCCCAGTTTTTGTCTCATATAGTACGCTTCCCTTCTCATTTTACTTTTTCCGGTTTATTTTCTTATAATATGAATCGTATATGTTTTTACCTCACCCGTCTGTGCCGTGCACGTAATCGTAAATACGTTCTCGCCACGTTCCAGATCATAAGTACCTGTTCCGCTGATTTCGGAAGACGCTGCAACAGCCGTTGCCGTGATTTCTGCCGTCTTTACCTTTTTCTTGACCGTCAGATCATAATATTCTGTTTCCGGATCAAATACCGGTGTCAGCTCCTGATCCGTTACGGCAAGTGTTGCCAGATAGTTATTCGGATTCTTGTTATCGGTTGGTTTTACACAGGCGGTTTCAGGCATTCCCGTATATACCGGAATATAAAATACAAGCCGGTCTCCTGCCTGACATGCCTTACTCATCTTTTGCGCTTCACTGGCTGCAGCCTGCACATTTGTCATATACTGATGCTTATACAGACCATTTTTTGTGTTTACCACATTAAACTTCTGGAAGTATAGTGTATTCTGTTTTACCTTTACATATTTCTGTGCAACATACTCAGCCCCACCCAAAAGTGATTTATACCTCGTGTTCCATGGGCGCTCATAATTATTAGCACCGCTTGTCTGGCCGGATGCATAGATCAGTCCCTGTCTGGTCGGCGAATTTCCGCCGGATGCATAGGCACCGATATTATAATAGTTAAATATACTTTCAAATCCCTCAACGGTTCCTTTAATACTGTCACTCTTGCCTTTTCCCTGCTCCTGATAGCATCTGGCTGCCAAATGATATGGGCTGACCCCCACCTGCCGGCCAATCTCAATAAACGTCTCTGCATAGTTCCGTACAGAACCATCCGGTTCTGTATAGTCACTGTTCATAAAAGAACCTGCCAGCAGAGCTTTAAGCCCCTCTACATTCTGATAGTCCTCATATTCCAGTGATTCAAACTGGAATACAGATGTTTCGCCCAGAAAATTTCTCGGATCCAGATAATACTGTACCAGTGCCGTGGATGCTGCTACCCAGCTGCCGCCGTCAAAGCCGTACCATGTATTCTTTTTTCGATTATATGCCGTACTTTCCAAAGATTTCCACGAAACAACCGCATTTTTACCGACCAGATTCTTTCCGACCGCACTTTCCGCTGCCACAACATCATTCCATGCCAGATTTGTCTGGACAGCTTTAAATGTCCACTCCGGATGTACTGTGTGTAATTGTCTGAGCGGCTGCTTGTAGCTTTCCGGAAATCCCTGCGCGGTCAGATAGCTTTCAAATTCCGCATCCGTCAGTGATGTAACCGTTGACTGATCCGTACCGTTTGTATTCGCCGGCTCTGCCCCAGACTGCGCATGATCCGCCGCCTTCTCCTGCTTTGTCTCATTGACCTTCAACAGATCACTTCTGACATAACCCGTCTTTTTCTTTCCGCCGTATTTAAAAGAAATCTTATACCATATATAGCCATCTGATCCCTTTTTACTGCTTTTTACCGTTACATCCGTATTTTTCATCAGTTGGCAGACTACAGTTCCGGCTACCGGTTTTTTACGGATTCTGACATAATCCCCCTGGATCGCACCGGTTTTCTTTGCTGCTGTCGTCTGATTTGTTGTGCCTGCGTTGTTATTCTGTGTATTTCCCGTATTTGTCTGATTCGTTGTATTCTGCTTTATATCCTTTGCAATACCGGACACATCCAATACAGTCGTGGAACCGTCCGTCTGCGCTGCTGCAGCCTGATTTGCCGTTGCCTGATCCGGTGTTGCCGCATCCTTTTTATAGTTTACATAATTCGATATTATGTATCCGGTATAATTCGTTCCGTTTTGTGTAAATGTAACCTTATACCACTTTTTCCCTGTGCTGTCCTTTTTTGATCCGGTCACACGGAGCTGATCTCCCGTTGTAACAGTCGTAACTTTTTCGGCAGCTGTGCCTGCACTTTTTCTCACATTCACACCCGTTCCTGTTACGGTTCCTGTTCCTTTTGCCATGACAGGCATTGCCAGAAGTGCCACGGAAAGTGCCGTCACACCCAGAAAAGCAGCCACTTTTCTGCCCTTTTTACCCTTTACACTGTATCGTATCATTGTCTCATTCCTTTATCCGTCAAAAAGCATGTAAAATTTGCAAAATATCTCTTTTTTATCATACTATCCGCCTCTATAATCGTCAACCAAAATATAGTAGACAAATTCTGAATTTTTGCTTAATTATGCCACATCTTGTGATTGACAGACAATAAACAGGCAAGAAACAGGAAGCGCGGGATCTGTCTGATCCTGCGCTTCCTTTATCCGGTTTTCCCGGTCATTATGCTTTTATTCTTCCTCTATATCCCGCTATCTCTTTTCGATCCGGTTCACCCGGCGTCTTCTGCGGAGCAATGCTGAGAACGCACTGATCATGCCCGCTAATGACAGACCGCAAAGTGCAAGGAGCAGTCCAAGCGGGGTCTGATCTCCGGTTTTCGGCACTTTATTGCCACTTCCGGTCGTTGTTATGCTCGTTGATGAAGTAAAGGTCGGGCTGTCATACATGGTCAGCAGTCCATTCTTTGCCTTCTTATAGTTACCCTTTGCATTTCTGATATACAACGTACCGTTTTTGTCAATTGCAAACCGGATATCCTTTGCCAGTTCATAACCTTCCGGCGCTTTTACCTCTGTCAATGTATAATAGGTATATTTTTCATCCTGCGGCGCAGTAAAGATCTTGGCAGGCAGTGTCACTTCTTTACTCATGGAAGTAAAGGTGTACAGAACCTTTCCATCCGCATCCTTCACTGCAAGCTCTGCATTTTCCAGATGCTTATGAGAATTTTCGTCCTTCTTTGCCACCTTGACCTGAATCTTTTCATCGGTCATAATAATTGACTTATCTTTGCTCTTCTTACCGTTTACATATACATTGCCATCCTGATCCAGTTTGAACTTCACATCTGTGGCATAACTATATCCCTTTGGTGCTTTTGTTTCGGAAACCACATAGGTCGTTCCTGCTGTAAATCTGCTGCTGTCAAAATATGCCGGTTTCCCGTCTGTCTTGATCGTGATCGCTTCAAAGGATGTATCCTTCTCCGCTGTGATCTTCAGTGTTGCGCCTTTCAGATACTTGCCGTTTTCTGTCTTTTTGCTGACAGAAAGCTGCGCCATATCGTACATTGTCAGTACATGATCGGTCAATTCCGTATATTTTTTGTCTGCACCGTCTGTCTCTACCAGATATAACTGTCCGCTTCGGCTGATCGCAAAATCAACCGATTCTGCCAGCCCATAGCCTTCCGGTGCTTCCAGCTCACATAAGCTGTAATATGCATAGTTCTGATCCGCCGAAGCCGTAAAGATACTGCCCGGTATTGTTGTTTTCTCTTTTTCTGATACAAAGCTGTACAGCGTTTCTCCTGCTTCATTTTTAATCGCCAGTTTTGCACCTTTCAATGATTTCCTGGTACTCAGGTCTTTCTTTGCCACATAAACCGTAACTGCCTTATCTACCATAGTCACCTGCCTGCCATCCGTTGCCGTAACACCGTCTATGCAGACACTGCCATCCGCTTTGAGTACAAAGCTGACCGGCTCTGCCACGCTGTAGCCCTGTGGCGGTGTGATCTCTGACAATACATAAGTCACATCTGCTTTCAATCCCTGTGGATAGTACTTATCTTTCGTTGTTGTAAAGCGGATTGGTGTAAAGCCGTCATCCTCCTGCGTTGCGATCTCTAATACAGCGCCTTCCAGTGCATTACCCTCTGTATCTACCTTCTGCACGCAGAACTTCGGCATATCATAAACTGTCAGTTTCAGATCCTTTTTCTCTGTATAGATCTTTGTACCGTTTTCTTCTGTCACCAGATAAAGCTTACCGTCCCTGTCATATGCGAATCGGATATCATCCGCCATCTCATAACCATCCGGCGCTGTCACTTCATGCAGTATATACTCCAGATATCCCGCAGCCGGTGCTGTCAGCGCGGAAGTATCCACGCTTGTTGCTGCTTCCTCTGTAGTAAATGTAGTAACAACAGTACCGCTTTCGTCTAAAATTTCAAATTTCGCACCTGCCAGCTCACTGCTGCCGCCTGTTGCCTGCTTACTGACTGTCAGTGCCAGCTTTCCATCTTTGATATAAACAGTCCGGTTGGCTGCCTCCTGTCCGTCAATATAGATCTTATGATCCGCTGCCCCGATCGTAAAGGTGATCGGATCTGCATACGCATAGCCCTGCGGTGCGGAAAGCTCTGTCAGGGTGTAGGTACAGCCCGGTGTAAAGGAAAGAATATCCCATGTTTTTACCGTTCCGTCACTGACCCAGGTGATCGGCGTAAAATGTGGATCGTCACTGCTTGTAAGCTACAGTCTGGAGCCCGCCAGTCCGATATCGGATCCCAGATCCTTTTTACCGATACCAAGACCTGCTTCATCATCTTCCATAACGATCATATTGTTTACGACATTTTTGTTATCCGCTCTTGTAATACTGCCGTTATCATTAATCGTAAAGATAATATCATCTGCCTTCTTGAAGCCATCCGGTGCGGAAATCTCCCTTAAAATATAGGTCGTTCCCAGCTTCAGCTGTGCAGAAGGCACCCTGTACACGCTGCCATCTGTTTTATAAGCATCCAGAATGACAGTCCCTATCTGATCCGGCTGTGATACATCATATTCTGCCAGCTTCAGCACTGCACCGGGCAGGGGTGTACCAAACGCATCCTGCTTGCGCAGATATAATTTGATCGGTTCATCACGCACCAGTAATGTATCCCTGTCACCATTGATATTATTGGAATTTCCTTCCAGAATCACGATCTTCTTTGTACTGTCCACACGGAACTTGATCATCACCGCGCTTCGATATCCGGTCGGTGCCCCTACTTCTTTCAGATAATAATCTGTACCTGCTGAGAATAAGCCTGCAGCAAGCTTATGCGGGGTTCCGTCTGATGTCCATTCCGCAATCCTGTTCGGATCGGCTACTGTATCCCTGTAGAGCACAAAAGCTGCTCCCGCAATATCTTTTCCTGTCTCTGCATCCAGTTTTCTGATGTAAATGTCTTTCTTTTCCACATCCAGCATCGTCAATGTGCTGTCAGCGTGTAAGGTATATACATTCTGATTTGCCGCATCCTTTGTAACCGTATAGATCTTTCCGTCCGCAGCTACCGCAAAACGGATATCCGCTGCGATTTCGTAGCCGTTCGGTGCTGAGATTTCTTTTAATGTATATTCCTTGTTGCCTGTTTTCGGAGCCTCCAGAATACCTGCAGGTAATTGGTAAACACTCGTGTTTGTTGTAAAGCTGGTCACAAGTGCATCATTTTCATCATAAATACCCAGAAGCGCTCCTGCCAGATTTTTATTTGTCACACTATCCTGCTTACTGATCCGAAGCAGCAATGGTGCATCTCTGACTGTGATCGTCTGTCCGTTTTTCTCGGCCGTCGTGATCAACCGGAGACTGCCATCCGTCTCAAATACAAATTCAATATCGTTTGTATAAGTATATCCCGCCGGTGCTTTTGTTTCGGACAGTATATAATGCTTTCCTGTCGTCATCTTCTCTGTCGTCACAATATGGGCACGGTCTGTACTTACCCAGCTGTCCAGCACAACGGTCGGATCATCCTTTTCTGTGATCGTAAAGGAAGCGCCCGGTACTTCTACCGCTCCGCCAACCGCCTTTTTGCTGACTGTCAGACTGAGTTTTGTATCCTTCACTGTTATACTGTGCATCGTCTCGTCACTGATGACGATCTTCTGCATGGTCGTATCCACACTGTAGCCATCCGGCGCTCCCGTTTCTTTCAGATAATATGTACCACAAGGCAGATTCTCAAACACGGCAATTCCCTTCTCGTTCGTCTTTGCCGGATTGGTCAGTCCCGTGATCACTACCTTTGTTGTCTGATCCGCTTTATATAATGTAAATTCAGCATCTTTCAGAAGCGTTGCAGCACTCGCACCTGTCTTGGTTACCCAGATCTTACCCTTTATCGGGGTATTTTTGATCGTAGCGCTTGCCTCACTTGTTGCAGTCAGTTTATAATCTCCCGCCCATGCAATTTCGGTCTCCGTTTTTGGTGTTGTATCAGCATCCGCATAGATATTCAGTTCACTCTTATTTGACGCAAATAAGATTCTGTCAACTGCCGTCGGTGCTCTGTATCCCGCAGGCGCTGTTTTTTCTATAACTTCATAGCTTGTATCTGCTGCATCCGTCTCAACACTGATCCGCTTAAAATATGCAATACCACTGCTATTTGTTACTGCTGTGATACCGGTTGCCACTCCGTTTTTATAAAGTTCAAACACTGCATCCGCAAGTGCTGCATCTGATTCTGCATCTGTTTTCTTTACCTTAAAACTGATCAGTGGCGGTGTCGTGCTTAATCTTTTATTCTGAATGGTCAGATTCTGCAGATTACCGTCTGCATCTGTGTATTTTGTTACAAGTGTATCCGAATCCACGACTACCTTGTAAACCTGATTATCTCTCTGGTAGACAATGGAAGCATCCGGCGTATCCGGTGCTTTTGTTTCCTGTACATAATAAGTTCCGTAGGTAAGATCTTTGAAATACAGCTGGCCTTCTGCAGCACCTGAACCCATGGCGGAAGCTTCTGCCGCCGTCATTGTCTTGCCTGTCTTCAGGGCGACCATGTTTTCATCATATAAGGTAAACTCAGCACCGGAAAGTGCTGCGCCTGCATCATCTGTCTTCATCAGACAGATCTGCCCTTTCTGCTTCTCATTGGATAACATCTTATCCAGCACCGTTCCCGCTGTATAGCTGCCCAGGATCTCAGCCGCAGTGATCGTTACTTTTGCAGATGACAGCTTATAACCTGCCGGTGCTTTCAGCTCCTGCAGATAATAATCGCCATATACAATATCTGTAAAGGTTACCTTTCCGTTACTGCCTGTCGTTGCGGTTTTTATTCTGGCTCCGTCGTTTGTAAAGAGACCGATCTCAGCACCGGCAAGCAGTTCTCCTCCTTCTCCGGTTTTGGTCAGACAGATATCACATTTATATCGTTTGTTGATGATCGTCAGATTGTTGTCACCGGCAGTATCTACTGTAACCTTGATCCTTTCAGTGGTTGGAAGGGCCTCATAGCCAACCTTTCCGGTTTCTTCCTTTACCTTATAATTTCCGAATGGAATATCCTCAAATCGCGCAATACCATTTTCATCGCTGGTCACTTTATAATGGGCACCATTTCTCTTATATTCACTATCATCTTCGTTATACAGACAGAATACAACACCATCCAGCGGAACCGCTACCGTAGAATCATCCACTTTTTTGATCACAATATCTCCGATCGCCTTTTCATTGGTAACCGTTACCGTCTCTGTCACATCTGCATTTTCTGTTCCGGTTCCGATCGTGACCTTGCGCACGGTTGTATCGAGTACATATCCGTCCGGTGCCTTTGTTTCCCTGTAATAATAAGTCGTTCCAGGCTCCAGATCTGTAAAAGTCAGTTTACCATTTACATCTGTCGTCTTTGTATCGATACGGTCAGAGCAGTCTGCATCACGATAAATACTGAACTCTGCATTTTCCAAAGATACAACCGGATCCGAATCCTTCTCTGTCTTTGTCAGTGTCAGACTTGCTTTTGCCTTCTCATTGGTAATCTCATAGGCACTGCTTTGTGGTGTGCCCGGCGTACCGCCTAATACGCAATATGCTGTCTCTGTTGCTGTCTTTACATCGATCTTGTAGATCGTATTGCCAGCCTTGTAGCCCGGAAGCGGTGCGATTTCCTTTAAGTAATAGGTTTTTCCAATATCCAGATTTGAAAATGTAACAATTCCGCTACTTGATGTTACATGTTTTGCTACCAGTTTATCTTCCGCACAGGTTGCATCTGTATACAGTCCAAATTCCACCCCTGCAAGCACTACTCCTGACACTGCATCTTTTTTCTCGATCAGTGCGCTTCCCCTTGGTGTTGCCGGTTTATAATTCTCAATTTCGATTTCGTAATACTTTGTACCATTGGAATCAGTTTTCAGATTCACATCATCATAGTCTGTAATCACCTTTTCCGCAGATCCTTCTCCATTTTCCGGATTGATATAAGTATAACCGTCCGGTGTCTGGAACTCTACCAGCTTCAGATCATAACCGGTAAGCATATTCAGGTCTTTAAATACCGCATATCCATCCTTTCCTGATGTTGCCTCACCGATACAGATATTACTGCCATCCAGATACAGTTTAAAGACCGCACCTGCAAGTGGGGCACCCGTGCCCTTATCAATCTTTTTGACACGGATCTCATGCTTTGTAACCGCACCTGCGGAAGAGGAACTGAAGGATACGTTTTTGATCGTATCACTCGTATCTGACACATTCTTTCCGGTTCCCGTAAAGTTTACCGTATTGGCGATCGTCTTTCCGCTCAGTTCTGCTGCCAGACAGTTAAACCGGGTACGGAATTTAAAGACATACTCATCGGAACCAATATTCGGCAGCTGAACCGTGATCTTTCCGTTCATAACAGCAATAACCGCCGAAACTTCCGTCTCCGTTACCTGTGTGTCATTTCCGCTCTTTACTTTTGTAACTTTATATAATTTACCACTGACATAATCAAAATAAGAAGGGAGCTGATCGGTAATGACCGGATCAGCCACTGCCGACATATCATAATGTCCTTCATTGATCTTAACGCTCCAGTCTACATACTGGTTACCCGCTTTATAGTCATATACTTTTTCCAGCACACCACCGGTCTCACCGGTCAGTTTTTTCCTGGCATCATCTGTAACCGAAATATCTCCTTCAAAATCCAGCCTGATCTTTGCGTCATTTTCATAGGACCTGGAAGCTGTCGCATCATCAGAGCTTGTCGTCTTCGTTTCATAGCAGATCCAGAAATCTTTCCGGAAAAATCCCGCCTGCACCGGTTCCGTCAGAGCAAAGATATATTTCAGGCTCTGGATCCCCGTTGTCGGATCTACTGTGACCGTCGGTGTCACAGATACCGGATTTGCATCATAGTATGGGTTCTGCAGACGCATACTGCCATCCACATATTCCTGTCCGGCCGGCAATACATCTGTAATTTCCGCACCTTTCACCGTCAGCTTCGGATTTGTTACCTGAAGCGTCCATGTGATCGTACCGTCTCCGTTCATCTTACCGTCTTTCGCCAGGATATCCGGCTTTTTGATCTGCTGCCATGTCTGTGCAGTCGAATCAATTGGAGTTGTATTCATATCACTGGTCATGGATGCCTTGTTTTCAAATAACGGCCAGCTGCTTGCATCAAATGCGGTCGGATCCTTCACCTTCGTCACGATCGTGATGACCTTTTTTGCATCCAGCTTGTCAAATCTAAAGACAAGCTTACCGTTTTCCGCATCAGAAGAAGCATCCAGTGCCTCGGATGCGCTGACAAATGCCATTTCATGATCCGAACCTGAAACCTTGTTCGCGCCGTTTCCTGCCCGGAATGTATCTGTCACAGTGACATTTTCCAGTGTCTTGCCTTCCTCGTTTACCACGATCTCCCATGTAAAGGTATTGGTGATCTTATTAAAATCCTTAAAGCTCTTTTTCAACAGATTGTAGCCCGGTACGGTGGCACTTGTTGTTACATCGTATACGCCACCCTGCAGTTTACCGGTATTTTTGTAGCTGCCCTGTGAAAAATCTGTTACCTTCGTTTTATACTTGATCGTAACGGTGTCTGTATAAGCAGTTCCTGCAGGAATTGCCACTTCAAAGCCACTTTCGCTCTTTTTAGTCGCACTGAGTCCCGCCGGCGTGATCTGGATGGAATCCTCAACAAGCTCCTGTCCGGTTTCCACATTATCCAAATAAGAAGTTCCCTGAATATCCAGATTCTCTGCATTTATAGTTACAGTCCACTCGATCGTACCATCTGCTGCAATGCTGCTTCCCGTCTTTTTCAGCATATCCGGTTTAATGGATACGGTTCCTTTGTTGCTGACACCCTTATCCGTATCATCATCCGGGTTAAATGCCGCCGTATTGTCCACCAGCGCTGTTGTACTGTCATTGATCGTACCACCAAAAATACTCTTATCATAATAGGTACAGAATTTTACCTTTGCATGATAATGGGAGGTAACTCCCGCTACCTTAATATCAATACTGCTGTCTCCGTTTTTCGCTGTCGTTGTAATCGTTCCACCTGTACTGTCTGTCAGCTGGGGATACCCTGGAATCTCCGCATAAGTAAGTCCTGTCGGCAGATTATCCGTGATCACACCATCCAGTGATGTTCTGCCTTCCTGACCGAGCTCTACCGTCCATTCAATATAATTTTGTCCGTTGATATTAACGATCTTGCTGCCATATTTGCTGATGCTGACATCCTTCGGATCCGGTTTTTTATCATCATCCGTTTTATCTGTTGTATTTACCGTGAATTTAAAATCACCTGTAGCAGTTGGAAACGCAATATTCTCTGTCTTTCCCTCTTCCTGCAGGGATTCCGAAAAGCCGCCTTCAAACTGTACATAAAAGTTAACATTGGTATTGGATCCGATCGCATCCGTATCAAACCGGAAGGACAATGTTCCGTCTTTCGCAATATGAACAGTACCAATGGACTTGCCGTTATGATCAGCCAGCTTATGATCTGCCTCTACATCAACGCGGATCGTATCAGGGAGCTTATAAATATAAGCAGTATCCTTATTGACCGCTGTTCCGTTTCCCAGCTTGAAATCCAGTCGCATATTGATATCCGCGTTGTATGGCAGATTAAATGTACCGTTTTCTGTCAATTCTTCTACAACACTACCGCCTTTTCCATCTGAATAGGTCGCCTTCAATGTCAGCTTATCCAGTGTGATCGTTGTATTGTCAAAAATATCTGCACTGCCTGCCTTGTCTGCTTCAATATCCGTTGCCGCATCCACCGCAACCGGTTCGCTTTCCTCTCCTGCATTCCGGTCTTCTGCAGCAGCTGCCGGCTGCTCTGTTGCGCCTGTCACAGTTACAGTCTTCCCCTCTGTAGCATCTGCAGTTGTATCCGTATCTTCCGTCTGCACCATGGCATCCGGCAGCATACTGATATCATTATCCGATACCGCACTTACATTGGACGGTATATTGGAAAACAGCATCATGCCTGCCAACAGAAGTGCCATGACCCGTCTGCCTATTTTTCTCCTCTTTTTCTGTTCTTTGATCTCTGCCTCAGTGAAATATTCATTTCTCTTCATATCCCGCATAACTCCTGTTTTATCCCTGTTTTTTTATTTCTGATCCGGGTCGATATCCGCCTCTCTTTACACGCGGATATAATCCACCCATTATTACTTTACATAATATAATATTTTATAGGTTCTTGCAACATCCTTTCCTTTTGTCCGGCAAATCTTTATCGCATTCTTATCTTTATTTTACGCATTTATAGCTTTGTTTTGTGAATTGTATACAAAAAAAGCGGCAGACATTTTCTATAAGTCCACCGCTCCATTCCGGTTCCATATTTTCTTACTTTTTATAAGCCGCTACTACCATCCGTTCGTCCTCCGAGCCATAGGCACAGGTGGATAACAAAAGCAGCTTATCTTCATTCCCCGGCTGCTCATACCATACCGCATGTTTGCGGATCTGTTTCAGATATGCAGTCAGGCTGTCCGCATCCTTTGGAATCTCCTCATAAGCAAAGTAATCTTCTTTTGTCAGATCGATCTGCAATATAGCAAACACTTCGTATGTGTCAAAGCCTTCGCCCATGTCCAGAAAGATCTCGCTGTGCGCCTGTCTGAACTCCTTGTCCCTATACTGTTTCAGGCTGCCAAACATCGTACCGTCCTTCATATGATGTCCGTGCAACAGCAGTACCGGATCTTCCGTGCTGCAGCTTTCATCTAAAAAGATCGTTCCGTGTGCATTCTTCTCCCCATAAAAATTATGGTTCAGATAATAGCTGTTATTCCGCTGCACAACAGGATATTCGATCTCTGTATCCGGGATATACAGATAAGCCACATAATCTTCGTTTCTCTCCCGGTAGACAGATGCATTGATCTGCGGAAATTCCTGCTCATCCTGATCCTCATCTTTTGCATTCCCCTGATTATTCTCTGCCGCTTCCGTCTGCACCTGTCTGCCAAGCTCACGCAGTTCTTCATCCATGCTTTTTTCCTGCCTGTAATCCCTGTAATAGCGCAATAGGAAAACGGCGCATATTACAAACACGATCAGACAGATGATCCCTATGAAAAGAAGCAGGAAATCCTGCTTCTTTTTGTTATGCTTCATCGATTGCCTTTCCGATGTCATGCCGCATATATTTATTGGCAAATGAAACCCATTCGGTCGCTTCATATGCTTTCTTTCTTGCCTCTTTCAAGTCATTGCCCTTAGCCGTGATGCCAAGTACACGTCCGCCGTTTGTCACGATCCTGCCATCTGCAAGCTTTGTGCCTGCGTGGAAGCAGAAATAATCGTCCTTTCCGTCAAATGCCTCCAGTCCTTCGATCGGGAGTCCCTTTTCGTAAGAAACCGGATACCCATCGGATGCCAGTACCACACAGACTGCTGCATTGTCTTCAAATTCTACCTTAATCTGATCCAGTGTACCGTCGATGCAGGCATTGCATACATCAATGATATCGTTCTTCATACGTGGCAGAACAACCTGTGCTTCCGGATCGCCGAATCTTGCATTGTATTCCAGCACCTTCGGGCCCTTCTCTGTCAGCATCAGGCCGAAGAAGATAACGCCCTTGAACTCTCTGCCTTCTGCCTTCATAGCATCTACCGTCTTCTGGAAGATATATTTGTGGCAGAACTCATCCACTTCCTCTGTATAGAACGGGCTCGGGGAGAAGGTTCCCATACCGCCTGTATTTAAGCCCTGATCACCGTCCTTGGCACGCTTGTGATCCTGCGCGCTTGACATGATCTGGATCGTATTACCGTCTACGAAGGAAAGAACAGATACCTCACGTCCTGTCATAAATTCCTCTACTACCATGCGATTGCCGGCAGAACCGAATTTCTTATCCTCCATGATCTCTTTCACACCGTCTATGGCTTCCTGCTTTGTATTACAGATCAGAACACCCTTACCGAGTGCCAGGCCGTCTGCCTTTAAGACGATCGGATACTCAGCCGTCTCCAGATAAGCAAGTGCTTCCTTCGGATCATCGAAGGTTTCGTACGCTGCTGTCGGGATATCGTATTTTTTCATCAGATCCTTGGAGAATGCCTTGCTTCCTTCCAGGATCGCTGCATTTTTACGAGGACCGAATGTGCGGATGCCTGCCTTTTCCATCTCATCCACAAGGCCGCCTACCAGCGGATCATCCATACCGACGATCACAAGATCGATCTCTTTTTCTTTTGCAAATGCAACCAGTTTATCAAACTCCATTGCCCCGATCGCTACACACTCTGCAAGCTGTGCGATTCCTGCATTGCCCGGTGCACAATAGATCTTATCCACTTTATCACTTTTTGCGACGCTTGCTGCGATCGCATGCTCTCTGCCGCCGCTTCCAACAATCAAAACTTTCATTGCTGCCTCCCATTATTTTATAAACACTTTTCCGTCCTGTATCTGTACTCTGCCGTTTGCGATCCAGTCGATCGCCTGTGGCAGAAGCTGCCATTCCGCTTCTTCCATGACACGCTGCTGCAATACTTTCGGCGTATCATCCTGCTTTACACAGACCGCCTTCTGACAGATGATCGGACCTGTATCCGTCCCTTCATCCACAAAATGCACGGTCGCACCCGTCACCTTGACACCACGCGCAAGCACGCCTTCATGCACCTTCAGCCCATAATAGCCTTTGCCGCAAAAAGAAGGGATCAGAGACGGATGGATATTGATGATCCTGCCCCGGTAAGCCTGCACCATTTCAGCCGGGATATTTACAAGGAATCCCGCTAAAACGATCAAATCCGGCTTCAGCTCATCCACGCCCTGCAGCAGTGCCCGGTTAAATGCTTCTCTTGTTTCATACTCCTTTGGAGAAATGCAGACAGCCGGTACATTTTTTGCTTTTGCACGCTCCAGCGCATAAGCACCTGCATTATTACTGATCACACCCGCAATACGTGTGTTGGTGATCTTACCGCTTTCCACTGCATCTAAGATTGCCTGCAGGTTCGTACCGCCGCCCGATACACAGACTACTACGTTTAACATAAGGTAACTCCTTTTTCTCCCGCTTCGATCTGACCGATGATATATGGTGTATCGCCGGCTTCTTTCATTGCTGCCATTGTTTTCTCCACATCAGCAGGATCTACCGCAACAACCATACCGATACCCATGTTGTAGGTGTTGTACATCATCTGTTCCTCAATATCGCCTGTTTTCTGCATAAGTTTGAAAATAGCCGGTACTTCGTAGCTGTCTTTCTTGACAACCGCACGTACGCCGTCCGGAAGCATTCTCGGAATATTTTCATAGAAACCGCCGCCTGTGATGTGGCTGCAGCCTTTTACCTTAACACCGGCATTTTTTACCGCTTTCAGTGCTTTTACATAAATTCTGGTCGGTGCCAAAAGGGCTTCGCCAAGTGTCTTGCCCAGTTCATCATAATATGTATCAAGGCTTTCCTTTGTCATTTCAAATACTTTACGGACTAAAGAGAATCCGTTGCTATGTACACCTGAGCTTGCCATACCGATCAGAACGTCACCCGGCTTCATATCAGATCCGTTGATCAGATCCTTTTTATCCACTACGCCGACAGCAAATCCTGCCAGATCGTATTCATCCTCTTCCATCAGTCCCGGATGCTCTGCTGTCTCACCGCCTACCAGTGCACATTCAGACTGGATACAGCCTTCTGCCACACCTTTAACGATCGTAGCGATCTTTTCCGGATAATTTTTACCACATGCAATATAATCAAGGAAAAACAAAGGCTCTCCACCGGAGCATGCAATATCATTTACACACATAGCCACCGCATCAATACCGATCGTATCATGCTTGTCCATCACGAATGCCAGCTTTACTTTTGTTCCGCAGCCGTCTGTTCCGGAAAGAAGAATCGGCTCCTCCATGTTTTTGATGGCACTTAAGTCAAACGCACCTGCAAATCCGCCGATGCCGCCAAGCACTTCCGGTCTCATAGTAGCCTGTACATGCTTTTTCATCAGCTCCACTGATCTGTAACCGGCTTCGATGTCTACTCCTGCTTTCTTGTAATCCATTTTTGTTCTCCTCTTTATTTATTGTAATTTTTATATCCTACTTCCTGTAAATGGGCATCCTTCTTCTGTACAGATTCCTTTAAGCTCTGGGAATATGCTTTCAGTCTGTCAAGAAGTGCTGCATCACTTGTTGCCAGAATCTTTGCTGCGAGAAGTCCCGCATTGGTCCCGCCGTTGATCGCAACAGTCGCAACCGGAATACCGGATGGCATCTGCACAATGGAATACAGGGAATCTCTGCCTCCAAGACTTGTTGTATGCATCGGGATACCGATGACAGGCATCGGAAAGATTGCCGCACACATACCCGGCAGATGTGCTGCCATACCTGCGCCCGCGATGATCACCTTGAATCCCTTTGCCTCTGCTCCTTTGGCATACTCAAAAAATACGTCCGGTTCTCTATGGGCGGAAATGATCGTCATTTCATATGAAATACCAAGTTCCTCTAGAATATCTGCTGCTTTACTCATAATAGGCATATCTGAATCAGAGCCCATTACAATTCCTACCTGTGCCATGCTGCATCCTCCATTCATCTTTACTATTACATCATTTAACACTCTCATATTGCTTTATTGCAATCATATAATATTTTAAAAGGTTCTTTCTCTATCGTCAATACGAAATGTCACATTCCTTCGAGCGGCTTGTTCAGCTCTTCCGTGCCCGGCAGTACAAATCTGCCGTCTTTGATGATCCATTTCTCCTCGCCGTCTGCTGTGACACCGTAGAGCGCGCCCAGCTCATCATATGGAATCGTGATATCCGTATGGCACTGGAAATATGCCTTGTCCATATCTTCTTTACGCAAAACAGAAATCTCATTGTCTCTGGCAATGATCTCTTTTCCGTCAGGATTATAGACAGCTACATCCTCTGCATGGGAATAACAGGTATCTCCGAATGCAAAATGCGGCCCTGTCTTTTCTGCAATCAGGATTGGCAGTCTGTCTTCGATCTCATACATCCGTCCCATGCGGTAAGCGGTCGTATTCGTACCGATCGCAAATTCTCCCATCGGAAGTGTTTCGTGATGATATAAAATGTTGTCTTTAATTAACTTTTTGCCCTCTGCCGGATCTGCAAAGTTAGCACAGTCGTACTCTGTTACCCTGCCATCCTTCACATGGATCTCAAGTTCTGTATATTCCAGCTCATTCAGATAAACACGGCTGACATACAGCGTGCCTTCCGTTCCTGCCAGCTTCGGAGAAGTAAATACCTCGCCCACCGGAATATTGACATCTGCCACGCAGTTTTCAAACTTTGTCTGCTTTGCCGGATCCGTCAAATCAGTCAACATAACATTCAAATCTGTCTTGTTTCCGTTTGTCCCTATGATCCGGGCATACTCACACGTATCCAGCACATCGATCATCTTCTGCTGCAGATCCTCGTACGTCTGATAATCCAGCGTATTCAGGCGGATCGTTTCATCCATGATCGCCGGATACTCCTCCCCGATTTCAGGGATCGGATAGGCAATGATCGTAAAACTTCTTTCTTCTCCCGGGATATAACTGTTGATGATCTGACCGAGCTGTCCGTAATACCAGGTTGAAAGCTCCTGCTGCTTTTTACTGAGCTGACATGCCTCTTTCTGCAAAACAGGGGTAAACGGTGTTTCCCCGAATACCTCGATCCAGGCAGGCCCCGCATGCACAGCGGAAAGCTCCTTCTTTTGCTCGTATGCTTCCTTCTGTACCTCCAGACGACGGCTTACAAACTTTTTATCCAGGAAAAGTGCCTCATCCTCCCGATGATCGTATTCATACTGCTTGTTCGGGCTTTCGGAATAATAGCCGCCGACCGATGTTCCTCTCTTGGTAAAGATGCTGTGTGATGTCCGCATCATTGTCACATCAAGTCCCATTTTCTTAAAGTTGTCTATAGCTAATTTTACAACCTGTTCAAAGCCGATCGGATACACGATCTGCGCAACCTTCTTTTTAGACAGATCCTTATTGCCCTTGATAAAGCCGATCCGATACCCTTCTGTATAAGTATCTGCCATCAGCTGCAGTTTTTCCGGCTCCATATTGTTTAAATAAGCTGCTGTCAGCCTCTGGTTATCCGTGATATATTCACCGTATCTGTACAGATACCGCTCATCCGACAGATCCGATTCCATGATAATACGATATGCAAAATCTGATGCCGGATCCACCTTTTCGCCGACACGCTTTACGGTTTCCTCTTCCATATAATCGTAGACGAAAAAGTACACGATCTCTTTCAGCTGCTGCACCGCCGGCTCACGATCCTGATCCACATAGCTGTATACAAAGCTGCTGTAAACTTCCAGAAAGAACTCCATATGGATCACAAGTTCATCCAGATTCTGTTCAAAGATTTCCGGGATCACAGAACGCATCTGCGTATAAACGAAAGACAGGATCTGTCCATAGTCATCTCCCAGCATGGAAACCGCGTAAACCGGATTCGCATAGCTTTCCTCATACAGCTCCGGCAGTACATCGGCAAACATCACTTCATTTGCACTGCGCAGTTCTTCCGTACTTTTTTCAAAGTAACTGCCTGCCTTGATATCTTCATAAATCTGGCTCATCTCCAAAAGGAAAAAAGCCACCCGTCTAAAATAAGAACAGTATGGCTCCTTTACAGTTTCTTCCTTATGAATTTCAGTCAGTCTTTCCTTTGCAAGTTCATATCTTTCTTCCATCATAATCCAAACACTCCCGCATACAAAATAAATCCTGTGGCACAGACGCCGATTCCGTTTAGTAGAATACCCAGATCCGGGAAGAAGTAAAACTTATCCTTCTCCATTCTGGATAAAATACCGAATACCAGTCCTGCGATTGAAAAAAGCATGGCTACTAAAATAACCGTGCCAAGCCTCGCACTCGCCCGTCCGCCAATCCGGAACGAAGAAAATACTGCCAGCCCGATCGAGACATCTGACAGTATTCCAAGTACGGTTGACATAATACCACGTTCTGACTGACTTTTATTCGTAAACATAAAATTCTTTTTATGACCTTTACGCATAACGTCCCCTTTAGAACATGATCTTTGATTTACCGGCAAGCAGCTTTGCACCGGATATGATGAGTAATACGCCGCCTGCGATTCCCACCACGATAGAGATCACACCGAATACAATATTTAAAGCACCGCTTCCTGCCATTGTTTTATAGATTTTTTCTTCCATATGATTTCCTTTCCGACTATAACTGTCTATGCCCGTGCACCATACTGCTCATAATATGCATCGATTGCTGACTTGATCCGGTCATCAATCACCACTCTGCCACCACATTCTTTATTGTACAGATGCTCTGTTACCTCTGCCATGGATACGATCGCATTTGCTTCGATGCCATATAATTCTTTAATTTCATCAAGTGCTGACTTCTCGCCGCCTTTTCCGACTTCCATACGATTTAAGGATACCATCAGACCGATGACCTCTACATCTGCCTGTGCCTTCAGTATCGGGAAGGTTTCTTCAATGGATTTGCCGCTTGTTGTCACATCCTCGATGATCACTACCTTATCTCCGTCCTTCAGCTTGCTGCCAAGCAGGATTCCTGTATCGCCATGATCCTTGACTTCCTTTCTGTTGGAACAGTAACGGATATCTTTTCCATATAACTTGCTGATCGCGATCGTGGTCGCAACAGTCAGCGGAATGCCCTTATAAGCAGGCCCGAACAGGACATCAAAATCCAGTCCGTACGTATCATGGATTGCCTTTGCGTAATACTCGCCAAGCTTCATCAGCTGTGAACCTGTCACATAAGCACCCGCATTCATGAAAAATGGGGATTTTCTGCCGCTCTTTAATGTAAACTCGCCAAATTTCAAAACATCACTTGCTACCATAAATTCGATAAATTCCTGTTTATACTGTTCCACTTTGCTGTGTCCTCCTTATTGTAAGCCGCTTCGGCATTTGTATCGTTCTTGCATATGAAGTAAGTATACCATTACCTACTTTTCTTTTCAACCAGCAAATCTTGTGCTTTACGCATATATCAGATCTGTCTCTTTTTATCAGGTATATGATTTCTTATGTTATACTGCTGTTTGTGTGATCGAAAAGAAAGCAGGATGTGATTTTCCGAGTTATGCCCTCTAGTATTACGAAAGAGGGGTGATGCCAATGAACACATTAGAAGTGCTTACACTTTTATTAGTTGTTTTTGCGGCTCTGTCTTACATAGATAATCATAACGACAAAAAGAAATAGCATCCCCAACCCTCGCAAAGTTTAGGATGCTATTCTTATTAGTTTTCTCAACTGAGGGCAAATCGGAGTCATATCCGATTCACTTTCTAAGTAGATTATACACTAGGGCACTTGATTATTCAAGCGCCCTTTTTATTCTCGTATTTCACGCATTCCCAATGTCAGTCCAGGATCTTTCCGTCAATGGAGATCGTCACAACCTGCCAGGGAATCATTTTACCGCAGTCCTGCAGTGCTTTCTTTGCCGCCATTTCCAGACCGCCGCAGCATGGCACTTCCATGCGGAGCACCGTTACGGAGCGGATATCATTCTGCTTCAAAATCTCCGTCAATTTCTCACTGTAATTGACACCATCCAGCTTCGGACAGCCGATCAGCGTCACTCTGCCTGCCACAAATTCACTATGGAATTTTGCATATGCATAAGCTGTACAATCTGCTGCAATAAGCAGCTTTGCGCCTTCAAAATACGGACTCTGCACAGGTGCCAGCCTGATCTGTACCGGCCAGTTGAGCAATCTGTCCTTTTCCTGCTTTGCTTTGAGTACCGCAGCTTCATCATAAGCCGGTGCTTCTCTTTCCTCGAATGTGATCGCACCGGTCGGGCAGCCCGGCAGACAATCTCCGAAGCCGTCGCAGAAATGCTCTCTTGTCAGCTTAGCCTTTCCGTCTATAATCTCTATCGCGCCTTCATGACAAGCGGTTGCACAGATCCCGCAGCCATTACATTTTTCCTCATCAATATGAATGATCTTTCTAACCATTTGCGGTTCCTCCTTGACTTTTCTGTCGTCATTGTACTAAACTTATTGCAATAATTATGTTGGATTTCCAACAAAAGGAGTTGCTATGTCAAAAAATTTTGCATCATATGGAACCGTTTTACAGAAAAATCCATTGTTTCATGGAATTCCGCATGCAGAACTGCCCTGTGTTCTCGAAAAACTGAAAGCGCACACCAGACATTATACAAAAGAAGAAACGATCCGCCACTGCGGTGATGCTGTCAACTTTATCGGTATTGTACTGCAGGGTGATATCCACATCCTGCAGGATGATTATTACGGCAATCGCAGCATCACTGCCTCTGTTTCCGCCGGTGCTCTTTTTGCAGAGGCTTTTGCCTGTGCAGACATCACAGAGCTTCCTGCCACGATCGTCGCCGCCACAGACTGTCATATCTTAACCATCAGCAGTCATGCCCTGCTGCACGCCACAGATGAAAGCTGGACTTACCACACTGTCCTGATCCGGAATCTGCTTGGCATCGTCGCACGCAAAAACATGTATCTGAACCGGAAGCTGAAATATACTTCCCACAAAACAACGGCAGAAAAGCTGCTTGCCTATCTGAATGACCAGGCAAAAGAAAAAGGAACAAATGCTTTCTATATTCCGTTTAACCGACAGCAGCTTGCCGATTATCTCGGCGTAGAAAGAAGCGCCATGTCTGCAGAGATCAGCAGACTCGCTTCTCTTGGTCTCCTCGAAACACGGCGCAGTTATTTTAAATTATTAAAGCCGTAATTCGATGTTGCTGTCCGTGATGAATCAGCACTTTCCCCGGTCGTTTCCAAATGCTTTTCCTTTATCAGAGACTACCGTTTTCCGGCTGTTACAGATACCTTTTCGGCTTAAACTGCCTTTTTGTCCGGCTTTGTAAATTTTCTATCGCATTCTCATAACCGCTCCCAGCACGATGAAAAGCCCCATACACAAGAACAGAATCGTATCCGGTCTTACTTTTCTCAGAAAAATACAGGTTTGTGGATGCTTGGAATTGATGTAGATCGGATGGATATTGCCATGTTCCATATTTTCCGTCAGCTTTTTATATGGCACATTTTGTGCCAGTTGACTTTGAAAACTAACGCCCTGATAAGTATAAGTAAAAACAGGTACATCTACCTTTCGTATGCCATATCTGCCGCCGCCATAATAAGTCCTGTATCCCGTATGCTCTGCCTCTATCTGCTCTGTACACAGAATCAGGATACACAGATCCCTTACGCCTAACAAAAACACACCGATACCAATTACAATAAATAATACATGCTCCACGGCTTTCTCCTCTTATCCATCCGGTAATCCGATCAAATTTGTTCTTTTCTTTTTCTTATTATAGCTTATATTCATAGGAGACACAATTCTTTCACATACTAAACCAATAAAATGAAAGGAGTTTTCTATGGAATCTGTATTTACGATCGAGCAACTACGTCCCATTCGGGATGGCTTTACCATATCCAGAGATACAAAACTGGGCAATACCACAAAAGTTACCCCTTTCTCACTCGGAAAGGATACGTCCATCAGCCAGGAAAGCTATGACCGTATGACCATGTACATTGGTGCGGCGGGTCAGGGCACTTTCCTGATCGGAGAAGATGCAGCACAGAAACTGCTTTTACCTGATACGGTGCTGATCGTTCCCGGCAGAACATTATGCGGAATGGAAACAGACGCCGGCATGGTTTACACAGTGATCATATTGGAAAACAACACAGAAAAGGAGATTATTATGAACCCAAACGCGAAAACAAACGAAGTATTTGAACTGAAGAATCTGATCGACTATGAAGAAGGCAGCATTGCCAACATGGATGTTGTCAGCAATCCTACCATGAAATATGTTCTTATGGCATTTGATGAAGGAACCGGTCTGACGCCACACCGTGCACCGGGCAATGCGATCGTATTTGCACTCGAAGGCAAGGCTACGATCGGCTATGAAGGAAAGGACTATGAACTTTCCGCCGGAGAATGCTTCCGCTTTGAAAAGAACGGTCTGCACTCTGTCACAGCAAACGGCAGATTTAAAATGGCATTATTACTTGTTCTTGCATAAGCAATCATATCTCCGTTTGAAGAGATCGTGATATGGCAGCTGCCATAGTTGTAGCCGCCATAGATCATGCCCTTTTCTGCAGCAGATGGCAGTTTAAACGGTCCCGTTTCATATTCTCATATACTGTTGTATCCAAAAAGTAACCGTGGTAACCTATAACCGATTGACAGGATTTGGGATATTACATTATAATCTGATGTAACACGCAAAAAGAATCTAATATAAGGAGCTGATAATGTGCTGACAAAAGAAGAATTACCGGAATGCCCAGTTGCTACTACCGTTGCTTTGATTGGAAGCAAATGGAAGTTACTTATTATAAGAAATCTGTTGCAGAGACCATGGCGGTTCAACGAGCTTCGAAAGGATCTGGACGGGATCAGCCAGAAGGTGCTGACCGACAGTCTGCGTTCCATGGAAGAGGACGGACTGATCACCCGGACGGTTTATCCGGAGGTTCCGCCCAGAGTGGAATATGCATTAAGCGACCTTGGAAAATCCTTAAAACCGATCCTGGATTCTATGGTCGCGTGGGGCAATTCATATAAAAATATGTAAAACGGAGGACAACTATGAGCAATGTAGGAAAGAAATGTAAGGTACATTACACCGGCACCTTTAACAGCGGTGAAAAATTTGATTCATCCTATGACCGCGGCGAGCCGCTGGAATTTGTCTGTGGTGCAGGCATGATGATCAAGGGCTTTGATGAAGCCGTAAAGGAAATGGAGACCGGTCAGATCATTGATATCCATTTAATGCCGGAGGAAGCATACGGAATGCCGGATCCGCAGAATATCGTCACACTGGAACTTGGTCAGTTACCGGGTGCAGAAGGCTTATCTGTCGGTGAGCATGTTTATTTATCCACCCCAACCGGGCAGTCTTTCCCTGTTACCGTGACAGCTAAGGACGATACCCATATCACGCTCGATGCCAACCATGAAATGGCCGGAAAAGAACTGAACTTCAAGATCGAACTTGTTTCTGTAGAATAAGGAGATTTCCTATGGCAAATGAATCATTTTTTGTAGATGACCATGTCCGGCTCACCATGCAGGACATTGATCAGCAGGTACGCAGGTATCTGACTGCCTGTGAACGTGAAAAAGCCAGTTACCGGCTTGTGGAAGAAGCGATTGCCACACAGCTGATCCCCCAGGTGGAAAACCTCATGTCCAAAGATGCCATGAATGGTGGTATCCATCCGATGAAGCATCATACCTACCAGGGACATCCCGGCCTTTTCTGCTACAATATTTTCATCGTAAACTACGGATTTGCCAAAGGTCATTTGTATCATGAACTGGAAAAGATCGGCGATGTGCCGTTTTATGATGCGGGAAATATGATCGATGAAGGGAACCGGCTTCTTGCCATGATCGAAGATCTGGAGCAGGGCATATCCTGCTGGGACTTCCCCAAAAAATATTTCCGCATCCCCCGCTTCAAGGGAACGGACGGACTGCTTTCAGGCATCGAGCGTATGATCGATGATGCCATAAAAAGCGGTTTTGGCTGGGAGAAGATCAGCGACGAAATGTCATATTACAATACAACAACCGGTGAATGCGGCATTCTTCTGGATGTAGCCCCCGATAAGAAACTGGCGGATTATACCCTGTTTTCGTTTCTGAGCAATAACAGACAGCCCTTGGGCGTCGGTATCCCTCATATGCTGTCTGACGGTCTGTATCTTAACGGAAAGATCAAACGGTACCAGTTACAGCTGCTGTTTACACTGGTCGATCCATTACATAATAAAGAACTGTTCCGGTTAAACCGTGCGGATTTTGAACTGGTCACAAAAGATATCGAGGCGGAAAATATCATGGACCGGGGATACTTCTCAACACGCGTCAATATCAATCTGTTCCATGAAAATACGCAGCAGTTTTCCTCTCAGCTTCTAAAGAATAAAATATTCAGGCAATATCACCCAAAGCTTGGATGGATGGCGAATTCTAAACTCGGTATGAAATCCTACGCTTCTCTTGGGGAAGAATTTTATGACCAATATGAGACCGGCTTAAAGAAGCTGCAGGCCCGTTAGATATTTTCGGTACAATTTCTCACAGGCGTTGTTATAAGACGTTTCATGCAGCGGATCATACAATCTCATAAGCAGGGCAGATGGAATTGCCCTGCTTATTTCTGCGGATGCAATGCAATATTTCCACTGCAGCCGGACATACATCTGCGAAATCCAGTTCAGTAAAATACGATCACATTCTATAGCTTCCTTTCGTGGCGCACACAGTGAAAAATCGATACTGTTCTTCAGCTGCTTATAGCCTTTATTCAGCGCACTCCAGTTGCCAACATCCATCTTTCTTCTGATTTCCGAATGCTGCATATACACATCTATCATGGAACACAGATCGTATTCCGTGATCTCAGTCAGTTTGATAAACAATAAGGTATGAAGGTCTATGACATCTTCCAGATAGATTTCATCATACGCAGTCTTATCCGCTTCCATTTTGTGTCTCCTCAGTCAGCCCTGCATTCCGTTTGCCTGTCTGATCATGTCCTCTACAACAATATCGTAGATCTCCCCGAGTGTGTTGCAGTACTCTAAGATCTTCCACGGCTCGTTTGTATGGAAATGGATCTTGATCAGATCTTCATCTCCCGCTGCGATCAGGCTGTTGCCTTCAAAATGCTCTGTGATGTAGTCTGCGATCGCATCCTCATCCAGATCCTCATCTCTTCTGTCGATCAGAAGCTGTGTATCATAACGATATGCAAACTGATCATCTTCTGCATCAATTGAATTTACTCCCATTGTGTGCCTCCTGTTATTATCTTCACTTTGCTGCCTGCCGAATTTGGCTGGTTAGATATTTCTAACCAATTTTACCATCCATTTGCCGGATTTGCAAATAGAACGCTTTATTTCTGAATCTTGAATTTTACTTTTTTTACATTGCCTGCTTTATCCACAATCTTCAATGTATAGGTACCGTTTTTCTTGATCGTTTTTCCGCTCTTGATCTTCTTTCCGTTCAGTGTGGCACGCTTCACACCGGAAAGCTTATCCCGGAAAGTGATCTTCAGATTCTTCTTGTATACCTTGTTGTTTTTCACGTTGGTGGTCGGCTTCTTACGGTCAACACAGAAAATGACTGTCTGCTTTGTACCGGCTTCCGTTTCGATCTCTGCCTTGTAAGCGCCATCCTTCTTTACCGCAAATTCATTGCCTGACTGGGCCTTTCCATTTACACGGAACTGGGTGATCACGCCCGGTGAAGAGACCTTCATCGTCACAAGCTTTTTATAAGCACCTTTGTTTTTCACACCGCTGACCTTGATCTTACCGGACTGCGCCACAGCTTTTGCACTCATGGCATAGATACGGTCAGTCTTTTCCTTCACAAGTTTGACCGCATCAAATCTAACCGTTTTGCCATCTGCCTGCACTTCTCCGTTTGTTTTGGCTACCTGAAACGGGAAACTGATCACAATTTCATAGCCGTCCAATCCGTCCAGATCACTTGTCATATTGGCATCTATCTGGCTCGTACTTGTCTGGCTGTCCTGTGCAATGCTCATAACAGCTTTGTCACCTGTCAGCTCCAGGAAAGAAGATTTCATCTCCTTCGCAGATGCTTTCTGACTCAGTATATAAGAATTGTGTTCTTTTCCGTTCAGTACTTTTGTACCGTTTGCCGTAAATTCCATTTCTTTCATGATCTCAGCATAGGTCTTTGCTGTGCTGCCCTGCTGGCTGTTCATATACTGCTCGATCTGCTTTTCTTCTTCGCTTGTTGTATCCACTTCCATCGAAACAGTTCCCGAAAGATCAGGATTGATCTCCATTTTTGCGCTCATGCCGCATCCTGTCAGAAGTGTGATACAAAGTGTTGTCAGTGCAACTGCAATTCTCTTTTTCATGTAGTTCCCCCTTTTCATATGCATGTTATAAGATGATGTCCGCTTTACTGCAATAGCTATTTCCAGTATACCTTGTATCAACTTTATATACCAGCATAATTTAAAAAATACCGCCAAAATACCGTCATATAAAAAATATACCGGAACACAGGTTTTATCCCGGTTCCGGCGTTCTCTTATTCTGTTATAGAATGCGCTGCGGCTTACAGCAGATTTTTCATGCTGTCCATACCGATCAATAGTGTTGACGTATTATGCAAAAGAGCTGATGTCGTAGGCGGGATCACGCCTGCCACGCCTAATGCGATCAGTCCTGCATTAAAGGTCACGATCTGTCTGTAATTTTTATGGATCCGCTTCATCAGTGCCTCGCTCAGCATTTTCAGTATAACGATCTCATTCAGATCATCTGCACTGACTGTAATATCTGCAATCTCTCTTGCGATCTCTGCTCCGTCACTGATGGCAATTCCGACATCGGCTGCGGAAAGCGCCGGCGAATCGTTGATACCGTCACCGATCATGACAACTTTATGTCCCTTTGCTTTCTCCTGCTGTACAAAATCGGCCTTATCCTCCGGCAGAACTTCCGCATAGAAATGATCCACACCGACGCTCTTTGCGATCGCTTCTGCTGTCCGATAGCTGTCACCTGTCATCATGACAATATTGGTAAACCCTTCTTTATGCAGCTTCCTGATCACAGACTTTGCTTCCGTGCGGAGCGGATCTTCAATACAGATCGTTGCTGCCAGCTTACCATCTATCGCCAGATATAAATGAGAATACTGCAGCGGCAGATTCTCAAACAATTCCTTCTTTTCTTCCGGAATCATGCACTTTTCATCTTCAAATACAAAATGATAACTGCCGATCACAACACGCTTCTCTCCGATCGTACTTGCGATACCGTGCGCTACCACATAATCCGGTTTGGTATGCATTTCCTCATGCAGCAGATTTTTCTGTGTCGCAGCATCAACGACCGCTTTCGCCATAGAATGCGGAAAATGCTCTTCCAGACAGGCTGCAATACGCAAAAGCTCATCCGAGGTCTTATCACAGAAGGATACCACAGATGCTACAGTCGGACATGCCTTTGTCAGTGTTCCGGTCTTATCAAATACGATCGTATCGGCTTCTGCCATTGCTTCTAAGAACTTGCCGCCCTTTACGGTAATGTGATGGCTGCCTGCCTCGCGGATCGCAGAAAGCACGGAAATCGGCATTGCGAGCTTGAGTGCACAGGAGAAATCCACCATCAGAATGGAAAGTGCCTTTGTGGCATTTCTTGTCAGAAGGTATGTCAGTGCTGTTGCGCCAAGGCTGTAAGGCACAAGCTTGTCTGCCAGATGGGCTGCCTTGCCTTCTACATTGGATTTCATTTTCTCCGATTCTTCGATCATCTTCACGATCTTTTCAAATTTGCTGTCATTTCCGACCTTGCTGACTGTGATCGTCAGTGTGCCCTCTTCCATCACAGTGCCCGCATATACGGATGCGCCCTCTGCTTTTCTGACAGCCGTAGCTTCGCCGGTCAGTGACGCCTGGTTGACCAGTGCTTCCCCTTCTGCCACCACACCGTCAAACGGAATGACATTACCCATATGCACAACAACCTGCTCTCCTGTTTCAATTTCATCGACAGACACCAGAACCTCTGTCCCATCTACCTTTTTCCATGCTTTTGTCACATGCAGGGACAGGCTTCTTGCCAGATTATCGATTGACTTTTTATGTGTCCACTCTTCCAGCAGTTCACCGAAACCGAGCAGAAACATGATCGAACCTGCTGTGTCCGTATCATTTCTTAAAACAGATACCGCAATCGCTGTCGCATCCAGCACCGGTACCTCGATCTTTCCTTTCAGAAGTGTCTTCACTCCTTCTTTCATATACTTCAGGGACTGCCAGATGACATAGCAGGAACGGAGTGGCAGCGGAAGCAGCCATTTGATCGCATAATGCTTTACCACATGGCCGACCAGTTTTTCCTGATAATCTGCATTTAACGCTCTTCCTGAATTTTCGATCAGCCCCGTAGGTGCTTTTACTTCTTCATAGGCAAATGCCAGAAGCAGATCAATGATCTGTTGTCTGTCACCTGTATAAACGACCACGGCGTCTCCTGTCCGCTCATACACCTTCGCCTCTTTTACCTGCGGCTGTGTATGTAAATAGTAAAGAAGCAGGTCTGCCTGCGCATAACTCATGCGGTACTGCACAAGATGGATACGCATTCTTCCCCTTGCTTCATGCTTGATTGTAAATTTCATAAGCTATCCTTACCTCACTACAAAGGAGCACCCGCCTCTCAGCAGGTGCTCCCTCTTTTTCTAAATTATTCCGCGTCTTCAGATGCTTCCTGTGCATCTGCTGCAAATTCCTGTTCCTGCTGCAGGGCTCTTTCTTCATTTATGCTCTTAGCATCTGCATAAATATCTTCAGCGTTCTCCTGTACAGTAGAAACTGTCTTCATAACACAGTCCTTTGCTCTGAGTGCTGCTGCAGTACAGTTTGTATATACTTTCTTTGCATCCTTACTTGATAAGATCTTGATGCCGGCTGTACCAAATGCTACTCCTGCTGCAAAGATACCTGTTTTTTTCCAGTTAATTTCTTTGAAAATGTTACTCATAATATCCACACCTTTCTCTATCTGTATCTTATTATGGGTGCTATTATAGCACCGGCACGGGCGGATAGCCAACTCTAACCCGCGCTTGCAACTGATAACTTTTCTCAACAAGAAAAATGTAGACTTATAACCTGTATGCTCCTGTAAAATGAGACAGGAACAATCATCTCATATACAAAAATCCATCGCACTAAGCCAGTGCAGAGGCAATATCTTCTTTCATATCCAGTACTGCTGCCCTGGATGCATCCGCATAATTTTCCGGTGTAAACCGTTCCTTATACAGATCATTCTGATAAGCAGCAATAATACCGCGCGAGCTGTTCACGATCGCACCGAGTCCATCTTTATTAAAAAAGTGGACAAGATCCTTGCCTTTGCCACCCTGTGCACCATAGCCCGGTACCAGAATATAAGCCTTTGGCATAATATCACGCAGGACACGTCCCATTTCCGGATAAGTTGCACCGACAACAGCACCAACATAACTGTAAGTATCTCCCATCAGTTCTTTGCCCCATTCATCAACCTGATGTCCGACCCACTCATACAGCGGCGCGCCGTCAATAATACGATCCTGAAATTCTCCGCTGCTCGGATTGGATGTCTTTACCAGAACAAAAATACCCTTTTTCTCTTCCTTACATACATCAATGAACGGTTTTACGCCGTCGCTTCCCAGATAAGGATTGACGGTTGCAAAATCTTCGTCAAAACCATAGTAGGATTTGCTTCCTACCTGCACCTTGCCAAGATGCCCTGTTGCATAGGCTGCTGAGGTAGAACCGATATCACCACGCTTGATATCACCGATCACGATCAGTCCCTTTTCCTTGCAGTATTTGACTGTTTTATCAAATGCAACAAGTCCCGGAATACCAAACTGCTCATACATGGCGATCTGTGGCTTTACTGCCGGAACCAGATCATAGATCGCATCCACGATTCCCTTATTGTACTGCCAGATTGCTTCCGCAGCACCTTCGAGCGTTTCTCCGTATTCCGCAAATGCCTTTTTTGTAATAAACTCCGGGATAAACTTCATCATCGGATCCAGTCCCACTACGATCGGTGCTCCCGTCTTTTTGATATTTTCGACTAATTTGTTAATCATGCTGTTTCTCCTTATGTTGATTTCATTTCAGGATACTTTGATCCCGCTTACAGATTCGCAGTCTCTGCCACAAGACTGTCTGCATACTTCTTAATATTGGATGCATTGACATACTTTTTATGAGAATCCCCACTGACAACAACCAGTGTCGGTGCCTGCATCACGCCATAGCGAACTGCCAGCTCCATATTTTCTTCCGCATCGATCGGTACATATGCGATTCCCTGCAGATATTCCTTTGCCAGCTTACAATTCGGACAGGTCTTTGTCGTAAATAAATACTTTACATTCTCCGGTGTTCCGACAGAAACCTTGACATCCCGATCATAACCGGATAACGTTACCACACTGGAAACCGGTCTCTTTAATACAGATCTGTCCAGCTTGTACTCTGTTCTGTTTGCATATTCCTGTAATTTACCGTCATTCCAGTTCTGTACCGGTCTGTAATAGCCTGTGATACGGCTGTAAACCTCGGTCGGTTTACCACAGTGCGGGCAGATCTTGACTTCTCCTGCCAGATAACCGTGCTCCTTACAGATAGAGTAAGTCGGAGACAACGTATAATAAGGCAGCTTATAATTTTCTGCGATCGTCTTTACAAGGTTAGCAGCAGCTTTCCAGTCCGGAAGCTTCTCGCCTAAGAATGCATGGAATACCGTACCGGATGTGTATAGCGTCTGCAGCTCGTCCTGGATATCCAGTGCATCGAATATGTCCACGGTATAATCAACCGGCAGATGAGAAGAATTCGTGTAATACGGTGTATCTCCCGGATGTCCTGCCGTCTTGATGCCCGGCCATCTCTTTTTATCATGCTTTGCCAGGCGGTAAGTCGTACTCTCTGCCGGTGTTGCTTCCAGATTGTAAAGATCACCGTACATTTCCTGATAATCGGAAAGACGCTCACGCATATGGTTCAGCACTTCTTTTGTAAATTCCTGTGTATGCTTGTCGGAAAGATCCGCACGCAGCCAGTTGGCATTTAAGCCGACCTCGTTCATGCCGATCAGGCCGATCGTGGAAAAATGATTGTCAAAGTTGCCCAGATACCGCTTTGTGTAAGGATATAACCCTTCATCCAGCAGCTTTGAGATAACACCACGTTTGATCTTTAAGGAACGGGCTGCAATATCCATCATCTTATTCAGCCGGCGGTAAAAATCATCCTTACTTGTTGACAGATAAGCGATCCTTGGCATATTGATCGTAACAACGCCGACACTTCCCGTACTTTCGCCGGATCCAAAATAGCCGCCTGTCTTCTTCCGCAGCTCTCTCAGATCCAGACGCAGTCTGCAGCACATGGATCTGACATCGGATGGCTCCATGTCGGAGTTGATATAGTTGGAAAAATACGGTGTACCGTATTTGGAAGTCATTTCAAACAGGAGACGGTTGTTCTCTGTATCGGACCAGTCAAAATCCTTTGTGATAGAGTAAGTCGGGATCGGATACTGGAAACCGCGTCCGTTGGCGTCACCTTCGATCATCGTCTCGATGAATGCCTTGTTGATCATATCCATTTCCTGCTTGCAGTCACCGTATGTGAAGTCCATCTCTTTGCCGCCTACGATTGCCGGCAGATTTGCCAGATCGTTCGGAACCGTCCAGTCCAGTGTGATATTGGAAAACGGCGCCTGCGTGCCCCAGCGGCTCGGTGTATTGACACCATAAATAAATGCTTCGATACATTTCTTTACTTCCGGATATGTCAGGCTGTCCACCTTGACAAACGGAGCCAGATACGTATCAAAGGAAGAAAATGCCTGTGCGCCTGCCCATTCATTCTGCATAATGCCAAGAAAGTTTACCATCTGATTACATAATACGGAAAGATGCGCTGCCGGTGCGGATGTGATCTTGCCGGTAATGCCGCCAAGTCCTTCCGTGATGAGCTGCTTTAAGCTCCAGCCTGCACAATAGCCTGTCAGCATGGACAGATCATGGATATGGATATCCGCATTTCTGTGTGCCTCCGCTATTTCTTCATCATAAATCTCTGAAAGCCAGTAATTGGCAGTTACTGCGCCGGAATTGCTTAAGATCAGTCCGCCGACAGAATATGTTACGGTGGAATTTTCCTTGACACGCCAGTCCTCTACCTTTACATAGCCGTTTACCACATCTTTATAATCCAAGATCGTAGATTTCATGGTACGCAGTTTTTCACGCTGTTTTCTGTAAAGAATGTAAGCCTTGGCTACCTGTGAGTAACCGGCCTGCTCCAGCACACGCTCTACGCTGTCCTGTACATCCTCTACATGCACCTCTTCGTCTTTTACCTTTTCCTGAAAATCTGCTGTGACACGGAGACTTAATAAATCCACAATATCATTCGTATACTGCACATCTGTTGCAACAAATGCCTTCATGATCGCATCACTGATCCGCTTTAAGTCAAACTCCGCTACATCACCGTTTCTTTTGATTACCTTTAACATGAAATCTCCCTTTCTACTACATTTTTACCCCATCAGTTAACATAACTGCATATGCGCCGATTAGTTTTATTGTAGCATTGCGGGTATGCAAAGTCAATATAAAGGCAAAAGAAAACCACTATATCTTATGTTAACATTGTTATGTCAACACAAGATATAGTGGCAAAACTTATCTTGTCTTTAAGAATTCATTTTCGCGGATCGCCGCCGCATCATCCGGATAACTGTCTAAATAGCTGTTCATCAGGGCTGCAGCCTTTTTGAAATTTCCAAGATGTTCATAGGCAACGATCTGGTTGAAACGAAGTTCTTGTGTTACCGAATTATTTTCCGTAACGGACAGACCACTGTTGATCGCGGTAAGCGCCGCCTCATAATCTTCCGTCTCCAGTTTACATAATCCAAGCTGGTTATAGATGACCGGATCCGCATCGTTTTCTGCCAGGTATTTTTCATACAGACTTGCCGCATAATTGCTGTCACCGAGCTGCTCATACGTCTTACCCAGCATCAGAAGCGTGTCACTGCCTGTTTCCTTTGCACCACTTTTTGCAAGTTCTAAAAAGTTGCGGGCATTTTCATAATCCTTGCTATAATAATAGACAACACCTTTTTCATAATCTGTCATGGCATCGAGTCTGTTTTCGATTGCAGAACTCAGATAAGACTGTCCTTCCTGCTCGTGTCCGTTATCCGCAAAGGTTTCATATACACGGATCGTCATCGGAATGTTGTTTTTACTTTTAGAAAGTGCTTCATTCAGATCCTTGACTGCTCCGTCATAATCTCCGTTTTCCATTTTAATGCTGCCACGCAGATAATAGACCATATCCTGTCCCTTACGCACGCCTGCGATCGCATCAAGCGTCTGGATCGCATCTGACAGTTGTCCGTTTTTATACTGCGCTGTAGCAAGATAATAATTGATGTCCACTTCACGATCGCTGACAAACATCCCGCCGTTCTGCAAAGCGCGGTCAAAACTTTCGATCGCACTCTCATAATCGGTCTGCCCCATATAGGCAAGTCCCTGCCCTCTGTAGGCAAGCTGCAGATCTTCACCTTCGAGGATTGCCTTATCAAAACAGGTTCGTGCCTGCTCATAATTCTGTGCACTGATCGCTTCCATTCCGGCGTCTGTATTGGTTGTTTTCTTTCCGCATGCCACAAGACAACCTGCAAGCAGGACTGCCAGAAGGGCCGCGGAAGATTTCCGCATTGTATATTTTCGCATATTGATCTGTTCCATTCTTTCGCTACTATCTTTTCTATTCCTTTAGAATACCCTTTCTGACGAAACCTGTCAACGAATGCACCTCTGTTTTTCCTTGTTTTCGCTGAAATTTTGCAGTACACTAGACAGGTAGATTACAGACAGGAACTGACAACATGAATACTTTTCGGCAAAGCTTTTATTTATTTAAAAAAAACCTGCGTTCCATCGTAGGCTTTGAAATTGTATACCGCTTATTCTGTATTGCACTGATGCTGCCATGCATTACCGCATGCTTCCAGCTCTCTCTGCGCCTTGCAGGCTATCATTATTTATCCGAAGACCGTATCTTTTCTTATCTGGTGCGTCCGACCACGATCGTGATCCTGTGTTTTGTCCTGCTTTTACTTTCTGTCATCACTGTATTTGAAATTTTTTGTCTGATCCCGGCCTTTCATGCCTCTTATCACGGACAGACCATTTTCCTGACAGGTATGCTCAGCCGTGGGCTCTTCATATTAAAAAAAAGTATCAGGCAGCATAACCGCAGCCTGTTCCTGTTTTCCCTGTTTCTCATTCCGCTGACAAACATCACCATCCTGTCCGGCTATTTTACAAGCGTGACAATCCCTGATTTTATCCTGTATTATATCCGGTCGAATCAGACTGTATTTCACGTGCTCTGTGTAATCCTTGTAATCTGTCTGCTTCTTTCGATCCGTTACTGCTTAAGTCTTCACTGTTACTGCTTAGAGCCGGGAAACTTCAAAGAAGCAAGGTCACACTGCAGGAAGCTGACAAAACGACACTATTTCCATACAGCACTGCAGCTCCTTGCCTGGAATATCCTGATCCTGGCTGTTCTGGCGGTGATCCTGCTGCTTTGCTTTATGCTGAGCCTTTTCTTTGTCCGGTTTGTCCTGACAGACCATTTTAACAGCAGCACAATCTATATGATCTTCAGCTCGATCCTGTCCTTTTTGTTCGAGCTTTACATTCTGTTCAGTATCCCACTGACATTTTCTTATTTAAGTGCACTCTATTACAGACAGCTGCTGAAGCAGAAGGAAGAAGTCCCTGCACCGGTTCCGGAAAGCCGTTCTGTTCTGGTCAGGATCAGTAAGCGTTTGCTTCTGCTTCTGGTGATTCTTGCCGCAGGCTTCAACTTTTATTATCTGGATCTGTTAAAGAATACAAGCATCTTCTGGACCCAGAATATCCTGCTTTCCACACCGACCATTACCGCGCATCGCGGTGACAGCCACAATGCACCGGAAAATACACTTGCCGCCTTTCAGTCTGCGATCGACAATCAGGCTGACTGCATCGAGCTGGATGTCCAACAGACAAAGGATCATGTCATTGTCGTGGTGCATGATACCAATTTAAAACGTCTGACCGGTATCGACAAAAACGTTTCCGACCTGACCTATGAGGAGCTTCTCTCTCTGGATTTCGGTTCTCATTTTTCTCCTGCCTACAAGGGCGAAAAGATCTGCACGCTGGATGAAGTGCTGACACTTTGTAAGGACAGGATCGATCTGAATATCGAACTGAAAACAAATATATCCGATACCGGCCTGGAAGCAGGCGTGGTTGCTCTGATCGAATCCCATGACTATGCGGAGCACTGCGTGGTTGCTGCCAAGAAACCGGATTCCCTGAAAAAAATAAAATCGCTGGATGATTCCATCCAGACGATCTATCTGTTACCTGTTGCTTACGGAAATTACCAAAACCTCAGCTATATCGATGGTTTCAGTATTAAATCTTCATTTATTACCCGTAAGCTGGTCAATCATATGCATGCAAACGGCAAAGCAGTTTATGCCTGGACAGTCAATGAACGCGAAGACATGGAGCGCATGTTCAGCCTCGGTATCGACTGCCTGATCACGGATGAACCGGTTCGTGCAAAAGAGGTTCTCTATTCACAGGAACTGAATCCATCCATTGCGATCTGGCTTGAGCAGCTCACACATCACTTCTTAAGCGATTGATATGCTTCTTCCGCAGCGGTGAGTACTTCATAATTTGTTACGTATTCCCGCTGCTCAGCAGATGCATCATTGTATAACTGTCTTGCGCGTTCTATTTTCTTTTTGCTGTCCTTTGTAACGGTTCCGATCTTGGCGATCGAATCAACAACTGCCTGCGCCTTTTCCGCATCCGGCTGACCGATCGTCTGCTCCGATTCCGTTCCGTCCAGATAATAGCAGATGACAGGCGTTCCCTTTGCGATCTCCCCATATAATTCCTTCGCCTTCAGATAAGGCATATTAATGCAGCCGTGAGAACCACTCTTTTTGTAAATATCCGCCCCAAAGCTGTCTCTCCAGATTGCATCATGCAGTCCGATATTGCCATTGAATGGCATCCAGTAAGAAACCGGTGTTTCATAATTTTCCCCTACCAGCATGGCATCCTGCTCTTTATAGGTAATACCGTAAATACCCGCCGGTGTATCAAAGCCTCTTGCCGCATTCCCGGATACAAACTCGGATTCCATTTTCTTTTCTCCGTTTACATATAAGAAAAGATGCTGTGCGGTCAGATTGATCTCAATATATGTATTGCCATAGTCCTGACTGCCATATACTGCCGCTGTCTGATAATAAACAGGGATACGCTCTCCGCTTTCCCCATTCCGGATCATTTCTTTCAGCTGCTCCTGCTCCTGGCTGTAATTCATCCACCAGCCGTAATCACCGCCTTCGATCGTGATCGTTTTGCCATAGCTCGTCTGAAATTCTCTGCTTCGAAAAATCGTGTCATATTTCTTACGCAGCATGACAACAAAATCATCTATCTTCTCCTCCGATACACTGACCTTATTTGTCTCTTCATCGACCAACAGCCACCCGGAAAGTACACTGCCATCAATGACTTCCTCCTGCTGTCCGAAATGATACACAATACGCAGATCCGTATACTGCTTCATCTGTGCAAGACGCTCTGTCAACTTTGCATCATCCGCATAGACGGATGGTTCCTCGTAGCAGCCCGCTTTCTCTAAATCTATCTCTGTGAGCAGAGCATCAACTGCCGTCTCCACTGTCTGGATCGTCTTAGTCTGGTTCAGTACATTTCCCCGTATCTCCGGTACGATCCGATACCCATTCTCTGCATCATACTCTGAAATATGGGCATCCACAGGCTCTACCACAAAGCTTTCCTGAAAGCCCTGCAGCTTCAGTATCGCAGTCATCAGGGCACTGTCCACATAGGCATACAGATTCTCTACGGTATATACCTGCTGTTCTCCCTTTATATAAGAAGAAATCGCCTTCAGAATATTTTGCTGTTTCAAAATTCCGTTGAGTTCGTCTGTATTGGAAACCGTTACGCCGATCTGATCTCCCGTGATCGTTTCTGTGATGTAACTGCCCTCTCCTGTCCGCTCCCTCACAGTCAGGACATATTCCCGCATCCGGCTTTCCAGCTCCTCCATCGTCAGTCCTGACGCATCAATTTCATTAATGATCGTTCCCTTGATGAAATGGCTGCTGCAATATACGCTGCCTGCGATCAAAAGCCCCAGCAGAAAGGCAAACAGAACCCCTAAGCTGCTCCAAAGTACCATTTTCTGATTTTTCTTTTTCCGTTTTTTCTTCTTGTTCTGCATGATATACTCTCTCTTTCAGCTCCATTATATCGACACATTCTGTGTCTGTAAATAGGAGGATACTCCCACCGTCTGTCTTGCTCATTTGGCGCAAACCCTATATAATAAGAAAACAGATGAATACTGCTTCCGGATCAGGAAGCAATCATGTTAGGAGATTATGTATGGCATTTCCGTTACCCGAAGCTTTCCTTTCGCGTATGCAACAGCTTTTACCCGAAAAAAGCGAATATGAATCATTTATACAAAGCTATGACAAAGATCATTATCAGGCACTTCGCATAAACCCATTAAAAGGAGACGCGGGCACCTTGTTTTCCCACCTTGGCTGCACGCTTACGCCTGTACCATGGTGCTCCACAGGATTTTATTATCCACAGGAGCTGCACCCGGGCAAATCCCCGTATCACGAAGCCGGTGCCTACTACATACAGGAACCGAGTGCGATGGCACCTGCTGCCTATTTAGACGCACAGCCCGGTGAAAAGATACTGGATCTTTGCGCCGCGCCCGGTGGAAAAAGCACACAGATCGCAGGCGCCATGCGGGGGCAGGGACTTCTGATCAGCAATGAGATCCATCCTGCCAGAGCCCGCATTCTGTCAGAAAATATAGAACGCATGGGCATTTCCAATGCGATCGTCACAAACATGGCACCGGCAGAGCTCTCTGCTCATTTTCCGCTCTTTTTTGACCGGATCATGGTAGATGCGCCCTGCTCCGGCGAAGGCATGTTCCGCAAAAATGACGAAGCCATTTCGCAGTGGAGCCCTGAAAATGTAGCTCTGTGTGCCCAAAGGCAGCAGGAGATCTTAGAGCAGGCAGACCTGATGCTCCGAATAGGCGGACGCATGGTATATTCGACCTGTACTTTTTCGCCGGAGGAAGATGAACAGTGCATCCTGCAGTTTTTAGATACCCATCCGCTCTACCGGCTCATACAGGTTCCTCTGTATGATGGTATGCAGCATGGACTTATAAAAGAAGCAGAATCTGCCATCCGTCTCTGGCCGCATAAGCTCCATGGAGAAGGGCATTTCGTTGCAGTTCTCGAGAAAGGTGAAAATACTGCCGATCACGCACAGGCAGGCACTGCGTCATGCAGTCTTTCCGCCGGTGATCTTCTGCTTTCCGATCACGAAGTCATTCTTCCCGGCAAAAAGAACAAAAATTCCGGTCGTCAGATTTCCAAAAAAAGAGACCGCACCAAGTCAAATGGTGCGATCTCTCAGGATGCTTCTCTGTTATCCGCATTTTTGCAGGAAACGCTTGTTACCCCGCTCTCCGGTCAGATGACCGCTTTCGGGGAACAGATCTACCTGCTGCCTGATCAGGCACCTTCCCTGCATGGACTGAAGGTACTGCGCGCGGGGCTTCACTTAGGGCAGCTCTCCGGAAAACGTTTTATCCCAGGTCATGCACTGGCTCTTTCCCTGCGCCCTGAACAGGTCATAAATTATGTAAACCTAGACGCTTCTGATCCACTGCAGTTACAAACCGCTATCCGCTTCCTATCCGGCGAAACCTTCCCATACGAAGGGAAAAATGGCTGGTATCTGATCTGTATCGACGGTTACAGCCTTGGCTGGGGCAAACTGGCAGGCTCTATTATGAAAAATCATTATCCAAAAGGCCTGCGCAAATATCTTTAAAAATTTACATCGATCTCGATACCCTTCAGATCCTCATTGATCAGGTGATTCTTCTTCATGATCTGATTGATCCGTTGCGTTGTCTCCTCAGACTGCGTAACGGACTGTTTCTGAAAACTGGCATCTGCCTGCAGCTTTTCCGCATCCAGATCTCCCTCGATCATCTCTCTGTCTTCTTTCCGTTCTTCTTTTGCCTTTTCGATCCGCTCGTCCTGTTCTTCTTTTTCTTCTGCCTTCTTCTCGGCTTCTTCCTTCTTCTCTTCCAGTTCTTTATCCAGCTTTTCTTTGGCATCCGCGATCACCATACCAACGATCTCATCCGATGCTGCTTTTTGGATCTCTTCCGCAGCATCTCCGGCTTTTAACATATCCTGGGATTTTAACTGATCCACCTTGGCATCCGACTGATTTTGCGTCAGCACCATGATCTGCTGCTGCATAAGATCTGCATCTGACTGCAAAGCAGCTTTTTTCCCATTTAAAGAAAGTAGCTGTTTCTGATATTCCGTCCTAGGTTCATTTGCCAGTTCCTTTAACCGGTCAATCTCTTCTTTACTGAAATCATCTGAAAAGAAACCCAGCTTATTATTCTGGTATTTTTCCAAAAGCTCCAGATCCTTCTGCTCCTGCGAATCCTTCGATATCCCATACGTTTCCCGCAGCTTATCCTTTTCCGCAGAAATATTGCCGATCTGCTGCATTTTTTCCTGATATTCTGCGACCTTTTCCGCCTTCTGTGCTTTCAGATCCTCTATATTCTGTTTTGTCGCCTGATCCCCGGAAAAGGCATCTTTGACAAGCTTCATTGCCTGCTTCTGTGCCAGCTTACGTTTCTTTTCGATCTGCTCCTTTGAAGATCCTGCGATCAGAAATCTTCCGTCCACATTTTTCTTCGTGTTTTGTGTATTCTGCGCTCTTCTATTTCTTTTTCCCGCACTTTTTTGCAGATTCTCATTCTGAACTGCCTGCATTGTCTGATCTGTTTTCTGAATTACCATACTCTTGTTTCTCCCTGACCGTTTTCTGTGATACGTATCTATTTTATATATCGGTCAGTTGATGGCTTTTGTCCAGTCTTATACTTTATCTTACTCTTTTGTAAATAATCGGGACATCATATCCAAAGGTTCTGTTTCCGTTCACTTCCATGCTTTCCGACACCTCCAGACATTCATCTGAAAACTTCTCCCATAACCGGAATGTCATAACCGGCGTAAAACGGCTCACACTTCCCCCTTCCCAGCAGCCTTCCTTTTCCCGATATAGTGCCGGTGTAAACTTCACAGATTTTTTAAGTTCTCCGTAATCTACAGGCTTCATGGAATCATAGGAAAACTTAGTCTTGTCTTCTCCCACAGGTATTTCATAGGATGATAGCATGATTCCATCCTTATTCTCTGTAATAAGGAACAAATGAGGTGAAGCATGACATTTTCCATCCGTCTCATAATAACTTTCCTCTACAATAAATATCCCTGTAAAATCTTCGGGCATATTTTTAATTTTATCGTTGCATACTGTATTTACATGCTGTGCATACGGAAACATTTTCCCAGCTTTTTTCATTTCTGTAAATTGTTCTTTATTATCAAATCGCCCTGTCATAAGCCTTACAAAGTTTTCTATCTTCATTCTGATATCCTCCCTTTTTTATTCTTTTACAGCTTTTAAAACATAAGCTGTAGTCCCATCGCAATAACCCACATATATGCACAAGTCTTTGGAATCATTAATAGTCCGACCTTTGGTTTTGATTTACTCAGCAAAGTTACCGGAAGATAACAGCCAAAAGAAATAATAATGGCTGCAACCATCCTTGTCATATGATATCCATAAGTATTCCCGGAAATTATATATAAAATAATTACCCCTATACCGGTAACTGCAAAGACCGCATTTCTGATGATAGATAATTTCATATTTCCTTCATCGGTACACCAGTTATTCTGTGGGAACATGCATATTACAATTCTGACGACTGCAGATATCCAAATTATTGCTTCAATTATTGCCGGCATTTTTAATTCCGGAAATGTAAATTTCCAGATATACATCAAAATAATATAAAATACTGTCATTGTAATAGACGATACCTGCAATCCGATTCCCAACTGTCTCTTTATTTTATCATTACTTCCATGTACTGCTCTGATAATTCTTGGCACTAGATGAAAAGCATCCCCTCCGCAAAGTGTTAATGTTAATACTCCATAAAGAATAAACAGCATATTTCCCTGTGAGAATATAAAAAATAAAATTGCGGCAACCAGATCAAAAATCAAATATGCCGTATCAAATATCGCTTCCATTACATCTTTCTTTACACAAAACTTAGTTTTCATTTGCGTTCTCCCTATGCTCTCTTAAACATTCTTCCGCATTATTACAGATCTTTTCAAATACATTCATACACATTTGCTTTTCTTCTTCTGTCATTCCGCTTAAAACATTTTTTGCAAACTGTTTTTGTGCATTTATTCCTGCTTCCACGATTTCCTCTGCCTGATCCAGCAAAACAATTTCAATATGCTTTTTATTATCTTCACTTTGTATTCTTTCAACAAGACCTTTCTCTTCCAGCTTTTTCAATGAAGTTGAAACATGGGATTTTGTTGATTTTCTGATCTTTACAATTTCTGCAGCGGTATTATGCTGCGGATTGTTATGCAGAAACATCAGTATATCATATTCCATCTGCGTTAAGCCATACCGGTCACACACCTCACCGGAAAGCACTTCATAATAGCTTGTAACTGTTTTATGCTTATCCCAGAAATACATTTTTCCCTCCTTTATCGTTCTTTTTAGAACAATTATAAGGCATTGCTTCTGCTGTGTCAACCTTTCCATGAAATCATCTCATAAAGAAGCAACCGGGCGGTTTGTAAAATTCTGTGATAGCAGACAGCATTTTGCAGGATTCGACCTGTCTGTCAGATTTCCGTATTTGCCATGATCTGCCAGTGATCTCCCGTTTGCTTTAATGTTACCCGGTACAAACCTTCTTCTCCGTTTTCATCCATAATCCCCGGTGTTCTGTAAAGTACAGAGTAAACATCTGCTGCTTTATTATAATATACATCCTGCACCTCGATCTGCTTGAAGTTGGTATCACTGACTTCCTTTGCAAATGCGCCGTAAGCGGGCAGATAATACCAGCCGATCCGGTGATTGAAATCTGCCATCGAAAGACCTGTTTCGTTCTGCAGAAGGACTTCCATTTCCTGCTCAGACAATGCCATAAAATCTGTATAGATCTCCGCCTGTCCACTGACCTTCAGATATTCCGCTTTCAGTTCTTCCTGTAAGGCTCCTGCACTGCCTGAAATACCGGCTCCATTATAGAAAATCTCTCCCAGCTCCGCGTCCTTCACATTCTGATACGTTCTGCTTAAGAAACCGTTGTAGGCTGTGGTGTTCAGCAAATCTTCCATATTCTTTTCTGTTTCCGTATCCTGCTTTTCATACGCCGGCTGATACTGCTCCGGTAGCATGCGGTCTTCTAACGCCGCATTCTGCTCCGCCTGCAGGATCAGATCGCGGTTTGCAAGCTCCGTTTCTGAGAGGACTGTATCATCTATAGTTTCGCTCTGACAATACCATGCTTTCTTTTGGAAATACTGCTCTAACGCTTCATCCTGAAAGCTTCTGCCGTATCTGGCATAGATCTCATTTCTGGCAATCCGAAGCCTGTCTTCTCCCAGATCTCTCAATTCATCCGCTGACAGCTCTTTTTCGTTACTTTCAGGTAACACATAAGCATCTTCTGCTTCTTCGCCCTCTACAAATTCCATATAAGCGTATGGATCATATGCCCATGTCTTATCCTCTTCCAGATAGGAATGATGCAGCAGGATCTTTGATAAAAAGGTAATGCCACTGTCCGCCGCACAGACGCGGAGTACATCTCTGTCATACACAGCTGCTGCTGTTTTGGAAAAGCCCATCGTATTAAGCTGATCTACATATTCTGTCATGGAATGACCGACCTCATAAAAATCGGAACCCTGCAGTTCTTCATTTGCCATCTCCACCAGCTTTTCTCCATTATAGCTGTAGGCTTTGACCGCATACTGCATCCCATCCGCAATGACAAAGCAGGAAAGCCCGCTGTCCATGCAGATATATTTATCATCCTTCAGGAAAAATCTGACATCCCCGCTGTCACAGAAAGAAAATGCCTTTTCCAGCAAAGTTTTGGTATCTGCTTTCTGCACCTGTCCGTCTTTCTGCTCATACATGCTGGCTGTGACTGCCCAGTCTCCATCTCTCTTCTCCATATCATAGGTAAGCAGTTCCTCACTGCCATCCCCATCAAAATCCCGGAGCACAAAATCCAGATTCCCCGCTACCTGAAACAGACTGTCATCCAGGGAACTTCTCTGCCACATACCATCTGCTATCTTCGTATATTCAAACGATACACCGTCCAGATTACTGCCATTCAGATGCAGGGCATATTCTGCCAAAGCATTTTCTGCGTCTACAGTTCCTTTTGTCTGATCCGCCTGCTCTTCCCCGGGTATATCTGCATTCTGCTTTGCATCTGCCGTATCCGCTTCTTTGTCTGCCACATCACCTGCACCGGTCTTAGTCTGTTCTCCGTCTTCTCCGGTTCCATTTGCATTTATTTCTTCACTGCTGTCCTGTCCATTCAGACTGCTCTCACTTTTTCCGCAGCCGCTGATTGCGATCAGCAGCGCAAGCACCAGAAAACTTACTCTTTTCTTCATAGCTTTCCCCTTATCTTTTCATTACTATTGTTTTTCTTTCTTATTTTATTCCTGTTAGTCCGTTCTGTATAGATTTGTAGTAAAATCTTTCTATTTCTTTCTATTTATGAGCAAAGCGTCAAAAAGACCGGAGCACAGGACTCCGGTCTTTCCGATATTTATTTCTGTAATTCTTCACTTCAAACGGCCGTTTTTTCTTCTTCCGGTGGAAGATTGACCGTAAAGGTACTTCTTCTTGTGATCGCACCGATCTCCTCCAGTGTATTGATCATACGATACACAGTGGCCGGACCGATATTCTGATCCTTTTTGGATGCTTTATAATAAATCTCTTTACAGCAGCAGCAATCTTCTTCCAGTATAATGTCAAGCAATAACAGTCGCTGCTTTGTAATGCGACAACCACGCTCTTTCAGGCGCTGAATGATCATTTCTTTCCGCATATATTACCTCCCATGGCATTTAATGACAGCCACCGTGACAGTTTTTGCAGTTACCTCCACACTGCAGGGATTTTCCTGCTTTCTTATCCTTTATCATGCTGCGGATGATACATCCGACTATCACGATTAAGATTGCAAGTACTAAAACGGTACCCATTTGATCACCTCCGGATCAGCATTTATTTTGCAAATGCTTTCTTATCAATGCTTACATTTAATGTCTTACTTTCTTTATATGGTCTGAATAACAGATACAGGAAACCAAGAACAAGAAGGAATGCTACAACTGTTCCGATTCCAAATGCGCCTGTTGTGATCAGTGTACCGATCTGGTAAATGCAAAGTGCAACTACGTATGCCAGAACTGTCTGATAACCGATTGCAAACCAGAACCATTTTGCGTTGTTCATTTCTCTCTTGATAGCACCCATTGCTGCGAAACAAGGAGCACATAACAGGTTAAATACCAGGAAACCATAAGCTGCAACAGGTGTGATGGTCTGTGAAAGCACCTGCCAGATTTCTGCACCGTCTTCTGCTACTTCGCCATAGCCGAAGAGGATACCGAATGTAGCAACAACGTTCTCTTTTGCGATCAGACCTGTAACGGTTGCAACTGCCATCTTCCAGTTTCCAAAACCAAGCGGAGCGAAGATAGGAGCGATCACATTACCGATCTTAGCTAAGATACTGTCATTGAGCTGTTCTGCCTCGAGCATTGTAAAGCTGCCATCGATCCAGCCAAATCCCTGTAAAAACCAAAGTACGATTGTAGATAATAAAATGATTGTACCAGCCTTTTTGATAAATGACCAGCCTCTTTCCCACATGCTTCTGAGTACATTACCAACTGTCGGCCAGTGATATGCAGGCAGCTCCATAACGAATGGAGCAGGCTCTCCTGCGAACATTTTTGTTTTCTTTAAGATAATACCGGAGCAGATGATCGCTGCGATACCAACGAAGTATGCAGACCATGAAACCCATCCTGCATTCTGGAAGAATGCTCCGGCGATCAATGCGATGATAGGAAGCTTTGCTCCACAAGGAACAAATGTTGTTGTCATGATCGTCATCTTACGGTCTCTGTCATTCTCGATCGTACGGGAAGCCATAACACCCGGAACACCACATCCGCTGCCGATCAGCATTGGAATGAAGGATTTTCCGGAAAGACCGAATTTACGGAAAATACGATCCATGATGAAAGCAACACGAGCCATATAACCGCAGGACTCAAGGAATGCAAGGAAAATAAACAGTACAAGCATCTGTGGTACGAAACCAAGAACTGCACCGACACCACTTACAACACCATCTGCGATCAGGCTTGTAAGCCAATCTGCACAATTGACAGATTCCAGTGCTGACTGAACACCCGGAACGATCCACTCGCCGAACAATGTATCATTTGTCCAGTCTGTTAAAATAGCGCCTACTGTTGTAACGGATACATAATATACAATGAACATGACCAGTGCAAAGATAGGGAGTGCTAACCATCTGTTTGTTACCCACTTATCGATCTTATCCGATGTAGACATTGTTCTCTTTTTATTCTTTGTGTAGCAGGCATCAATGATAGAAGAGATATATACATATCTTTCATTTGTAATAATACTTTCTGTATCATCATCAAATTCTTTCTCCATATCTTCGATCTCTGCAGACACATCTACTTTGGACTGCATCTGCTCAATGATCTTATCATCTTTTTCCAGAAGCTTGATTGCGAAGAAACGCTTCTGTTCTTCTTTGACATCTGCACCAAGCTTATTGCCTGCTGCTGTGATATACTTCTCAACCTCTTCACCGAATTCATGAACAGGAGCTACAGACTTGTTAGCCTTTGCCGCTGCGATTGCTTTCTTAACCGCTACATCAATGCCTGTTCCTTTCAGTGCTGAAATCTCACATGCTTCACAGCCGAGCTTTGCACTTAATTTATCGACATGTATCTTGTCGCCTGACTTTTCAACAAGGTCTGACATGTTAACAGCCATAACAACCGGAATACCCAGTTCCATGATCTGTGTAGACAGATACAGGTTTCTTTCGATATTCGTACCATCAATGATATTGATGATTGCATCCGGTCTCTCTGTGATCAGATAGTTACGGGCAACTACCTCCTCCAGTGTGTATGGTGACAGAGAATAAATACCCGGAAGATCCATGATAACGACATCCGATTCCTTGCCGCTGTAAGCTTTTTTCAGCTTACCTTCCTTTTTCTCAACCGTAACGCCCGGCCAGTTTCCAACGAACTGATTGGAACCTGTCAATGCGTTAAACAGAGTTGTTTTACCGCAGTTTGGGTTACCTGCTAATGCGATTTTAATTGCCATTTTCTCTACTCCTCTTTCTTATTTTATACAACTAATTAGAATAGCTTTTTGCTTACTTTTGTTAGCGTTAACTAACGTGATGGCAAAAAAAATTGTTATTCAATAACAATCATTTCTGCATCTGCTTTACGCAGCGACAACTCATAGCCTCTTACTGTAACTTCCACCGGGTCACCAAGTGGTGCCACCTTTCTTACATAGACCTCTACGCCTTTTGTGATACCCATGTCCATGATTCTTCTTTTGACAGGGCCATCACCTGTCAGCTTTTTAACTTTGACAGTTGCACCAACAGCAGCGTTTTTCAGTGTTTTTGACTCGTTTGCCATGTTTATGCTCCTTTTCTTTATTTTATTATCATGCACCCGTTAGATGCCTGACATTTTAAACTTATTTAGACCATGATCTTGTTTGCCATATCTTTTCCTATGGCAACACGGGATTCCTTGATATTTACGATCAGATTACCACCCATCTGAGATATTACCGTAACCATACCGCCCGTTACAAAACCAAGATTTTCCAGAAACTGTCTGGTCTCTTCCTTGCCGCCTACTTTTTTAATAACATTAGGCTCTCCTTCTTTTGCCATTGACAGAGGCATCATACTCATCCCTTTCTTTCTTTTTCATTACCATTTAGCATCTTATCGATAATTTTCTTTCATTTCGAGGTTAGTATACTCTAACAGATATTAGATGTCAACAACTTTCATTGTTTTTTTTTAAGAAATGTGCTATACTTGCGTCAATATAAAAAAGTTCGTTATTTTGATACGTTTTGCGTAAGAAAGGGAATTAAAATGGTACCTAATGAATCAGCAGAAAATTATTTAGAGACGATCCTGATCCTGAGCAGAAAGCTCCCGGTTGTTCGCTCCGTTGATATTGCCAATGAACTTGGCTTTAAAAAATCCAGCATCAGCATTGCGATGAAAAATCTTCGTGAAAAGGAACTGATCACAGTCAGTGATGCAGGCTTTATCAATCTTACCGAGGCAGGTCGCGAAATCGCAGACATGATCTACGAAAGACACGAATTCCTGACTTCCTGGCTGACAAAGCTTGGTGTGGATCCTGAGATTGCAGCAGAAGATGCCTGCAAGATGGAGCACGTTGTCAGCAAAGAAAGCTTTCAGGCGATCAAGAATTTTGTTGCTTCGGCTCAGACTGAATCATAAAGCACATATTTCTTCTGTATTGCGGTATTTTGATCATACCTATCACAGCATTTTAAAACACCGGCTTATGCTTTGCATCTGCCGGTGTTTCTCATATGCTTATTCTTTTTCTTCTTATTTTTATACTGCCATGCAGCCTGCCTACTCGATCGCTTTAAATGCTTCTGCCAGATCTTCAATGATATCATCAATATTTTCCGTTCCGATAGAAAGACGGATCGTGTTTGGCTTGATTCCCTGATCAAGCAGTTCTGCTTCATTGCATTCGGAATGTGTGGTAGAAGCCGGATGGATTGCAAGAGATTTCACATCTGCTACATTGGCGAGCAGAGAAAACAGCTCAAGCTGGTCGATAAAATCCTGCGCTTTTTTCGCGTCCCCCTTGATCTCGAAGGTAAAGATAGAACCGCCGCCGTTCGGGAAATATTTCTTGTAAAGCTTCTGCTGTTCCGGATCATCGGATACGGAAGGATGATTTACCTTTTCTACCTGTGGCTGATCCTTTAAGAACTGTACTACCTTCAATGCATTTTCCACATGACGCTCTACACGCAGTGATAATGTTTCCAGTCCCTGCAAGAAGATGAACGCATGTACCGGTGATAAAGTTGCGCCCATATCACGCAGCAGGATCGCACGGATGTATGTCACAAAAGCAGCCGGTGCACAGTCTTTTGCGAAGCTGACACCATGATAAGATACGTTTGGCTCAACAAGCCATGGATATTTATCGCTCTTAGTCCAGTCAAATTTACCGCTGTCTACGATCACACCACCGATCGTTGTGCCATGTCCGCCAATGAATTTTGTTGCGGAATGTACAACGATATCTGCGCCATACTCGATCGGGCGCACCAGATAAGGGGTTGCAAATGTATTATCCACGATCAATGGAATATTGTGGGAATGTGCGATGTTTGCGATTCTTTCAATATCAACTACTTCTGAATTCGGATTACCGAGTGTTTCGATCTCGATCGCTGTTGTATTTTCTTTGATTGCTGCTTCAATACCTTCATAATCAAAAGGATCTACGAATGTTGTTTCAATACCGTAATCCGGCAGTGTATGTGCGAGCAGGTTATAGGTACCACCGTAAATATTCTTGGCTGCTACGATATGATCTCCTTTGTGTGCAACTGCCTGAAATGCATAAGTCAATGCTGCTGCTCCACTACCGACTGCAAGTGCTGCAACACCGCCTTCAAGTGCTGCGATTCTCTGTTCGAATACATCTTCTGTCGGGTTTGTCAGTCTTCCGTAAATGTTACCTGCATCACGAAGACCGAAACGGTCTGCTGCATGCTGGCTGTTATGGAATACATAAGAAGAAGTCAGATAAATCGGAACAGCTCTTGCATCCGTTACCGGATCCGGGCTTTCCTGTCCTACATGAAGCTGTAACGTTTCAAATTTTAATTTTCTTTCTGCATATGTTTTTTTACTCATTTTCACTCACGCTCTGCCTTTGGCAGTCCTTTCTTTTTCTGTTTTCGTCCTGTCGTCTACCTCTTCCGGTAGTTTTTGTCTGTTTTCTTTTGATAGCATCATAGTAGCATGAGTTTTCCCATCTGTCTAATAGGAAAAAGAAACAACCGGTTATAGTTTCATTCTATAACCAGTCGTTCCATTAAAAGTGGCAGAGCCTGTTCAAAGTGTACCCCATACCAGTGTTTTTCATCTCCTGTCGTTGCTTCCATGGCAGCTAGAACAAAATCTGCGGCAAGTGCTGCTGCCTCTTTGATCTCCATACCCCTCATATAAGCACCTGTAAAAGCAGAGGCAAAACAATCCCCTGTTCCATAACCGTTTCTCGGTAATCTTCTCGTAAAATAATAAGAAACTCTGTCGGTTTCGCAGTTGTAGATTGCCACACCGATCTGATCCGGCGTATCACTGACTCCTTTTAAGATGATGTGCTTAGAGCCCAAGGCTGCAAGCCCTTTCAAAAGCACATGCACCTCTGCCTCTGACATTCTTGTCCGGTACGGAAGCCCGGTCAGAAAGGCTGCCTCTGTCAGATTCGGTAAAAGCACATCTGCCTGCCCGCAAAGCTCCTTCATTTTATGTACATACGCCGTGTCAAAGCCTGTATACAACTTGCCAAAATCTGCCATGGCAGGATCAATGATGCACGGTGCATCATCCGTAAGCAGTTCTTTTCTGATCTCCTCTACCAGATTGATCTGCCGTATGTTTCCCAGATAACCTGTGTACAGACAGTCAAACCGAAAGCCCTCCTGTTTCCAGTGTTTCAGTATTCCCGGAATATCATCCGTCAGATCATGGAATGTATAATTTTTAAAAGAGCCGCCTGTGTGCGTGGAAAGCACCGCGGATGGCAGGATCACCGTTTCGATCCCGCATGCTGATATAATAGGAAGTGCTACCGTTAAAGAACACTGTCCCAGGCAGGAAATATCCTGCATTGTAAGTACACGTTTTGTCATATTTCCCTGTTTTCCTTTGTTTCTAAGACTCGCAGATTTGCACTTCGTGCTCTGCAGCCGCTTCTTCGAAGCAGCTACTATATCATACGCAAAAACCGCAGGGATTTCAATATTTCCCTGCGGTTTTCTCTCTATTTTATATTTGAGACCGTTCTGATTTTCCGTTTTACGCCCTGTCATTATTCACGGTTCTTCAGCACTTCAGCCGGTACCATCTTCTTCAGTCTGCCCACAAGCAGCTGATTGATGAACAGATAAAGAAGGATCACCGCTGCATAAATACCTGCATACAACTGCCAGCTAAACGTCAGGTTCATGCCGCTGCAGACATTGGCAACCAGCATCGGATAGATTGCATCCATACATGCCTTGGCAAGTGGGATACAGATCAGTGCACCGGCTGCCACCAGATAAAAGTTACCGCGCAGGTACAGCTTACCGATCTCTTTTGTGCGGTATCCGAAGATCTTGATCAGTGAAATATGAAAGGAAGACCGGTCGATCATTACCTTCATCATCAAATACATGACAACACAGAAGATGATCACAGAACAGGCAAGCAGCATATAGATCATTGGCAGCATCATCTTAATGAAGATACCGGATGCTTCTTCTACATCTTCCTTTGTCGTTGTCGCATATAATCTGCCGGACGGAATGGAAAGGTCCTTATCAGAAAATACAATATTGTAATAATCACTGCCTTCATGAAACAGTTCCCGCATACTGTCAATGTCCATAAAGATATAAAGGGAACTTGAGTACTGAGCAATGCCTACAATGTCAAAGGCGTATTTGGTATCTGTTTCTTCATCGTTTAAGACAAAGACATCCCCCTCACCGACATTATATTTCTGTGCGACTGCTGTGGAAATGACGATCTTATTTTTACCATCCTCCACCTTTGCATCAAAATACGGATTATCATCATGAATACCAAGAAGCGTGACATCCAGATTATAACCGAGACGTTCCTTCTTCAGCGTTTTGCCAAATGCCTCTTCGCCGCCTTCCGGTACTTTCTCTGTCGGATATTTATATGTATACATATAGGCGAATTTGGTATCTGCCTTATTTTCAATGTTGACATTCTGACACATCATGTAAATATCCAGTCCCATCATGACGATCAGCATGGAAACAAACATACCGAAAACAACCGCAAATGCGGAACGCATCTCTCGCAGCATCTGACGGATACGGAATCTTGCTATAAATCCCATATTGCCGAGGTTCAGATCCCGGATCCTGCTTGCTTTCTGCTCCTTGCGCAGCATGGAAAGCACCGGTCTGGAAAGTTTCTTGCGGATCACCAGACAGTTGACGATCGCTGCAGTAAGTGCAGGCATAACAAAGGTGTAAACGATCAGGTATGGTGTATACTCAAACGCCGGTACCGGCAGTGAGAAGAAGCCGAAGCAATCCTGCATCTGCAGCCCGATTCCCCATTTACTGAAACCGATCAGTCCGCCGATCACGGAAGATACGGCTGAAACAACAACCGGAAGTGTAATGTAATGCAGCATCAGATCACCCGCCGTTACACCAAGTGCATACAATGCACCGATGACGCTGCTTTCCTGCTCAATGCCATGCACCACAAAAACAGAGATAACGTAAGTAAACAGCACCATTAAGATCACACCTGCGATCAGTCCGCCGATCTTATTGATCTCCTGATCACCTGCTGCACCAAGCACTCTCGGGTTATCCTCTGCTACCAGGAAATATGTCATATTGCTGACATCCACATCGAAAATATCATCGATGATATCATCTGTATTATCTTTTAACTCCCGTACACCGTCCGCCAGTTCTTCACTTCCGTCTGCAGCTTCCTTTGCGCCATCCGTATATTCCTTTGTACCATCCACGTAGCTTTTCAGCTCCTGAAGCTGCATTCTGGCACCTCTTGCCACCATTCTCGCGCCCGGGTCGTTTGATTGGTTTACATAATCATTTAAAACCGTTTCAAAGTTATCTGCCGTTACCTCCTGAATGCCATATCCCTTCAAAGCTTTATTTGCCTCATCCAGATAGGCATCAAAAATTTCATCTGCGCCGTCATTCAGGTCGTCACTGTAATCCCTCAGTTCACTCAGTCCGTCGCGCAGTTCATTTGCGCCGTCCACCAGATCATTTATGCCATTCTCCAGATCATCCTTTTTCCCCATTGTCTGATCCCAGTATTCCTGAAAATAAGTATCCTTGACATCCTCTGCAGAAAATTCCAGCTTTTTCAGTTCTTCCTTTAACTGTGCATTGGTCAGGTTTCCTGGCAGCCTGTAAGCATAAACATACTCTTCCGTTTTTTCGCTCTTTCCGCTCTTTCGAAGCATGTCATAGGTATCTGCCGTTACAAAAGCAGTTCCGAAAATGCTGCTGTCCGCAGTGGTATCACTTGTCTGCTTCAGCGGTGCATCATAGTCCGGTGTAGAACCGATACCGACAATTTTGTAGGTCGCATCTGCCAATACGATGCTGTCTCCGACATGCAGATCCTTTTCCTCACAGTACCGCTTTTCCAGCACGATCTCGTCCTCAGTCTGTGCCAGCTTTCCTTCTTCCAGCGCAATCAGATCGATCTCTTCACGATTTTGGTATACACGAAGTGTACTGTGGTCTTCCATGCCAAAGTCCAGATAAAACTGTTTCTCCAGCTTGACACCCTTTTTTTCCAGCTTTTCCGTTTCTGTATCTGTCAGCGGGACAAATACACCGAATTGTCCGTCTTCCAACTGATTTTTTTCTGCCTGCTTTTCGGAACCGATGATGATCGTATCCGCTGCACCCACGATACTGACAACCAGATACATGACAAATATGATCAGTGCAGAAAGTGCCAGATAACGAAACAGATTTTCTTTCAGATCCCGTAAGATTCTTTTCCGTAATACTTTCTGCATCTTATAAATCCTCCAATTCTCTTGCCGGAACTCTTACTTCGTTTTCATAGCTCTTATGGATCAGTCCGTCCTTGATGATCAGCACCTTATGTACCATGTTTTTGATGGAATTATTATGCGTAACGATCAGCATTGTCGTTCCGTATTTTGCATTGATCTCTTCCAGCAGGATCAGAATATCACGGCTTGTTTTGGAATCCAGCGCACCGGTCGGCTCATCACAGAGTAACAGTTTCGGATTTTTGATCAGTGCTCTTGCTATGGCACAACGCTGCTGCTGTCCACCGGAAAGCTGTGACGGAAATTTATTCTGGTGCTCCGTAAGTCCCAGCGTCTGCATCAGATCATTAATATCCAGCGGATGTTCTGTCAGATATTCACAGATCTGGATATTTTCCTTTACGGTCAGATTCGGAACCAGATTGTAAAACTGGAAGATAAAACCAAGCTGATCTCTTCTGTATTCGGACAACATATCCTGCTTCATTCCTACGATCTCTGTTCCGTCCACCATAATGGAACCTGATTCTGCAGTATCCAGTCCGCCGATGCAATTTAATAGTGTGGACTTGCCGGAACCACTCGTTCCCTGGATCACACACATTTGTCCTTTTTCCACTTCTGTATTGATTCCCTTCAATACCTGTACATAGCTTCCGTTTTCCCCATAGCTCTTTTTTAAGTCCCTGACCTCTAAATACATTTTTCTCCTCCTGCCTGAAAATTTGGTTTTTCTAATTGAGATTTTTTCTCATTTACATAACAGTGTTATGTTTTGATCCAAATAATTGCGCACGGTTTACGTGCGCTTAGTTCTTGGGTTCCTTCCTCTTTCATACTCAAAAATCCCGCTACTTCGTAGCGCCGCAGCTTCGCTGCTTATGATTTTCTCTACTGGAACCTCATCCCATGCATAATTGCCTGCGGCAATGGGCTGAGGCCGCATCATGCATCTTTGATGCATGACATACTACGCTCGGATGAAACCAAATGTCAGCTTCGCTGCCGCTTGGTTTCCTTCCTCGCTACAAAGATGGACATCCAGCCGGCTACCAGATAGTCGACGATTTTTCCGATATGCTGCTGTGCTTTTTCCTCCGACGGCTCGTGCTGCAGCATATGCACAAAAACATCGATCTGCATATGGGCAATCCAGTGGATCGTATAATCATCGATCCGATCTATCCCGGCTCTTGCCGACATCCCGTCTGCCAGGAAACGGTAATGCTGTTCGGCGATCGCTACAAACTCATCTACGCAGTACTCGTATTTCGATCCCTGCGATTTTGTAATGGCAAGCAGCAGAATATCATAATTCTGATACATGGCATGCAGGATCTGCCGGGTCATCCTGATGTCATCCGCATCCTCAGTTTCATTCTGGACACCGCTTATGATCATCTCCTGCTCCGCCTGAAAATGCTGCCGGATATACTCACGAAGCTTCTGTAAGGTTGGCTCTACCAGCTGCGTGAACAGATCTTCTTTATCCTGAAAGAAGAAGTAAAGTGCTCCGGTTGTCACACCTGCATTTTTGCAAATGCTGCGGAGACTTGCCTGTGTGTATCCTTTTTCTAAGAACTCCTGTCTGGCACTGGCAAGGAGCTTTTCCCTGGTTTCTTTTTCGTCTTTCATATGTAAGCTCCTTCGTTCCCTTCTTATTGCGGTAAATCAGGACGTGCATCCATTTCAGCTCACTCTGCTCGGAGCTGCACGGTACAATAAAATATAGATAACGTTGTTATGTTAGTGCAATTTTTGAGAGTTGTCAAGTGTAAATTCTTATTTTTCAGGCTGTGGGATCGGGATATTTGATCAGTTCGTATAATTTACTGCCGTTTTTGCAGGTACGGACACCTGCCAGCTCCATGCCAAGATGTCTGTATTTATCGCTTTTCAGTTTTGCATCGGTATCCAGTACGACCGGAAGTCCCAATCTGTTGCCTTCTGCAAACGCAAGCTCCAATGCTTTCCGCATATAGCCCTGTCCCTGATATTCTTCCCGCACACATACCAGTCCGACAAACAGGTATTTTTGTTTTTTCTTTTTCAATTTCTTTTCAATGGAAGACGAGCCGCCGCTTCCGAGAATGCTGAGCATCCGTACCACTTCACCAAAGGATGATCCTGCAAACATCCCTTTTATCAGCTTTTTACCTGCCTTCAGTCCCACTTTTTCATCACTGCGCTTATAGGCAATAAACGCTTCCTGCTTCGGGCCTGTTGTATAAAGCATCCCTGCCTGCAGTACCATTTCCACATAGCCGTTGATATAGCTGACGACAGCATCTTTGCTGCTGTATGCGGAAACAAGCCCCTTCTCGCCCTGTGCATATTCATAATAACCGAACGCATGCCCGATCTCATTTATGTATTTTTCCGATAATGTTTCAACCTTCATGATTTCCCTCTCACATCTTTTATCTTTTTCATATATCGTTACTCTCTGCCCGCTTATTCAGTCTAAGATCATGCACGCATCACAAACTTCTTTTACCCAGCGATCCGCATCCAGCAAAAGCTCTTCATGCTGCAGATCAAATTCACGGATATCAGGATCTGCAAAATGCAGTTTATAACGATCCAGATACTTTTCTCCCATCTTTTTGGCATAGAAAACATGGATCACTGTGCCCGGCACATTGATATGTTCTCCAACCTTTGTATACAGATCGGTACAGAACTGGTTTTTCATGGACGTTTTGGAAATAAAGGACATATCCAGACTGCCATCCCCCTTCATGATCTCCATAAAACGTTTCATATAGTCGGAGCTGTCATTTCCATCGTTCATTTTCTTTTCAAACATCTTTTGAAACATGGAACTGCCTTTTCCTGTAATAAGCGGGTAAAACATTGGAATCATGATCGCCGTTTCCAGTTTTGCCAGCCACTTCGGTGCCTGATCCATATCGCTGGAGCCGATGATCGCATGCTCAATATGGATCTTGCGGCGGCTGACCAGAAGTGATACAAAAGAACCGCCAAGTGAACAACCATAAAACCCACAAAGTTACCGCCAAGTGAACAACCATAAGCCGCATAAAGTTTTCCATCCAGCTTTTCCCTGATGTACTGCTCAATCTTTTCTGTTTCATCCAGTTCGGAAATAAATGTGGAATGCTCTGTCTCATCAAATCCGCTATAGCTGACAACCAGCGTGCGGAAGTGCTCCGAAAGTCCCGGGATCACATGCCCGAAATTCGATTTCCAATAACAGCAGGTTCCGGGGAACAGCATGATAACCGGCTTATCCGCCTCTCCGAATTCATATACTTTCATATGTATCCACCTCGTATTAGTTAGTCTTTTCTAATCACGGTTATTCTAGCATACCCCTGCGCATTTTTCTACTGTCTGTATTATTTTCTATGTACTATTTTCAATTTTCGTCTTGCAATATATATTATGTAAACTAATTAGCTGTTTCCTTACACACATCGACCCAGGAAGCCCCTGTGATCTGTGCAAGCTCCGCAACAGAAAGTCTGACTGCACTATGGTCATCTCCCGCTGCCGGATACACGGTTTCAAACTGCTTCAGGCTTTCATCCAGATAAACGGTGATGCCTTCTTTGATCCCAAACGGGCAGACACCGCCGGGCGCATGTCCGACTGCTGCTTCCACTTCCTCAAATGGGATCATCTTTGCCTTTATATGAAAGGTTTCTTTGTATTTCCGGTTATCAATCCTTGCCGTCCCTTCTGTCAAGATCAGTATTACCTGCTCTCCCTGATAAAAAGACATGGTTTTCGCGATCATTCCCGGCTCTACCCCAAGTGCCGCCGCTGCCAGATCAACTGTCGCCGTTGACTGCTCCAGCTTTATGATCCTATCCGCAAATCCTGCCTGTTTTAAATATGCTTCTGCTTTCTCAAGCGCCATCTGTCTTTCCTCCCTGTCATCTGTTCGTTTTCTAAACACCGTGTCTCTCATGAGCACAGCCCGGATGAATTCTGCCCAACATTCATCCGACGGGTAGATTATAGCATCTTTCCGTCCAATTTAATATCTTTCTGTCACGGTCTTTTTATCAAAGCTTTTCATCCGTTTTGTCAGTTTCTGTTAGAAAAAAATAACAAACAGACGATACACTTTAAACAAAGACAAGATTCGCCATAACAGAGACGAGATGCGCTCTGCGAATCTCGCTCTGATTAGCGGTCGTCAAATGCACCGCATAAATGCGTGCATTTTCCTCGTCGCCATAACAAAAAAAGAAAGGCCGGATCTTCCGGTCTTTCTTTTTCTAACTTTTTATCTTAGTTTCCGTATTTCTCCACCTGTTCTTTGATCAGTGCTTTGTCTTCAAAGTAATTGATCTTCATGGAACGTCTTACCTCGGCAAGTGTCTCGGCAGCAACCTTTTCTGCCTTTTCACTGCCTTCTTTTAAGATATCAAATACAGTCGGGATGTCCTTCTCCCACTGCATACGTCTCTCACGGATCGGTGCCAGCTCAGCCTGCATTACGTTGTTCAGGAATTTCTTTACCTTCACATCACCAAGTCCGCCTCTTGTATAATGCGCCTTCAGTTCATCCAGATTCGCATAATCCGGTAAGAATTCAGCAAAGTATTCGTCCTTACAAAAAGCATCCAGATAAATAAATACCGGATTGCCCTCTACCCTACCCGGATCCTCTACACGCAGATGATTCGGATCGGTAAACATGGACATAACCTTTTTCTTGACATCTGCCTCTGTATCGGAAAGGTAGATACAGTTGCCGAGTGACTTGCTCATCTTTGCCTTACCATCAATACCTGGAAGTCGCATACATGCCTGATTATCCGGCAGCATGATCTTCGGATCTACCAGTGTTTCGCCGTATACTGCATTAAATTTATGTACGATCTCTTTTGTCTGCTCCAGCATCGGCATCTGATCTTCTCCGACCGGAACAACCGTTGCTTTAAATGCTGTAATATCTGCCGCCTGACTGATCGGATACGTAAAGAATCCGACCGGAATGCTGGCTTCAAAATTACGCATCTGGATCTCTGCCTTTACAGTAGGATTTCTCTGCAGTCTGGAAACGGTAACCAGATTCATATAGTAGAAGGATAACTCCGTCAGCTCCGGAACCATAGACTGGATAAATAACGTAGAAACCTTCGGGTCCAGTCCGCATGCAAGATAGTCAAGCGCAACTTCTACGATATTCTGTCTGACCTTCTCCGGGTTGTCCGCATTATCGGTCAGTGCCTGTGCATCTGCGATCATAATATAAATATCATCATAGTTTCCTGTATTCTGCAGCTCTACACGTCTGCGCAGTGAACCGACATAATGTCCGACATGCAGCTTTCCTGTTGGTCTGTCACCTGTTAAAATTACATTTCTCATTGTTTTTTACTGTCCCTTTCAAGCTTTTCTTCAATACCTTTATTATAACAGAGCACACCTATAAATCAACAACTATCTCTCTGTATAAAAAAGCCGGTCAAAATCTACGATCCTGCTCTTTTTGTTTATTACTTCCACGGTTGTCACCGCACAATTTTTCGGAACACCGCCGCGCCAGATATCCGTTTTATCTGCAAAGAAATTACATAAAAAACAACGACCCGCCGCTCCGTGTGTGGAGACCAGGATATGCTTATCCTGATATGCCGGATCTGCCAGAAGCGACTGATAAAAGTCTGCCGTCCTTTGGATCACCTGCGAAACCGACTCCCCATGCGGTGGTACCTCGCAGTATAACGGATTCTCATAAAACTGCTTCTTATAATCCGCCGGCAGAATGGTACTGTCGATCAGCGACTCTCCTTCCCAGTCTCCAAATGAGATCTCCTGGATCCGTTCATCTGTCAGAATAGGAATATTTCTGCCTTCCGTTATACATTCAGCTGTCTGCAACGCTCTTTGCAAAGGGCTTGAGATCACCAGATCGATCGGTATATCCTTCATACCGATCCCAGTTTCCTTTGCCAGCCTGATGCCCTCCTCTGCCAGCGGGATATCGGTCTGTCCCTGCAGCCGTCTTACTTTATTCCATGCGGTTTCCCCATGCCTTATCACATATAAGATCATTTTTCCGTTTCCTCGTATGCTTTATATTTTTTCAACTCTGCAATATACTTCTCACCGAGCACAGTCAGTGGCATATTTTTCTTCTTAATATATCCGATTTCCATCTTCTCATCGGTATCAAACGGAACCGCCACATATTCATCTCCATTTAATTCATTACAGATAATACCGGAGCATAATGTATATCCATTCAGTCCGATCATCAGATTCAGCATCGTTGCACGATCATCCGCCTTAATACTCTGTCTGTATTCATGCGTGGAAAATACTTCTTCTGCCAGATAAAAGGAATTATTGTCTCCCTGCCCGAATGCCAGATTCGGATAGGGGCGCAGATCCTCAAATGTGATCTTCTCCTTTCCCGCCAGCGGATGTGAGCTTGCCATAAATACATAAATATCACAGGAGAACAACGGCTTAAACTCCAGTGCATTTTCCCGGAAGATCTTGGAAAGTGCTTCGCGGTTAAATTCATTCCGATACAAAACGCCGATCTCACTGTGCTGCTTTTTGACATTTTCGATTACTTCATAGGTCTTTGTCTCATGCACGGAAAATTCATAGTCATCCATTTCCAGTTCCTTTGCCACCTTGATAAACGCCTGCACGGCAAAGGTATAATGCTGCATGGAAACACTGAATTTCTGTTTCTGCATTTTCTTTTCGATAAATTTTTCTTCCATCAGACGATACTGCTCGATCATCTGTCTGGCATATCCTAAGAAATCCTCTCCCTCTGCGGTGATCACAATACCACGGCTGGAACGCTGGAACAGCGGAAAACCGATCTCCTCTTCCAGATCACGGATCGTCACGGACAGACTCGGCTGCGAGATAAAAAGCTCTGCTGCCGCCTTATTCATGGATTTATTTTTTGCAATGCAAACTGCATAGCGAAGCTGTTGAAGTGTCATATGTCATTTCCCTTTGTGTTATGTAAACTATTATGAATTACCCCAGTGCAACATCCAGTGCCATCATCAGCGTAAAACCGACTGCAAATACAATGGTTCCGATGTTAGAATGGTTACCCTCTGACATTTCCGGTATCAGTTCCTCTACGACAACATACATCATGGCTCCTGCCGCAAAGCTTAAAAGATATGGAAGAACCGGTAAAATAAAAGATGCCGCCAGGATCGTAAGGAGTGCACCGATCGGTTCTACCAGACCGGATAACGAGCCGTAAACAAATGCCTTTGTCTTACTCATGCCCTGGCCGCGCAGTGGCATGGAAATGATCGCGCCCTCCGGGAAATTCTGGATTGCAATACCGATGGCAAGAGCCAGTGCACCTGCTGCAGTGATCGTACTGTTGCCTGCCATATAGCCTGCAAATACAACGCCGACCGCCATCCCCTCCGGGATGTTGTGCAGCGTTACCGCCAGAAGCAGCATGGTCGATTTCTGCCATGACTTCTTCGGACCTTCTGCTTCTTCACTCTTCATATGCAGATGCGGGATCACATGATCCAGCAAAAGTAAAAACAAAATGCCGACCCAGAACCCGGCTACTGCGGGGACAAATGACCATTTTCCCATTGCCGCCGACTGTTCCATGGCCGGGATCAGCAGACTCCAGATGCTTGCTGCCACCATGACACCTGCTGCAAAGCCCGTCAGGGCTCTCTGCACAAGATCTCCGATATTTTTTCGTAAAAAGAAAACACAGGCAGAACCAAGTACCGTTCCAAGAAACGGTATCAGGACGCCTCTTATAATCTCAATATTCATCTTTCCTCCTGCTAACTGCCGATTTCCATTGCGATCTCACCGCCAATGGAAACCGTGCCATCTATGAAAGCCGCTGTGACCTTCCCATGCGAGAATGTAACGGATGCCGTAATACAGCCGCCGGGCTGCTGTATGTCATAGGTGCATGTTTCCTGCTCTGCTGCGGTCTGTTCACACTGCTGTTGTGCCAGATAGGAAGCTGCTGCCACACTGCCTGAACCGCAGCTGTTTTCATAAACAAGACTATCCGTGGCACGGACGTGTACTGCCGGTGTCATTCTATATCCTTCCGCAGTTTTTTCCAGATACATGACGCCCGCGGCTTCTGCATCATATTTCTGATACAAAAGAGAAAGCATTTTTTTCAGATCGTCCGGCTCCGGCATTTTCTTTTCTGTGATCAGATGTACAATTCCTTCAAATACAACAACCGGATAACTGCCAAGTCCTACAGAAAGCTCATCGATCTTAAGCGGACATGGCATCTGTGCTTTTGCACTGCCCCTTGCCGGGTCAGTTTCAATCCGCATGGGAGCACTGTTTCCGCTAATCTCGATCACTGCTTCCTGCCTGCGCATTTTTTTTGCTATATACTTTCCAAAGCTGCGCGCTGCATTTCCGCAGAATTCACCACCCATCATCTGAAGACGCGCCTCGCCTCCTACCTTAGGCTCTGTTATAAATCCTACCTGTTCTACCTTCCACTGCGGATCCTGCATGATCGCTGCAGCCACCGATCGGTAGTCGTCATCTGCCACACCATCCTTTACGATTGCTGTGATATTTCCCGCCGGGTCCGCAATCACAAAATGAATTTCCATTTTTTTCTCCCTGTCACTTTGATCAAGACGAGCTGCGCTCTGCAAATCCCGCTCTGATCAGCGGTTGTCAAATGCGTATATTTTCCTCGTCGCCATCACTCAAAAATCCTGCCGGCCTCGCCGTCAGTCGTGCTTCGCACTTTACGATTTTTTCGTTGTACGTTCGGTCAAAATCAAATACAAGCTTCGCTTGTGCTTGATTTTGTTCCTCACTACAAAAAGAGAGAGCAGACCTCTGCTCTCTCCGGGTTTTATTACTTATTTACCAAGGCAAACCATTGCCGGCAGATTGTAGTCTTCGTAATTTGCTACGATCTTGTCAAATGTACCGTCAGAAACCATCTCATTGAGTGTATTCTGTACCTGATCGCGAAGCTCTGTATTGCCCTTCTTAAAGCCGATCGCATACTGCTCTGTAGAAATTGGTGTATCAAGCTGGCGGAACATATCGCCTCTTGAGCTGATCTGATACTGTGCTACACCGATATCAACAGCAATGGCATCGATAGAACCTGCTTCCAGATTCATGAATGCGCTGTTGTAGTCAGCTACCTGCTGCAGATCTGCAAAAGTTGCTGCCAGTGCAATATTGTCTTTGTTATCTTCACTGTCATCTGTCAGTGCTGTCAGTGCGGAAGAATCAGCCTGTGTTGCCACTACCTTACCGGCCAGATCTTCTAAAGACTGGATATCGGAATCTGCCGCAACAACTACAACGATACTGTTGTCTACATATGGCTCACTGAATGTATAATCATCCTCTCTGCCCGTCATGGTAAAACCATTCCAGATACAGTCGATAGAACCTGCATTCAGTTCCATATCCTTTGCATCCCAGTCGATCGGCTGCTTTACAAGTTCCCAACCGTTACGGTCGCAGACTTCCTGTGCCAGATCAAGGTCAAATCCGACATATTCACCGTTTTCATCCATATAACCATATGGCGGGTATTCTGCATCAAATCCGACAATAAGCTGTGTTCTGTCGCCTGCTGCTGTTTCATCTGCTGCGTCTGTTGCTTCATCTGCTGCGTCTGTTGCTTCATCACTTGCTGCTGCATCTGTTGCCTCATCTGTAACGGCATCTGTTGCTGCTGCATCACTTGCTGTGTCCTCTGCGCTGCTGCCACATCCAATCATGCTCATGGCAAGAACGGCTGACAGGATCACTGCTGTCACCTTACTGCTTTTTTTCATCTTTTCTCCTCCTCTGGTATGTTACATACCTGTTAGCTATCTACAGATTTTACTCTGTAACATCGTATAACAAGCCACATTATACCATTGAGGTGTCTTTTTTTCAACTCTTATGAAACAGTGAAAATCCCTTTTTCTCTTCTGCCTCCCCGGTTGTAATGCCAAGCACCTTGTATCCGGTTGCTTCAATGGCTGCTTTTACCTTCTCTTCATCAACCGGCTGCTCTGTCAGAATTTCTGTTGTACCTTTCTTATGAGAGGAAGATACTTTCTTTACCTCGATTGCATTTCTGACTGCGTCATTGACATGGCTTTCACACATACCACACATCATACCGTCTACTTTTACTGTTGTTTTGATCATATTCTCGTCTCCTTCTAATGTTTCATCCTGCACAGATTCCATGTCTGTCTGTGCTTCTTTTACCTGCGCTCCGTTCTTTTTTACAGAGGCTGATTTATGAGTTACTTTTTTATCTTTAGACGCATCGTACATCCGAAACAGGTTCAGACGAAGTGCGTTAGATACAACACAAAAACTTGACAGGCTCATTGCAAGCGCACCGAACATCGGATTTAATTTCCATCCAAACAGCGGGATCCAGACACCCGCAGCCAGCGGAATACCGATCACATTATAGAAAAATGCCCAGAACAGATTTTCATGGATATTTTTCAGCGTTGCACGGCTTAACCGGATCGCCGCGGGGATATCAGAAAGGCGGCTCTTCATCAGTACGATATCCGCCGCATCCATGGCGATATCAGCGCCTGCCCCAATGGCAATACCGATGTCTGCACGAGTCAGCGCAGGTGCATCATTGATACCGTCACCGACCATGATCGTCTTGCCCTGCTGCTTCAGGGAACCGATCACCTGCTCCTTGCCATCCGGAAGAACACCTGCGATCACTTCATCCACACCTGCCTGTTTACCGATCGCACGGGCTGTCTGCTCGTTGTCTCCGGTTAACATAACAACTTTTATGCCCATATTCTGTAATTCTGCGATTGCCTGTGGGCTGTCCTCCTTGATCACATCCGACACAGCGATCATACCCAGAAGCTTTCCGTCTCTGACAAACAAAAGAGGTGTTTTCCCCTGCTTTGCAAGCTGCTCTGCCTGCTGTTGCATCTTCTCCCCGTTTTCCTCAATTTTTTCTCTGATAAAAGTATAACTGCCACCGAGCAGACTGCTGCCTTCTGTCTTGCCGCTCAGTCCGTTGCCCGGAAGTGCGGTAAAATCTGTGATCATCCGTGGTTTCAGTTCTCTGCTCTGTGCCTCCTCCAGCACGGCTTTGGCAAGCGGATGCTCACTTTTCTGCTCCAGTGTATATGCCATGGTAAGTAATTCTTCTTCCGAAATACCTTCTGCCGGAAGCACATCCGTTACCTTTGGCTCACCGCGTGTGATCGTACCTGTTTTATCCAGTGCAACGATCCGGGTTTTTCCTGTTTCTTCCAATGAGACGGCTGTTTTAAATAAAATACCGTTTTTTGCTCCCATACCGTTGCCTACCATGATCGCAACCGGTGTTGCCAGTCCGAGTGCACATGGACAGCTGATGACCAGAACGGAAATACCTCTTGCCAGTGCATAGGCAAAATTCTGTCCTGCCAGAAGCCATACCAGTGTAGTGATCACTGCGATCGTGATAACGACCGGTACAAAAACACCGGATACCTTATCTGCGACCTTAGCGATCGGTGCTTTTGTTGCAGATGCATCTTCCACAAGCTTGATGATCTGGGAAAGTGTAGTATCCTCACCGACTCTCGTTGCTTTGCAGCGCAGAAACCCCGACTGATTGATCGTAGCAGAACGTACCATATCTCCTTCTGCCTTATCGACCGGAATACTTTCGCCTGTGATGGCAGCTTCGTTAACTGCACTGTTTCCTTCTATGACCTGTCCGTCTACCGGAATGTTTTCTCCAGGTCTGACAACAAAAATATCACCTTTTTGTACTTCATCAATGGATACGGTAACTTCTTTTCCGTCTCTTTCAACCACTGCTGTTTTCGGGGCAAGAGAGATCAATGACTTTAAAGCATCTGTTGTTTTTCCCTTGGATCTTGCCTCCAACATTTTGCCTACTGTGATCAATGTCAGGATCATCGCTGCCGATTCAAAGTAAAACTCCATCATATATTCCATGACAAGCTCTGCATTCCCGTCTGTCTGTGCCCTTGTCATGGCAAGCAGTGCATAAACACTCCAGACAAACGATGCCATGGAGCCCATGGCTACCAGCGTGTCCATATTCGGTGATCTGTGCCACAGTGCTTTGAATCCGCTGATAAAAAACTGCTGGTTGATCACCATGATAATAGCTGCCAGTATCATCTGTACCAGCCCCATTCCCACATGGTTATCCGTAAACCACGCAGGCAGCGGCCAGCCCCACATCATATGTCCCATGGAAAAATACATGAGCACGATCAAAAATACGACCGATGCGATCAGACGTTTTTTTAACAGCGGTGTCTGTGTATCCTCCAGTCCTGTCTCTGCTTCCTTATTCTCTTCCTTTGCATTCTTTAATGAGGCTCCATAGCCTGCTGCTTTAACTGCCTCTATGACCGCACTGCTTTCCGCCGTTCCTTCCACACCCATGGAATTGGTCAGCAGACTGACAGAGCAGGACGTTACGCCCTTCACTTTGGTAACTGCTTTTTCTACCCTGGCACTGCAGGCTGCGCAGTTCATACCTGTTACATGATATTGTTCCATCATTTCCCACTCTTTCTGTATCTTTATTATTTCATAAGTTTCTGCAGGGTATTCATCAGCTCATCCACAACCTCTGTCTTTCCTTCCTGAATATCCCTTACCACACAGGAATGGATATGGCTCGATAATAGTTCTTTATTAAAAGCATTCATGGCTGCACTGACCGCTGAGGACTGCACTAAAATATCGTTACAGTAAGCATCGTTTTCCAGCATTTTCTGAATTCCTCTGATCTGTCCTTCAATGCGGTTTAAGCGGTTCATCAGCTTTTTCTTTTCTTCCGCCTCTCGCGCGGTCTTCCGCTGGCAGCAGCATGGCATTTCTTTGCATTCCGATTCTTTTTTAGTATCTTTCATCTGCCTTTTCTATTTCCTTTCTTCGTTATACGTTCGGGTGAAACCTTCTATCACCTGCTACGCAGGTTATTTCGCCGTACATTTGCTACGCAAATATACGACAATGCTTGGTTTCCTTCCCTATATACTCAGAAATCATGCTGCTATCGCAGCATCCGCATCGCTATCGCGCCGCTTTCGATTTCTTCGTTATACGTTCGGGTGAAACCAAATGCCAGCTTCGCTGTCGCTTGGTTTCCCTCCTCACTTTATATACCCCCACAGGGTATTTGTCAAGGAGAATTTTTCTCAAAAAATAAGAGCCGTTCTCCGGCTCTTATCCATACCTGTTGATACAGCATATTTTTTATCTCTTTTTATAAATCACAAGCGTAATAATTTTTAAATTTCCATACTTAAAGAACACCTTTGAAATATTATCAATAACCTGTGGTTCTCTGGCTTCTCCTTCAACTATAAATATACATCAGTGCTTCCTCTTTTCCAATGCCAACCCAATCAATCGATCCGCCTGATCTGCCA
>HF995229.1:0-13218 GCA_000432915.1 Firmicutes bacterium CAG:194
TTGTTACACTCTTTGATTTTCTATATAAAAAATCAAATGCGATAGAGTATTAACCCTTGTCGCATTTGATTTTACAACTCAGCGCTGTGTAGCCGCTATCACTCCAGTCCAAACTTCTTTGCGATCATCTCATAGTTTGGCATTGCAACGCCTGCCTTGCGTCCCATGCGGACCGGCTCAAATACAAGGCCTTCCAGCTCGGAATCCTTGCCTGCCCAGATATCGCGCTGCATGGATGTGGAGGCCTCCGGGGACAGGGTATCCAGAATATCCAGATTGGTCTTTACGATATCCACGAGGAATGGGATCTCCATTGCTGTCGCAAGCGCATCCATTTCCTGCATGCATTTTACGAAAAGCTCCCGTTCTTCACCAGCCTGCTGGAATACGTCAGCCTTGGCATCATAATAGAGTCCGCAGGCTGCCATCGGTGCCACATACGCATATTTCTGGAATGCATCTCTTGCAATATTATCGGAAATGACCGCTTCAATTCCTGCCTGTCGCAGATCCTTTGCAATATCAAACATTTCCTTATTCGGCTCCTGCTCTTTTCTTGCGCCGTATACAATACGGAAGATGCTGCCTTTTTGCAGGATCACACCCGGCTCTTTGATCTCTGCTGCAATGTAGATACAGCCATCGAGCACTGTCGGCTCCGGTAAAAGTGCCTGCAGCTTACTGCCTGTTCCGTAGATATTCAGGATAGGAATGATCACTGTATGGGCATCACTGTGTGCCTGCAGAAATGGCACAATATCCATAACAGAATAGCCTTTGACGCAGACAAAGATCACATCTGCAATGCCTTCATAGTCATCTGCCGCCATGGCATGCACCGGAACAGTGAAATCACCCAGATGCGGTGTTTCCATTTTAATGCCGTCCTTCTGCATCTTCTCTAAATGCTTTCCTCTTGCGATCAACGTCACATCTTTTCCTGCTCTTGCCAGATATGCAGCAATGCTTCCGCCGCAGCCACCGGCTCCTACGATTACATAATTCATTCTGATTGCCCTTTCTTCTTTATTGATATAATAATGATGTCGGGGTCAAAAGCCCCGAATTTGATGCTCATATCGGGACAGATCTCAAGGTCTTTCACCCACCTACGAGCAAGCTCACATAGGTTTAGACCTTTTGCCCCTGGTATCATATTATACTAATATATCCGCATAGCTTCCGCCGCTTGCTTTGCACAGATCATCCGGTGCTAGATTCATCTGACAGCCGATTCTGCCACCACTGACATATACATCTGACAGCGCCTTTGCACTGTCACTGATAAATGTTTTGTACTGCTTCTTCATACCGATCGCTGTGCAGCCGCCGCGCACATATCCCGTTACCTGCGTGATATCCTTCACATGAAGCATGGAAACAGACTTTACGCCTGCTGCTTTTGCTGCCTTTTTGAGATCCAGCTCTGCTTCGATCGGCAGAACAAATACATAATATTGTTTGTCGTTTCCCTGCGTAACAAGTGTCTTATACACCTTTTCGTGAGGCAGCCCCAGATTATCTGCTGTCTGAATGCCATCTACAAACTCGTCACATTCATATGCCTGATGCGTATACGGGATCTTCATCCTGTCGAGTATTCTCATGGCATTTGTTTTCACTTCTTTCTTTGCCATATGATTACCTTCTTTCTTATAATACTTTGTACTGCATCCACTCGTAGATCAGATGTGTTCCTTCCATGATCGTATCCGGCAGAAGTGCGCGTGCTACCAGCTTTGTTTCTTCCCCTTCGATACGCTCTCCCGCTTCTGTTGTTCGGGCAAGATGCGCATAATCGCCATCAATGCTGTCTACGATATAATAAAATGTATTCATTTTTCGCTTCACCTCTTCTTATTTACACAAATTTCCTGCTTTTCAAAAATTTTTGTCGTCTGCTTTCTCTCCTTGTGTCAGAAAATACATTGAATAAAGATCATATAGCAGATCGTTCCGCCCAATATGGACAGCAGGGTATTGTGCTTCCACTTATGTAAACCAACTGTCAGAAGAACTGCTGCAAGCTCCGGAATCCCGTGATTGCCGGAAAGCGGCGTCACACCTTTCAGACAGTATACAACCAGCATACCCATAATTGCAAAGGGAAGCACCTCTCCCAGATACAAAACGATCGCCGGCGTATGTTTTTTAAATATCACAAACGGAGAGAACCGGATCGCCATTGTAACAAGTGCTGCAACTGCCACAATGCCGGCTGCATGTCCCTGGCTGATCGCACCGCCGGCCATACATCCTAAATATGTCATGCCTTTGTCTCTCCCTTCTCCACCCATTTTTTACCGATCAATAAGGCGATCGTAATACCGATCATGGCAGGGATCAGGAAATCATCCGCTCCGAATATAAAGAGACTGAGCAGTGAGAGCAAAACGCCGCAAAGCGCCGGAAAATGCTGTTTTGTCTTTTCCCACTGTTCTACAAAAATGACTACAAACAATGCTGTCATGGAAAATTCCACACCTGCTGAGTTAAACGGAAGGGTGTTGCCTATGATACTGCCAAGCAGACTGCCCAATACCCAGTAAATCTGGTCCAGCAGAGAGATCCAGAAATAATATGCATTCTCCTCTACCCCCTCCGGCAGATCCACATCACAGACAACCGAAAAGGTTTCATCTGTAAGGGCAAAGATCAGATATGGCTTTTTTCTGCCCGCTTTCTGGTATTTTGTCAGCATCGTAATACCATAAAATACATGGCGGATATTTACCATCAGCGTCATGAGCGCCGTAGCAACCAGAGAAGCGCCGCTTCCCAGCAGATCGATCGTCACATACTGCATGGAACCTGCGTAAATACAAAGACTCATAAGGAACGCCCATAGAAGTCCATAGCCCTGCTTTTGCAGCAGAATACCAAATCCCATACCAAGTACAATATACCCTGTCATGATCGGAATTGATTTTTGAAACGCATATTGTATTGTTTTCTTTCTGTTACTCATCTGCTTATTTATTTTTCATAAGATCCTTCAGACTTTCCATCAAAGCCAGATCTGAATCTTTTACTTTCAAATTTGTTGTGACCGGTTCTTCTCCCGGACGTGTTACAGTCAGCTCCAAAATAGTTCCTTCCTCGATCGGACGTGAAAACACGGTCTTTAAAAAGGAAATTACCTTTGGATGACTTTGTTCAAACTGCGCCTTCGCGCTCATCAGTTTCATCAATACTGCAGGATTCATCTATCATATACTCCTATCAACTATCAGCGTTAAAACGGGAGATCTTTCGATCTCCCGCCTTTTATTTCATCTTTTCACAGATCGCCTACTATTATTTGTTAGCAAGCTCTGCTTTGATCTGCTCTGTAAGCAGTGGAACGATCTTATTCAGATCTCCTACGATACCGTAGTCAGCTACATCGAAGATTGGAGCATCTTCATCTTTGTTGATTGCGATGATGATGTCTGATTCTTCCATACCGGCTACGTGCTGGATAGCACCTGAAATACCGATTGCGAAGTATACGTTAGGACGAACTGTCTTACCTGTCTGTCCAACCTGTAACTCCGGAGCCATTCCATAGCTTTCAACAGCAGCACGTGAGCAGGAAATCTGTCCACCAAGTACTTCTGCAAGATCTTCCAGAATCTTGAAGTTTTCTGCAGATCCAACACCACGACCACCGGATACTAAGATCTTAGCATCCATGATATCTTTGATGTTTGAAACAGCTTTGGAAATCTCAAGGATTTCTACATATCTGTTATTTGGAGTAAATCCAGGATTGTAGTTGATCACTTCTGCTTTCTTTCCAGCTACTCTGTCAAGCTTCTGCATAACACCCGGACGAACTGTAGCCATCTGCGGACGGTTGTCAGGACATGCGATAGTAGCGATTGTGTTACCACCGAATGCAGGACGAGTCATTAATAACTGGTTGTGTTTCTGTTCTTTTCCAGGAATCGGATTAACAGGGAAATCACCGATCTCCAGTAATGTACAGTCAGCAGTAAGACCTGTCTTAACTCTTGCTGAAACTGTAGGACCAAGGTCACGACCGATAGCTGTTGCACCAACTAACATGATCTCCGGCTTGTACTCATTGATAACAGATGCAAGTGCATGTGCATATGGCTCTGTTCTGTAATCCTTTAATTCAGGATCGTCAACAACGATAACCTTGTCAGCACCGTACTCAGCAAGCTCATCTGCAAGACCGGCAACTCCTGATCCAAGTAAAACTGCAGTTACTTCTGTTCCTAACTTTTCTGCAAGTCTTGAACCTTCACCGACAAGTTCGAATGCGATACCGCTTAATTTATTGTCTACCTGCTGTGCAAAGACGAATACGCCTTTGTACTTTGCTAATTCTTCTGCGTTCATTGCGCCCATTTTATTCACCTCTTAAATTAGATAATGTGCTTTGTTTTTAATGCATCTACAATAATCTTAGCTGCTTCATCAGCTGTGTCCGGAGTAAATTTCTCACCAGCACCCTTACGTACCTTATCAGAAGCTCTTGCGATCTTTGTTGGAGATCCCATCAGACCGATGTTAGAATCATCAACGTCAATCAGATCTGCTCTGCCAAGTGTTGTAATTTCTGCATCACAAGCATCGAAGATTCCGCCCGGAGTCATGTAACGAGCTTCATTTAACTCAGAAAGAGCTGTGATCAGACATGGCATTTTAGCTTTCAGCATATGGAATCCGTCTTCATACTGACGTTTTACGATAACGCTGTCGCCTTCAACCTTGATATCTTCTGCATAAGAGATGATTGGAAGATTTAAGTGCTCTGCGATCTGTGGACCAACCTGAGCTGTATCACCATCGATAGCCTGACGGCCTGTGATGATCAGATCATATTCCATTCCTCTAAGTGCACCTGCGATAGTTGTAGATGTTGCCCATGTGTCAGCACCACCTAATACTCTATCTGTGATCAGGACGCCTTTGTCAGCTCCCATAGCCATTGCTTCACGAAGAACGTCAGCAGCCTTTGGAAGACCCATTGTTACAACAGTAACTTCTGCGCCTGTCTGATCCTTGATTCTAAGAGCAGCCTCAAGACCTGCCTTATCATCCGGATTCATGATTGTGAGCATTGCAGCTCTATTTAATGTACCGTCCGGGTTGAACTGTACGCCACCCTTTGTATCAGGTACCTGTTTAATACAAACAACGATTTTCACAGTATGTTCCTCCTTATTTCAAAAGATTAGCTGAAATTACCATACGCTGAACTTCTGAAGTTCCTTCGTAGATCTCGGTAATCTTAGCATCACGCATCATACGCTCTACATCGTACTCTTTGATGTAACCGTAACCACCATGTAACTGAACACATTTTGTTGTTACTTCCATAGCAACTTCTGCTGCACATAACTTAGCCATAGCAGCTTCTACAGAATAAGAAGTCTTGTGATCCTGCTGATACTGCGCTTTCTTCATAGCAGCCTTGTATACTAATAACTTAGCAGCTTCTACCTTAGTAGCCATATCTGCTAACTGGAACTGTGTATTCTGGAACTGTGCAATGGAACGACCGAACTGCTTTCTTTCCTTTACATAGTTGATTGTTGTCTCAAGAGCACCTTCTGCAAGACCAAGAGCCTGAGCAGCGATACCGATACGTCCACCATCCAGTGTATGCATTGCGATACCAAAGCCTTTGCCCTTAGCGCCTAAGATAGCATCTGCCGGGATACGGCAGTCTGTGAAGATCAGCTCGTATGTGGAAGAAGCACAGATACCCATCTTGTTTTCTTTTGTACCGAATGTAAATCCTGGTGTTCCTTTTTCTACGAGGAATGCAGAAATCTCTTTCTGAACACGACCACGTTTCTCGATCTTACCTGTTACAGCGATGATTACATAAACATCAGCTTCTTTACCGTTTGTAATGAAGCACTTAGAACCGTTTAATACCCATTCATTTGTTGCTTCATCAAATACAGCCTTTGTCTGCTGACCCTGTGCATCTGTACCAGCACCCGGCTCTGTTAAACCGAAAGCACCAAGCTTTTTGCCTGAGCAAAGATCCGGTAAATATTTTGCTTTCTGAGCGTCTGTACCAAATGTCTGGATCGGATCTACGCAAAGAGATGTATGAGCAGATACGATAACACCTGTTGTACCGCAAACTTTTGAAAGCTCTTCAACACACATAGCATATGTTAAAGGATCACAGCCCTGTCCGCCTAATTCCTTTGGAACAGGAATACCCATAAAGCCGGCTTTAGCCATTTTTTCTACTGTTTCTCTTGGAAATCTGTGTTCTTCATCGATTTCCTGAGCAAGTGGCTTAACTTCATTTTCGGCAAAATCTTTAAATAACTGTCTTGCCATTTCATGTTTCTTACTTAAAGTGAAATCCATTTTTTAATTCCTCCATATTTATAGTTCAGCGCAAAGCTTACTGTGCGTCTACAGGTGTCTTTGTACGATCTGCGTTGTATACATAGAAACCTTTTCCGCTCTTAACACCAAGATTGCCGCCACGTACCATCTTGCGGATCAGTGGGCATGCACGATACTTGCTGTCGCCTGTCTCATTGTAGAGAACATCCATGATAGCAAGGCAGATATCCAGACCTACGAAATCACCGAGTTCGAGAGGTCCCATTGGATGATTCGCACCAAGCTTCATAGCAGCATCGATACCGGCGATATCTGAAACACCTTCCATTTTGATGAAAGCAGCTTCGTTGATCATTGGGATCAGGATACGGTTTACTACGAAACCGGCAGCTTCATTTACCTGTACAGGAGTCTTGCCGATCTCTTCAGAAATCTTCTTGATAGCATCTACTGTTTCAACCGGTGTATTTACACCTGCGATCACTTCTACAAGCTTCATTCTGTCAGCAGGATTGAAGAAATGCATACCGATCATAGGACGTGTTAAGCCATTTCCGATCTCTGTGATAGAAAGAGAAGATGTGTTGGAAGCGAAAATGCATTCCGGCTTAGCGATCTTGTCAAGCTCAGCAAATGTTGTCTTCTTAACTTCCATATTTTCAAATGCAGCTTCTACGATCAGATCGCAGTCTGCACACAGGTTTTCCTTTAAACCAGGTGTGATGCTGTTTAAGATAGCATCTACCTTATCCTGTGTCATTTTTCCTTTTTCTACAAGTCTTGCATAGCCTTTAGCGATCTTATCCTTACCGCCTTCAGCCCACTCCTGCTTGATATCGCAGAGAGCTACTTCATAACCGTCAACCTGGGCAAATGCTTTTGCAATACCCTGACCCATGGTTCCTGCACCAATAATGCCAACTTTCATTGTTGTGCCTCCTTTAAATATTTGTTTATCTTTACCCACACATGGCTGGCAGATTTTCTGCCAGCCCGGTGTGTATATTACCTGAATATATTAGCAGTTTTTGAATGGCTCTTTTACTTTTTCTTTGTTCTTGTCAAGGAAGAAAGCCATACCATACTTCTGATCTTCTGTCTCGAAACAGTCACCGAATAATTTCTCTTCGATCACAACTGCCTGATCCATATCTACCTGAAGGCCGTCATTAATTGCCTTCTTGCAGTTACGAACTGCGATCGGTGCATTCTTTGCAATGCCTGCTGCCATTTTCTGTGCAGCCGGAAGGAGCTCTTCCTGTGTATATACGGCATTTACAAGACCGATTCTGTATGCTTCGTCTGCTTTGATATTTCTTGCTGTGTAGATAAGCTGTTTTGCCATACCAGGGCTGACAAGTCTTGCCAGTCTCTGTGTTCCGCCAAAGCCAGGTGTGATACCAAGACCAACTTCCGGCTGACCGAATACAGCGTTATCAGAACAGATTCTGATATCACAACTCATGGAAATCTCACAGCCACCGCCAAGTGCAAAGCCGTTTACAGCAGCAATAACAGGGATCGGGAATGTTTCCAGCTTGCGGAATACATCATTACCCTTCTTACCGAATGCTTCGCCTTCTGCCTTTGTCAGTGTGCTCATTTCTCCGATATCTGCGCCTGCAACAAATGATTTCTGGCCTGCACCTGTCAGGATCAGACATCTTACTGTATTCAGATCTACAGCGTCAAGAGTCGCATTCAGTTCATCAAGAACCTGTGAATTTAAAGCGTTTAATGCTTTTTCACGGTTGATCGTAATAGTGCCGACTGCACCATTTACTTCATATAAAATATAATCCATTGTTGTTCTCCTTATTGACTATTCAGGCAGGCAGATTACTCACGCTCAACGATTGTTGCGCATCCCATACCGCCACCGATACATAATGTAGCAAGACCCTTCTTAGCATCCTTTGCTTCCATTTCATGAAGCAGAGTAACAAGGATACGGGCACCTGAAGCTCCAACCGGATGACCAAGTGCGATTGCACCACCGTTTGGATTCAGCTGCTTATCTACATCAATACCAAGCTCTTTACCTACTGCAACAGACTGTGCTGCGAAAGCTTCGTTTGCTTCGATGATATCGAAGTCTTCAATCTTCATGCCGGTTTTTGCCATAACCTTCTTTGTTGCCGGAACAGGACCGATACCCATAACTTCCGGTCTGCAGCCTGCAAGTGCACCAGCTACAAATGTAGCCATTGGCTTAACACCAAGCTCTTTTGCTTTTTCTTCGCTCATAACAACGATTGCTGCTGCACCATCATTGATACCGGATGCATTACCGGCTGTAACGAATCCGCCCGGATTGATCGTACGAAGTTTTGCGAGACCTTCGATTGTAGAACCGGCTCTTGGACCTTCATCCTTCTTGAATTCGATTGTTTCTTTTTTCTTCTTAACCATTACAGGAACGATTTCCTTATCGAAAGCACCGTTTTCCTGTGCTGCACAAGCCTTTAACTGGCTCTTTAATGCGAACTCATCAAGCTCTTCTCTTGTCAGTCCCCATTCTTCACAGATATTATCAGCAGTCTTGATCATATGGTAGTCATTGAATGCATCCCAAAGAGCATCATTTACCATTGTATCAACAAGTTTAGCATTGCCCATTCTGTAGCCGTAACGTCCCTGCATCATAGCGTATGGAGCCATAGACATGTTTTCCATACCACCTGCAACAACGATATCAGCATCTCCTGCCATGATCATCTGTGCTGCCATGTTGACACAGTTCAGACCTGAACCACAAACAACGTTGATCGTAACAGCCGGTACTTCATTTGGAAGACCTGCTTTGATACTTGCCTGACGAGCTACGTTCTGTCCCTGTCCGGCCTGGATTACACAACCCATGTAAACCTGATCTACATCTTCCGGCTTAACACCGGCTCTGTTTAAAGCCTCTTTAATAACGATAGCACCCAGTTCCGGAGCTGGAGTTGTGCTAAGAGATCCACCCATTGTACCGATTGCTGTACGGCAGGCGCCTGCTAAAACTACTTTTTTTGCCATTTTTCTTTCCTCCATATAATTGTTTCCCGCCCTTATTTTCGGGCTTGGCAATGATTGTTATTTTTTTATCATTGCCCACTGCACTTATTTTAACATAGCAAAAGTGCAAAAACAAGAGGGAGAATCGCTTTTCCCACAATTCTCCCTGTTTTTTGACATCCTATATTTAATTTTCAGGTTCGATCAGTCCGTATGTACCGCCTTTTCTCTTATAAACAACGTTTACTTCGTCTGTTTCCGCATTGCAGAATACGAAGAAATTGTGTCCTAAAAGCTCCATCTGTACACATGCATCTTCCGGATACATTGGCTTGATGTCGAACTTCTTTGTACGGATGATCTTAACATCTTCTTCATCCATATAATCTTTCTCGATGAATTCCTGTTTGAAGAAACTGCCAGCCTGCTGCTTGTCCACCAGTTTATTCTTATACTTCTTCAGCTGTCTCTCAATGATCTCTTCCACAAGATCAATAGATACATACATGTCGTTGCTTACCTGCTCGGAACGGATGATGTTGCCTTTTACAGGAATCGTTACTTCGATCTTCTGTCTGTCCTTCTCTACACTCAAAGTAACATGTACTTCTGTCTCCGGCGTAAAGTATTTCTCCAGCTTACCAATCTTGTCCTCCACTGCTGTCCTCAAACCAGGAGTCACTTCGATATTTTTGCCCATAATAATATATTTCATATGGCTCACCCTTTCTGTCTTAGATTTATGTGATAATTATAGCACATTTGTATATATATTTGCAATATTTATTCAAATTGTCTGTAATATTTGTACATTCAAAAAGTCAATACCTTTTTCGACGTTTTTCGTCAAATAACTGTTTTTTATGATTATCCCACAAAACAGATGTTCTGAAAGTTACCATAAAATCCCTTTATTTTTAACCTCTTTTTATGTGGATAATGTGGATAACCTCGTTTATAAGTCACTTTTTGCCTTAAAATCGTTCTTTCTTATGTGGATAACTTTTTTCGACCCGACCTGTACTTTTTCTGCAATTTGGTCTTGCATTCTCAGATCTTTGTGCAAATTGTCTACCGCAGCAATCTGCCGGAGTTCTCACAGCTTTGATTCATGGGTTACAGAGACGAGATGCGCTCTGCGAATCTCGCTCTGATTAGCGGTCGTCAAATGCACCGCATAAATGCGTGCATTTTCCTCGTCGCCATAACATAAAAAACAACGCACCTTCCATTGAAGATGCATTGTCTTGTCCCGCCCGGATTATTTTCCCTTTCATAATCCGATCCATATATACTTTCCCCGATTATCCTTACTACTCCCCACAACATTATGTATTTCGACATAATCCTGCAATTTTATTGTAATTAAATCGCAATTTCATTGTACTAATCCGTTTGTCGTTTGTCAATTCGTTTCTTGTTATATTTTTGTTTTTATTGTTTTTCTACCTCTTCCTTACTATAATGATAAATATGTTATGATATGATGTTGGGATTGTGGGAGTGCATGGCACGGAACAATCCGCAGGCACCGAAATCGGTGTTTTTGCCCCGACATCATGATACAGAACAGAAAAGGGGACTTACTCATGATACTGGCGGACACTCTCAGATTACTGATCACGATCACCGTATGCTGCTGCATCACCGGACTTTTGATGTGGCTCTTTCTATTATATAATAAGAAAGCATCCATTGAGGTTCTTCTGCTTTGCAGCGGTCTGCTCCTTGTCCGTTTTCTGTATCCTTACGAGTTTCCGTTTACGCACTCCGTTTATATCACAAAGGGATATCCTACACTGAATGAATTTTTTAACCAAACTCTCTCTATCGGCCGGGTTGAATTTCCTGTGGCAGCACTTCTGCTTGGTATATGGATCGCCGGAAGCCTTTGGAACGGTTTCCGTTTCCTGCGGCATTATATAGTTCTGCAAAAATCGGTCTCCCGGCTTCCGATCTGCTCCGATGACAATATCCGCTCGCAGCTTGATCAGATATTGAAAGAAAAACACTTTTCAAGATGCACCTTTTCCTTAAAAGAAGATACCGAAATGGAGTCCCCTTTTGTGACCGGCTATTTTCATCCGGTCATCGTCGTTCCGGGACTGTCCCTGTCAGAGAAAGAATGGTACTATATATTGTCCCACGAGACTGCACATTACAGACATGGCGACACCTTGTACAAGCTGCTTATCGAGATACTCCTCGTAGTTTTTTGGTGGAATCCGCTTTTTTATTTATTCCGCCGGAAAATATCTGTCTGTATCGAGCAGTCCGCCGATCTGCTTGCCATAGAAGATCTGAATGCTGCAGAAAAGCTGGACTATCTGGAATGTCTGTTAAAGGTTGCCCGCCAAAGCCGGCATAACCCTGTGCTCCGTTCCGCAGTCCTTACCTTTGACGGCTACGGAGATTCGGAATTGAAAAAGCGCTTTGCCTGTATTACAAAATGTATTCGCCAAGAAGCCACATTCGGCAATCGTATCACAAAATATGGTTTTATAGCCGCCATGCTTCTTGCAACTTTCCTCTCATATGGTATCATAGTGGAACCAAGTTCTACAAAGACACCTGCCGATGAGCCGACGTCCTTTACCATACAGACAGACAACAGCTACGCGATCAAGATCAATGACTCTCTTTATGAGCTATATATGGATGATATATTGATAGGAACTTTTGAAGATCCGGCCAATCTGCCGGAAATACCCATTTACGAAAAGGAGATCAGATAATATGCCTAAAAAACAACCCTTTCAGAAAATTACAAACCGTGAACTGGAGATCATGCAGCTTTTATGGAATGCAGATCATCCGCTTATCGCATCTGAAATTGCAGCCATGAAACCGGATCTGACCGTCAACACCGTTCAATCCGTTCTGCGCAATCTGCTGAAGCACAAATATATCGAGGTGGCAAAGATCGTATACAGCGGAACTGTTCTGACACGCAGCTACCGGCCTCTTATTACCGAGCAGGATTTTGGTATTGATCAGGTGATCAACGACTTTCATTCCTTCAGGGGACTTTCCGTATCCCATCTGGTAGCCAGCCTTTTGAATGAACCCGTTTCTTCCTCCGAAATTGATGAGCTGGAGGAAGTGATCCGAAAACAGCGGGCATTGTTACAGGAAAACAAAACAGAATAGTAAAGATATGTACAGGCACCGGCGCCAAACCCGGTGCCTGTTGTATTATAAAAATACAGACAATCTTCTGTCTGTATATGTACCAATATTATATTTACATTGTTATTGCAGCTTTTGTGTTTTTTATTTTCAGAATAATTTTAGATTGATTATTCTGCGCATTCGTATTATAATTTTCCCGTAACAGGAAAAGAGAGAGGTGAAACATGGGCGGTTATGTTCGCTTGCTGATAACTGTTTCAATTTGCTGTTGTATGATGGGATTTTTGATGTGGCTTTTCATGAAATGCTATAAGAAAGCCTCCATCTGGATACTTTTACTCTGTACCGGGCTTCTCCTTGTACGGTTCCTGTATCCGCATGAATTTTCCTTTACCCATACGATAGGTGTGACCATAGGATATCCCACAATAAACCGGCTTCTTAACCAATCCGCTACATTTGGGAAACTCCGCTTTTCCATTGCACATATCATAATAGGCATCTGGATAATTGGTATAATTGTGTCGGCTATGCACCTGCTCTATCATTATTGCAGGCTGCATATGATCATCCGCCGTTTTCCCGCTGCGCAGGATCCGGTTGTTCTTTCACAATTTGACCGCATTCTGGAAGAAAGGCATTTTGCACGCTCCAGATTCCGTATCAGAGAAAGCAGGGCGCTCAGTTCTCCTTTTGTGACCGGACTACTTCATCCGGTGATCGTTGTTCCAACGCTCACCCTGTCACAGCAGGAAT
>HF995229.1:13239-35355 GCA_000432915.1 Firmicutes bacterium CAG:194
ACCCTATCACAGCAGGAATGGTATTATGTTTTATCCCATGAAACAGCCCACTATCTGCACGGTGATACGATTTATATCTGGCTGATTGAGCTTCTCCGTGTTGTTTTCTGGTGGAACCCGCTGTTTTACCTGTTCCACAGAAAAATAGGCATATACATTGAGGAATCCGCAGATCTGCTGGCAACCGAGCTGCTGGACGATATGGAAAAGATGGAATATCTGAAATGTCTGGTCAAGGTGGCAAAGCAGAGCATCCATAATCCCCTGCTTTCCTCTTCCGGGCTTTCCTTTGACGGCTATACAAATTCAGAATTGACGCAGCGGTATCGCAATGTCATGGAAAGTATCGATGCCCCACAGACATCCCGCAGGAAACGCGGGCAATATGGCTTTGTTGCCATGATGCTTCTTGTTACCTTTTTATCGTATGCTGTGGTCTTAGAGCCGGTTTCAGAAAAGCCACCTGCTGATGATCCAAATACTTTTACATTACCTACTACAAACTATTATGCTGTAAAACGAGGCGAATCTCTCTATGAGCTATATATTGACGGAAAACTTATAGGGAAATTTACAGATCCGACAAACTTGCCGGATATACCCATTTATGAAAAGGAGGATTTACCATGAAAAAAACACTTTATGCATTACTGATCTGCACCACGCTGACTGTATCTCTGCCAGCTCTCAGTGTCAGCAGTCTAGCTGCTCCTGCAGAAACAACCACAGATAGAAGCATTGAAACTTCATCTGATGTAATGGCACGTAAGCCCGTTACAGAATGGCGCTATAAGGTAATCAACGGATACTTATACAAGAGATTATATGATAAAACCAACGAAAAATGGCTTACTGACTGGATTCCATGTTAGGAGGAATAAAAAACATGCCAAAGAAACAACCTTTTCAGAAAATTACAAACCGAGAACTGGAGATCCTGCAATTATTATGGCACACGGATCATCCGCTTATCGCATCTGAAATTGCCACGCTCAAACCGGATCTGACGATCAATACGGTACAGGCAGTACTGCGGAACCTGTTAAAATACAAGTATATCGAAGTCGCAGACATCGTATACAGCGGAACCGTACTGACACGAAGCTACAGACCGCTGATCACCGAGCAGGATTTCGGTGTCAGTCAGGTAATTCGCGATTTCCATTCCTTTGAAGGGCTTTCCGTACCACATCTGGTAGCGGGCTTATTAAATGAGCCGATCACAGCAGATGAGATCTCAGAGCTGGAAACAATGATCGCGCAGCAGAAAGAGCGGCTGAAACAGCGCAAATCTGAAAAGTAGTATAACGACAACTGAATATGGAAGCTGTTTGATATATGTCAAACAGCAAATGCTTTAAAAGGGCTCCGGGAATTTTTCCCGGAGCCCTTACCTTATTATGTATTATGTACCTTATTTAAATTTTGCCTTCTTATGAGCACCCTTCTTGCAGATGATCTTTTTATACGCTTTCTTCTGCTTCTTTGGTACTTTAAAGGTTGCCTTTTTGGTAATGCCCTTAAATGCCTTTGCACCGATTGATTTTGCTTTCAGCTTTGTCGTCTTGATCGTCACTGTCCTGATCGCTTTACAGCCACTGAATGCTGATTTGCCGATCTTTGCAATATTGCTTCCGATCGTTACGGTTTTCAATTTCTTGCAATTCTGGCAGGCCTTATCTGCAATAGAAGTTACTTTATAAGTAATACCATCGATCGTCACTGTCTGTGGAATGGTGATTTTGGTAACCTTTTTGTTTTTCGGACCATAGTAAGCAACTTCTCCGGCTGTTGCATCTGCCTTTGTTACCTTATATGATCCTGTGGAAGCTGTTAAAACAGTGCCTGCTGCAGGGGTTTTTACCGGATCTTTTGCCGGATCTCTCGTGGTAGTTCCGCTGCCTGGCTTCTTTGTATCATCCTGTTTTCCTGTTGTGGTTCCGCCTGATGTGGTCCCACCTGTTCCTGTTGTACCGGAGCCCGATTTTGTTACAGTTACTGTATAAGTTGTCTTATATCCTTTATACGTAACAGTTACTGTCTGTGTACCTGTCTTGTATCTGCTGTATCCTCTGTATTTTACAGATGCAAGATCTTTTGTGGGCAAAGCCACTTCCGTTCCATCCGAAAGGACATAATATACTGCATTACCACTCTTATCTAACGCCTTGCCATATTTGTACTCTGTCACTTTTGGCACTACCTTCAGCCCGGTAATGCTTACCACTTTGATATCATAGCTTGCCTGTAAGCCCTTATAGCTTACTGTCACTGTCTGTGTACCTGCCCTGCTCATATCATAGCCGGTGCAGACTGCCTTGGAAATATCCGATACAACTGTTTTTGTATCATCTGCCATCACCAGATACAATTTGAAATCCGGTACAAATGTATCTCCGACCAGATAATATTTATCTGCCTTTGGTTCTACCGCAAGCTTTGCAACATCCAGTACGTTGATATCAAATGTTGTTTCATGTCCCTGGTAGGTTACTTTCACAGTCTGTGTACCGGCCTTGGTTATATCAAAACCAGTACATTCCGATTTGGATACATCGATCTGCGATTCTGTTCCATCTGTCATCTGTGCATATAAGGTATATTCCGGAATAAAATGATCGCCCTTGACATAAACTGCATTCTCTGCAGGCTCAACTCTGATTCCCTTTACACCTACTACCTCAATATCAAAGGTTGTGGTAAAGCCCTTGTAGGCTACAGTAACTGTCTGTTTTCCGGGCGTATTCATATCATAACCGCTGAGTTCTCCCAGACCTTTTCCAAGTTCGAACTTATCTGTATAATAGCCTCCGTTTCCGAAGAAATCTCCGCCAGTCTTAAACTTGTATGTAGTCTGTAAATATAACTTATAATCCTTGGAAATGTCATCTCCGCAGGCATATTTTTCTTTAGTGTCTTCTACAATGATTCCTTTTACGGTATTGCTGTAAGATACAGCACCTCTTTCACTTGGCTTATGACCAAGCCCCATCCGATATGCCGGTATTCCATAGTTGTCATAAGTACACTTCTGCCCAGATTTATTTTTGGAGCTTCCTTCTCCCCAATATTGATTATTGCAATCCCATGTCAGATCCATGTAATGCCATGTACCATTATAATACACAACGTTCCATGCATGCCCCTGCCCTGTATGTGTTTCATCAAATACACCTACAGAAGATCCCAGACCGGAAACATATAAACTTGGAATGCCTGCAGCACGAAACATAATATTTCCCAGTGTCGCAAACCCTCCGCAAATAGCCCTCTTGTTCTGAAAAGCATAATCAAGCTCATCTCCTACGTTTCCGCCATTATTCAGCAGTTCATAATCATATGCAAGATTATTACAAACCCAATCATGAATTGCCTGAATTTTCTGCTCAGCTGTACTGAGGTTCTTCACAAGATCCTTTGCCGTCTGTACAACCTCTTCATAACTGTCTGCCTGTACAGATGCAATAGTTGCCGGATTGGTATAGTTTTTAATCTGTTCCTCTGTTTTTTTATTTAATTCATTCAGAAGATCCGTATTTTCCTTCGCATATGGAGCGTAGAAAGAAAGATCCGATCCCTTTTTCTCAATATATACGACAGCCTGCCACTGAAGACTGTCAGCATATCTGGTCGCATATACCTGTGCGAAAGCAACATGCAAACCATCTTCCATGTCCGGTTTCTGAGAAAAATCAATAGATACACTACATTTTGTTCCAGAAAATTTAGACTCATTGACACGTTTCATATCCAAATATGATTGGGCAAACCATTGCTGTTTCATAACAGAAGAAGCTACACCAGCATAGGCATCGACTAATGAAAATGTCAATACATTATTTTCCAATTTCGCTGTCCACTCCGGAATCGTCTGTCCCGGAATCTCGGAAGACACCAATTCGGATGTTCCACCTGTTCCTGCTGTTGTCCCCTCTTCTGTATCGCTTTCTATCTCAGATAAAACATCTTCCCCAACATCCCCTGAAACCGTCTGCTCTGTTTCTTCCAAAGCAGCCTGCCCGGCTTCTTCCGAAGCTGTCTGCTCCGTAGTCTCAGAAGCGATCACACTTGATACATCGATCGTTTCTTCCGCCTGTACTGCAAGCGGTTCTACAGCTGTCATAAGCATGCTCAGACAAAGCAGCCATGCAGCACCCTTCCATCCTGCAGATTTCTTTCTTATTGTTTTCATGCAATTACCTCCCTGTTTTTATTACGATCTCTCGTTACTTCTATTATAAATCGTAAAACAGTTTAGACGTTTTTACCGCGTGTAATGTAGCGTTTTGGGCACGAAATGCAGTTTTAATGTTGAAAAAGAAGTACAGATACAGTACAATACGAACGAACAGAACAGATGCAGGGAGGAGTCTAAATTGCGAATAGCATTATGTGATGACAATCAGGATTTTTTACAGAGTACAGCAAATTTGATCAGACAATGGGCTGCGGAAAGCGGTATCACAGCAGAGCTGTTTCCCTTTGACAATGGGGACGCGCTGCTTTCTAAGATCACAGGTACACATATGGATATCGTATTTCTTGATATTCTTATGCCACTGCAAAACGGAATTGATATCGGCAGGGAGCTCAGGCAGCATGACAATGTCGTACAGATCATCTATTTGACATCCTCTCCTGAATTTGCCCTGGAATCCTATGAAACTAAGGCACAGGGCTATCTTTTGAAGCCTGTTTCCTACGAAAAGCTAAAGGAAACGCTGGATGAATGCGGTCATACATGCACCATCCATCAGAAAAATATGGTTCTGAAAACAGCACAGGGCTACCAGCGGGTGTATTTTCATGACATCGAATTTGCCGAAGCCCAGAATAAAAAAGTGCTTTTTTATCTGCGGACAGGACAGGTCATCACGACCATCACCCCATTTCATGTTGTGGAAGATCAGTTTCTGGAAGAAGATGGCTTTTTCAAATGTCACCGCAGTTATCTTGTCTACTTTCCTAACGTAGACCATTTCAACGCGTCCGAAATCTTCATGAAATCCGGGCTGCGTGTTCCGATTGCACGCGGTTACAGCAAAGCATTTAAAGAGGTCTTCTTCAGTCTGATGTTCCCGGAGTAGAGAAAGGAACCTAAAAGGAGCAGCTACCATCTGGTAACTGCTCCTTATCATTTCTCTTATTTTATTCAGATTAGAAAATTCTTCTGACTGCAAGTACGCTTCTGTAATCTGCATTGGAAACCTTGATACCGGTTGCTGCTGTAGAAGCATGTACGATCTGTCCGCCGCCGATGTAAAGACCAACGTGACCACTGTAGCATACAAGATCGCCGGGCTGCGCATTTGCAAGACCGCCTACATCATAACCACAGCCTCTCTGTGCACCGGAGGAATGTGGAAGGCTGACACCGAAGTTAGCATATACGCTCATGGTAAAGCCGGAGCAGTCTGTTCCGTTTGTCAGACTGGAACCACCATATACATATGGGTTACCGACAAACTGGAGTGCATAGCTTGCTACGCTCGCGCCTGCGCCGCCGCCTGATACAGATGCGGAAGATCCGCTTCCTGAAGAAGACTTACCGCTCTTCTTGCTGGCTGCTGCATTGGCTGCTTTTCTTTCTGCCTCTTCCTTTGCAAGTCTGGCTTCTTCTTCTGCCTTGGACTCTGCTTTTACAAACTCTGTATGAAGCTCCACAAACTCTGTGGATACATATCCTTCACCTTCTTCGATCGGAACCTTTACCCATCCGTCCAGTTCATCTTCCTGTAATACGGAGAGATCATCCTCCAGACCAACCATACCAAGTACAGCCGAATCAACGGTTGGCTCTTCTCTTACAAATAAAGTGGTTGTTGTAACAGTTGCGATTCTGTTACCGACTTCCTTTGCCAGTGCAATGGCAGCTTCTCCTGTCACACAGTACTCTGCTTTAACATAACCTGTTACACTGCCTGATGTGATCTGATACCATCCACCGTCTGCTTCCGATACGAAATCACCAACTGATTTATTATACAGCTTGCCGACGATCTCTGCTTCCTCGCTCGGCTCCTGTCTGACATTGACATAATCGTTACATTTTGCAATAACAAGATTTGCATATTGTGCTTCTGCACTTTCCGCAACTGCATCTTCACCGGAAATGGTAATGTCTGCCTCTTCTTCCGCAACTTCCGCTGCGACATCCAGAACCGTTTCTCCGCCGACTTCTGCTTCCTGTGGCAGTGTTGCCTTCTCCAGATTATCTGCTACAACCGCACCTGCTGTCATCTTCAGATCTCCGTTGGAAGCAACCGTAATGTCGCTGCCGTTTAATGTAGTTGCAGCTCCGGCAGATGGTAATGTGCTTGAGAGAGATGAAGCAGATACCGGAATTACTGTATTTATTGTCATTGCAGCCGCAAGTGCGAATGCAAACATTTTTCTGTTTTTGTTTAACATACTTCCTCCAAAATTGTTGATTATTTCTTACATTTGTTACAAATTTGTTAAATCTGTAATAAAATATAACACCATACAGCTCTCTTGTCAACCCGATTGGAGAAAATGGTTAAAATTTCCTTTAACGATTAAGTTGGCGTATTTACGCAGTTTTAAAGTGTTAACAGATCCTCCTGCACACTTGTCACCGCATTGGCGCCGTCTGCTGCCGCTGTCAGGATCTGACGCAGTGCTTTTGTCCTGACATCGCCTGCCGCGTAGATACCTTTTACGGATGTTCTGCAGTCTTCACCTGCGATCAGATACCCTTTTTCATCCTGTCCTGCCAGTCCTTTTACAAAGGCGGTATCCGGGATCGTACCAACCGCAATGAAAACACCGTCTGTCGGAAGTACTTCTTCTCTGTTTTCTTTATTATAGAAGAGAGTTACCTGCTCTACCTGTTCCTCTCCTGCGATTTTCTTTACCTCCGCATTCCAGATCACTTCCACATTGGAAAGAGAAAGCATATGTTCCTGCAAGAGCTTTGCTGCACGCAGGCTGTCTCTTCTGTGCACCAGATAAACCTTTTTACAGAAGCGCGCCAGAAAGATCGCATCTTCCACAGCCACATCGCCACCACCGACAACAACAGCCGTACGGTTTCTGAAAAAGGCACCGTCGCAGGTCGCGCAATAGGAAACCCCCATGCCTGCCAGTTCTTCTTCCCCGGGAATATGCAGCTTCGCATGATGTGCTCCTGTAGCGATCAGAACTGTCCTTGCTTCCATACATCCCTGATCTGTATTAAGCACCTTTGTCGCGCCCTGATCTATTATATTTTTAACCTCTGCAGTCCGGATCTCCGCACCCAGACGCAGGGCATGTTCCTTAAATTTTTCACTCAGATCAAAACCGCTGATTTCCGGAAGTCCCGGGTAATTATCGACTTCATAGGTCGTCAGGACCTGTCCACCGCTGATACCGGTCTTTTCCAAAACAGCAGCTTTTAATCCCGCCCGCTGTGCATAAATGGCTGCTGCCATTCCGGCAGGACCGCTTCCGATAATTAACAGATCATATATTTGTGCCATACTTTTTATCCTTTCGTCTATACCGTTCATACCATAATTTTCCCAACATGTATTATATTACCATACATTTCCCCAAACGAAAACACATCATAATAAAGTGTGCGCATCTATACAGCAAGAAACCGGTGCCTCCTTCCGAAAGCACCGGCAGACTGTACGTTTTATGCCATGGCATTTGCCATTTTGTATTTAAACAGCATCTCTGCATGATTCTGTTCTTCAATCTGAATGTCTGCGAGCAGCTTTCTCACACACGGTTCTGCAAATACAAACACATTTGTATTGTATTCGCCCGATACCAGTTTCTCCGTTCCGATCGCATCCGTTGCCAGAAAGCAGTCGCTTTCCTTATCCTCCGGACTGCTCATGGAAGTGTAAGTTGCCTTTGGGTTATAATTCTTTCCGTCCGCATCATTGCAGTCGCATTCCGGGCAGTTACCGGAAAGCAACTGGTCAAGGGAATCATAATGCTTTTTCTCTTTTAAATGCAGCTGATGAAACAGATCCTTTAATACCGGATCCTTCGCTTCCTGTTCGTAGCGTCTGTATTTCTCCATACAGCTTTTTTCCTGTGTCTGCAGGTCTTTAACCGCCGTCTTCTCTTTTTCTTTTAATGTCACATTCATACATTTGTCTCCTTTTCTTCTTTTACATTCAGTATGTCTTTTTTACTGGAAATTTATACAAGATATGGCGGCAAAAGATGCAAAAAAGTATCGTAATACCAAGTGACAATACATACTGCATGGTGTAAACTATATCTGTAAAAAATCATCTATTGTATCATGGATCCGAAGATTCATGTCATTTAGGAGAAATACTATGCCCAAATACGCTTTTATCACAGGTGCTTCCCGCGGTATCGGTGCTGCGATCGCGAACGAGCTCGCCGCGCAGGGATATCACCTTTATCTGACCTGTCTGACAAACGGTCAGAGACTACAGTCTCTGGCTGACGAGCTTTCACAGACCTATTCCGTTTCCTGTCAGTGTTTTGTCGGTGACATCGGAGATTACAGTTTTGTGGAACGCTGCTTTGCCAAGATCAATACATTGGATGTCCTCGTCAACAACGCAGGAATTTCCTATGTCGGTCTGTTGTCCGATATGGAAGTCAGCGACTGGAATCAGGTCATGCATACCAATTTGTCTGCCAGCTTTTATACAAGCAAGCTTGCGATTCCTCTGATGCTGAAAAAGCATGAGGGAAAAATCATCAATATTTCTTCTGTCTGGGGAAATGTAGGGGCTTCCATGGAAGTTGCCTATTCTGCATCCAAAGGCGGGCTGAACAGCTTTACGAAAGCACTTGCCAAGGAGTTAGCGCCGAGTAACATCCAGGTCAATGCACTTGCCTGCGGTGTGATCGATACGGATATGAATAAATGTTTTTCTGTAGATGATATGGAAATCCTGAAAGGAGAAATCCCGGCAGACAGAATCGGAACGACTCTCGAGGCTGCCAAAATGGTCAGCATGATCATTCATTCTCCTTCTTACCTGACGGGACAGATCATTACTATGGATGGTGGCTGGCAGTAGACTTACATACTGTCAACGACCGTAAAAAAGTGTTCTACTTCCTGCCATGCTCTTTTGGATTCCGGCAGATGCATCATTGCCATCTGGAATACGTGGAACATGCCCTCGTATTCCGACAGGCGCACATGCACGCCCTGTTCTTTTGCCTTGGCTGCTGCCTGCTGCGAATCGCTGAGCAGCATTTCGTAAGTACCGACCTGGATCAGCATCGGCGGAAATCCGGTAAAGTCTCCGAACAGCGGCGACAAATACGGATTTTTCGGATCGTGGTCCTGTCTGTAATCTGTGCTATAGATCAGACTGTCCCTTGTTTTGCCAAACAACGGATCTTTTTCATAATTATCATCATAAGATGGTCCACTTGCCGTCATATCGGTCCATGGTGACATGGCGACAATTCCTCTCGGCAGTTTCCTGCCATGATCCTTCAGATAATGGCAAAGTGCCATGCAGAGTCCGCCGCCTGCGGAATCTCCGCCCAGATAGATCTCGTCTTCCGTAAAGCCTTTTACTTCCCGCAGCCAGTCAAATGCTGTGATGGCATCTTCAAGTGCCGCCGGGAACGGATTTTCCGGTGCAACGCGGTAATCTATAGAGAGTACGTCCATTCCCTTTCCTGCCTCCGCATATAATACGGCGAAGCTCCGATAGGTATTGTGGATCTTTCCCACATACCCACCGCCGTGCAGCTGCAGCAAAACACGGTCTTCTCTTCGTCCTTCCGTTTTGGTCAGATATTCCATCGAAAAAAGCGGCAGATGGATTTCTTCCATCTCAAATCCCGCCGGACATCTCCACGGCGGTTCCACGATCTTCTTCCGCATCTCTCCATTCTTGAATTTCTGTCCGATGAGGTGATCACTCGTTACACGCGCGATCAGTTCCCGTACAAGCTGACCTTTGAAGCTTGCTTCTTCTTCCGAAATTTTGATCATATATGAAATCTCCTCTTTAGTTCATTTTTTGCTCTTCGGTCACCGAGTAAAACAGTTCCCAAAAACAGTATGCCACTGCTTACCAGTGCGATCAGGCTCAGAAGCGGTCTTGTCACAATATGCAGAACATACAGAAGCATCTGTATGCCTGCGATCACAATCATGCCAAGCTGCAACAGGATATAGCTTTGCCAGTTCTGCATATTGACGATCATGAGCACAATAATGCCTGTATCCACCAGCAAAATCGCACAGGGGATTGCATAATTGACCGACCAGCCACGATAGCCCAGAATATGATCGATCAGCACACAGAGCAGGATTGCGGCCAGACTCTGCACCATGATCTTCATCAAATGCCCTTCATCCTGATTGAAAAGCGTGTATCGCAGTGTCAGTAAAAAGTATAGAATACCTGCATCACAGATAACAGACCACATCAGACCCGCGTACGTCAGATAATTGATCACGCCAAGCAGGATCATGGTGATCACGGAAACAAACAGACTGATCCGCATCAGAAATCTGTATTTTTTCTGCGGAATGGAAACCTGTGGATACATAGGCTCTGTCTGCTCCTCATCCTCTTTCTCGAGCACGCTCCTGCAAAACGGACAGACACTTGTCTGATCCAATATTTGAATTTTACATTGTTTACAATACTTCATAGGCTTCTCCATTCGTTTCGATAGTCACAGGTACACCCAGCTCCGACAGCGTGCGGAAAAAGCACTTCTGGATTGACTGATCCTTCAACTTGGAGCTGATCGTATACACAAGTGTATCCTCATAAGAGCTGATGCTGCATTTCATATTCTGCCCCTTTGTCATGGAAAGCACGACATGCATCTTATCGATATAAGGCCGGTAATCCTCCCGGATCTGCAGACTGCCTACATTCGTTACAGTCGATGTGTTGGCAAGCGCAGAACTGCGATACACCCACTTCATGGCAAGATTTTTTACAAACAAAGGAACCATACGCAGCATCAGGTTTTTCTGATTCGATACATTATAAGAGATCAGGCTGTCCATATTTTCCTTGGTGATCTGCTCCTTCAGGCTCTCATCGATCCTGGCGATCACTTCTTCTACCGTGTAGTTTTCTTTATCAGCCCGCAGCACTGCTGCAGTCATGCCAAAGAAATTCTTCGTTGTGATCGAACCGTAAAACGGGCGCAGATTAACCGGTACACAAATACTGATCGGTTTTTTATATGGCTGGCTGTGCAGATGCTCTTTATAAATGCTATAGGCAAAAATACCGGTCAGAAATGTATTGATGCTGACACCGTATTCCTTTGCCTTTGCTTTCAGGATCGGGATATTCAAGTAGCCATGGGTAACCGAAAGTGCTTTTGGCGGCAGGAATTCTCCCGTCAGACGGACTGCACGCTCCGTCTTATATTTTTTCTTATACTTCTTGCCGGTATAATTTTTAACATAGCTGTCTTCTTTATTCAGGGACGTATCACTGCACAGTTCATCACCAAGCTTCTCCATCAGGTCATCATGCGTCAGCCGCAGATATTCATAAACCAGCTCCCGCAGAAAGGTTATCCCGCCCATACCGTCAGTCAGCACATGGAATACCTCCAGATTGATCCGCTTCCGGTAGTAAGTCACACGAAACAGATAATTGTTGTTCTGATACACCGGAATATACAGGCATGGATAGGTATTTTCTTCCCGCACTTTCGGCGCCGGTCTGTTATTTGTTTCAAAATAATACCAGAACAGCCCTCTGCGCAGTCTGACATGGAACACGTCAAATTTGGGAAGCACTCTGCTTAATGCTTCCTGCAGTTTCTCTTCTATGATATCTTCTGTCAGTGTCACGGAGATCCGATAAACACTGCTCATGCTTTCATTTGCTATGACCGGGAAAAGCTATGCCGTATTATCCAGCTTGTCCCATTTCATTTCTTTTTCGGTCAGGCTCATTCTTTTTCTCCTCTTTTAACAGGTGTCTGAAAAACAGCCAGGCTTCTTTTCAGGATGCCATTCATGTGGGCGATCGCCATGCCATAGTTTGTCATGGGTACCCCTGCCTGCAGGCAGGCTTCTTTCCGGTACTGCATTTCTCTTTCATTCAGCATGCAGCCACCGCAATGGATCACCAGTGCATATTTCGTCAGATCCTGTGCGAATTCCGTTCCGCTCGTCCACGTAAATGCCAGCTCTTTTCCCGTATGTTTTTTCAGCCACGCGGGCAGCTTCTGCGTTCCGATATCGCCGCATTGCCTGTGATGACTGCAACCCTCGGAGATCAGCACATGATCCCCATCCTTAAGGCGGTCGATACAGCCGGCTGCGGCTTTTGCCGTTTCCAGCTGTCCTTTGTATCTGGCAAACAGCACGGAAAAAGACGTAAGTGGCATTTCCTGCGGTACAATTTCCTTTACATAGCCAAATGCCTGACTGTCTGTGACCACCAGCGCCGGCTTTACATGGGAAAGTGTCTCCGCCAGCTCTGTTTCCCTTGTCACAACTGCGATCATGCCATGATCCAGCAGATCTCTGAGCACCTGCTGCTGTGGCAGGATCAGGCGTCCCTTCGGTGCCGCTGCATCAATTGGCGTTACCAGTATGACGATATCTCCCGCCTGCACCAGATCGCTGACGATCGGTTTTTCCGCACCTGCAGTCTGTGCCAGCTTTCCGATCATATTTTTCAGTTCTTCTATATTTTTCTTTTCTCTGGCACTGACAAATATTTTCGCTGTTCCCGGTGCAAAATGTTTCCATTTTTCAAAATCCTGCTCAAATGCCAGATCGATCTTATTGACCGCCAGTATGGTCGGTACTTTTCTTTCCTGTAAAAGCGCAAGCAGCTCCTTTTCCTGCTCTGACGGTTCCTTGACCGCGCTCATGACAACAACCGCAACATCTGTCTTGCGCAGGATCTGCCTTGTCTTTTCCACCCGGAGCTGTCCCAGCTCTCCTTCATCATCCATCCCCGGCGTATCAATGATCAGTACAGGGCCGATTGGCAGAAGCTCCATGGATTTCTGTACCGGATCAGTCGTCGTTCCGAGCACATCCGATACGACAGACAGTGCCTGTCCGGTCACTGCATTCACAAGGCTTGATTTGCCGCTGTTTCTTCTGCCGAAAAAACCAATATGCACACGCTGTGCACTGCTTGTATCATTCAGTCCCATACTCTTTCCTCCTTTTTATCAGAACCGGAAGTCACGCTGTCCATTTTCGATATTGACCAGATTCTTTTCTACGATCTCACGCACCTTTTCCCGCGGGATATTGGCAAGCTGCTCACGGATCAGCTTTTCACCTTTTGCTCTCGTTTCCGGAGAAGCATAATCGATCAGGTATTCCTGCAGTGTCATCAAGGCATTCGGCAGACAACAGTTGGAGATCTGTCCGCTCTTGCAAAGAGACATGAACCGGTCTCCGGTTCTGCCTTCCCGGTAGCAAGCGGTACAAAAACTCGGGATATAACCACCGTCGATCAGCCAGCTCACCACCTGGTCAAGTGTTCTTGTATCGCTGACATCAAACTGTTCGCTGCATTCCTCCGGAAGCTCCGGTTCCGCGTAACCGCCGACACTTGTTTTGGAACCGCCGCTGATCTGGGAGATGCCCAGACCGATCACCTTTTCCCTACACGCCTGGCTTTCTCTTGTAGAAATGATCATACCCGTATACGGAACACTGATCCTGATGCAGGCAATGATCTTTGCAAAGGTATCATCATCGATACCGTTGTCAAATGCGGACGGATCGATATCATCTGCTTTTTTGATACGCGGAACGCTGATCGTATGCGGTCCCACGCCATGTACAGCCTCCAGATGCTCTGCATGCATCAAAAGTGCTGTGAACTCATATCTGTATAATTCCAAACCGAATAAGACACCCAGTCCGACATCATCAATTCCACCGTCCATGGCACGATCCATGGCTTCCGTATGATAAGCATAATCATGCTTTGGCCCGGTCGGATGCAGTTTTTCATAGCTTTCCTTATGATAGGTTTCCTGAAACAGGATATACGTACCAATGCCTGCTTCCTTTAATTTATGGTAATTTTCTACCGTAGTCGCCGCAATATTGACATTGACACGACGGATCGATCCATTTTTATGTTTGACACTGTAGATCGTTTTGATACAGTCCAGAATATATTCAATCGGATTGTTTACCGGATCTTCTCCCGCTTCGATCGCCAGTCTTTTATGTCCCATATCCTGCAGGGCGGTAACTTCTTTTACGATCTCCTCCTGCGTCAGCTTCTTTCTGGCGATATGTTTGTTCTTCCTATGATAAGGGCAGTATACACAGCCGTTCACACAGTAGTTGGATAAATACAGCGGCGCAAACATGACAATACGATTTCCGTAAAAGTCTTCCTTGATCTGCTTTGCCAGTGCATAAATTTCTTCATTCTTTTCCGGGATATCACAGTCCAGAAGTACTGCTGCTTCTGTGTGGGATAAGCCTTTTCTCAGCTTTGCCTTCTCCAGAATTTTGTCAATAAGCTGTTCGTTATGCCTGTTTTCCCAGGCATAATCCAGTGTTGCCATGACCTCGTCATGGTCAATGAATTCTTCTGCCTTTAACGATTTTGCATTATACATGATATGCCTTCTTTCCATTTGTCTATATGTGATCTGTTTTCTTCCCTATATGCAAGGTCGCTTTTCTATAACCTGCTACGCAGGTTATTGCGCCGTACATTTGCTCTGCAAATGTACGACAATGCTTGCGACATCTACATTGTACGACGCAGTGCGCATCTTTGCAAGCTTGCTTACGACACCTACATTGTACGACGCAGTGCGCATCCCCGCGGATCGTTTTTGTGTAATAGAAACAAAGTTTCCTACTTACACAAAAACAGAGGTCATGCCATGCATGACCTCCCCGCCATTTCTCTTTTTCCGATTATTGCAGTGCTTCCTTCAGCTGCTGATAAATTTTATCATATTGCGCGTTGTCTGTCTGCAGACACGGTTTATCGAGTGTCTGAGGCACGCCATAGGTTCCGTTTTCTTTATACTTGGGGATCACGTGAAAGATCAGTCTGTCACTGTAATCCTCGCTGTCAAAGTAATTGATCGCATCCGGTGCAAACAGCTTATTGAGTGTTTTTGCCGTTTTGGCGATGTCTGCAAAGAACATGTTCCGCTCCAGTGTTGACAGTCTGCAAAGCTCTCTTGCCGACTCCTTAAATACTACTGCGACCCTGCCCCTGCAGGTCTGATCCCGGTACAGATACACACGGGAAATATCCAGATCCGCTACATAAGCCCCGTAAATATCTTCCAGATCTTTTTCGGTTGTCTTCTGCTTACTTTCATCCACTGTTTTTCGGTAAGCCAGATAGGCTTTCGCCATCTCCATGTCCTCGTTGAGCACATGATCCATCACCCAGCTCTGTACTTCTTCCTCGATCTTGCGCAGCTCCGTCGCCGGTTCCTGCTTCAGCTTCGGAATATTGATCTGCATGATATAATCCGAACACTTCTTATGAAACTGTTTATGCTTCGTGATCTTTGGATACGACATTTCATCCATGATCGTCTCTTCCGCATAAAAATGATAAGCAGTAAAATCCCTGAGCCCACAGACGATATCAAGAAGCTGCTTATCTGTCACCCCAATACATTGCATCTGCAGCAGCTGTTCCATATCTCTCCCTAATTTAAACAACTGCTTATGCTGTACATCGATACTTTCAATACTGGTATTCAGGTTCTTCTCCCAATCAAACTTAAAGTCAAACATAACTAGCCTCCATTTGCCATATTGTAGTATCCCCATCATTTTCTCTTTGTTTACTACTATGTTACCACGGATCGCTATGTACCGTAAACCGACAAAAACACAGTTTTTCAGCAGTTTCTTTATTCACTATTTTGAAGCACATCTGCCATCCTGTTTGTCGCACTGACAGGCTTTTCCAGATATTGTTCCCTGATCTGTGTTTTTGACCTGTTTACCTCCTCAAACAACTCTCCTGCCGACCAGACAAGACATTCCTGCCCCCAGACGATGAGCTGCACAAGGCCATCGGAGGTTGCTACCGTTACATTGTAATTTTTCCCGATCGTATGTGCGGCTTTGGCGATATACTGATCTGCCGTCTCCGCTTCCTTGGTATATACGACATCAATATTGTGATAGTGCTGCATCTGTCCGATACCGCCTCTGACCTTGTATGCATCAAACACAAGAATGACATGACAGCCCTTGCTGCCCTGATAATCACAGAGAATATCCATCAGTCTGCCCCGCGCCGCATCAATATTGACCTGCGCCAGCTCCTTCAGCTCCTCCCATGCAAATACAATATTATAACCGTCAACCAGCAGATAGCTTTCTCCCGGCTCTGTCTGTTTCTTTTTGGCTTTCTTCCACGCTTCTGCCGCCTCGCTCTGCACAGGACTGATAACCTTTTTGGTCTGCTGCAAAAGACGCTGCTTCACAGGTCCGTAAGTCCGCTCAAAAATAGCCGCCAGTTCTTCTTCTTCACTGCCGTATCTTGCCGCTTCCATGCGGTTTTGTTTTTCCTGTTCCCTGCGGATCTGCTGAGCGGTAAAAGCTGTATAATCCTCATCGTTGTTCGTGTCAAAAATACTGGGCAGATGCATATGCTCTTTGACTTCATCCCATGGCACGACAAATCCCGCACCATGCTCACAAAATACGGAATCCGCCGGATTTCTCAGATCATGTCCCGGATCATATGCCCGCTTCTCCATGACCGTCTCCGGATCATGACAGATATCATAGCCTGCTGCCACAAGAGAAATGCGTCCCTTGCCCTTGGAATAGGACAAAAGCTCCCTGGCATAATTGCGCATCGTGGAAACAGGTGCTTTTCCGGTCAGTATCGTCTGCTCCATCGTCTGCTGCGGCGGATCGCACCTTCCTTCCATCCGCTGTACATCCGTCATGACGCGCCCGGTCAGCTCCGGCGCAACCACGATCCGGAAGCTGTAATACGGCTCAAGCAAAACGCTCTGCGCCTGCATCAGTCCCTGTCTGAGTGCGCGATAAGTTGCCTGTCTGAAATCGCCGCCCTCCGTATGCTTCGTATGGGCACGTCCTGCTACAAGAGTGATCTTCATATCCGTGATCGGAGAGCCTGTCAGCACGCCTCTGTGCTGTCTTTCCTTTAAGTGGGTCAGCACAAGCCGCTGCCAGTTCAGGCTGAGATCATCCATGCTCACATCCGAATCAAATACAAGCCCCGTTCCTCTCGGCTGCGGTTCTAACAAAAGATGCACCTCCGCATAATGGCGGAGCGGGTCAAAATGTCCCCCACCCCCGACGGTATCTTCCATCCTGTCCAATGTCCCACACCCTCGACGGTATCTTCGATCGTCTCCAGATAGACCACTTCTCCGTCATCAAAGGAAATCTCAATGCCAAAGCGGTCTTTTACCACGCATTTCAATATTTCGATCTGCACCTCACCCATGAGCTGTGCATGGATCTCTCCCAGTTCTTCATCCCATACAATATGGAGCTCCGGATTTTCTTCTTCCAAAAGCTTCAGCTTTGCCAAAAGTGTATGTACATCCATTTCCGCCGGTCCCTGCACGCAGTAATTGAGAACCGGTGAAAGTACCGGCGCGATCTCATAATTTTCGATCCCCAGTCCTTCTCCCGCAAAGCTTTCACTCAGTCCTGTGACACAGCAGATTTCTCCCGCAGTTACCTGCTCTGTTGTGTCATACTTTTCACCGTTGTACAGGCGGATCTGATTGACCTTTTCTTCCTTCGACCAGTTAGCAGAGGATAACAAGTCACGCACATGCAGCTGCCCGCCCGTGATCTTCATATGGGTCAGTCTGTTGCCCTGCTGATCTCTTGTGATCTTGTACACTCTGGCACCAAAGGCAGAAGGATAACGCGGTGTTTCTATATAGGAAGCAATGCCTTCGATCAGTTCTGTAATGCCTTCCTGCTTCAGCGCAGATCCGAAAAAACACGGAAATACGCTACGGCAGCTGACCAGCCTTGCAATTTCTTCCTTTGGCAGGTCGCCATGCTCTAAAAAGTATTCCAGCGAGTCTTCCTGTGCAACAGCAATGCTTTCCCAGAACATCGTATTGCGTTCTGCGCCAAAATCAATACATTCACTGCTGAAGGTCTGCTGCAGCTGCTGCAGAATCTTATCATGGTCTGCAAGCGGCTGATCCATTTTATTGATGAACAGGATCGTCGGGATCTGGTACTTCTTAAGCAGATTCCAGAGCGTCTGCGTATGTCCCTGTATGCCATCAGCCGCACTGATCAAAAGCACTGCTGCATCCAGTACCTGCAACGTTCTTTCCATTTCCGCCGAAAAATCCACATGACCAGGCGTATCCAACAGCGTCACTTCTCTTCCCTGCATGGAAAGTCTTGCCTGCTTGGAAAAAATCGTGATACCACGTTCCCGCTCCAGCGTATCCGTATCCAGAAAAGAATCCTTGTGATCCACGCGTCCTACCTTCCTGAGTGCCCCGCAGGCATACAGAAGACTTTCGGATAAGGTTGTCTTTCCTGCATCTACATGTGCCAGAAGTGCTATACATATATGATTATTTTTCTCCTGCTTTGTCTGTTGTCCCATCGGATCTGTCCTCATCTTTCTGTTCTGTCACTTTTCCCCTGTCTGCTTCTCTTTTCCTATACAGCCTGTCCGCCCCCTGCTTTATTTCCACATCCAGTACATAGGCCGTTTCATTTTCCACACGGAACCGGATATTATACTGCTGATAGGAAAGTCCCCAGATTCTTTCTGCATCCTGTACATAAGCGGTACGCGGATCCTGCGAAAGAAGCTGCTTGATTGTATCCCGTTCTTTCTCTTCTATCTTTATCAGCATCTCTTCCGGAATACTGACCGCAATCCGGTTTCCCCGGACCCTGCCCGCAAAGCCATCTGTTGCATCAGGATAACTGTCTGCGTAAGGCAGATAAGGCTTAATATCATAAACGGGCGTTCCGTCTAGCATATCCACACCGGATACATGCAGAACCGGCCCATATGTTTTATGATATTCTATCGAATCCAGCTTCAGTGCGGACAGCCCGATCGGATTCGGGCGGAACGGAGAACGCGTTGCAAATACGCCCATCCGCTTATTTCCGCCAAGGCGCGGCGGCTTAACGGTCGGTGACCATTTTTCTCTCTTCGCCTGTGAAAATTCCCAAAGCACCCAGATATGAGAATATTCCGCAAGTCCCCGGAATGCTTCCCGATTCCGGTAAGCCGGTTCCAATATGATCTGCCCCTTTAGCTGTCCGACCAGTCCGCTTTGTCTCGGGATTCCGAACTTTTCCGGAAAATCCGTATGGATCGTTGCAATCTGTTTTAGTTCCATTTTGTTGTCCTCTACTTACTGTCATATTATTCTGCAAAGTGATTCCTAAATTCTGATAATATCAACTGTGTGCGAGCTTGCGCCGATCAGATCCTGCCTTTCACAGGTTGCCAGATGATATTGCAGGAAGCAGGAAAATTCTTCTTCCGACATGGCATTGATGACCGGACGCATATGATCCGCCGGTCCATCTGCCGCAATGATCTGGATCCTGTTTAGTCCTACCGCTTCATTCAGGCGGTTGATATCCTCCAGCCTCACAACACTGTAGAGCTCGTTTGCTTCTTCCGTGCAGTGAAAATCCTCTGTCAGAAGTCCCTTCTCCATGCTTTCGAGTATATGTCCTTCCCGGAATGCATACGTCAGCACGCTGTATTCATTCATATAGTAAGCAACAAGCAACACGCCACCCTTTTTTGTCACTCTTTTGGCTTCCGATAAAGCCCTGCATTTTTCCTCAAAGGTATGCAGGTGATACAAGGGGCCGAACAAAAGCGTCACATCAAAGGTCTGATCCGCAAATCTGGAAAGCTTCAGGGCATTTCCCTGATACGCCTTCACGTTGCTGCCTTTTTTCTTCAATATGCCAAGGTTACTTTTGACAAGCTCTACCGCTGTCACATCCAGTCCCATTTCGGCAAGTGCCACACTATAGCGGCCTGTTCCCGCTCCGATATCCAGAACACTGCAGCCCTTCTCCCAGTCCCCGGGCAGATATTTCTGAATGTAGCGCATCGTCGTCTGAAACTCTACCTGTCCGTGGCGGGACAACAGTCTTTTATCTTCGTTAAATTTATTATAGTATGCGATCAATTTTTCCTGCATATCCTATCCTTTTCTCTTCAATTCTTTTATTTTCTGTATATGGTATCCGGTGTTCTGTGCGCCACCAAACGCAGAGCCTGTTCTGCCAGGTCTGATACCTGTCCACATATCGATTTATCTATGAGATGCTGCCCACTCCGTCTCTGAAAACGGAATCACAGACGCCGGGCTCTCTGTATGCTCTCCCAGCATCTTTTCCATCCAGATCATATCATACCATCTGCCAAACTTATAGCCGCTGTCATGAAATGTGCCCACCAGTCTGTAGCCCAGCTTTTGATGGAATTTTTCACTGTCCTTTGTTAAATACTCGTCCTCATTTTGCGGATAACCGATACAGGCATTTAAGTTCAGGATGTGCTGCGCGTGCAGGGCTTCTTCGAGTGCTGCATACAACTTTCCACCAATCCCCATACGTTTCTTTTTCTGATTTACATAAATTGTTGTCTCTACTGACCAGTCATATGCTGCGCGTGCTTTAAATGTACCTGCATAAGCATAGCCAACAATCTCGCCCTCCGCTTCCGCAACCAGATACGGGTATTTCTCCAAAATGTGCTCTATTCTGCCCGCAAACTCCTCTACAGAAGGCACTTCGTATTCAAAGGTAATTGCCGTCTGCTCCACATAAGGGGCATAAATGTTCAAAAGTGCAGGTGCATCCGCCTTTGTTGCGGTCCTGATCCGCACCTCTTTCCTTTTCTCTTCCTCACCTGCTGTTTCCTGTATTGGTATATCATGTTTTGATGCTTCTGCTTTCTGTCCCGGTTCTTCCTCTCCTGAAGCTTCCTGCAGCATGTCAAGCTCCTCCATGTAAATACAGTGCTTTATGCTGTTTACCGCCACTGCCTTCCGCAGTTCCCGGTATTCCGTCCAGCGCACCGATTCTACCTCCGATGCCTGCAAAGTCAATTCGTTTTCATTGACTGTTTCTTCATATATAAATACATAACTAAGCTCTTCATCTATAAAGGAATGATCCTTGCCTGATATGTGATGCACGCGCCTTTTCCCCATATAGTGAAGCTGCTCTGCTTCCGCCCGGATGCCCAGCTCTTCTGAAAGCTCCCGTAGAGCTGCCTGCCTGTAATGATCCGTTGCCGGTTCACCCGCATCTACATGTCCCGCTGCTGAAATATCAAAACAGCCCGCATAAGAATCCTTAGTGCTGCTCCTTTTCTGTAATAACAGATCAAAGCTTCCATCCTGCCTTTTTCGCCTGACCCAGATATGGACTGTTGCATGCAATGTTCCTTCCCGGTGCGCCAGGGAACGCTCCTTGACCTTTCCTGTTTTTTCTCCGTTCTCATCGATCACATCAAAAAATTCAAGCGGTTTTCCATCGACCGCTACCTGTCGCAGCTCACCATCCTCACTGTATACCAGCTTCATGGAAAAGAACGGATGATCTTCTGACAAAAGCTGCAGAAACAGTTTGTCACCTTCCCAGAGATTCAGCTTCCGGATCTCTTCCTTCGGAATCCATTCCAGAACGCCTTCGTCGCAGGCAATGGGCTCCCCTGTAAAGCCATCTGCAGTAAAAACAGAAATATATTCCATCTCATCTCCGCAGATAAAGGTAAGCTGTCCGCGATAATGAAAAGACGTCAGTGTATAGCCTGTCTCTTCTTTGACTTCTCGCAGAACACATTCCTCCGGGCTTTCGCCTTCCTCAAAATGTCCGCCGACTCCGATCCATTTTCCTTTATTGACATCCTTATCCTTTACCACTCTGTGCAGCATCAGGTATTTGCCGTCTTTTTCGATATAACATAACGTACTGAGTTCAGGTGCTTTCATCTTATTATCCTGTCTTTCTGTTTTCTGCTGCTATATGAGCACGGCTATTCATCCCATATCACATAGCTCTGCATAATTGCAATTTCTTCCCAACAAGTATAGCACGACTACAGCGTATAGGAAACCTGCGCATCCATTTTTTGTGAACCGGTGTCAGATTACCGTACTGTCATGCAGTTCTTCCGA
>HF995229.1:35416-40587 GCA_000432915.1 Firmicutes bacterium CAG:194
CGTACTGTCATATATACTTGACACTAAGAATATTTTATTTGCATATGGAGGCGTAATGCCATGGGGAAAATATGGGAATTTTTTGATACTCTAAGTGAATATGTTTATGTCGCTGATATGGATACACACGATCTTGTCTATATGAATCAGATGGCATTAAAAGCGTTTGGTGTGTCTTCCCCTGAGGAAGTCAGAAAGCATAAATGCCATGCACTCTTACAGAACTGCTCTGCCCCCTGTACCATTTGTAATAACGATAATTTAAGGCCCGGTACTTTTCTGAAATGGAGCTACTATCACACCGGGCTCCAAAAGTTCTTATACCTGATTGATACGATGATCGAAGAAGAAGGCCATCGTTATCGCCTTGAGATCGCAATTGATATAAGTGAACCAAAACAGGCCAATGCAGACAGTCATTACCTGAGCCTGGAAATGCTGATCAATGAGGGGCTCCGCGTTGCACTTCAACAGCCAACTCCTGATGCTACTCTGAACTTTCTACTGGAATATCTCGGTAAACTCTTAAAGGGCGACCGTGCTTATATTTTTGAAAAGAATGAAACGGGCGGCGATAACAATACCTATGAATGGGTTGCTGCAGGCGTTACGCCCGAAAAAGAAGATCTGCAGGATCTTCCTCCGGAAGTATGTGCGAGCTGGTATCAGAAATTCAGCGAAAATAAGCATATTATGATAGAAGATCTGGAAAAGATCAGAGAAGATGATCCGGCTTTATACCATGTACTTCATAAGCAAAATATTTCTTCTCTGGTTGTCGTACCGCTTTATGATAACGGAAAAGCCTTTGCCTTTTACGGCATTGACAATCCGCCCGCAGCTTCCCTGGAATACACTTCCGGAATACTGCATATTATGGGACATTTTATTGTGGCAGCACTCAAAAGACGAAATCTAGTGCGCCAGCTGCAGGATATGAGTCTGCGGGATGAACTGACCGGACTTGGCAACCGCCACGCGCTGCATCTGTTCACGGAAAAAAACGATCACTACGCAAGCGTCGGTATCGTATACTGTGATATTACCGGTCTGAAAGCAGCCAATGATTCAAAAGGGCATTTGTTTGGTGACAGACTGATCTCCAACGCCGGTCTTTGTCTGCAGAAAGCATTTGACGGCTATGGGCTGTTTCGTGTCGGCGGTGATGAGCTGCTTGTGATCTGCCCGGATATTTCCCATGAATTATTGGAAGAAAAAGTTGCCATGCTGCGCCGTCTGACCAAAGAATATGAAGTAAATCTTGCGATCGGCTATTGCTGGAACGATCAGAATGCCTCCGCCATCAATATCTGGATGGCAAAAGCCGAATCCGCCATGTATCAGGAAAAAAGTGCATACTATAAAGCAAAGGGGATAGAACACAGATAGTGTTCCATCCCTTTTTTCTTTCATTTCTTTCATTCTCTTCTCATCCATGATTTTATAAAAATCCTGCAAACAGAGAAGCCAGCACAACTGTCATAATACCTGTCACCGCGATCGCAAGACTGCTCATGGCACCTTCTATCTCACCAATCTCGATAGCCTTTGCTGTTCCGATCGCATGTGAACTTGCACCGAGTGCCAGACCCTTGGAAATCGGCTCTGTGATTCGAAAAAGCTTACAGATCAGCTCACCAAAGATATTTCCCAGAACACCTGTGATCACGATCACCGCTACTGTGATCGTCACATAGCCGCCCAGTTCTTCCGATACACCCATTCCGATTGCTGTTGTAATAGACTTTGGCAGCATTGTCACATACATTTCATGGGAAAGGTTCATTAGCTTACATAGTATCAGTACTGTTCCAAGACTCGTCAGAACACCGGCTGTAATTCCGAGAATGACTGCTCTGTGGTTTTTCTTCAAAAGTTCCCACTGCTCATACAAAGGAATCGCCAGACATACGGTTGCGGGTGTCAAAAACCAGCTCAAATAGGCTGCGCCCTGATTATATGTATCATATTCAATTCCTGTACATGCCAGAAAAATGATCGTCAGCACGATTGAGATCAGCAGCGGATTAAAAATCCCCAGCTTCAGCTTTTTCCTCAGGAACATACCAAGGGCATATGCCAGAAGACTGATCGTTACACCTGCAAACAGGGAATTCTGATATAACTCACTCATGTGCTGCGCCCCCTTCCTGCTTTTTTTCTTTCCGGATCACCCATTGTGAACAGATTCCTGTTGCTACCATGACCGTCACGATCGTGATAACAGTAATGACACTGACAGGCAGTACAAACGGTTTCAACGTTCCCCAGGACTCCATCAGCCCAACACCCGCCGGAATGAACATAACAGGCATGATCTCGATCAGGAACTTCCCCACGTCCTTTACCTGCTCCAGTTTGATCAGTCCTGTCAACAGCCCGATAAACAAAATGACCATTCCGTAAATACTTGCCGGAATCGGTAACGGCAATACATATTTTAAGAATTCTCCCACAAATGAAATACACAAAATCAGTAAAAATTGTTGCAGATATTTCATTTCTGCCTCCTTCATATTCAGCCACGCTTACTGCGTAACCAGATTTGTGACCCAGATGCCCTTTCTGACCAGTACATATCCTACACAAACCTTTATGATATCCGCACACTGTACAAACAGATATACTATCAGAACCGGTAATGCCGTAAACCGACATAATGTAAATGCCAGGCTGACCGACACTACCCAGGTAAACACACTGTCAAATAAAAATGTGATGACCGTCTTTCCTCCGGACCGCAGCGTAAAGTATAATACATTCAAAAATCCTTGTAAAGGGAAAAATGCTGCTGTGATGATAATAAACCATCTTCCCAGATTACGGATCTCATCGGTCGTATTATATGCACGCGGGAATACACCGGACAAAATAATCAATATAACAGTCAGTCCCACACAAAGCATAGCTGTAAACCACATAAGCTTATTGGCATTTTTCTTTGCTTCCTCAAATTTGGAAGCACCGAGGAACTGTCCCATGATAATGCCGACTGCATTTCCCATGGCAATAAATACGACATTTAGCAGATTACAGATCGCATTGGATATATTCAGACCCGCTATTACCTCAAGTCCTTTCATGGAATAGCACTGTGTCAGCACTGCCATGCCACCTGCCCATAAGAACTCGTTAAAAAAGATAGGCAGTCCCTTGATGATGACAGGCATCATTTCCTGCAGGGAAATACGAAGTGTCCGGTAAACATTCTTTAAGAAGCTGTATTTTTCAATCTCCACATGCGTCCATATGATCACTACAAACATTTCCGCAAATCTTGCCATAACAGTTGCAATGGCCGCACCTTTTACTTCCAGGCGTGGGAATCCGAATTTGCCGTAGATCAGGAAATAGTTAAATACGATATCCACTACGACGGAAACCAGTCCTGCCAGCATTGGCTTCATACTTTCTCCCATTTCACGCAGACTGCCCGCATATATCTGCGTGATCGCAAACGGCACAAGACCGATCAGCATAATGCGCAGATAAGAAAGCGCGCTTTCCAGTGTCAGTCCTGCATCCAGATTACCGCCTGAGCCCTTCAGATACAGACCGATCAGCCATTCTCCGCCGACTAAAAAGACAATAACTCCCACCACTGTCAACAGTGCTGTGATCCACACCTTCAGGCGGAATATCTTCTGATAGCCTTCTTTATTTCCCTGTCCGAAATACTGCGCGCTGTAAATACCAGGACCTGACAGTCCGCCGAATACAGCAAGAAAGAATACAAAAAAGAGCTGTCCCGCAATAGAAACCGCGGTCATCTTTTCTGTGCCCAGACTTCCCACCATTAAATTATCTACCAGACTGACCGCATTGGTGATCCCGTTCTGTATCATCATTGGGACAGCCAGATAAAGTGCTTTTTTATAAATAGAATTTTGTTGCATGGTTTCCTCCCTCTTTCATACTCGAAAATCCTGCCGCTTCGCATCAGACGCACTCCGTGCTTTCTGATTTTCTCGTTGTACGCTCGGGTGAAACCAAATGACAGCTGCGCTGTCGCTTGGTTTCCTTCCTCACTAACAAAAAACGCCCAGGAAAAATATCCTGGGCGTAAACTGTCGTATAAAATCTGACAAACAGATTAACGCTTGCTGAACTGCGGAGCGCGACGAGCTGCTTTGAGACCGTATTTCTTACGCTCTTTCATACGAGGATCACGTGTTAAGTATCCTGCTTTTTTCAGAACCGGTCTGTAATCAGCATCTACAGTCAGAAGTGCTCTTGCGATACCATGTCTGATGGCACCTGCCTGACCTGTGTATCCGCCACCCTTTACGTTTACAAGGATGTCAAACTTATCAGCTGTATCTGTTGCTGCTAAAGGCTGACGAACGATAACCTTTAATGTCTCTAATCCAAAATATTCATCGATTGATCTTTTATTAATTACGATATTTCCTTTTCCAGGTGTTAAATATACTCTGGCGATAGATTTTTTTCTTCTTCCAGTTCCGTGGAATTTTGTTGCTGCTTTAGCCATTTTAACTTTCTCCTTTCAGTTCCTTTAATTAGAATGTTAATACTTCAGGTTTCTGAGCTGCCTGCTCATGTTCCGGTCCTGCGTATACATGAAGCTTTGTGTACATCTGTCTTCCTAAAGGTCCCTTTGGAAGCATGCCCTTAACTGCAAGTTCAACAACCTTCTCTGGCTTCTTATCTAACATTTCTCTTAAAGTTGCTTCTTTCATACCGCCTACATAATCTGAATGATGGTAGTATACTTTCTGATCTAACTTCTTACCTGTTACTTTAACCTTTGCAGCGTTCACAACGATTACATAATCACCTGTATCGATATGTGGTGTAAAGATTGGTTTGTTCTTTCCTCTTAATACTTTAGCTACTTCTGAAGCTAAACGTCCTAATGTCATGTCTGTAGCATCTACTACATACCATTTTCTATCGATTGTAGCTGGACTAGCCATAAATGTTTTCATCGTATTACCTCCAAACTGATATCTACTGTGTTTCTGCCTCTCTCCGGGGCTAATCGGAATCGAAAGGTATTTTACTCTGGCTTCCATTATCTGAATCGCCGGGGCAGGTCAATTCTTCACAGGTCGCCACTGTGAATTATTATATGATACGCATCCGGGTGTGTCAAGCCCTTTTTTGCTTTCATTTCGTTCTTATATTTTGTCAATAGTTTTGCGACAAGT
>HF995230.1:0-15919 GCA_000432915.1 Firmicutes bacterium CAG:194
GCTACTAAAAAGAATCCGAAAGGATTCTTTTTTGTTGTCCGGATATATAAGAACCTGAGACACTACGGAGTAGTGGAGAGGGCGCACGAGGTCCGGTGGACCTCGGCTATGCGCGGACCGGAGCGGAGCGGAGACCGAATCCCCCTCTCGCTACTAAAAAGAATCCGAAAGGATTCTTTTTTGTTGTCCTTTTTTTGCTTTTGCTTGTGTTTAAAATTCCGGGATGATAACATAAGGTAAGAATGTTTTACGGAGGATCAAGAATGAAAAAGAAAAGATTTGTGGGAATGGGGATCCTGATGCTGTTTTGCATTTGCATGCTGTGGGGAAAGACAGTGCTTGCAGATCCGCTTGAAGCAGAAGAACAGGTTGCGGTTCATCTGACCGCGCAGGAAGAAAAAGAAGCGGAACAGAATGGCAAATCGGCAAAGCAGGCACTTAAACAGCAGGGGATTTCTATTGACAGCAATGGTTTCACAGGCTCCGAAACACTGGATAAGACCAATATCGTGACAAATGAGCTGGCATCAGCACCTTATTGTGCGACATTATCTGCCAGTGGCAATTTTGTTGTGGCACAGGTGTATTATGAGTTGTATGGCAGTGGTGATAAGATTATGTTTCAGGCATACAAACGATCAGGAAATACACTGGTAGCACAGGAGGGTACGAAAGGGATAGCAACCTATGATGCAAGTCATAAGGTGACCTGCAGTATGGATCTGTCAAGCTGTGATGATGATACTTACCGCATTATTTATTTCAGACCGAATCCCGCTTCCGGTTCAGGCAGTTATATTAGTTTTGCTTCCTATGTGGTAACCAAAACCGCAACAGGCTGCAGTTTAAAAGCACCGGCGGGAGAGCATGAGTTTGCATATTATAAAGATCTGGCAAATACGCTTGATCCGTCCCAATATGACGATATTCCATTGGAGTATTACACGACTTATACAGATAGCTTCTATTATGTCGGAAACAGCATGGATGCGATCAAACAGCAGGCGATAAGCCTGACAAGGAGCTGCACAACGGATGAGCAGAAAGTAAAAGTGATCCATGATTGGATTTGTAAACAGATTGCATATGATTATGAATATTTATATGGTGAAAATAAAGGCTATAAATACACCGCGGCGCCGTATTATGTATTTTCTGCAAAGACAGGTGTATGTGCGGGTTACTCCAGACTAAACCAGGTGATGCTCACATCGCTGGGCATTCCCTGTATCAACATTATGGGCTACAGTGAATCGCCGCTTTCCGATACATACAGTCCATCCATCAATCATGAGTGGAACATGGCATATTTCGGTGGGGAATGGCATCTGCTTGATCTGACGTGGGACAGTTCGAATAAATATTATGGTTCTTCCGGCAAAGGTGAGGATGTGTTAAATCAGGATCCGGGATATACTTATTATGGAATCAGACCTTATATATTCGGCGTGTCCCATCATTCTATCAGTGATGAAAGAGATCAGCAGTACCATGTGGAAAGTATTCAGATTGTTAGTAATAATTCAAAAACAAAATTCAAATTGAATGACTCATTTTCATCAGATTTTTCTTTGCAGGCGACAATGAGTGATGGAAGCACGGGATATGTATACGATACAAATATGATCAGCTGCAGCGGTTATGACATGAGTAAATCCGGCAGACAGACGGTTACGGTATCTTACGGCGGCAAGAGCACAAGCTATCAGATCGTAGTCGGAGCCGAGGAGGCATGTGGGCATACTGTTACAACATGGGAAATTGTAAAACAGGCAAACTGTTATGCAGAGGGACTTCGCAGGCAGGTCTGCAAAAGCTGTGGCGAAGAGATCAGTAAAGAGCCGATCCCCGCAACGGGCAATCATAGTTATGGAGCATGGAAAGAAACAAAAGTACCGGCTTGTATCACAAAAGGGGAAGAAAGGCGGTACTGTCAGACAGCAGGCTGCGGCGCATATGAGAGCAGAGAGGTAGCGGAAACGGGAATACACAGCTATGGCGTATGGACAGTCGTGAAGCAGGCGACTTATGATGCTGCCGGAGAAGAACGGAGATACTGTCAAACAACTGGCTGTAGTGCATATGAAAGCCGTGAGATCGCACAGTTAAGGAAAACGGAAACGGAAGACCAGAAAAAAGATGATCAGAAGGATAATACCGGTGATACAGAAAATCCGAATAACGGCGGCAAGAACAATGACGATAACCGGAACGATGATGACAGAGATGATAACGATGACGACAGAGATGATAACGATGATGACAGAGATGATAACGGTGACGAGGACGATGATAATGAGACGGAAATGACTGAAGTTGTCAAGCTGGGAAAGGTATCATGTGTTGTAACGTTTGACCCCGAAGAAAGAACTGCGGTTGTGACACAGGTTACGAAGAAATCAGTGATAAGCGTAACGATCCCTGATACAGTAACATACGCCGGTAAACCGTATAAAGTGACGGAAATCTCAGACAGGGCATTTTATAGCTGTAAGAAATTAAAAACAGTGACCATCGGTAAAAATGTAAAGAAGATTGGAAGCAAAGCATTTTATAATTGCAGGAATTTAAAGAAGATTACAGTAAAAACGAAGAAACTTGCAACAAAATCAGTTGGAGCAAAGGCATTTGGTAACACTCATAAAAAAGTAACAGTGAAAGTACCGGCTTCCAAGTATAAAATATATAAGAAACTTTTGGTGAAAAAGGGCATCAATAAAAAAGCAAAATTCAGAAAGTAAAATAAGGGCAGGTGCCACAGGCACCTGCCAAATAAAGAGGGGAGTATGAGATAAAACGTGCAATGCACGTGTTGTTGTTTGGCGAAGCTAATCACAAGCTGAAATTCTTCATATCGTCATTAACTTCTTTTGATGGTTCTAATCATAAAGGATAAATGTGAACAGAGTATGGGCAATTTCTAAGGAATTTATAAAATAATGAAAGAAATCCTAAACAAAAAGGGAAGAAAATGAAAACAGACAGGAGTATAGTTGTTTATGATATTAGATGTATCCAATTTGAGTCATGGCTTTGGAGACAGGGCAATTTTTAACAATGTATCTTTCCGCCTGTTAAAGGGCGAGCATATCGGACTTGTCGGCGCAAACGGAGAAGGCAAGTCTACTTTTATGAATATTGTGACAGGAAAGCTGCAGCCGGATGAGGGCAGCGTGGAATGGGCAAAAAATGTCAGAGTCGGGTATCTGGATCAGCATACCGTGCTGGAAAAGGGTATGACGATGCGGGATGTGTTAAAGTCGGCTTATTCTTTTTTGTTTGAAATGGAAGCAAGGATCACAGAGATCTGTGATCTGCTTGCAGAGGCAGATGAGACGCAGATGGCAGAGCTTTTGGAAGAAATGGGAACGCTGCAGGATCTTTTGGACAGTCATGATTTTTACGTGATCGACAGTAAGATCGAAGAGGTGGCAAGGGCATTTGATCTGTTGCAGCTTGATCTGGACAGAGATGTAACGGACCTTTCCGGCGGACAGCGTACCAAGCTCCTTCTGGCAAAGCTTCTTCTGGAAAAACCGGATATCCTGCTTTTGGATGAGCCAACGAACTACCTGGATGCCAATCATATTGTGTGGCTGAAACGCTATCTGCAGGAATATGAAAATGCTTTTATCCTGATCTCGCACGATATCCCATTCTTAAATGATGTCGTCAATCTGATCTATCATATGGAAAATCAGGAGCTGAACCGTTATGTCGGCAACTATGACAAGTTCCTTGAAGTATACGAAATGAAGAAGATGCAGTTAGAGGCTGCTTATAAAAAGCAGCAGAAGGAAATTGCGGATCTGAAGGACTTTGTGGCAAGAAATAAGGCGAATGTCGCAACAAGAAATATGGCGATGTCCCGTCAGAAGAAGCTCGACAAAATGGATGTGATCGAGCTGGCAAGAGAGAAGCCGAAGCCGGAATTTCATTTTAAGGAAGCAAGAACGCCGGGCAGAGTTTTATTTGAAACAACAGATCTGGTGATCGGATATGATAAGGAAAAACCGCTGTCTAAACCGATCAATCTGCGTATGGAGCGCGGTGAAAAGATTGCGGTTGTCGGAACAAACGGAATCGGAAAGACGACGTTCCTTAAGAGTGTGCTGGCACTGCTCCCTTCTTTAGAGGGAACAGTCGTGCAGGGAGATTATCTGGAGATCGGATATTTCGAGCAGGAGGTCACACCGGGCAACCAGTCCTGTATCGAGGAAATCTGGGAAACCTTTCCGGGCTATACACAGTATGAAGTCCGCAGTGCGCTGGCAAAATGCGGGTTGACGACAAAGCACATTGAAAGTAAAGTGAAAGTGTTGAGCGGTGGTGAGCAGGCAAAGGTCAGATTGTGTAAATTGATAAACAGGGAAACCAATCTGCTTCTTTTGGACGAGCCAACCAATCATCTGGATGTGGATGCCAAGGAAGAACTGAAGCGTGCGCTTTCGGAATATAAGGGCTCTGTACTGCTTGTTTGTCATGAGCCTGAATTTTATGAAGGACTGGTAGATAAAATTTGGAATCTGGAAGAATATTCCAAGTTAATTCATTAATGGACAAATCTGTCACAATGGCAGATAAAAGTCAATAGGAGGTAATATATGCGAATCGGAATGGGTTATGACGTACATCGTCTGGCGGAAAATAGAAAAATGATCATTGGTGGTGTGGAGATCCCGTATGAGAAAGGGCTTTTGGGACATTCGGATGCAGATGTCCTGCTGCACGCCATTATGGATGCCTTGCTCGGAGCAGCAGCACTGGGCGATATCGGAAAGCATTTCCCGGACACAGATCCGGCGTATGAAGGCATTTCCAGTATGAAGCTGTTGGAAAAGGTCGGACAGCTTTTGGAGGACAATCGGTATGTGATCGAAAATATTGACGCAACGATCATTGCACAGAAGCCGAAAATGCGTCCGTATATCGATACCATGCGGGAAAATATCGCAGGAGCACTTGGAATCGAGCTTTTTCAGGTCAATGTAAAGGCGACCACAGAGGAAGGACTTGGTTTTACGGGAGCAATGGAAGGAATCAGCTCACAGGCGATCTGTATGCTGCAGCGTCCGTCAGAGAGGTATGAACAGCAGGCAGCTTATGGTGACTGCGGTGGCTGTGGCGGCTGCCCGCGCCGGTAAAACAGAAGTGGTTTGGCGTGCAAAAGAATATTTTCAGGCAGATGGGTTGTTTTTAGATCCGCAGTCCGTACTCAATGCAGAAAATAAAAAGTGTGCTGTATTCCACAACCTTGAAAACGCCCGAAAATGCAGCAAACTGATCAAAGGTCTGCAAAAACATAACCGCAATATTGCAAAAAATGGTGACCGTGATAAAGATATCAAAAAAACGGCTGATCCGGTTACTTTTATCGCCGATCTGTATGATGTTAAAGATTTTCTGTTTCATGGCATGTCCCTTCTGAAACGCCGATATACTCTATTGTAGCATGAAAACAGAGACTTGACAAAATGCATGTCATTTCATATCCTAATAGAAGAGTGAAAAAACGAAAACAGGCGTAGAACGGAAAGAGTATTTACCTCGGATTTGCCAGAGAGTGAATGCATTGGCTGAAAGCATTCATCAAATGAGCGGTAAAGAAGTGCGTCCGGGAGCCTGCCTGCTGAATCCAGTAAGCAGGCACGTATCATCTGCGTTAAAGATGCATAAGGGCTGGAATGAATTGTATCATTCCTTCAGTAGAGTGGAACCGCGGTGAAACGTCTCTATATATTAAAATATATAGAGGCGTTTTATAGTGAGGAAGGTGTTACCATGGGTTTTATCAAAAATATAAAGGAAGAGATCAGGATCATCCGGGAGAGAGATCCGGCGATCCACTCTAATATGGAAGTCTTTCTGTATCCGAGTTTTAAGGTTATGCTGCATTATCGTATTGCACATAAGCTGTATTTAAACGGGCACTATTTCTGGGCAAGATGGGTGTCCCAGAGAGGCGTCCGAAAGACCGGTATCGAGATCCACCCGGGCGCACAGATCGGCAAAGGATTGTTTATCGACCATGGAAACGGTGTGATCATCGGAGAAACGGCGATCATCGGCGATAATGTAACGCTGTATCAGGGTGTGACGCTTGGCGGAACCGGTAAAGAACAGGGAAAAAGACATCCGACGATCGGTAATAATGTCATGATCAGTGCGGGCGCAAAAGTGCTCGGTTCCTTTACGATCGGAGATAACTCCAAGATCGGCGCAGGAAGCGTTGTTTTAGAGCCTGTACCGCCGAATTCGACGGTAGTCGGTGTTCCGGGCAGAGTAGTCAAGCGGAATAATGTTTCCCTGCCACAGGAAGAAATGGATCAGGTGCATCTGCCGGATCCGGTCAAGGAAGATCTGTCCATGCTCAGACAGAGTAATATCGCACTGACCAATAAACTGATAGAACTGGAAAATGAAGTAAAAGCACTCAGGAAAGGAGCTTTACATGAGGATTTATAATACGCTTACAAAAACAAAACAGGAATTTGTACCGATCGAAGAAGGAAAGGTCCGTATGTATGTCTGCGGTCCTACCGTATACAACCTGATCCATATCGGAAATGCACGTCCGATGATCGTATTTGATACGGTACGCCGCTATATGGAGCATAAAGGCTATGAGGTTAATTATGTATCCAACTTTACCGATGTGGACGATAAGATCATCAAAGCTGCGATCGAGGAAGGCGTAGATGCTTCCGTGATCAGCCAGCGTTATATCGCAGAATGTAAAAAGGATATGGCAGCCATGAATGTAAAGCCTGCCACTACACATCCGCTTGCCACGCAGGAAATTGGCGGTATGATCGATATGATAAAGACATTGATCGACAAAGGGCATGCTTATGTGGCAGCAGACGGAACTGTTTACTACAGAACAAGAAGCTTTAAGGATTATGGAAAGCTTTCCCATAAAAATATCGACGATTTAAGAGGCGGTAACAGAAGCCTTCTCGTATCCGGCGAGGATCAGAAGGAAGACCCGCTTGACTTTGTATTATGGAAACCGAAAAAAGACGGCGAGCCATACTGGGAATCTCCATGGTGCGACGGTCGTCCGGGCTGGCATATCGAATGCTCCGTTATGAGCAAAAAATACCTCGGTGATGAGATTGATATTCATGCAGGCGGCGAAGATCTGATCTTCCCACATCATGAAAACGAGATCGCACAGTCGGAGGCATGCAACGGCAAGATCTTTGCAAGATACTGGATGCATAATGCGTTCCTGAACATTGATAATAAGAAGATGAGTAAATCACTCGGTAACTTCTTTACCGTACGTGATATCAGTGAAAAATACGATCTGCAGGTGCTTCGTTTCTTTATGCTTTCCGCACATTACAGAAGCCCGCTGAACTTCAGTGCGGAGCTGATGGAAGCTGCCAAGAACGGACTGGAGAGAATCCTGACCTGTGCCCAGAACCTGCAGTACAGATTAGAGCATGCGGCAAACAGCCACATGACAGAAGAAGAGAGCAGGCTTTATGAGCAGGCGGTAACTTATGTAAACCGTTTTGATGAAGCGATGGATGATGATTTCAATACGGCAGATGCCATTTCCGTTATCTTTGAACTGGTAAAATTCATCAACTCCAATACAGGGGAAGAAAGTTCCAAGGCATATTTACAGAATCTGTACGAAGAGCTGAAAATGCTGACAGATATTTGCGGTCTGCTCATTGAGCCGAAGCAGGAGCTTCTCGATGCAGATATTGAAAAGCTGATCCAGGAAAGACAGGATGCCAGAAAGCAGAAGAACTTTGCCCGTGCAGATGAGATCCGTAACGAGCTGCTGGAGAAGGGTATCGTGTTAGAGGATACCAGAGAAGGAGTAAAATGGAAGAGAGCATAAGTCTGCTTTCGCAGATCAAGGAAACATTTGCCTGTAAGGAAACGGATATCAGAACCTATTCGCCGATCACGCTTGCTTTTTTAGGCGACTGTATTTATGATCTTGTGATCCGAACTGTTCTGGTGGAGCGATGCAATCGTGATGCCAACAGTTTACATAAGATCAAAAGCGCGGTGGTGAAAGCGGATGCGCAGGCAGAGATGATCGAAGCACTTCTGCCGGAGCTGACGGAAGAAGAAGCCGGTGTATACAGAAGAGGCAGAAATGCCAAAACCTCACATACCGCAAAAAATGCATCAGTGGTTGCTTACCGGAAAGCGACCGGGTTTGAGGCTTTGATGGGCTATTTATATTTGACGGAACAGACAGACAGACTGCTTTTTCTTGTAAAGAAGGGGCTTACGCTGATCGGAAAAGAAATCTGACGGCAGGATCAAGTGACCGGGAAAACGGGTAGAAATGAGGAAAAGATGCGATACGAAGAATTTACGATAGAAGGCAGAAATGCGGTCATAGAAGCATTTCGCAGTGGCAAGCCGATTGATAAGGTATTTATTTTGGACGGCTGTCAGGATGGACCTATGGTGACCATCCGCAGGGAAGCAAAGAAAAAGGATGTCATGATCAAGTATGTGACAAAGGAACGTCTTGACCAGATGTCCGAGACCGGCAAGCATCAGGGTGTCATCGCCTATGCGGCGGCTTATGAATATGCGGAGGTTTCCGATATTCTGGAAAAAGCAAAAGAAAAGGGAGAAGATCCGTTTATTTTTATTCTGGATAATATTGAGGATCCGCACAATCTTGGTGCGATCATCAGAACAGCCAATTTAGCAGGCGCGCATGGAGTGATCATTCCGAAGAACCGGGCAGTCGGACTGACTGCGACCGTTGCGAAGGCATCTGCAGGTGCACTGAATTACACGCCGGTTGCAAAGGTGACAAACCTTTCCCAGACGATCGAAGAGCTGAAAAAAGAAGGGCTTTGGTTTGTCTGTGCGGATATGGATGGTGAGATCATGTACAGGCAGAATCTGACAGGGCCGATCGGACTGGTGATCGGGAATGAAGGGGAAGGTGTAGGACGTCTTGTGAAGTCCAAATGTGATCTTGTGGCAAGGATCCCTATGCAGGGAGACATAGATTCCCTGAATGCATCTGTGGCAGCGGGTGTACTTGCCTATGAGGTTGTCAGACAGAGAATGCAGGTAAAGAAATAGACGAAAATGAGGTAACAAATGCGGGACAGATGGAAGGATTGTTCGGATGAAGAACTGATCATACGACTGCGTGAAGGAGAGCAGGAGGTCATGGATTATCTGATGGATAAATATAAAAATCTTGTCAGGGATAAAGCAAAATCCATGTATATTCTGGGTGGTGATACAGAGGATCTGATCCAGGAAGGAATGATCGGTCTGTTTAAAGCTGTCAGAGATTATGATTTTGGCAGGGATGCCGGCTTTTCAACATTTGCCACGCTCTGTATTTCCAGACAGATGTATACGGCTGTGCAGGCATCCGGACGAAAAAAACATATGCCCCTTAATACATATATTTCATTGTCAGGCGAGACAACACATACGGATGAGCAGAAGGAAAATGTGCCTCTGGAAAACGTATTGCAGTCAGGACAGCTCAGTGATCCGGAAAAAATGCTCATAGACCGGGAAAATGTGGAATATATTGAACAGATGATACAGTCCCGGCTCAGCAGCTTTGAAAAGCAGGTGCTGGATCTGTATCTGACCGGAATGGGATATGTGGAGATTGCAAAGGTACTTGGAAGGGATGAAAAGTCAACAGATAATGCATTGAGCAGACTGAAATCAAAATTACGGAAGGTGATCGAATAACAGATGACCGAATATGTTGAAAAAACGACCGCATCTGCATGAAAAATGGAGAAAACGGGAAATAGATTTGACTGCATTTGGCATGTTGATATATGATAAAAAGGAAGTGTAAACTGTAGCAAAGCTATTACATAGCATAAAAGAATGAGAGGGAATTTCAGATGGAGAGAAATGATCCAAATACCAAGATGAGAGAAAAAATCTACAAAGAATTAAAGGTTAATTTCCAAAATCTTGAGCAGCAGATTAAAGAGCTGGAAAATTTAAACGCCGAATATGCGATCAAATGTGATCTGTACGGACAGTGTCTGGCAGAGCATCTGCTGAGCAGCGGCAGTGATGTGATCAAGAAGCATTTAGAGGAAACACATGCCAAGATTCAGGAAAATGAAGAAGCGATCAAGCAGCTGAAGCTGGAAAGAGATGCTTATCGCATCGAGATTGAGATCTACGAAAATAACATCAAGGATAAATAAAGCAGATAAAAAGAACAGCGCTGTGTCTTAGATGGATACAGCGCTGTTTTGTTCTGTTTTCAGCTTCAGCGTTCTGTCTCTGATGCCAGGTGAAAGGGGGGTACCTCAGTGTACCTCACCTGAAGGGAAAAAAGAAAACCTCGAAAATGCCGTATTTTCAAGGTTTCTAGGGGAAAAATTGTAAGAGCTGCTGACGGGAATTGAACCCGTGACCCCTTCCTTACCAAGGAAGTGCTCTACCTCTGAGCCACAGCAGCTTTTTTGTTACCGAACGATATTGTATCAAAGAAACGATTCTTTGTCAAACAAAAACTGGATTCTCAGCGTAAAATATGGTAAAATTCTGAATAAGTCAAGTATTGGTGAGAGGGTTATAAGGAGAAGGATACTACATGAATCAAAATCTTTATATGAGGGATTTTATAAAAGATAATAACCGCAGGATCAATGGGATTCTCGGGAAGCTGATCGCGGCATTTCTGATACTGATCCCTGCGGCGGTTATCGCATGGCAGGTGGATGTGCTTGTGCTGGAAAAGAGCACACTTATCAAAGTATGTCTCTTGATTTTTGCGGCATCGGTTATTCCGGTGATCGTCTGCCGGTATTCTTATAATGAAACAGTCAACCGATGTGTCTGTCTGACACTTATGGAAGGGCTTGTCTGTCTGGTTGCCTGTAATGATGTGATCAGTCTGAAGCTGTTTTATGTGATCGTACCGCTTGTCAGTCTTCTGTATGCGGATAAAGCGATATTTATACACACGGCAAGAAATTGTTTTTTTGCCATGCTCTGTGTATTTTTGTATAAATTTTACCAGACGGACCACAGACTTCATACGCTGCGCTACACATATCAGACAAGCTATGAAGAAATACTTGCGACTGTACTGGAGTATCTGATCTTAATGCTTCTGATGTATCTGCTCTGCATGAAGGAAAGGGATATGATCCTGTCCGGTTTTTTGCTGGAACAAAGAGAGGATGGCAGTTATGTGACAGCAGCAGTGGCTGCAACACCGGCAGCAGAGACGGAGCAGGCAGCGACTTATAATACAAAGGGCTTATTTCTGGAGATCAATCAGAAAATACAGAGTATGATCCGGGGAAAGGATAAGGTTTTTCTGCTGCATGTGGATTATGATCTGCCCAGCGTACTCGTTGGAGATACCGAAAAGATCCGTCTTGCCATGATCAACATCTTAAGTGATCTGCTGCAGTTTACGGAGCAGGGAACAGTCACAATGACCGTTACTTATGAAAAGGGTATTCTGCCAAGAAGAGGGCAGAATATCACACTGGTGTGCAGGATCGACTGCAGTGAGGATCTGACGGAAGATCTGCGTTATGGAAATGCACCGGGATTTGCGCTTGCCAAAAATATGATCCAGAAGCTGAACGGTATCTTTTTGGATAAGACCGCTGGAGCAGAGGTCAGACAGACCAAATTTGTGATTTCATTTTTGCAGACGGTTGAGGATGAGGAAACGATCGGACAGATCAAGGAGAAACACAGAGAAGAGCAGAAGGAACTGATCACAGATTCCCGCAAAAAGGCACAGAATCTGTATTACGCCAAGCAGGTGAAGGCACTTGTGGTAGATGACAGTCCGGTAAACTGTAAGCTGGTCGCATCTTTGCTGAAATCATATGGTATGCAGGCAAAGACAGTGGAAAGTGGTGAAGAGGCGATTGAAGAGCTTCATACAAGGAAATATGATTTTGTTATTCTTGATCATATGATGCCTGTTAAGGGCGGTATCCAGACAGCAAAGGAGATCAGACAGCTTGCGGATCCTTATTTTGAACTTCTGCCGCTTTTAGTCATGACATCCAATATTACGGAGGAGTCCAAACAAATCTTTTATGACTGCGGCTTTTCCGAAGTTATCTCAAAACCGATTAAGGAGGAGGAACTGCGACAGGCACTGGCACATTGCATGTTCTTATGATCAAAATGAAAAAGTTTTTTGTGCAGTTTAAAAGTTTAGATTTATGGACAGGGATTGAAGCAGCTCTTGCAGCTGTTTTGACCCTGTTTTCCATTTTCAGTCTGTTTATAAAGGGCTGGTACGATCAGCTTCCTGTTTACAAGGATCTGATCTGCGGGCTGACAACATGGTCGGGTTATAACAAACAGGCGGATCTGTGGCTGATCCGGGGAGCGATCATTGGTCTGCCGCTGTTATTTATCCTGTTTGCATGGATCCTGCTAAAAGTGAAGCCGGTAAGACAGAATACGGGCAGAGAAGAGAAAACAGACAGGGAAAAGGCGGTTTATGGTTTTATGATCGGATATGCAGCTGTATTGCTTATGATACTGACACAGCAGAGGTATATGTGGCAGTATGCAGGGCTTTATGCGGTATTGCTTTTGGGTTATCTGCTTTGTCAGCACACTAAAACAAGTTATGTAAACTGCGTAGAACAGGCGTCATTTGTCTATGGGGCTTTGACCGTGCTGTTTCTGGCAGCAGGCTGGAAGGTAAGGATCGCACAGCTCTGGCAGGCTGGCAGCCTTGTATTATTAGGGATTACAGCCGTTTTCTTTCTTATGCTTTGCGGACTGCCACAGCTTGGCAGGCTGTTTGTCAAGATAAGACTTGAGAAATATCTGCAGATCTTACTGCCGGTTGGCTGTCTTTCCTTTGTGCATTTTCGTTATCAATATGAAGTGACGGGAGAGGTCATGGAGCTGTTTTATTCCGGCAGATGGAAATATTTCTGTATTTTGCTGACATTGGTACTTTTGGTATGGGCATATTTTAGCAGCAGAAAGGAAAGCCGGATCTATCCGACAACCTTTGTTATGGCAGCCATGCTGCGTGTTTTTACACAGCCGGAGGGGCTGCTCAGCATGGATTATTTCCACAACGGAGAGATCACACTTCCGATGCAGCAGCTGATGTCGTATCATAAGCTGCCTTATCTGGATCTGATCCCGATCCACGGACTTTGTGATTATTATTACGGAGCGATCGATTATCTGTTTTTCGACGGATCATATCTTTCCCTGAATGCGGCAAAAATAGTTGGGGATCTTGTCATGGCGGCTCTGCTGGCACTTGTGATCTGTTATTTTATGGAGCACAGGGCAGGTATATGGCTTGTCTGGCTGTTTATGCCGTTTCTGGTCAAAACAGCGGGAATGCGGTATCTGTTTTTGTTTATCCTGTTTTTTGTCCTGTTTAGTAAGAAGCTGCCAAAGCTCGATTATCTGTATGCATGGGTGCTCCTTTCTATCTTTGCGATTGCATGGAACGCATCGATCGGTGGAACTGCTGCTCTGGCATTTCTGCCGCTCGTTTTGTGCAGAAGCTTGCCAAAGCTTGGAGAAAACTGCAAAGAGATCCTGCATAGACCTGGGACGCTTGTGCGCTGGCTTGCACTGATTGTATTCGGCATTTCTTTTATCCCTCTGTTTTTACAGATTGTGGTTTATTTAAAGGATAATACCGGAACAACGCTGTATGTCAATGGTATGGCAATGTTTGAAGACGTGACAGATGCAGCCGGTTATCTTCTGCCGGGGCTGATGGGAGAGCAGGGAACGTTCTTTATCGGGACTTTTGGCTTTTTACTGCCACTTCTTGTTTGTCTGTATTTTGCACTGAAGAAAGAGAAAAGAGCAGCAGGGCAGTTTATGACATTGCTGATCTGTTATCTTATTTTGGTAAATTACGCTTTTGTCCGGTTTGATGAAGGGGGCAGAGCCCTGGTATTGACGATCTTTTTCAGCATTCTGACAGTGTCAGTCCTTTTATACGAACATAAAAAATGGCTTATGGCACTGGCTCTTGGTTCCCTGATGCTGTGGCTGAGTCAGGATGCATCGCTCATAACATCGGACAGTCTTTGTATGATCAAAGAGGTTCCTGCATCTGTAGATACAACGATCGGAGGAAAAGAGATCGCAGATCCGGTCGTATATGTGACGGATGCGGGAATATCCAATATGGGAACAGGTTTTGTACAGGGAAATACGCTGCAGAGCCTGCAAAATATCGGAACGGTATTACAGGCTGAGGTGACAGAAGGAAAGACATGGCTGGATGCAACCAATGCGGTTGCCAATGCGGTTTTATTTGACCGGGAATGCTTTTTCCCGTTTACATCCGTGTATAATATCAGCAACCGCACGATGCAGGAAAAGGCGATCGCGCAGCTTTCCGAAAATCTGCCGGATCTGATCCTTCTTGCACCATACATCCAGTTCGATGAAGCGACCTTCAGTGACAGAAGCATTCTGCTCTATGATTATCTGCTGGAGCAGGATTATGTACCGTATAAATATGAAAATGTGATTTATTTGCTGCGTGGAGAGTGCCATACAGAGGCTGCAAAGGTCGATTATGAGTCATATGCACAGCTGCTGCATAAAACGAGCCTGCAAATGCTGCCCGCAGTCTGGGCCGGCATAGAAGAGAAAGGGCAGGAACTGCAGATACCTTACCGGATTGAACGGACAGAAGAGGGCTTTGATCTTGTCTTTGAAAGGGAGATCACAGGAATGGACATTGACCTTTTACAGATCGATTGTGATGTTGCTATCGATCTGCAGGATCCGGGCAGGGATACGGCAAATGAGGAAACGAAAGGACAGACCGCCGCAGGACAGGCGGAGCTGTCTTTTGGGACAGAGATCGCTGCAGAGGGCAGTGCACACTTTACTTACACGATGGCAGACAGCGTGCTGTTACCGCTTTGTACAAGCCCGTATTTTACCTGTGAGAAGGCTGTAGAGAGATTGCATATCACACTGCCAAAGGAATTGTCAGATGTGGATGAGACGCAGCTGCACTGCAGCTTTTATAAGCTGGACAGGGAATAGGTGGATGTCATCATAGGAATGGGCTGGAAATGGCTTGGAAATACAATAAATGGTACATTAAAAAAACCATGGACTGAAGAATTTTAGTCCATGGTTTTTCTTTCTGTTTCTATATTGTGATAGCTTGCTGATCTGCATTGACATAATCTAATGCATTCTACTCATCATCTTCAGGAGCTTCACCGCCGCCGGCTTCTTCTGCATCTGCCTGTGCATCGATCTGCTGCTGTGCCTGCTGTGCTGCCTGTTGCTGTGCTGCCTGTGCTGCTGCAGCTTGCTGCTGTGCGATCGCCTGCTGAGCAGCCTGGATGGAAGCAGCATTGGCAGGATTTGTAAAGTAATCCGGTGTATGCGGACAATACTTTGTTGCACCCGGTGAACCATCGTCGGATGGTGCAATTTCAATAACGCCCGGAACCTGATAAGGACAGGTCGTTGTAGCGGCAAGACCGGTTGCTGAACATACCATTCCGGAAAAGTGTACATCACATGTTTCTGTCGGTACGGTACCTTCTGCAAAGTATTCTGTATTTAAGTAAGCATCACATACGCCTGCAATCGGCAGTTTACCGGACTTGGAGCAGACTGTCGCGGTCACAATACCGCTTGGCTTCGTAAAGGAAGCGGCAGGTAATCCTTCATGGATCCGGGACATAACAGCTTTCCACATTGTTTTGGATAAGTTCTTTTCCGCACTTGTCTCCATAGATACGTTATTGTCATAGCCTGTCCAGGTCGTAGCTGTATAGTACGGAGAGTAGCCTGCAAACCAGACATCCTTATAATCGGAGGTTGTACCGGTTTTCCCGGCGATTGCGACATCGCCGCCGAAGTTGACGGAACCACCGGTACCTTTTGTGACAACATCGACCATGGCATCTGTCAGCAGGAAGGC
>HF995230.1:15944-75963 GCA_000432915.1 Firmicutes bacterium CAG:194
CAGCAGGAAGGCAGTTGTTTCCTTGATAACCTGATGAGATTCCGGTGTTGTGTTATCTACCATAACATTGCCATCGTGATCCAGAATTTTTGTAAATAAAGTCGGTTTGATATAAGTACCGTTATTGGCAACCGTTGCATAGCCTGCATTCAGTTCCAGATTGGTAACACCGTCTGTGATACCGCCCAGTGCAAGAGACTGTGTGATATCGGAGAAAATCTGGGTACCGCTGCTTGTCTCGACTTCACGACGTTCCACAAGGGTAGTAAAGCCGAAGTTCTGCAGATAATCAAAACCAAGCTGTGGTGTGATCTGTGTCAGTGTTTTTACTGCAACAATATTCAGGGACTGTTCAATACCGTAACGGAGTGTACAGATTCCCTTGTAGCCGCTGGAATACCAGTTGCTGACAGGCCTTCCGTTTGCATAATTATATGGGGCATCGTTCTGGACAGTGGCAAGTGTCATGCCGGCGCTGTCAAGGGCAGGTGCATAAGTAGACAGAATTTTAAAGGTAGATCCGGGCTGTCTGGTCGTGTCCGTTGCTCTGTTTAAAGTACGGCTGGCTGATTTTGTACCACGTCCGCCGACCATTGCCACGATGTAACCTGTGGATTGATCCTCTACGGTAATGGAAACCTGTGGCTGCGGTGTCAGCGATACATTTTCCGAATAGACTTCATCACCCGGGCTTAAAACGCTCTGCTGATATTCCGCGATATCCGTATAAGCAGCATCCTGGGAAGAATACAGCAGATTATAGGAAGAACGCTGGTTCCTGAAATACTGCTTGAACATTTCCGTTGAATAATTGACATACTCACCACCTGCTGTCAGGACAGTGAGCTGATAGTCAAGCAGCCATTTTGTATTTTCAGGATAGTTTTCTTCATTATTGTAAATCTCATCACAGATCTTCTGGATGGAAGGATCCTGCGTTGTCTGGATCTGCAGACCGCCGGAATAAACCAGATTATATGCCTGTGTTTCATTATAGCCCTTTTCTTCCATCAGAACGGAAGTAACCTGATCGATCAGCGCATCAACGAAGTAGGAGTTGATCGAATCGCTTTCTGTTGTTTCATTTACCTGCTTGATGCGGGAGTAGACATCGTCTGCCATAGCCTCATCGTATTCATCCTGATCGATCCAGCCCTGATCCAGCATATCATTCAGAACCTTTGTACGCCTGTCTGCATTGTCTTCCGGATGTGTGATCGGATTGTATTTGGACGGGTTCTGTGTGATGCCGGCAATAACCGCACATTCGGATAAATTCAGCTCAGATACGGGCTTATTGAAGTAACGCATGGAAGCTGCCTGTACACCAAGTGTATTCTGTCCTAAGTTGATCGAGTTCATATAAAGCTCCAGAATATCCCGCTTGCTCATTCTTTTTTCGAGCTCCAGTGCCAGATACTGCTCCTGGATCTTACGCTTGATACGGACAAGATCGGAGTTTTCCGTTACCCAGCCCTCAAAGACGTTGTTTTTCAGAAGCTGCTGGGTGATCGTGCTGGCACCCTGTCCGAGATGTCTTGTCTTGATGGCGGTCACACCGGCTCTGATAATACCCTTGATATCAATACCGTTATGCTGATAGAAACGCGCATCTTCGATCGCGACAAAGGCGTTAGCCATATTTTCAGGGATCTGATCCATCTTGACATAGCTTCGGTTGGAATTGGTGCCGACGAGCTTGGCGATCTGTTTGCCACTGTTATCGTAAACGACGGTCGCATAACCGCTTGGCGTAACATCCAGACTGGAAATATCGGGGGCAGATGCCAGAATTCCCTTAAACATACCGATACCGAGACAGACACCGATAATGCACACACTGATCATACAGATGAGCAGTGCTTTCAAAAATGCCAGTAAGAACATTTTGCTGAATTTCGTTGATTTAGAATTAAGCTGCCGCTGTTTTTTGCGGATGCTTTTTTTACCATAATTCATGAATAAAGCCTCCTTATTCTCACTGATTATACCAAAAACAGCCATTAAAGGAAAGGGTAATCTTCCATATATAGGATTGTTCACAAAATGGTACACTTTTATACCGAATCTGTGGTATGCTTTAGTTGCAGAATTATATGATGTCAGGGTCTAAAGGTCTAAACCCACGTGAGCTCGCTCATAGGTGGGTGAAAGACCTTGAGACCCGCTCCGATATGAGCATAAAAGTGGGATGATAATCCCACGATATGCGAATATTGGGGAGAATTGTGGGAGTGCGTAGCACGAAACAATTCGTAGACATTATTTATAAAATAGCAATACCAGACAAATAAAGGAGCAAGATCCGTATATGAAGATCATACTGCAGCAGGCGCAGGGCGAGATTACAGAAAAAAAATCAAGATTTATCGCGACATTATGTCCCGTACAGTCGCAGGAGGAGGCAGAGCAGTTCATTGCTGCCTGCAAAAAGAAATACTGGGATGCAAGGCACAACTGCAGCGCTTATGTGATCGGGGAAAACAACGAGATCATGCATTCCTCCGATGACGGTGAGCCGAGCGGGACAGCGGGCAGACCGATGCTCTCTGTGCTGACCGGGCAGGATGTACATAACGTGGCGGCTGTTGTAACGAGGTATTTTGGCGGTGTGTTGCTGGGAACGGGCGGACTGGTACGTGCTTATCAGGGGGCTGTTTCGGAAGCTCTTTTGCACGCTGAGATCAGACAGCAGCTTTTGATGCAGGAGCTGATGCTGACAGCGGAATATACGGATGTCGGGAAGATCCAGTATCTGCTTTCCCAGGCGGGGTTTCGCACAGCAGATACGGAATATGGCGCAAAAGTACTGTTCCATGTGCTGGTACCGGCGGGGGAAGAGGACGCAGCGATCAAATTGCTGACAGAAAAAACAAACGGAAAAACAGGGATTACAAAAGGAGAACTGAGAAATGAAACCTGTGAATGAAAACGCAACAAAAGAGGCAAAAGAATTATTGGCATATTTATATGAAACAGCCGGCAAAAAGATCATAACCGGACAGCATACGCAGACAAATCCGATGGAGGAGATCACCTATATCCATGAAAAGACAGGTGCTTATCCGAAGCTGCAGGGATTTGAGCTTTTGAGCTATTCCCCAAACATCAACTATGCGGATGCATCCGAGGCGTGCCTGACAGAGGTAAAGGAAAATCAGGGCACCATGGACACTGCCATCAAATGGGCAAAGGAGACAGACGGTATTGTTTCTATCTGTTTTCACTGGTTCTCACCGGTGGGCGGAAGAGATAAGAGCTTTTACAGTGAGCATACGGAGTTTGACCCGGAGCAGGTGCTTGTGGAGGGCACGAAGGAGCGCAAAGCTTTCTATCAGGATCTGGATGTGATCGCCGGGCAGCTCGCCCGCTTTCAGCAGGAAAATATCCCTGTTCTGTGGCGCCCGTTCCATGAGGTGGAAGGCACATGGTTCTGGTGGGGCAGAAAGGGCGGTCAAGTGGCAGCAGAGCTTTACAAGCTGATGTTTGATTATTATGTAAACCAGAAGCATTTGGACAATCTGCTCTGGGTTTGGAGCTGTCCGACAAAGGAAGGGTATCCGGGTGATGCTTACGTAGATGTGGTATCGTGGGACATTTATCTGCCGGAATATGAAGCGACAGATTACCAGAAGCAGTATGAGGAGCTGATCGCCAATACATCCGGAAACAAAGTGGCAGCTCTGACGGAAGTCGGTTATAACCCGGATGTTAAAAAGCTGGAGCAGAGTCATACACCATGGGCATATTACATGACATGGTCGAAGGAATTTTGTATGGATGGCGTTTACAATACGGTGGAAAAGCTGAAAGAAATGTATGACAGCGATTACAGCGTTAAGAGAACGAGATAGGAAGGTTGCATGTGTGGTGGTAACCTGTTATACTTGGTTAGTAATAACTAACATAAGTATAAAAAGAGAGGCAGACACCAATGACAATTCATGAATTTGGAACAGAAAATACAGAAATCATTTTATTGATCCATCCCTCCGTTGTGAAATGGGATTATTTTGAAAATGTCATTCCACTGCTGGAGAAAAAGTATCATCTGCTTGTTCCGGCACTTCCCGGATATGACTTTGACAATGACAGTGATTTTACAAGTGTGGAGCAGATCGCTTCGGATCTGAACGTGTGGATGAAAGCACAGGGCTATACGGAATTATATGCGGTGTATGGCTGCTCCATGGGTGGTTCCGTTGCACTGCTGGTTGCGCTGGGACAACTGATCAAAATAAAACACTGTGTCATGGATGGTGGCATCACCCCTTATCAACTGCCATGGATCGTGACGCGCTTCATTGCCCTGAAGGATTATCTTATGATGATGATCGGAAGAACAGGCGGTGTAGGGCTTTTGGAAAAAGCATTTGCAACAGATGAGTATACCAAGGAGGATCTGCAGTATGTGGCAGATGTTCTGAGGCATTGCAGCAGAAAAACACTGTGGCGCACCTTTGATTCCTGCAATAATTATAAAGTGCCGGATCCTGTTCCTGCAATAGATACGAAGCTCCATTACTGGTATACAAATGGAGAGGAAAAAGAGCGAAAGCAGGATATCGCGTATATAAAAAGCAAGTTCCCGCAGACGGAGTTTACAGTATTACCGGAATTAGGGCATGCAGGACTGGTTTTGCTGAAACCGGAATTATTTGAGCAGATGATCAGTGAGCTATCCGATTGATCAAGTCATAAAAACGGGAGAATGAAATGAGTTTTTTATTAGGCATTATCTATCTTTCTTTTATCAGTCTGGGATTGCCGGATGCCCTGCTTGGTGCAGCATGGCCGAATATGTATCCGGAATTTCAGGTACCGGTGTCTTATGCCGGGGCAATTTCCATGATCATAGCATTTGGAACGATCATTTCCAGCCTGCAAAGTGACCGCCTGACCAGAAAATTCGGAACAGGTAAGGTGACGGCAGTCAGTGTCGGAATGACAGCAGTTGCACTGTGGGGCTTTTCTATCAGTCACAGCTTTGTTTTATTGTGCTTATGGGCAATTCCTTATGGTCTTGGGGCAGGCTATCATTTTGATCGGCATTATAGTGATGCTGCTTCCTTTGGGAAAAATAGCATCGCTGATCGCAAACCATATATCTATCAGGCTGTTGCCGGCGCATTTATTCCTTTTCCTGGCACTTATGGTATATATGCATGAACTGCTGGAAAGAAGAGTGGATCATAGCAGAATATAAATAGAATCGAAATAGCTGACCGGAAGGTCAGCTATTTTCCTCATCACGAGGCTTACTGTATCGGAAGTCGCAGAAGGCTGCTCCTTCTGCAATTGTTCCGGTTCTCACTAATTTCATGTGCATAATATCCGCAAGCACATAATCCATTCTACACAGATAAGCTGCCAGATCTGGACATCCCTCATCCTGGCACAGTTTACAGATACCACATTCGTGATAATCATAGCCAAGGTCATACGATTCATTTCCCGGCAGAATATCCACAACCCAGTCGTTTTCATACTTGCGCTTATGGCTTTCCTCGGACCATTTCAGCCTTGCAGGCATGCGCTTTGGATTCAGATAACTATCTGCATCGCCCATTATTTTGTGAAACAGTTTAGAGGCACACAGTCCATCACGGAATATTTCGTAATTTTCTTCAGCGGATTTTCCGGTGCTGCGATTTAATGCAATAAAATAACTTCCCATGATGTAAGAACTCAGCAGATTGGATTTGCCGATATCCTTTGCCCGTTCCACGATCAATTTATGTTCTTTTTCAATCTTTTTGACTATATTCTTAGAGAAACCACGTCTTTTCAATTCTGCCTTTACGGCGCTGTGATAAAAACGATAGATCAGTTTTGCCTGCAATGTATTTTTCATAATTTGTCACCTCCGGTTTGATAATGGATGCCCAGTTCTGCCTCTAATCCACGGAGCAGAACAGTCATTGCTTCTGTAAATGCGGCTTTCATTTCCTCTGTGATCCCATTCTGGCAGGCGTCATCAGCGATCATCTCACAGATCATGGAAAATTCCGAAGAAGATAGCATATAGATCGTCTTTTCCGATAATTTTTTTGAGGAAATGCCACGTCGGTACAGTTCCTCATAATAATTGGCTGCAAATGCGGTACAGCGTTCTATATAGATAGATCGAAAATGTGCAAGATAAGTCCCGGAATCATTTTTTAATAACATATGAAGAAGCTGCATATCATCCTGTAATAGATGAAGTGTCTGCATGGATATCTTCGAATACAGAACCTGAACCAGTTCCGCATCTGACAGGGCAGAAAAGTCAACGCCGATCATAGATTCTGTAATGCGCATAAGTTTTTTGCCGCATGCATGAAAAAGCTCTCCAAACATTTCTTCTTTACCGGAAAAATGTTTATAGATGGCTCCTGCAGTGATACCGGCTCTGGCAGCAATCTTTCGCATGGAGGCTTCCTGATAGCCTGTTTCAAGAAAGATATCCATGGCACTTTTTAAGATCAATTCTCTTGTTTCTTTTGTGCTTTCGCGAATAATGACCGCCTCCTTTTGACATAGCTTGGTAAACACTGTTTACTTTATAGCACATTAGGTAGATAAAGTCAAGAATGCTATGAATAGAAAAAGGAAAGCCATCACCGGCTTTCCTTTTTTAAACTTCACATAAGTTTACATAATATCAAATCTTATGACTTTCTGAAACCTGCACGCTTACGCATGGTAGGATCCAGGATCTTCTTACGGATACGAAGACTCTTTGGTGTTACCTCTAAGAGCTCATCGGTATCGATAAACTCAAGAGCCTGCTCCAAAGAGAGGATCTTTGGCGGTGACAGACGAAGTGCTTCATCTGAACCGGAAGAACGGGTATTTGTCATCTGTTTTTTCTTGCAGACATTGATCTCAATATCTTCCGCCTTACCTGTTTCACCGACTACCATACCGGCATAAACCTTTTCACCGGGACCGATGAAGAGGGTACCACGTTCCTGTGCATTGTACAGACCGTAAGTAATGGCTTCGCCGGATTCAAATGCGATCAGGGAACCTTGTGCACGGTACATCATATCGCCCTTGTAAGGACCATATCCGTCATACGTTGTATTGATGATACCATTTCCCTTTGTATCCGTCATGAATTCACCACGGTAACCGATCAGGCCACGCGCCGGAATAGAGAACTCAAGACGGACATAACCACCGTTGGCAGCTCCCATGCTGATGAGCTCGCCCTTTCTGGCAGATAACTTCTGGATGACTGAACCGGAGAATTCATCCGGTACATCGATATAAGCAAGCTCCATTGGCTCAAGTTTTTTGCCGTTTTCATCGGTCTTGTATAAAACCTCGGCTTTGGAAACAGCAAATTCATAACCTTCACGGCGCATATTTTCGATCAAAACGGAAAGATGTAATTCACCACGGCCGGAAACCTTGAAGCTTTCTGTTGTTTCGGTTTCTTCCACACGCAGGGAAACATCTGTATTTAATTCACGGAACAGTCTGTCGCGCAGATGACGGCTTGTGACATATTTGCCTTCCTGTCCGGCGAGCGGAGAGTCATTGACGATGAAATGCATGGCGATCGTCGGCTCTGAAATCTTCTGGAATGGGATCGGAACCGGATTCTCCGGGCTGCAGAGTGTATCACCGATGTGGATATCTGCGATACCGGAAATCGCTACGATGGAACCGATGCCTGCTTCTTTGATTTCTACCTTATTTAAACCGTCAAATTCATACAGCTTGGAAACCTTCACCTTTTTCATCTTGTCAGGCTCATGATGGTTGACAATGACAACATCCTGATTGACACGGATCACGCCGTTATCTACTTTGCCGACGCCGATACGGCCGACATATTCGTTGTAATCGATCGTACTGATCAGTACCTGTGTACCTGCATCCGGATCTCCTTCCGGTGCAGGAATGTAATCAAGGATCGTTTCGAACAATGGCATCATATCTTTGCCCGGCTCATCTATGGAAAGAGAAGCGGTTCCGGCTTTTGCGGAAGCATATACGATCGGGCAGTCAAGCTGGGATTCATCCGCATCCAGATCAATGAGAAGCTCAAGTACTTCATCAACAACCTCAGCAGGTCTTGCTTCCGGACGGTCGATCTTATTGACACAGACGATAACCGGTAATTTCAGCTCCAGTGCCTTACGCAGTACGAATTTGGTCTGTGGCATGGCACCTTCAAAAGCATCGACTACGAGGATGACGCCATTTACCATTTTCAGGACACGTTCCACTTCGCCGCCGAAGTCTGCATGACCTGGTGTGTCGATAATGTTGATCTTTGTATTTTTATAAGTAACTGCAGTGTTCTTGGAAAGAATGGTAATACCACGCTCTCTCTCGATATCATTGGAATCCATGACACGTTCTGCCACTTCCTGATTCTCACGAAATACACCGCTTTGTTTTAACAGTTCATCTACCAGTGTCGTTTTACCGTGATCGACATGGGCGATGATTGCGACATTACGAATATCGTCTCTCGTTGTTTTCATATAACTCCTCACTCTCTAAAAACGGGGTCTACAGTTAAATAGGATACCCAAACGTTTATAGTCTATCACATTTTTTGCAAAAATCAACAAGGACTGTAAGAAAACACCAGCTTTTGTCGATGAAACCATGTCATAATTATGGGATTTTTTCATAAATATATATAGCAGACAATGTCTGACGTAAGTAAATAAGGAAAAAATTCTTAAAGTAAGAAGGGAGAACCGGAACATGACAGATAAGGTAATGGAAAACAATCAGGTAACCGTGATGGGAGAAATCGTAGGAGAATTTGTCTACAGCCATGAGATTTTTGGCGAGGGCTTTTATATGGTAGATATTCTTGTGCCAAGGCTCAGCGATTCATCAGACAGGATACCGCTTATGATCTCAGAAAGGCTGATGGATGTTTCAAAGGATTACAGAGGAACACTCGTCATGGTAAGCGGACAGTTCAGGTCTTATAACCGTCACGAAGAACACAGGAACAGACTGATCCTTTCCGTTTTTGTACGGGAGGTTGCATTTATTGAACAGGTACCGGAAAATGAAAAGACAAATTATATTTTTCTGGACGGATTCATCTGTAAGGAACCTGTTTACCGGAAAACACCGCTTGGAAGAGAAATCGCGGATATTTTGCTGGCTGTGAACCGTCCATACGGAAAAAGCGATTACATCCCGTGCATCAGCTGGGGCAGAAATGCCAGATATGCGAATCATTTCAGGGTTGGGGAACGCTGCAGGATCTGGGGAAGGATCCAGAGCCGCGAGTACATGAAAAAGATCTCGGAGGAGCAGGCAGAAAAACGTGTGGCATATGAGGTAAGCGTCAGCAAACTGGAGCTTGCTTCCGAGGAAGAACAGGGTGTCCTGCAGAATGCCTGACAGCAGGAAAATGCGGAAAAGTTGCATCCTGCGGTATTTTGTGGTATAGTCTGCCTGTTAAGTAAAACGAGCAAAGTCGTTTTGTGAGGTGTGACATGAAACAGGGTAAGATTCATATTTACAGTGGAGACGGACACGGAAAGACGCCCGCTGCACTGGGAGAAGCATTATATGCGGCAAGTGAAGGGAAAACAGTTGTTGTCATCCAGTTTTTGAAAGCAGACCATCTGATGAATGCAGAATATCTGAAGCGTCTGGAGCCGGAGATCAAGTTTTTCCGTTTTGAAAAATCCTCTGCGGAGTATGCAAGTCTGGATGAGGCAGCGCGGGAAGAAGAAAAGATGAATATCCGCAACGGACTGAATTTTGCCAAAAAGGTATTGTCAACAGGTGAATGCGATCTGTTGATCTTAGATGAGGTACTGGGACTGATCGATGTCGGTATCTTATCGGTGGAAGAGCTGAGAACGCTTATTTCTGCCAAAACAGAGGAGACAACGGTCATCATGACAGGCATCCAGCTCAGTGATGAGGTGTGTATGCTGGCTGACGAGGTTTCCAAGATCGAAACAGTGAATTTTAAGGTGTTTTAAATAATGTAACGTCATGCATCTGTGATGCATGATGCAGCCTCAATCCATCTGCGAAGCAGATTATGCATGGATTGAGGTTCCAAGAAATGTCATGCATCTGTGATGCATGATGCTAACTGCCCCGGCCGTATCCCGACCGGGGCAGAAACTGTCTGTAATTGCTTGACAGAAGGCAGTATTGGTGCTATGCTTTTTTTAGGCTCTGAGTGCTATGCAGAGCTTACATATCAAAATATAAAATGAGATAGAGGTCGCATTTTTCAACAGTAGATCCGGGGATGCAGCAGGTGCAGAGGAACAGGAAGGAAAGGGAAAGATGCCGAAAGAAAAGGTGCCTGACCACTTTATTCTTGGGCATGCAGTTAAGAGCTGTATGACTGTCATCAGTAAATGATGGGGAGCTATCGGAGATTGAAGGATTACCGGCTCACATGTGCCGGTTTTTTATATAATAGGAAGTTTTTTCGCATATTCTATTATATAAATGAAGGAACATAAGGTCGTCCGCTGTAATTCCCATAGAAACAAGGAGGAAGAGGATATGTCAATTTTTACTGGAGCAGGTGTTGCCATCGTTACACCATTTCATGAGGATGGCAGTGTCAACTATGAAGCATTTAAGGAGCAGATCGAGCGTCAGATTGCAGGAGGAACCGATGCCATTATCGTATGTGGTACAACAGGAGAATCTTCCACACTGACACATGAAGAACATCTGGATGTGATCCGCTACTGCGTAAAGGTAGTCAACAAGAGAATCCCTGTTATTGCAGGAACAGGTTCCAACTGTACGGAAACAGCGATCTATTTATCTACAGAAGCTGAAAAGGCAGGTGTAGACGGACTTCTGATCGTTACACCATATTATAATAAATGTACACAGAAGGGTCTGGCAGAGCATTTCACATTGATAGCAAATTCCGTAAAGTTACCGATCATTCTGTACAATATCCCGGGCAGAACCGGTGGTGTGCTGATCCAGCCGGAGACGGTTGTAAAGCTTTGTAAGGAAGTAGAGAATATCGTTGGTGTAAAAGATGCCACAGGTAATATTTCAGGCGTTGCCAAGGTCATGCATCTTGCAGACGGTTGTGTGGATCTGTACAGCGGTAATGATGATCAGGTCGTACCGATCCTGTCACTGGGCGGTAAGGGTGTGATCTCCGTATTATCCAATGTTGCGCCACAGGAGACACATGATATGTGTGCGAAGTTCTTTGCAGGCGATGTAGAAGGAAGCCGCAAGATCCAGTTAGATGCTCTTCCGGTTATTGACGGACTGTTCTGTGAGGTCAATCCGATCCCGGTTAAGAAGGCAATGAACCTGCAGGGCTTAAATGCAGGCCCGCTCCGCAGACCACTGACTGAGATGGAGCCTGAACATGCTGAGAAGTTAGCACAGGCTATGAAGAACTTCGGTATTTTATAAAATAGGAAAAGAATAGAAAGCCCCGGCCAAAGGCATGTACTTAGACCGGGGCTTAGGTCGCTTTATAATAGGTAGGATAAGGAAGGAAAAAAGATGACAAGAGTAATTATGTACGGCTGTAACGGCAAAATGGGACAGACCATTACAAGACTGATCGAAGAAGAAAATGATGTAGAGATCGTAGCAGGTATCGATGTATGTGATACGGTAAAAAACAGCTATCCGGTATTTCAGAATATTGCAGACTGTGATGTGGAGGCGGATGTTGTGATAGACTTCTCTTCACCGGTTTGTACCGATGCACTGCTTGACTGGTGTGCAGATAAGCAGGTACCGGTTGTGGAATGTACAACAGGACTTTCCGAGGCACAGCTTGCCAGGATCAAGGAGACATCCGCAAAGGTAGCAGTCCTGAAATCCGCTAATATGTCAATGGGCATCAATTTGCTTGAGAAGTTGTTAAAAGAGGCAGCAGGACTTCTGGCAGAAGCCGGTTATGATATCGAGATCGTGGAAAAACACCACAAACTGAAAAAGGATGCACCATCAGGTACAGCACTGGCACTTGGAGATGCTATCAATGAAGGCCTTTCCGAAAAATATGAATATGTATTTGACAGAAGCCAGAGAAGCATTCCGCGTCCGCAGAAGGAGATCGGTTTTTCTGCTGTCAGAGGCGGTACGATCGTTGGAGATCATGATGTGATCTTTGCAGGTGAGGATGAAGTCATTACCTTCTCTCACAGAGCTTATTCCAAAGCAGTATTCGGAAAAGGTGCGGTACAGGCTGCAAAATTCTTATGCGGCAAACAGCCGGGCTTATATGATATGAGTGATGTGATCGGTTAAAGATATGATAAAATAAGATAAACAGGAAAAAGGGGAAACATATGGATGATATGGAACTGAGATATCTGAAATCTCTGTCAAAGCAGTATCCGAATATCGCATCGGCAAGTACGGAGATCATCAACCTGCAGGCAATCCTGAATCTGCCTAAGGGAACAGAGCATTTCATGACGGATGTACACGGAGAATATGAGCAGTTTAATCATGTGCTGAAAAACGGTTCCGGTTCGGTCAGACGAAAGATCGATGAGGAATTTGGTAATACATTAAGCAGCAAGGATAAAAAGAGTCTGGCTACGCTGATCTATTACCCGAAGGAAAAGCTGGAAATTGTCATGCAGGAGGAGGAAAATATTGAGGACTGGTATAAGATCACATTATATCGCCTGGTGCAGATCACAAAGCATGTTTCCTCCAAATATACGAGATCCAAGGTGCGTAAAGCGCTTCCGAAGGATTTTGCCTACATCATTGAAGAACTGATCACAGAAAAGGCAGAGGTGCAGGATAAGGAAGGGTATTACAATGAGATCGTACATACGATCATCCGTATTGGCAGAGCGCCTGATTTTATCGTTGCCCTCAGCAAACTGATCCAGCGGCTTGTCATCGACCATCTGCATATCGTAGGTGATATTTACGACAGAGGACCGGGGCCGCATATTATTCTGCATACACTGCGTCATTATCACAGCGTGGATGTGCAGTGGGGCAATCACGATATTGTCTGGATGGGTGCTGCAGCAGGCTCCCTTGCCTGCATTGCAAATGTAGTCAGGATGTCTGCCCGCTACGGCAATCTGGATACGCTGGAGGAAGGCTATGGAATCAATCTGATCCCGCTTGCGACTTTTGCACTGGAGCAGTACAAAAATACAAGCGAAGCCTTTGCGATCAAATACAATACCGATTACAATACCAAAGATCTTGGCATGGATATGAAGATGCATAAAGCGATGGCAGTCATCCAGTTTAAGCTGGAAGGACAGATCATCAAGCGCAGACCGGAATTCATGATGGAAGACAGACTGCTTCTGGATAAGATCAATTTTGAAAAAGGAACGGTCATGGTAGAAGGCAGGGAATATAAGATGCGGGACATGGATTTCCCTACGATCGATCCTGCCAATCCATATGAGCTGACGCCGGAAGAAACAGAGGTCATGGAAAGGCTCCGACAGGCGTTTACGCGTTGTGACAAGCTGCAGAAGGATGTCAGATTCTTATTCTCAAAGGGAGGACTTTACAAGGTATACAATTCCAACCTGTTATATCATGGCTGTGTTCCGCTTGATGAAGAGGGTAACTTCTTAAAGGTCAATGTATTCGGCAAGGAATACAGCGGAAAGGCGCTTTATGACATTCTGGATACGTATGCCAGAAGAGGTTATTATGCAAGCCGCGAATCCGGTGATAAGGCAAAGGGTGAGGATATCCTCTGGTATATCTGGACAGGCCCGAATTCCCCGGTATTCGGCAAAGATAAGATGACGACCTTTGAGCGTTATTTCATTGAAGATAAGGAAACGCACGTAGAAACAAAGAATGCCTACTATAGGTTGTATGATAATGAAGAGATCGTGGATAAGATTCTGCGGGAATTTGGTCTGGATACGACAAAGTCCCATATTGTGAACGGGCATGTTCCGGTAGAACGCAAAAAGGGCGAGTCACCGATCAAGTGTAACGGAAAGCTGCTTGTCATTGATGGAGGATTTTCCAAGGCGTATCAGCATAAGACAGGAATTGCCGGGTATACACTGGTTGCCAATTCTTACGGAATGCGTCTTGTTTCGCATGAGCCGTTTGAATCGACAGAAGCAGCGATCCGCAAGGAATCCGATATTTTTTCTGACTCCATCGTGGTAGAAACCGCGCTGCGCCGTCAGTGCGTGGCAGATACCGATATCGGTGTGGAGCTGAAGGAAAGTATTCATCAGTTAGAAGAGCTGTTAGATGCGTACCGTGAGGGTGTTTTAGTGGAGAAGAATTCGTACCAGTAGAAAAATGGGCTGTGGTCTGCACAGCCCGTTTCCTTTATGGGTTATTGTCTCCGGTGAGGTCATCTACGACATCACCTGCGCCATGTGCAACATCCTCGACCGCATTGCCTGCATCATCAATGACATCACCGACAGCATTACCGGCGTCATCAACCGCATCACCGACCGCATTGCCTACGTTGTCGTTCCTATCACCGTTGTTTGTCTGATTACCGGAGGTTGTTCCATTACCGGTGGTTTTGTTGTCATTGTTTCCGGCGTTGTCATTTGGTGTCTGTGTGGTGTTGTTTGCATTACCTGCTTCGTCTGAATTGTTGCCTGTCGTATTGCCGCAGGCTGCAAATGTAAACATGGACGCTACAAGCAGCGCAGTGAATAAAAGCTTTCTTGTCTTTTTCATAAAAGTCACTCCTTTTGATAAGAATAAAATCTATCAGCTATACTGATAATCATAATGTAACCAGTTAAAATAAATTTTATACGAAAGAAATGACAGAGGAACAGAAATGGAATTCAGACCTTGTATTGATATTCATAATGGAAGTGTAAAACAGATCGTTGGCAGCAGTCTGTCAGATCTGGGAGATTATGCCAGAGAAAATTTTGTGTCGGGGCAGGATGCAGCATTTTATGCAAAGCTGTACAGCCAATACAGGATCAAAGGCGGACATGTGATCCTGCTCAATAAAGAAGGAAGTTCTTATTATGAAGAAACAAAAAAACAGGCTCTTATGGCTCTTGCGGTTTATCCGGGCGGCTTGCAGGTCGGCGGCGGGATTACAGATGAAAATGCAAAGCTGTATCTGGACAGTGGTGCCAGTCATGTGATCGTGACATCCTTTGTATTTCGCAATGGGAAGATTGATTATGACAGACTGCAAAGACTGGTGCATGTGACCGGAAAAGAACATCTGGTACTGGATCTGAGCTGTAAGAAAACAGAAAACGGATACTATATCATGACAGACAGATGGCAAAAGCAGACGGACACGCAGCTTTCATCGGAAACCATGGAGCAGCTTTCCGCATACTGTGATGAATTTCTGATCCATGCGGTCGATGTGGAAGGGAAAAATAGTGGGATCGAAGAGGAGCTTGTGAGCCTGCTGTCGGCTTATGAAGACAGACCGATTACCTATGCAGGCGGCGTACATGATTTTGCGGATCTTTCCAGGCTGAAAAAGCTGGGAAAGGATCATATCAATGTAACGATCGGAAGCGCGCTGGATCTGTTTGGCGGGAAGATGGCATTTACAGAGGTGCTGAAGGCGTGTGGAGCGTAGATAAAACTGGAACCTCAATCCATGCATAATCTGCTTCGCAGATGGATTGAGGCTGCATCATGCATCTCAGATGTATGACATTTTTAGGAAAGAAAAAAGCAACCGGTCATATGACCGGCTGCTTTTTTTAATCCGTTAAAACAATTGCTCATTCAAAACTAAATTCTTTCAATTTATATTTTAAAAAGGCACATCGAAAAACTGATTAAGCTTGTAAGAAGCGTGCTTCTTATAATTTAGTTACGTTTACTGCCTGAGGTCCTTTTTCGCCGTTAACTACTTCGTACTCAACTGCCTGACCTTCTTCTAATGACTTGAAGCCTTCCATGTTAAGTCCTGAATAGTGTACGAAAACGTCGTTTCCAGCTTCATCAGAGATGAATCCGTAACCCTTCTGGTTGTTGAACCATTTAACTGTACCTTTGTTCATTGTGGCTACCTCCAAAATAATATATCTGTCATTTACGACAACGTAAGAATAGCACACCTTTTTTTAAAAGTAAAGATGAAATAAATCATTTTACATTCTTTTATCGGCTTGTTACAATCAGAAAGGAGCGGATTTTTAACCGTAATACATGGATATATGGGAAGGAGCGGAAATGGCATGAATGCAGAGAAAAGAAGAGAAAATATCTTAAAGCTGCTGGCAGAGTCGGACAGCCCGCTGTCAGGAACGGATCTGGCGAAATGCCTCGCAGTCAGCAGACAGGTCATTGTACAGGATATAGCGCTTTTGCGTGCAGTCAATAAAAATATTTTATCTACCAATAAAGGATATCTGTTATTTCATGAAGAAGAGAAAATGAAAGGCAGGAAGCGCTCTGTCAAGGTCAGACATACGCAGCAGCAGATCCTGGATGAACTGTGTACGATTGTTGATCTGGGCGGGCATATTCTTGATGTGGTTGTAGCGCATGAAATATATGGGCAGATCACCTGTGATCTGATCATCAACAGCAGACAGGATGCCAAGAGCTTTGTGGAACAGTGTGAAAAGAGCCATGCAAAAGGGCTGAGCACGCTTACGGATGGTGTGCATTACCATACGATCGAAGCGGAGACGGAGGATGTGCTTGACCGGATCGAGCAGACGCTGTCTGAAAAAGGATACTTGCTATCTGATTAAAAATGTGATAAGGTACCTTTGTTGACTGACAAGACAGCTGTATATACAGCTGTAAATACTGTCAAGGAGGATACTATGGAAAAATTGAAAAAGATACTGAACAAAATTTTTATCGACGGTCTGAGTGGCATGGCGACAGGCTTATTTGCAACACTGATCATCGGAACGATCATTTCCCAGATCGGCAGCTTTATCCCGGGAAATATCGGTACTTACATCTATATGATGGGAAAAATTGCATCTTCTGTTACCGGTGCTGGTATCGGTGTGGGAGTGGCACTGAAATATAAGGAGAGTCCGCTTGTTGTGATCTCTGCGGCTACTGCAGGCATGATGGGTGCTTTTGCCAGCAAGATTCTGGCAGGTACTGTTTTAGTGGATGGAGTGATTACTTATGCAGGTCCCGGCGAACCGCTTGGTGCTTTTATTGCAGCACTTGTTGCGATTCTGATCGGACATCTTGTCAGTGGTAAGACGAAGGTAGATATTCTGATCACGCCGCTTGTCAGCATTGTATCGGGCAGTACGGTCGGACTGATCTTAGGACCTCCGATCTCTGCTTTTATGGCATTTATCGGACAGCTTGTCAATGTAAATGTAGAGGCACATCCGTTTATCGGTGGTATTATCGTTTCTGTTTTAATGGGTATTATCCTGACACTGCCGATCAGCTCCGCAGCACTTGGCATTATCTTAAATCTGTCAGGTCTGGCAGCAGGTGCGGCAACAGTCGGATGCTGTGCAAATATGGTTGGTTTTGCGGTTGCAAGCTATAAGGATAATAAGGTAAACGGACTTTTAGCGCAGGGACTCGGCACAAGTATGCTGCAGATCGGTAATATTGTGAAGAAGCCGATCATCTGGCTGCCTGCTATTTTAACAAGCGCGGTGCTTGGTCCGGTCTCCACACTTGTATTTGGCATGACAAATAATGCAACAGGCTCCGGTATGGGTACAGCAGGTCTGGTCGGACAGATCACAACCTATCAGACAATGGCAGCCATGGAAAGCGGAAACATCGTCCTCGTCAAGATCATTGTGCTGCATTTCCTGCTGACAGGTGTTCTTTCCTGGGCATTTGCCACAGGCATGAGAAAGCTTGGATGGTTACAGGACGGCGATATGAAGCTGGATGTGTAGGTTTACGGAAAAATCATTTTAACTGAAAATAGAAGTAATATAAGCTTTGAACATATCAAAAAATCCCATGTGGAAATTTCAGGATCATGCAATTATGCAGACCTGAAATGACTACATGGGATTTTTATATGATGCCACGCGCTGCGGATTCCTGTGGTGCAGCGGCGTTTTATTCGTCCTTCATACGGCTGAAAACCATTTCATAGCCGTCATTTCCATAAGTAAGAGAGCGGTTGACACGGCTGATAGTAGCGGTGGATGCACCGGTCTTTTCGGCGATTTCCAAGTAGGTCTTATGCTCTTTCAACATGGCAGCAACTTCAAAACGCTGGGAAAGAGAGAGCAGCTCATTGACTGTACACAGATCTTCAAAAAAAGAATAGCATTCCTCTTTGGATTTCAGGGTCAGGATTGCTTCAAACAGATGATCAACCGGTTCAGATTTTAATTGCTTTACCATAATTACCCTCCAACACTTTAACACTGTAAAATTTTAACGTCATACATTTCTCTTATCTTAGCACAGGAAAAGCAAAGCGTCAACCGGCACAGAAATTCTTTCGGCGGAGAAAGAAAAGTTAGACATTTACAAATAGTTTTTAATACTATATAATGTAGAGTGAATAAAAAATACGTAACACAGGAAAGAAGCGGAGCATATTATGACAATTTCAACAGAAGATTTATTAAACAGCATAATGGAAAGCTTTGACCGCATAGATTATATCAAAACGGCAGATATCCCGAATATCGATCTTTACATGGATCAGGTTACTACTTTTATGGATCATCGGCTGAAAAGTACGACAAGGCAGGAAACGGATAAGATACTGACGAAGACAATGATCAATAATTATGCAAAGAACGATCTTCTACCGCCGCCTGTGAAAAAGAAATATTCCAAGGAGCATCTTCTGGTGCTTATCTTTATTTATTATTTCAAGGGATTTCTGTCGATCAGTGATATCCAGGAGCTGCTGCAGCCGATCACAGATCGTTTTTTCGGGAAAGAAGACGGACTGACACTTTCCGATATTTACGAAGAAGTTTTCCAGATGGAAGGAAAAGAGATCCAGACACTGAAAAAGGATGTGGCAAGGCATTTCGAGCAGGCACAGAAATCTTTTGCGGATGCAGATGAGGAATCCAGGGACTTTCTGCAGCAGTTTTATTTTATCTGTATGCTGAGCTTTGATGTATATGTAAAGAAGCTTCTGATCGAAAAGCTGATCGATGAGATGAGAAGCAGCAGACAGAGTACGGAAGAATCTGATAAGGAAGAAAAAAAGAATAAAAAATAAACCAGAGCAGAGGGTATATGGCAGAGAATTTTGTAATTGTGATCGATCCGGGACATGGTGGCAGCAATGAAGGGCTGAACTATGACGGATTTCTGGAAAAGGATATGAACCTTGTGACAGCAAAGGCAATGCAGGAGCTGTTACAGCAGTATGATAACACAGAGGTTTACATAACGAATCCGGACAAGAAAGATATGTCCCTGAAAGAACGGGCAGAATATGCAAAAAGTGTGGAGGCAGATGTTATGGTCAGCCTCCATTTTAATATGTCCGAAAAGCATACGATGTACGGATCAGAGGTGTGGATTCCCAGCACAGGGCTGGCAAATGCCAAAATGCATGCGCTGGGAGATATCATCCTGTCCCAGCTTTCGGAGCATGGTCTGACGATCCGTGGTGTCAAAACGCGGTTAAATGACAGTGGAACGGATTATTATGGGATTATCCGGGAATCGGCGGCACTGGATCTGCCGTGTATCCTGGTGGAGCATGCCTATGCGGATCATGCCATGGACCGGGCATATCTGGACAGCCCCGAGGACTGGCAGGAAATGGGACGTCTTGATGCGACGGCACTTGCAAAGTATTACGGACTTGTCAGTACCTCTCTTGGAAACGACTATTCGGCATATGTCAAAAACGGATACAGAGCACCGGAGACAGCGGTTTCCCACGATACGACGGAGCCGGAGACAGCGGTGCTTACCTGGACGGGGACAGAAGAGGATGCACAGCTTTATACGCTGACCGGAACAGATGCGCAGAGCCGACTTGTCTATTATGATTACAGCACAGATGGCGGAAAGACATGGTCGGAGCTGCTTCCGTTTGATGAGGCGGGAACGGAGATCAGGATCATAGGACAGACGGCGGAGCAGGAGATCTGTGCACGGCTGTATAATGGGTACTTTCTGTATACACAGACAAACAGCGTCACCAGAACGGCAGAAGAGCTTGGCATTGCGGCGCAGACAGAGGACACGGTTAAGGAGCTTGCGGCGGAACAGGAAAGTCGGCAGGAAACAGATCAGGGAAGTCTGGAGAGTAGCAGACAGGAGCTTGCAGAAGGCGGAAAAAATCCGGGCAGCAGTCTTCCCATCCTCGGAATGGGTGCATTACTGTTTGCAGCTCTCTTTTTTGCCGGTTCCGTTTTTATGGGACGCAGGAAAAAACGTCTGGCAGAGCGCGCAGGCATTGTGCTGGGATGTCTTTTTCTGCTGACAGCGGCCGGTCTGACACTGGGAGTTGTGGCGGTGAGGCAAAACCGGAGCATGCAGACAGAAGCGGTTCTGACAGAGCAGACAAAAGCCACGCAGGATGCGGAAGCGGGCAATGATAATGGGCAGTCCGGATCGCAGCAGGCGGTACAGGAAGCAGCCGGGGAAAAGGCGCAGAAGCAGGCAGAAGAGCAGCAGGCATGGATCGTGGCAGAAAAAGAAAAACAGATTCCTTATGTGTCGGATATGGAAAAGGAAGCACAGACGACTGTGGTCTATGATATTGCAGAAGGCTATCTGCGTGTACCGCTTCTGACGGATGTTGCGCAAAATCCGTATACATTGTCTGCCTTTTCGGGAGAAGATCTGACGAAACGGTATGAGGCGCAGGGTTATCAGACTATGCTTGGTATCGATATTTCCAAATTTCAGGGAAATATTGACTGGGAGCAGGTGAAAAATGCAGGCATTTCCTATGTCATGCTGCGGATCGGGCTAAGGGGATATGGCAGCGGGAAGCTGGTTATGGATGATCGGTTTTATGAAAATCTGAGAGGTGCAAAGGAGCAGGGGCTGAAAACAGGTGTCTATTTCTTTTCCGCAGCCATTTCCGAGGAGGAGGCAAGAGAAGAGGCAGCATTTGTCCTGCAGGCGATCGAAGGGCAGGAAATGGAAATGCCGATCGTATTTGATACAGAGCCGATCCTTTATGATACGGCAAGAACAGATGAACTGACAGGAAAGCAGCTGACTAAGATCACGGCGGCGTTTTGTGATGCTGTGCAGGCAGCAGGCTATCAGCCGATGGTCTATGCCAATGCAAAGCGGCTGACAACAGTATTATATTTAGAGGAGCTGACAGCTTATCCGCTCTGGCTGGCAGATTATCGGATGCAGCCGGATTTCCCCTATGCATTTACGATGTGGCAGTTTACGGAATCGGGAAAAGTTCCCGGTATCGAAGGGGCGGTAGATATTGATTTATATTTGTATGAAGAGTAAAATTGAATCATTATTTGGGAGAGTACAATATGATAACGTGTTTGGCTAAGTTCTGGATCAGAGAATCCGACAGTGAAGAGAAAAAGAGAAGAGTATATGGTACATTAGGTGCTGTTGTGGGCATTTTTTTAAATATCTGCCTGTTTACAGGAAAGTATCTGGCAGGTTTTTTCAGTGGATCTATTGCGATCATGGCAGATGCCTTTAACAATCTGTCAGATGCGGGATCTTCCTTTATTTCGCTGATCGGTTTTGTCTTCTCCGGGAAAAAGCCTGATCTGGATCATCCGTTTGGACATGGAAGGATCGAATATCTGGCAGGGCTCGGTGTTTCCTTTCTGATCCTTTTAATGGGCGTGGAACTGGCAAAAAATTCGGTGCAGAAGATATTGCATCCGGTCAGTGTACAGATCAGTACGCTGTCTATCGCTGTGTTATCAGCATCCATTCTGGTTAAACTGTACATGGCATATTATAATCATGCCATCGGGAAAAAGATCAGATCTGCAACGATGGCAGCAACGGCAACGGACAGCCTGAGTGATGCGGCTGCTACGACGGTTGTACTGCTGGCAATGCTGTTTTTAGCGGTAACAGGGATCAACATAGATGGGTATTGCGGTATTCTGGTTGCTGTTTTTATCCTGGCAGCAGGCATAGGTGCGGCAAAGGAAACAGTAAGCCCATTGCTGGGACAGGCTCCGGATCCGGAATTTGTCAAAGAGATCAAAGAACTTGTCATGCAGCATGAGGAGGTGCTTGGGATCCATGATATGGCAGTGCATGATTACGGACCGGGAAGAGTAATGGTATCATTGCATGCAGAGGTATCAGGGGATGGTAATATTTATGAACTGCATGATCTGATCGACCGGATAGAACGGGAGCTGAAGGAAAAGCTGCATTGCGAGACTGTGATCCATATGGATCCGATCGATGTTGGCAATGTAAAAACAGTTGAAATGAAGGAAGAAATGGTAAAGCTTGTAAAAGCCATTGATGAACGGCTTACGATCCATGATTTCCGTATGGTGACAGGTACGACACACCACAATATGATATTTGATGTGGTTATACCGGCTGATTTTAAGCTGTCACAGGAAGAATTGAAAGACATCATACAAAAGAAAGTATGGGAAAAGTGGCCGGATTACTATGTGGTTATTGATGTAGACACAGCATATGTGTATTAAAAGGAAAACTATTTGACAAAGGATGTGAATCAAATGATCAAGGTGGATCTGATCACCGGATTTTTAGGAAGCGGGAAGTCAACTTTTTTAAAGAAATATGCGTCTTATCTGATCGGAAAAGGTGAGCATATCTGTATTCTGGAAAATGATTTCGGCGCAGTCAATGTTGATATGCTGCTGATGCAGGATCTTCTGGGCGATCATTGTGATCTGGAAATGGTAGCGGGCGGCTGTGATAAGGACTGCCATAAGCGCCGGTTTAAAACAAAGCTGATCTCCATGGGAATGCGGGGCTTTGACAGGGTGCTGATCGAGCCATCCGGTATTTTCGATGTGGACGAATTTTTTGATACCCTGCGGGAAGAACCGCTGGATCAGTGGTATGAGATCGGAAATGTGATCGCTGTGGTAGATGCGAAACTGCCGGATGAAATGTCTGAAAACGCCGATTATCTGCTGGCTTCCGAGGTTGCGGGTGCGGGCGTTATCTTATTCAGCAAGGTGCAGGAAGCCACGGAGCAGGAGATCGAAAGGACAAAGGCACATATCGGGCGTGCCATGCAGCGGATCAAATGCGACAGACAGCTTGCAGATGTGATGATCTGCAAGGACTGGGCTCTGTTGAAAGAGGAAGACTATCAAAAGATCATGACAAGCGGGTATAAACCGGCAGATCATGTGAAGCTGTCCGGGGAACAGGACGGCTTCCAGTCTGTGTATTTCCTGAATCTGGGTATGACAGAAGAGAAGATGCGGCAGACGGTATCTGCGGTACTGCAGGATGCAGAATGCGGAAAGATCTTCCGGGTGAAAGGCTTTATCCGTAAGGATGATAAATGGCTGGAGCTGAATGCGATGCAGGATGCCATGACCGTAAAAGAAGTGGAAAAAGGACAGGAGGTTCTGATCGTGATCGGGGAAGAACTGAATGAGGAGAAGATCAGAACTTATTTTGGACAGAAGGAGTTGACGTTATGAGAGACCAATTAACACAGTCTGATATAGATAAAATGCAGCAGGAGATCGAATACCGGAAACTGGTAAAAAGACCGGAGCTTCTGGAAGCGGTAAAAGAGACAAGAGCACATGGGGACTTAAGTGAAAACTTTGAATATCATGCTGCCAAAAAAGAGAAGAATAAAAATGAGAGCAGGATCCGCTATCTGGAGCGTATGATCAAAACAGCACAGGTCATTTCCGATGATTCCAAAGCAGATGAAGTCGGTATGAATAATACGGTGACTGTTTATGTGGAGGAGGATGACTGTGAGGAGACTTATCGTATTGTAACTACGGTAAGAAGCAATTCGCTGGAAAATCTGATCAGTATTGAGTCCCCGATGGGAAAAGCACTGATGAGACATAAGGTTGGCGACCGGATCGAGATCAGAGTCAGTGACAATTACAGTTATTTTGTGGTGATCCGGAAGATTGATAAGACAAACGATGATTCGGAGGATAAGATCAGAAGCTATTAGAGATTCACATATGCCGTCCGGTTTTCATATACTGATAGGGAATGATAACAACCTATGGAGGCAGTTATGAAATGTCAGATGACGGTGCATGAGATTCAAAAAGGAGATACGCTTTATAAGCTGGCGAAGCAGTATAAGACAACGGTACCATTGATACTACTTGCAAATCCCGGGGTAAATCCCTATAATCTGCGGGTAGGAGATAAACTGAATATTTGTGAAGGAAAACGTTTTGAGGAAAAGCAGGGACTGGATGAGCTGCAGATTGTAAGTGACTTTAACAAGGTGGTATATCAGTATCTTGGCTTCCTGCAATTGTATATGGCTTCCTTTAGCGGAACGGAAGAAAGAACAGAGCAGAGTCTTGAGTATCTTTTGGAAGTCCCGGGAGAGCTTGCAACTATTTACAGCGCTTTTTATCCGGTCAGCATGACGAGCCGCTTAAGTCAGATTTTTACTGTATATACAGAAAAACTTGCAGATTATGCGAGAGCCGTTTATACAGGAGAAAGGCAGAATATTTCAGCTCTTAGGAATGAAATTGATGAGCAGGCTGTAAAGATAGGAGAGTTTCTCGAAAAACAGAATGACAAATATATCAGCAGACAGATTTCGGATTTCCTCCAGAGCCTGAATGGTGCGGTTGAAGAAGCCGCAAAGCAGAGCAGAGAGGGAAATCTCCGCAAAGAGCTTTTCGTATACCAGGAGATGGGGGAACAGGGTACCTTATTCGCCAGAGTGCTTGCAGATGGGATTATAGAACAATTTTATAAAGAAGGATAAAAGAAAAGAGACAGAGATCAGAAGTAGTGCTGATCTCTGTCTCTTATTTTTGTGATGGTAAATTCCTGTCACATTCTTTATTTTAGGATCGTTCAGCTGATTATTTCTTCGCTTCTTCTGCAAATTTGGTTGTGACAAGATCTTCATAGTTTACATAATCTGATAACTGTCCTGCATCGATCAGAATATCTTCCAGCAGTGTGAAGCTGTCCTGTTGCAGGATCAGGTCTGTTTTCCAGGTATCCTGGCTGTAGTACCGGCTGATGATCGTTTCCAGTGTTGCCTCGTCTGTTTCCTTAAACTGTGGTTTGATCACTTTGGCGATCTCTTCCGGGGTGTGGCCTGCAACATAATCCATTCCCTTCTGCAGCGCATTGGTAAATTTCTGGACTGTAGCTGCGTTTTTATTTACATAACTTTTCTTTGCGGAGAAGCAGGTATACGGAACATAACCGGAATCCACACCGAGGGAAGCGACAACATGATAGCCTGCATCCATGGATTCGAGTGCGGTAGCGGATGGCTCAAATTCTACGGTGTAATCCCCTTTTCCGCCACTGAAGGCAGCAGCAGTGGAACCAAAGTCGATGCTCTGGTCGATCGTCAGATCTTTTGCCGGGTCAATACCGTTTTTCTTCAGAATGTATTCAAAGACCATTTCGGGCATACCGCCTGCGCGCCCGCCAAGAACAGTCTTTCCTTTCAGATCCTGCCAGGAAAAGTCGCTGTCATCCCTTGCAACCATAAAGTTCCCTGCACGCTGCGTCAGCTGTGCAAAGTTGATCACTGGGTCGTCGGTTTCGCCCAGATACGTGTAGATCGTGGATTCCGGTCCCATAAAGCCGATATCCGCTTCACCGGACAAAACGGCGGTCATTGTTTTGTCTGCACCAAAGCCGGTCACCAGTGTCAGATCAATGCCTTCCTCTGCGAAATAGCCTTCTTCGATCGCAACATACATCGGGGCATAGAAGATGGAATGTGCTACTTCATTCAGCACGACTTTTTCTCCGGTGACTTTTTCTTTCTGCCCGCAGCCCGTCAGAGAAAGTGTGACAAGTGCCATCAGCAGGAGCAGACAGATGCTGCGTTTCTTTTTTCTGTTCATAATCGTATCCTCCTTTTTTTGATGGGCAACAGCCCTCTTTATAAAGTATGAAAGATTCTGCATGGCGTGACTAAATGAAAACTATTTGCAAGACAGGGAAAAGTATGATACGTTATCCGAGGAAAATCGGGAGAATATTATTTATGTGGATGTTATTCGTTTTAAATTATGGTGTTTTAAAAGGTACAAGAGAGATTGTTAAAAAGAAATCATTGCAGAGAAGCAGTGTCATGGAAGTGTTGTTTTTCTATACATTGTTTGCTTTTTTATTTGTATGCCCGGATGTGAAAAATGCAGCGCAGATGGATATGCATTTCCTGCCTGCGGTGGCATTTAAGTCTTTTATCATTTTTCTGGCATGGATGTGCAGCTTTAAAGCCATCAAGAAAATGCCGATCAGTCTGTACGGGCTTTTAGACCTGTCACGCGTTCTGTTTGCCACACTGCTGGCGGTGATCGTGCAGCATGAGGTACTGTCGGGAAATCAGATGATCGGGTTATTACTTGTCTGTGTCGGACTTCTGATGCTGAAAAGACCGAAATGGCCAATGGTTTGCAGAATGCAGAAGAAGGCACGGGAAAACTCTGATATACAGACAGATGACGGTACTGCGTGTACGATTTCAGAAAAACAGAAAAATAAGGAACAGCAAAATGAAGAACATGTACCGGTCATTTTAGTCCTGTTTGCACTGGCTTCCTGTATGCTGAATGCGATATCGGGACTTCTGGATAAAATACTGACAAAGGATATTACAAGTGCACAACTGCAGTTTTGGTATATGCTGTTTCTGGTGCTGTACTATCTGGTTTACATAATTATCGCAAAAGAAAAGATCCACGTGAAGGAGTCATTGAAAAACCCTTGGATCTGGCTGCTTGCCATTTTGTTTGTCATTGCAGACCGGTCGCTTTTTCTGGCAAATGCAAACCCGGAAAGCCGGATCAGTATTATGACACTGATCAAGCAATCCGGCTGTATTGTGACGATCCTTGCGGGTAAGTTTATCTTCCATGAAAAAAATATCGGTTATAAACTGATTTGTGCGGCTGTCATTATTGCAGGAATTGTTGTAGCAGTGTTATAATAGGAAAGATAACGAACATTTGTTTGAATACGGAGGAATGTATGAGTATTTACGATACATTAAATGAAAAGCAGAAGGAGGCAGTTTTGCAGACAGAAGGTCCTGTCCTGATCCTTGCAGGTGCGGGAAGCGGTAAGACAAGAGTGCTTACCCACAGGATCGCCTATCTGATCGAGGAATGTCAGGTCAGCCCATGGAACATCATGGCGATCACCTTTACCAATAAAGCAGCGCAGGAAATGCGGAACCGTGTGGATGCCCTTGTCGGGATGGGATCGGAGAGCATCTGGGTTTCCACCTTTCACTCCAGCTGTGTGCGGATCCTGCGCCGTTATGCAGACAGGATCGGTTATGATAACAATTTTACGATCTATGATACGGATGACCAGAAGACTGTGATGAAGGACGTGTGTAAACGTCTGGAGATCGACACGAAGATGCTCAAGGAGCGTACGATCTTATCTGCGATCTCTTCTGCCAAGGATTCTCTGATCACACCGCAGGAATACGAAATGCATGCATTTGGTGATTTTACCAAGCAGCGGATTGGCAAGGTTTACCGGGAATATCAGGCAGCTTTGCGGAAGAATAATGCCATGGATTTTGATGATCTGATCATGCAGACTGTGGAGCTGTTTAAGGCGTGCCCGGAGGTCTGCCAGAATTATCAGGATCGTTTGCAATATATCATGGTGGATGAGTATCAGGATACCAATACAGCACAGTTTGAACTGATCAAGTTGTTGTCTGCGGCTAACCGTAATTTATGCGTCGTAGGGGATGATGACCAGTCTATTTACAAGTTCCGTGGCGCTAACATCCGCAATATATTGGATTTCGAGTCAGTATTCCCGGATGCGCATGTGATCAAACTGGAGCAGAACTACAGATCCAGCCAGAATATTCTGGATGCGGCAAATGCCGTGATCCGCAATAACGTAGGGCGGAAGGACAAAGCACTGTGGACGGATCAGGGAGCGGGAAACCGGATCCATTTCCGTCAGTTTGACATGGCTTACGAAGAAGCGGAATTTATTGCTTCCGATATTAAGAAAAAGCAGCGGACAGGAGAGGCAGCGTTTCAGGACTGCGCGGTGCTTTACCGGACAAATGCCCAGTCCCGTATGCTGGAGGAGCAGTTTGTACGATCCGGTATTCCTTATACGATCGTGGGCGGCGTAAATTTCTACGCCCGGAAGGAGATCAAGGATCTGCTGGCGTATTTAAAGACGATCGATAACGGACGCGATGATGTGGCGGTAAAACGTATCATCAATATCCCGAAGCGTGGGATCGGTGCGACAACGATCGCAAAGGTACAGAATTATGCAGACGAAAATAATCTGAGTTTTTATGATGCACTGCGGCAGGCGGAACAGATCCCGTCACTCGGCAAAAGCGCAGCCAAGATCACACCGTTTGTCAATATGATACAGGTATTCAGAAGCCGTCTGACTGTTTACGGGCTGGAAGAGCTTTTGCAGGATATCATCGATACAACGGGCTATATGGATCTGCTGCAGGCAGAGGGAGAGCAGGAAGAAGCGGAAAGCCGTATGGAAAACGTGGACGAACTTCTTTCCAAGGTTGTTGCCTATGAGTCGGAGCATGAGGAAGCGACACTTTCCGGTTTCCTGGAAGAAGTCGCACTTGTTGCGGATATTGATAACGTGGATGAGGAGCAGGACAGAGTGCTTCTGATGACGCTGCACAGTGCAAAGGGACTGGAATTTTCCCATGTTTATCTGGCAGGTATGGAGGATGGCATCTTCCCAAGCTATATGACCATCACAGCGGACGACAGCTCCGAGCTGGAGGAAGAGCGCAGGCTGGCATATGTAGGTATCACAAGAGCCAAAAAGGATCTGACGATCACAGCAGCGAAGCAGCGTATGGTGCGCGGCGAAACACAGTATAATCCGATCAGCCGTTTCATCAAGGAGATCCCGGAAGAGCTTTTAGACAATAAACTGCCTGTTTATAAGAGAAGCTTCAGCGATTATGAGGATGACTCCTACGAGAAGAGCCTGTTTAAGCAGAAGCCGTACAGTTCGGGATCGCTTTCCTTTGGGCAGGGACGGCAGGAATTTGGAAAGACATTCAGTGCCAATACATTTTCCGCAAGTGGCATAAAAAAACCTGCAGAGCATGGAAGCAGTAGTAAGCCGAAAGCAACTGTAAAGCCGGTCTACGTGACACCGGGCAGCCAGACGATCGCAAGATCCGCAAGCCTTCGTAAGCCTGCGGTAACACCGGAAAAGGTCAAGCCGTTTATTGCACAGACGCAGGCAAAGCCCGCGTATGCTTCTGTACAGTATACGGTCGGGGATAAGGTGCGCCATATGAAATTCGGAGAAGGTGTTGTGCTGAAAATGGAGCCGGGACCGAAGGATACCAAGGTTACCGTCAATTTCAATGCGTATGGGCAGAAGGTTATGTATGCGGCTTTCGCAAAGCTGCAGAAGATCTGATTGCGGAATTTATGTTTTTGTTTTTTTTACCGGGCTATGCAGAAAATACTGGTAGTAATGAAGCGGAAAATGTGGTATACTATCTACAATTAAACGATGTAAAGGCAGCTGATAAAAGACCGGCTGATCACAAATCTGTATGGTGCTGAGCCGTTACAAATCAAATATAAGAAAGGCGGAATTAACATGAACAAATTAAAGGTAGAAGACATTGCAGCAATGATCAAGGCAAATGACTTCCTGAAGAAGGAAGAAGAGGAAAAGAAATTTCCAAGAGCAATTCTCTGGGCTCTTGCGATCATTGGAGCTATTGCAGCAGTAGCAGGCATCGCATATGCAGTATATCTGTATTTCACACCGGATTATCTGGAAGACTTCGAAGATGATTTCGATGATGACTTTGATGATGATTTCTTTGATGAAGAAGATACTGAAAAAGTAGATGCAAAGGCAGACGAGACAGAGGAATAAATCGAAACAGAACAGAACGCATTGAACGGGATTCCATTCCGATGGAATCCCGTTTTGTAGTGAGGTAACAAAATCAAGCGACAGCGAAAAGGAGTAGTATGAAAAAGGGTGAGATCGTAGAGGGCGTGATTGAGCGCATTCAATTTCCGAATAAAGGTATTATGAGTGTAGAGGATACCAAGGTCATTGTAAAAAATACAATACCGGGGCAGAAGGTGAGCTGCCGCATCACAAAAAAGAAAAAGGGAAGAGCAGAAGCAAATGTGCTGGAAATTCTGGAAAAAGCACCGGACGAGATAGCTTCTCCATGTCCGCATTTTGGAATCTGCGGTGGTTGTAATTATCAGAACCTGCCATATGAAGCACAGCTTTCCATCAAAGAAAATCAGGTGAAACAGATCCTTGACGAAGTTTACATAAGTCAGAATCAGAAGCCGGATTATGTATTTGAAGGCATTAAACCAAGTCCGATCCGGTATGGCTACCGGAATAAGATGGAGTTTTCTTTTGGAGATGCTTATAAGGACGGTCCGCTCAGCCTTGGTATGCATAAGCGTGGCAGCTTTTATGATATTGTGACGGTAGACCAGTGCCAGATCGTAGATCCTGATTTCAGAAAAGTACTTTCCGCAGTGCTTACCTGGGGGCAGGAGAATGATATTCCGTTTTATCATCGTATGAGACAGACCGGATATCTGCGTCACCTGCTTGTCAGACGTGCTGTGAAAACAGGAGAGTTGATGGTTGCACTTGTCACAACAACACTGGGCACCTATGATCTGCAGCCACTTGTAAATGAATTATGTAAACTTGACTTAACAGGAAAACTGGTAGGTGTTCTGCACACGTATAATGACAGTGTTGCAGATGTAGTTAAGAATGATAAGACAGAGATCTTATACGGACAGGATTATTTTTACGAGGAATTACTGGGACTGCGTTTTAAGATCACGGAGTTTTCTTTCTTTCAGACAAACTCGCTGGGCGCAGAGGTTCTGTATGAGACAGCGCGTTCCTATATCGGTTCTCTGAACGAAAACGGGGAAAAGGACAAGATCGTATTTGATCTTTACTCCGGTACCGGAACGATCGCACAGTTGATGGCACCGGTTGCCAAAAAGGTGATCGGGGTGGAGATCATTGAAGAAGCGGTAGAAGCTGCAAAGAAGAATGCAGAATTAAATGGTTTACATAACTGCGAGTTTATTGCAGGGGATGTCTTGAAGGTCTTAGACACGATCGAAGAAAAGCCAGATCTTATCATTTTAGATCCACCGCGTGACGGTATTCATCCCAAGGCACTGACGAAGATCATCGATTACGGCGTAGACCGCATTGTCTACATTTCCTGCAAGCCAACAAGTCTGGCAAGAGATCTTGCCGTATTTGAGGCAAGCGGTTATAAGATGGAGAAGGCTGTGGCGGTTGATATGTTCCCCGGGACAGTGCATTGCGAGAGCATCGCGTTACTTCAGAAGAAGGGGAAATCGGATTTATAAGATGGTATGACACTGTCAACTATGTTGGATATGCTTTCTATTATAATGGTCTCATAAATTAAGACACTTTTTCGGACAGTTTTTAATGAATCTGATATACTAAAATCAGTAACAAAGAAAGGATTCATAAACATGTCCAGACAAAGAAGAAATTTCAGTGCCAAATTCAAATCAGACCTTGTAATCGAACTACTTAAGGGTGAGAAAGATCTCAATACTCTTGCTGTTGAAAATAATATCCAGCCGAATCTGCTCCGCAACTGGAAAAAAGAATTTCTCGACAACGCTTCTGCTATATTTGATGACAAACGTGAGGATAACATCAAAGAAAAGCTTGCCGAAGAACGCAAGGAAAAAGCGGAGTATGCCAAAAAGGTTGGTCAGTTAACCATGCAGGTTGACTGGCTCAAAAAAAATCTGAAGAAGTTTGTGGATCTGACTACGAGAGTAAGTTTAGTCCAAAGATGGACCTTTCCAAGCGTATGCAGCAAGCCAAGGTATGTCCATATCTGCTTCGTAATGCCCTCATAGACAAACCAAACCAGGCATGGCCTATAGACATTACATATATTCCGATCAGGCGTGGCTTTTTATATCTGACAGCCATTATTGATTGGCACAGCCGCTGGGCAGACAACATTATGATTGAGCGCTGGTTTCGCAGCTTCAAGTATGAAGAAGCCTACCTGACACAATACAATAACATCAAAGACGCCAGAACTGCCATCGGACAGTATATCCACACTTACAACTTTGAACGGCGTCATTCTGCACTTGACTATCAGACGGCTGAATGCTACTATCCGGCAATGCTGTTGCCATATGTAGCTTAGCATAAATGGAACAGGGGGAGAGTTCCTCTACTTTCCCAGTGTTCCCTGTAACTTATCAACCATATCAGTTCAATATAAAAATCTTAGATTTTTGTATTGACAATTGAGCCACTATAAATATATCATTAAGGTAAAACTTATATGGGATCGAATAAAAATAAAGGTTACGAATATGATGCAGACAGGCTGTATTCCTCTCAAAAGGATAAGGAAAAGCAACTCCAGTTGGAAAAGGAAAGCCGACATGGATGAAAAGCCAATGAAAGCTAGAAGAGGGAAATTGACGGTGTGACTTATTTGCTGGTTCCGTTGTCTGCTACTTCAGATATTGAGATAGATGGTATAAGATTAAGATAAGTTAGGAGTACTTTATGAAGAAGAAAAATATTTTTGCAAAAAAAATAATCGTAGCTATTTTGATAATGCAGATGATAGTTATGACCTGTTTATCAGTGATGGTAATAATGGAAACTACTAAAAATAGCAAAAATACTGCAATCAACAATCTGCAGACAATCGTACAGGAGAGAAGCCAGATTGTGGATAATTATGTACAGGAATCCGAGGTGATTCTGTCAGCATACAGTAAGGCAGGAGAAATTTTGAATGTCCTCAAAAATCCGGAAAATAAATCAGCAATTGATGCGGCACAGAAATATACGGAATCCTTTTCTGCGGATATAAATAATCTGGAGGGATTGTATGTAAGTGAATGGAATACCCATGTACTTGCCCATACCAATGCCGGGGTGGTTGGTATTACTACAAGAGAAGGGGATTCGTTAAAAGCATTACAGGATATACTGATTGCTACGGATGGGGTATATAATACAGGAATCATTATATCACCGGCAAGCGGCGATCAGATTGTCTCCATGTATCGGGCGATCTATGATGAAAGTGGGAATCCTGCAGGACTTGTTGGGGGTGGAATTTATACTGAGGGGCTTGTGAATAAGCTGGACAGCCTTGGAATGAATGGAATGGAGCATGCGACTTACAGCATGATTAATGTAAAGGATCATAAATATATTTTCCATAATCAGGCGGAAAAGGTTGCCACAGAAACAGAGGAAGAGTATCTGCTGCAGTTATGTGAGAAATATAAGGATACTGCGAATAGTGCCGGTGGTTATGTAGAGCACAAAGAGAATGGAAAAGACTATATTGACTCTTATTATTATATGGCAGACCGTGGATGGCTGTTTATGATTAATGCTGATGAAGATGAATTATTTGCGGCTGTTGTTTCTGTAAGAAATCAGTTGTTGATTATGTGTGCAATCATATTACTGATTCTTGGTATAGTATCCGCTGTAATTATCACCAGAATGATGTGCCCTATGATGTCTATTGAAAATGGTATAATAAAGTTACAACAGTTTGATTTAACATCTAACGATGATATTAAACAGCATGAGATACATAAGGACGAACTTGGAAATATTTCAAAAGCTATAGGTAATTTAATTACATCATTAAGAGGTATGGTACAGACTTTGATGGAGTGTTGTGGCACTTTAGAAGAAAATGCTCACAATCTTCATGATTCTGCAATTGAAATGGTAGATAGCACAACAGACCAAACTGCTGCTACACAACAATTATCGGAATCACTAGAAAATACCAATAAAACTGTAGATAATGTATATAAAGAGGTAAAACATATTAATGATATTGTAGAAGCCATCGATTTGCAAATTACAGAAACATTGCAGATGAGCAAAAAGGTAAAACTGGATGCGGACGATATGTGTAATAATGCACAGCAGGCATATGAAAATGGAAAACAAGAACTTGACAGCACCAGATTATCCGTAGAACATGCCATTGATAGTTTGAGTGAATTATCTAAAATTAATCAATTAGCAACTGAAATCCTAAGCATCGCCAATAAAACGAATCTTCTTTCCCTGAATGCTTCGATTGAAGCAGCAAGAGCAGGAGAAGCCGGAAAAGGCTTTGCGGTTGTAGCAGGGGAGATCGGTACATTGGCAGATACTTCAAAAATGACCGCAACAAATATTCAAACGATATGCAATGAAGCAAACAATAGTATTGAGGTGGTAAACAATTGTTTTTGTAAGATTATAGATTATATGCAAAACAGTGTTGTAGGACAGTTTGAAAGTTATGCAAAACAGTCTGATAACAACAGTGCAATAGCAGAAAATATCCAAAACTTAATGGAAGAAATTACAAAATCCATTGAAACAATGATTACTTCTACATCCCAGATTAACGATCATATGGAAGAAATTCATGATATTACAGCACAAAATCAGAATGCAATCGATAGTATTGTAGAAAAAAGCGAAAAACTCTCTGATGTTTCTGATACAATTCAGCATCAGGTAACACAGAATCAAACAATTGCAAAACGACTTTCTGATATTGTAAATAAATTTACAATAAATTAGAGTCTTTCGATTTTTAAAGACCTAACAAATGCAGAGGATGTGCTGATTTATTCTATACGGAAATAGTAAAACAGGCTGCCTGTCTGGCAGCCTGTTTCGCCTCTGTAACCTAATTTACTGGTCTGAATCCACATCATCGTCATCATCGTCATCATCCATATCATGACTGATATATTCGCGACTGCTGACTCTTTTTCTGGAACGTTCTTCCTCCACCAGTTCAGAAATCATTTCCTTGACATTTTTGGAATCCTTAATATTTTTGATCTCGAAATCGCCCAACGTTTTATCGGCAGAACAGCACTTGATCGTGCCAAGACCGAATAACCGCTGCCAGAGCTTACGCTCCAGAGAAAGATCCATGATCCGGTACAGACGGACTTCATCCTCTTTTGTACTGAGTAAGCCTGTGCTGATAAAAAGTCTGTCTTCCGTTAAACTGTATTTTGTAAATGTCCAGGGAAGACCGAAAATGATACGTTTTCTGTCTTTCCATTTTATCTCTGCCATAATGTACCTCCCAACTGTTTTATAAAGATGGTAACACGCTTATTTTTGTTTGTAAATGTTTATGGGGGAAATATTTTATGGTATAATATTTTGATGCCAGGGTCAAAAGGTCTAAAACCACATGAGCTTGCTCATAAGTGGTTGAAAGACCTTGGGACCCGCCCCGATATGAGCATAAAAGTGGGATGTTAATCCCACGATATGCGAATATTGGGCAGGATTGTGGGAGTGCAGAGCACGGAACAATCCGCAGGCATCAAAGCCCGGGCTTTTGACCCTGGCATCAATTTATACATCGAAAGGAAAGGAACAAATATTATGGCACAGAATCCAGTTGTTACGATTACAATGGAAAACGGAGATGTGATCACAGCGGAGTTATATCCGGATGTGGCACCGGTCTCTGTCAACAATTTTATCAGCCTGATCAAAAAAGGTTTTTATGACGGTCTGATCTTTCACCGTGTGATCAGGGGCTTTATGATCCAGGGCGGTTGTCCGGACGGAACAGGTATGGGAGGCCCCAGCTACAGCATTAAGGGTGAATTCGCCGCAAACGGTTTTCAGAATGATTTAAAGCATACGGATGGTGTTCTTTCCATGGCAAGATCCATGATGCCAAACTCCGCAGGCAGCCAGTTCTTTATCATGCACAAAACAAGCCCGCATCTTGACGGCTCTTATGCAGCGTTTGGTAAAGTCACAGGCGACAGCATGGCAGTTGTGAACAAAATTGCCGAAACACCGACCGATTACAACGACAGACCGTTAGAAGAACAGAAGATCAAATCCATGACAGTGGACTGTTTTGGTGTTGATTATCCGGAACCGGAAAAAATGTAATATTTTTTAGTAAAGATGAACAATTTGTACGTTTACAAATTGTTCATTTTTCATTTAAGGAATTTTCATTTACATAACATTGTTTATCCATTTCTCCCACATATACTAATATCATAAACAACGGATACAACGTATGTTTGAAATAAATAAAAACTTTTTCATAATCAGTGCCAGGTAGCCCCTCTACCTGGCATCCTCCCTTTTTATGGATAATTTTCATCATAAAATGAATAACAGATATTTCCCATCGTGCAAAAAAGAGGCAGCCAATAGCTGCCTCTTAAAAATTTCCTCTTTATTCCAAATCGCCCGGAAAGAACAATTAAGCCTGTCCAACTGATCCGAATAATTCCATTTTTTCTTTTACTTTAGCTTTGATAGCATCAAAACCAGGAGCAAGAAGTTTACGAGGGTCAAATCCCTTACCTTCAAGATCCTTACCAGCTTCTACATACTTACGTGTAGCATCAGCGAATACTAACTGGCACTCTGTGTTAACGTTGATCTTAGCTACTCCTAAAGAGATTGCTTTCTTGATCATGTCATCCGGAATACCTGTACCACCGTGAAGTACTAATGGAAGGTCTCCTGTCTTCTGCTGGATAGCATCCAGAACGTCGAACTGAAGTCCTTTCCAGTTTGCAGGATATTTACCATGGATGTTACCGATACCTGCTGCAAGGAAGTCAACACCAAGGTCAGCTACCTGCTTGCACTGTGCTGGATCTGCACATTCGCCCATTCCGATAACGCCGTCTTCTTCACCACCGATAGAACCAACTTCTGCTTCGATAGATACGCCGTTTACATGAGCTGCGTTTACTAAGATCTTTGTCTTTTCGATGTTCTCTTCGATTGAGTAATGAGAACCATCAAACATGATGCTTGGGAAGCCTGCTCTGATGCACTTTAAGCAGTGATCATATGAACCATGATCAAGATGTACAGCTACAGGAACTGTGATGTTCTGATCTTTGATCATTCCGTTTACCATACCCATAATTACATCATATCCGCCCATGTACTTACCAGCGCCCTCAGATACACCAAGGATTACAGGTGAGTTGCACTCCTGAGCTGTTAATAAGATTGCTTTTGTCCACTCTAAGTTGTTGATGTTGAACTGACCAACAGCGTAGTGACCAGCTTTTGCTTTCTGAAGCATTTCTGTTGCTGAAACTAATGCCATTTTAAATTACCTCCATTTATTCTTTATTACGCATTGAAATTCTTTTCTCTGCGCTTTCGCCCTTATTATACCCCATCTTTTTTTTAAAGGGAATACATTTTTATAATTTAGTGTAAACTTTTACACTTATGATGGTACAAGAATACGAAGTGCCTGCTTTTCATTTGTGATAACGACCTTTTTATGGCTTCCGCCATACTCGCCGTCTCTCGTCCATGCAATCTCCTCTTCACTTTCAAAGATGATCCCGGATGTTTTAAAGCAATACATACAGTCGCTGTCAATATTTCTGCCGATGAGAGCTGCCATGATCTGATTCAGTTCCACGACATTTTTCGGTTTTTTGATCAGCGTCACCTCAAACACCCCATCATCCAGATGGATGTGTTTTCCGGTAATGTTTTTAAAACCGCCGACCGAAACGGAGTTTGTGACCATGCCATACATGAAATCCTCCTCGATCGTCGTTCCGTTACTCGTCACCTTCAGATGGTAAGACGGATACTTATTCAGTCTTCTTGCTCCCTCCAGCACATAGGCCAGATGTCCCAGCACGTTTTTCACCTGTTGGTCTGTTTCATAAGAAACATCTGTAAAGAGACCAAACGCTGCAATATATACAAAGCTGTCCTCATTAAACGAACCGATGTCACAGGCGTATTCCTTTTCCTGCACGATCATTTCCGCCGCCCGGATCATATTGCTCGGAATATGCAGGCTGCGTGCAAAGTCGTTTGTCGTTCCCGCCGGTACATAACCGATAGGGACGCGGTCAGTCCGCTTCATCATGCCTTCCACCACTTCATCCAGCGTTCCGTCTCCGCCGCTGCATACAACAAGATCATATTTCCCGGCTTTTTCAAGTGTGGCACGGACTGCATCACCTCTTTGCCGGGTCGGATATGCTGTCACCTCGTATTCTGCTTTTGCAAAAATATCAATGATATCCAGTAAATTGCTGCGGATCGCAGCTTTTCCAGCGTGTGGATTATAAATAAAAAGCATTTTCTTGTCCATATACTGTCTCCTTTGTAATGTGCCCTGGCATCAAAATCAGTTACAAAGTGTGTTTTTACTCGAAAAATCCGCTACTTCGTAGCGGCGCAGCTATGCTGCTTCTGTTTTTCTCTCCGTGAACCCCAGCCCATGCATAATCAACTGCGGTGATGGGCTGGGGCTACATCATGCATCTTTGATGCATGACATTGTACCTCGGTTGAAATATTCTATAACCTGCTGCGCAGGTTATTTAGTCGCACATTTGCTGCGCAAATATGTGACAATGCTTGATTTCCTTACCTCGCTAGAACAAAGAATGTGCCCTGGCACATTCTTGCGCCTGCGGCGGTCGCTAGCGACATCTACATTGTACGCCGCAGTGCGCATCCCCGCGGAGCGTTTTTGTGTAATAGGAACAAAGTTCCTATTACACAAAAGGGACACGTATCCGTGTCCCTTGCCTGCAATGTCTGAAAGATTATTCCTGTCCACTCAGATACTTTTCAATGCTGTCGACTGCATCCTGCTCATCTGTGCCATCTGCAACGACTGTAACCTCTTCGCCCATGTCGAGCCCCAGACTCATCATTCCCATAATACTTTTTGCATTGACTTTTTTACCTTCTGCATGAATGTAAATAGTGCTGTCATGCATGCTTGCCTTCTGTACAAGCACTGCAACAGGTCTTGCCTCAAGCCCGTTTTCAAGCTCGATCTTCATTGTTCTTTCAATCATTTTGAGATTCCTCCTACTTAACTTTCAGTTCCTTTGCAAGCTCCCCCAATTTTCTCAATCTGTGATTTACTCCCGATTTGCCCACCGGTGGATCCAGCAGCTTTCCAAGCTCCCCCAAAGACGCCTGTGGATTTTCAAGGCGGACATATGCCATCTGACGCAGCGGCTCCGGCAGACCTTCCAGCCCCATTTTTTCCCGGATCAGTCTGATATCTTCTACCTGCCTTGTCGCAGCATTCACCGTCTTTGTGATGTTGGCGGCCTCACAGTTCACCTTACGGTTCACCATGTTGCGCATACCTTTATAAATACGCGTATTCTCAAATTCCATCAATGCTTTGTGCGCTTCCGTGATATTTAGAAAATCCGCAATATTTTCTCCTTCCTTCATGTATACTACATGATATTTCTTACGAATTATCATTTTAGCATCTAATGAAAAATCATGCAATATTTTTAAAAGCTGCTCTGCCTGCGCCTGTAAGCCGCAGACGAGTTCCAGATGATAGGACTTGTACGGATCGCTCATGGATCCCACTGCCATATAGCAGCCTCGCAGATAAGCTCTTTTGCAGCAGCTGTTTTTGATCAGAACAGGATCTGTCAAATGTCTCATCATCAAATGCCCTGCCGTATCGCAGATCTTCAATGCCTCCAATACCCTGAACGCATCCTCTCCTGTCACGAAAAGCCTGTAATTTTGTGTCTGCATCTGACTTTTCGCAACAGCTTCTATCTTAAATGTTTTTTTCAGTAATGTAAAGCATTTTCTGATCACAAGCGGATTTTCCGACTGCACGAGCAGTGACCCATCCTCTTCTATATGCCCGCAAAACTGTACCAGTGCTGCCAGCTCCGCCAGCTGACAATGTCTTGGAGAACTGATAACCTGTGCCAGTTCTTCCTTGATCTGTCCGGAAAATGACATACCGCACCTCTTTATCATTTCAATCTGTCAACGTCTTTATGCACAAGTGTAAGCCCGTAATTTCCATGATCCTTCATGCGTTTATACAACGCATTTGCAAGAGTCACGCTCCGATGCCTGCCGCCTGTACAGCCAATCCCGATCACCAGACGGTATTTCCCCTCTTTCACATAATTCGGAATCAGAAATGCAAGCATATCCGTGAGCTTATCCAAGAAAAGACCTGCCTCCGCAAAAGACATGACATAGTCATATACTTCTTTATCGTTTCCTGTTTTCTTCTTTAGTTCATCAATATAGAATGGATTCGGTAAAAAACGGACATCAAACACCAGATCTGCATCCAGCGGGATCCCATTCTTAAAACCGAAGGACATGATCGTGATCATGAGGCTATTATATGCCTCATTCCGGACAAATATGCGATCCAGTTCTTCCTTCAGTTCTCTTGTCAGAAGGGAAGAGGTGTCGATCACATAATCTGCCTTGTCCCGTATTTCCTTTAATATACTGCGTTCCTTTAAAATGCTTTCTTCGATCGCACCGTTTCCATCGATCGGATGCATCCGGCGGCTCTCTTTATAGCGTTTTAAAAGGGTGGAATCATCTGCATCCATGAACAGAACTTCATATGCGATACCTCGCTCTGTCAGCTGGGACAATGCCTTCATGATATCCCCGAATGCCTGATCGGATCGGATATCAAGTCCGACCGCAGCCTTTTCGATCTCACTGCCCGGCTGTACGATCAACTCTGCAAACGTTGGTACAAGCGGTACCGGCAGATTATCCACGCAGTAGTATCCGGCGTCTTCCAAAAGCTTCATCGCTGTCTGCTTTCCGCTTCCGCTCATACCCGTTACGATTACAAGCCGCATATTACCTCCTTACAGCAGTTAAAATTCTCCTAAAAATACAACTTCAGGCTCTAATGTAACGCCAAACTGCTGTTTCACACGTTCTCTCACTTCATCAATTACTTCCCTGACATCTGCGGAAGATGCATTTCCGACATTGATCACGAAGCCACAATGTTTTTCCGATACCTGTGCACCACCGATCCGGAATCCTCGCAGACCCGCATCCATGATCAGTTTTCCGGCAAAATAGCCTTCCGGTCTTTTAAAGGTGCTTCCTGCGCTCGGATATTCCAGCGGCTGTTTTTCTTTTCTGCGGCCGTTAAACTCATCCATTTTTGCCTTGATCTCGGCAGGATCACCTTTTGTAAGCTGCAATTCCACTTCTTCTACAACAAACGGGCGGTTTTTGATGATACTGGTGCGGTATCCGAATTCCATCGTATCGCAGTCCAGAACCATTTCTTCTCCCATCTGATTCAAAACGGTAACACATTTCGTTACCTGCTTCATTTCTCCGTCATATGCGCCCGCATTCATAACGATCGCACCGCCGATACTGCCCGGAATGCCTGCTGCAAATTCCAGACCGCTGAGTCCGTGCTGCATGGCCGTAACTGCTACCTGTGGCAGCGAAGCCCCCGCCTCCGCACGGATGATATTGCCCTCTACCTCGATCCGGGCAAATCGTTTTCCAAGGTTCAGCACAATCCCCGGATACCCTTTATCTCCTACAAGCAGATTGCTGCCTTTTCCAAGTACAAAAAACTCCTGTGAGATTTTTGCCATATACTGTACAAGCTGCGTAAGCTGCTGCTTTCCGGGCACTTCCACAAACACTGCTGCCTCACCGCCCGTACGAAATGTTGTATGGGCTGCCATGGGCTCCTGCAGCTTCATATTTTCCGGGGTTACCGTTTCCCTGATAAACTCCAGTAAAGCCTGATTCAAATTATTCACCTACTAAATTATATGATTGTCGAAAGATGTCATACGGATTGTTCCGTGCTTTGCACTCCCACAATCCTACCCAATATTCGCATATCGTGTAGCATACGCTCCACTTTTATGCTCATATCGGGGCGGGTCCCAAGGTCTTTCGCCCACCTATGAGCAAGCTCATGTGGGGTTAGACCTTTTGACCCTGACATCATTATATTTATAATACTAACTTCGCTGCGCCATAGATACCTGCATCATTGCCGAGTGTTGCAAGTGTGAACTTCACGTCTCTGCTTGCATGGAATACGGTCTTTGTATAGTTTTTCTCGATATAGGAAAGGAGTACCTCTCCTGCTTTGGATACGCCGCCACCGATAACGAATGCTTCCGGATTGATAACATCTGCTACGATCGCAAGTCCTTCACCAAGATATTTACCAAACTGCTCTGCTACCTGCAGTGCAACAGGATCGCCTTCTTTTACTGCGTCCCAGACATCCTTTGCTGTTACGGTATCTGCGTTTAAAACAGTCTTTTCCGTTGCTTTTGCAAGCGCACGCTTTGCCAGACGTACCACACCTGTTGCGGATGCGTACTGCTCTAAGCAGCCATGATTGCCACAGCCACATTCATCCGGCTCCGCGTCATTCATATGGATATGACCGATCTCACCGCCTGCACCTTTTGCACCTGTCAGCATCTGGCCGTCTAAGATGATACCACCGCCAACGCCGGTACCGAGTGTGACAACAACCAGTGTATGAAAGCCCTGGCCGCCACCCTTCCACATTTCTCCGAGCGCTGCTACATTGGCATCATTTCCGGCTTTTACGGAAATGCCTGTCAGGTCTTCCAGTTTTTCATTTACATTGAAAATACCCCAGCCGAGGTTGACACATTTATATACGACACCCTTGCTGTCTACCGGGCCCGGTACACCAACACCGATTCCCGAAACTTCTTCTTTATCGATCTGTTTCTCAGCCAGCTTATCTTTAACTGCCTTTGCAATATCCGGCAGAACATTTTCTCCGCCGTTTTCCGTACGTGTCGGGATCTCCCATTTATCAAGGACATTGCCCTCTGTATCAAAGAATCCCATTTTGATCGTTGTACCGCCGACATCTACTCCAAAACAATATTTTTTCATTCTTCTGTATACTCCTTTTATTTTTACACTTTCCTATTCTTCATCTTCATCACGGCGCTTTGAAAGCGATTCCTGTACACGCTTATAAAGCTCCTGTGCTGCATTATAGCCCATCTTTTTCTGTCTGTGGTTGACTGCTGCAGACTCGCAGATCAGTGCCAGATTACGTCCCGGACGGATCGGAATGGTATGGCTTGCGATCTTATTGCCGAGATAATCCACATATTCCTCTTCCAGACCAAGACGGTCATATTCTTTATCCTTGCTCCAGTCTTCCAGACGGATGACCAGATCGATATTTCCCGTATCCTTTACGCTGGAAACACCGAACAGTGTCTTGACATCGATAATACCGATACCGCGCAGCTCGATGAAATGCTTTGTAATATCCGGAGCGGATCCAATCAGTGTATCATCACTTACCTTGCGGAGCTCTACCACGTCATCCGTAACAAGACGATGTCCACGCTTGATCAGCTCCAGTGCCGCCTCTGATTTACCGATTCCGCTCTCACCTGTGATGAGAACGCCTTCACCGTAGACATCCACCAGTACGCCGTGTACGGAAATACACGGTGCCAGCTTTACATTCAGCCAGCGGATCACTTCTGCCGTAAAAGCAGAGGTTGCTTTCTTTGTCATTAACAGCGGGATCTTGTGTTCAACCGCTTTTTTCAGAAACAGCGGATCCGGCTGCAGTTCTCTGCAGAACACGATAACCGGGATCGGATTGGATAACAGTTTTTCAAAAATTTCTTCCTTCCGCTCTTCCGTCAGGCTGTTCATATAGGTATATTCCACAAATCCGATGATCTGCAGACGTGTTGCCTCGTAATGCTCAAAATAACCTGCAAGCTGCAGCGCCGGTCTGTTGATATCCGGCTGAGTAATCTTAATCCCCTTTGTTTCGATCTCAGGTGTCAGATTCTCCAGCTTAAATTTTTCAATAATTCTGCTTAAACTTACACTTGCCATAACCCCGCTCCTTATCTCACTATTATATTTATGCACTTTTCCGTACAAATATCGCGTTTCCCAATATAACGCTACATCTTTACTAGTGTAACATAAATAAAATAGGTCTGCAATGTAAAAAGCCCACTGTATACGGGACTTTTTGCGGATCATCCTGTTATACCAATATAAGAGGCTGGTGCCGCTGCAGTGCCTCAATCATATCATGATATATCTTTTTATCCTTTGACTCTGTGATCGTTGTTATTTTCCTGCCCGCATCTTTAGAGGATGCACCACAATGAAAAATCTTTTCTGTTTTTGTGCTGTGATCCAGGATAATGTATCGGTCATGAAAAATATGATTGTTTTGAACAAAACGGAGATGAATATGTGGATATTCTGTTATGAATTGATTATATTCCTTCAAGCTCAAATGCCCTTGTTTATTATCCGAATATATTACAATATCAATACCTGCACCAATATGCCTGAAAAGCAGCAGTGTGTGAAGCGAAATATAATCATCAATGATATAAATGCTCTTCTTAGCCTTACTGTAGATTTTCTGATATGTAGCAGCCGCCTCACAGAGCTCACCGTTCATAAACAGATATTCGTTTGCATTTTCATCCGAAAACGCCTTAAAGATCATTGGCAGGTCGGATTTTTTCAAAACTTCCGTCTCCAGCCTTGCGATCGCCGATCTGTTCTCGTTTGTCTGGATCGACAATTTCAAAAAATCTTCCGCACTGACCAGCGAACCAGATGACACATAATCCTTCATGCTTTTAAATATCCTGATCAGTGCCAGGCTTTGCTGCGTTGCGAGTTCTCCTTTTAATACTGTCATCAACATATAGATTCCCTGTTCGGTAAACGCATATGGTAAATACTTGATATGTTGCCCCCGCATATTGCCGTTTTTGTTTAAGGTGAAAAAATTGCACCTTAAAGCCTCATCATATGTCAGCTGAAACATAAAATCATCCGGAAATTTTTCAATGTTATTCTTTACCTGCCTGTTAAAGTTCTTTGTTTCATAACCATAGATTTTGGCAAGATCCTTATCAAGCATTACTTTTTGACCTCTTATCTCATAGATAAGACTTTTCATTTGTTCTGTCGATATGATCGCGATCTCATCGCTCATAGATGTATCCTCCATAGCCTTACATTTTGCCATACTGGTCAACAGGATATTGTGACATAAATAAAATGGGAAAATAGTGATTGAAAACCTTTAGAATCGTAGAATGTACTATGTTTTCAAGCATTCATGATATGAAAATAAATAACGCAGACGCACCGGCATTTCAGCTCGAAATATTGATACGCTGCGTTTATAGTATGCTTTAAATATTTACCTGTCAAGATTCTTTGGAAATATTATGAAAAAATCCATAAATCTCCTGCGCGCAGGATTCGTTGATCTCCGGGATCTCCAAAAGCTGCTCCACGGAAGCGTTTTTGATCTCGGAAAGAGAGTCAAAATGACGCATGAGCGCTTTTCTACGGGCAGGACCGACACCCTTGATCTCATCCAAAACGGATCGGACATTTGCCTTGCGGCGCAATGATCTGTGATATTCGATCGCAAACCGGTGCGCTTCATCCTGCACTCTTGTGATCAGCTTAAAGCCCTCGGAATGCGGATCGATCGGCTGTTCCACCCCTTCGTAATACAATCCCCTGGTCCGGTGATGATCGTCCTTTACCATACCACAGACCGGAATGGACAGATGCAGCTCCTCAAGCACTTCCTTTGCGATATTGACCTGACCACGTCCGCCGTCCATCAGAAGCAGATCCGGGAACTTGGTAAAACTGCCGTAAACATCATCCTTTTCTTTTTCCTTATTTTCCGCCTTTTCGGTAAGTCCGTGCGTGAAACGCCTGGTCAGCACCTCATGCATGCTGGCATAATCGTTCGGCCCTTCCACTGTTTTGATCTTAAATTTACGATAATCGCTTCTTCTCGGCTTTCCGCCCTCAAATACGATCATGGATCCGACCGATTCAAAGCCGCTGATGTTGGAAATATCGAATGCCTCGATCCTGTTGACCTGCGTAAGGCCGATCAGCTTCGCGATCTCCGCAACTGCGCCCGTCGTCCGTTCTTCCTCACGGCGGATCCGCTCTTTGTCCTGCGAAAGGACAAGCGCGGCATTTCTTGCCGCAAGCTCGACCAGCTTCTCCTTTGTTCCGATCTTCGGTACCACAAAACGCACCTTAGAGCCTTTCCGTCCGCTCAGCCATTCTTCAAGAAGCGGCATATCAGATATTTCGCACTGCAGCATGATCGTTTTCGGCAGATAAGGCGTTCCCGCATAAAACTGTTTTACAAAACTGCCCGTGATTTCTTCCTCTGTCTGGTCTGCCACATGCATCATGTAATAATGCTCGCGCCCGATCAGGCGGCCGTCTCTGACAAAGAACACCTGTACAACCGCATCCTTCTCGTCTTTTGCCAGGGCGATCACATCTTTGTCTTCTCCGTTGCTGTCCGTGATCTTCTGCTTCTGCGCCACAGCCAGTACGCTGTTTCGCAGATCCCGGTAACGGATCGCCTCCTCAAACTCCATCTGCTCGGAGGCTTCTTCCATCTTCTGCTCCAGTTCTTTTAAAACGCCATGATAATCCCCGTTCAGGAAATCCACTGCTTTTTTCACATTCTGCGCATATTCTTCCTTGCTGATATAACCCATACACGGTGCATCACACTGCTTCATGTGATAATTCAAGCACGCCCTGTCCTGCACGGCTTTTTTTTCTATATTTGAATTTGTCTCATTCTGTCCGGTAATTTCTTCCGGCTGTCGGATCTGGCGGTTACAGGTACGGATCTTGTACAGCTTACAGATCAGTTCGATCGTGTCCTTGACGCTGGACGCACTTGTAAAAGGCCCGAAATATCTGGACTTGTCCTTCTTCATCAGACGTGAAAAAAGAACCCTCGGATATTCCTCTCCAAGCGTTACCTTAATATAAGGATACGTCTTGTCATCCTTCAGCATCGTATTGTATTTGGGACGGTGTTCCTTGATCAGGTTATTTTCCAGTACCAGAGCCTCCAGCTCCGAATCGGTCAGGATATATTCAAAATGGTCGATGAGACTGACCATTTTCCGGATCTTTGCCGTTTTTTTCGTACTCGTCCGGAAATAGGAGTGCACACGTCTGTTCAGATCGATCGCTTTTCCTACATATATAATGGTGTCTGCCTTATCATGCATGATATAAACGCCGGGCGAATGGGGAAGTTTTTTCAGTTCCTCCTCGATACAAAACATGATCTGTCTCCTTTCTCCGTTTTCTGTCCTATCCAATATTTTAATCACCTGCGGTGATGAGCCGGAGCTGCATCATGCATCTTCGATGCATGATGCATGACATTATAAAACAAGAGAGGAATCCGCAAAGCGGATTTCTCTCTTCGTCCCTATTTTTATGATTCGGAATTTGTATCTTCTGTCCGCTCCTGTTTCTGTTCCGGCTCTTTCACTGCGTCTCCGGCTTCAGGTGCAGCCTTCTCTGCCTCAGGGGCAGGCTCTGTATCATTTTTTATCTCTGATGCAGGGTCTGTATCCGGTGCTTTGATCACTGTGACATGCTTTTCAACTGTTTTCTTTTCGGCTTCAGCTTCTGCCTCTAGCTTTGCGGCAAATCCTGTTTTTTCCGTATCGTCTTTTTTATCTTTCTTCTCTTCCGGTTCAGGAAGTCCCTTTTCCTTCCGGTAGATCTTCATAAATTCCTTACCGGTGATCGTCTCCTGCTCGATCAGATGTGCAGCGATCTTATCCATAACTGCTCTGTTTTCCGTCAGCATATTTTTTGCTTCCTTGTAGCAGTTTTTCAGGATCTTCATCACTTCTTCATCCACAGCCGCAGCCGTCACATCGGAACAGTTCATAGCTGTTGTTTGATCCAGATACTGGCTTTCTGTCGTTGCCAGTCCCATCAGACCGAAACGCTTGCTCATACCATACTGGGTTACCATGGCTCTTGCAATGTTGGTTGCCCGCTCAATATCATTGGAAGCACCTGTTGTAACGGTGTCGAATACGATTTCTTCTGCCGCGCGTCCACCAAGAAGCCCGACGATCATATCATGCAGCTCTGCTTTGGAATTCAGATACTTTTCTTCTTCCGGAACCTGCATCACATAACCAAGCACACCCATGGTACGCGGAACGATCGTGATCTTCTGTACCGGCTCTGCGTTTTTCTGCAGGGCTGCGATCAGTGCATGTCCTACTTCGTGGTAAGATACGATTCGTCTTTCTTCCTTGCTCATGATGCGGTCTTTCTTTTCTTTTCCGACCAGTACAACCTCGACTGCGTCAAACAGATCCTTCTGGCAGACAGCCTTACGGCCGTTCTTAACTGCATTGATGGCTGCTTCGTTGATCATATTGGCCAGATCGGAACCGACTGCTCCTGATGTTGCGAGCGCGATCTCCTGCAGATCCACGGATTCATCCATGCTGACATCCTTGGAATGTACCTTTAAAATATCAACACGGCCTTTCAGATCCGGCTTATCTACAATGATACGTCTGTCAAACCGTCCCGGTCTGAGCAGTGCCTTATCCAGAATTTCCGGTCTGTTGGTTGCACCCAGGATCAGAATACCCTTGGAACTGTCGAAACCGTCCATTTCGGAAAGCAGCTGGTTCAGTGTCTGCTCACGCTCTTCATTACCGCCGCCGTACTTGCTGTCACGGCTCCGGCCGATCGCATCTATTTCATCGATAAAAATAATGCATGGCGCATTCTTTGTTGCTTCCTTAAATAAGTCTCTGACACGGGAAGCACCGACACCGACATACAGCTCGATAAAATCGGAGCCTGCCAGTGAGAAGAACGGTACATGTGCTTCTCCCGCAACTGCCTTAGCCAGCAGTGTTTTACCGGTTCCGGGAGGGCCTACCAGAAGTGCACCCTTCGGGAGCTTTGCACCGATCTTTGTATATTTGCCCGGATTGTGCAGAAAGTCTACCACCTCCTGCAGGGATTCCTTGGCTTCATCTTCACCGGCGACATCTTTAAATGTAACGCCCGTTTCTTTCTGGACGTATACCTTTGCATTTGATTTGCCGACACCGCCCATCATTCCGCCGCCCGACATCTTGCGGAACAGGAAGCTGAGCAGTACCCAAAGGATCACGATCGGCAGGACATAGGTCAGCAGGATCGATAAAATCCAGCTTGAATTGTCCGGGATCTCCTTACTGTAAGTGACATCATACTTATTTAAAAATGCAGGCAGCGAATCATCATTGACAAGACCTGTATAATACTTGACTTCCGGCTGACTGTCATATCCACCGTAAAGTGCAAACGGATTTCTGCTGCTTTCCGTCTTTTCCTGTGCCTTGTCCTGCTTTGGCGTGATCACAAGCTTATCACTCTTGATGAGGACACTGTCTACCTTGCCATCCTCTACCATTTGCAGAAATTCATCATATGTGATTTCCTTGCTGGAGCTGTTTGATACAGAATTCATCAAAAAGCTCATGGAAAGCAGTGTGATCAGCGCTGCCACCAGAAGAAGCATAAAGCTCTGTCTTTTCTGCGGTCCTTTCTGATCATTTCCACCGTTTCCGTTATTATTTCCATTCCCACCATTGTTCTGCGGTCCCTGGTAATTCTGATTATCCATAATGTTCTCCTCGTCCGGCTTATTAAAAGCCTTCTATCATTATATAGATTAAAAATGCCAAAATCAATACGCTTTCTGTGAAATACTTGTGACCAGTTATGAAAGATTTATAAAATCCCCCATTTTTTACCTGATTTTCATATTGATTTTGAAAAGCTTTTTTTGTATCATAGAAAAGTATTGTTCGTGTTATAAAACGCACAATGCATGTATATAGAAACGGTATATTTCAAATAAGAAGGGAAACAGGTTTTTATGGCAAAAATCGGATTTGATAATGAAAAATATCTTCGTCTGCAGTCCGAAAAGATCAAGGAACGTATTGCCGCGTTCGGCGGTAAGCTTTACCTCGAATTCGGCGGCAAGCTTTTTGACGATTATCATGCCTCCCGGGTTCTGCCGGGCTTCAAGCCGGACAGCAAGATCAATATGCTCGTACAGCTTAAGGATCAGGCAGAGATCGTTATCGTTATCAACGCAGAGGATATTGAAAAAAACAAGGTCAGAGGTGACCTCGGTATCACCTATGATCTGGACGTATTAAGACTGATCGACGCATTCCGCGGATACGGCCTTTATGTCGGCAGTGTCTGCCTGACTCGTTTTAACGGTCAGCCCAGTGCAGTCGCCTATCAGAAAAAGCTTGAATCGCTCGGTTTAAAAGTGTTCAGGCATTATCCGATCGCCGGATATCCGTCCGATATTCCTTATATCGTAAGTGATGAAGGCTACGGAAAAAATGAATATATTGAAACAAGCCGCTCTCTTGTTGTTATCACAGCACCGGGGCCGGGCAGCGGAAAAATGGCAACCTGTCTTTCCCAGCTGTATCACGAATACAAGAGAGGCATCAAGGCAGGCTATGCCAAATATGAAACATTCCCGATCTGGAATCTGCCATTAAAGCACCCTGTCAATCTCGCATACGAAGCAGCAACAGCAGATCTGAACGACGTCAACATGATCGATCCGTTCCATCTGGAAGCATATGGTGAGACAACGATCAACTACAACCGTGACGTTGAGATCTTCCCGGTTCTGGAAGCCATGTTTGAAAAGATCATGGGAAGTTGTCCGTATAAATCCCCGACAGATATGGGCGTCAATATGGCAGGCTATGGCATCATCGACGATGAAGTGACAAAAGAGGCCTCCAAACAGGAGATCATCCGCAGATATTACAACACGCTCTGCCAGATCCGTCAGGGAACGGCAGATAACGAGCAGAAGCTGAAGCTGGAGCTTCTGATGAAGCAGGCCGGCACTTCCATAGAAGACAGACCGGTTGTCAGCGCAGCCAAGATCAAAGCAGAGACAACGGGCGATCCGGCAGCAGCGATCCAACTTGCAGACGGCCGCATCATTACAGGAAAGACAAGTGAGCTTTTAGGTGCCACAAGTGCCATGCTGTTAAACGCATTAAAATCACTTGCCGGTATTGCGGACGATGTGCAGCTGATCTCTCCGACGATCATCGAACCGATCCAGAATCTGAAAACAGGACATCTGCACAGTAAAAACCCGCGCCTCCATACAGACGAAGTGCTGATCGCCCTTTCCATCTGCGCAGCAACGGATGAAACAGCAAAGGAAGCGATCGACCAGCTGCAGAATCTCGCCGGTACAGAGTTCCATTCCAGCGTGATCCTTTCACAGGTAGATATGAATGTTCTCAGAAAACTCGGCATTAATGTAACCTGCGAACCAAATTATGAATCACAGAAGTTGTATCATCGGTAAATATATGCTATGATGAGACGTGTGCAGGAAATATGGCACCATCAACGAGTAGATATCGTAACATTTTGAGCGAAGGTGCTCCCTTTGGGGGTAGTTTCGCTCTTTTTTATTTATTACAGGAGGAAAAAGAAATGGCAGTAAAATACGTATTTGTAACAGGCGGTGTTGTTTCCGGTCTCGGAAAAGGCATTACCGCTGCATCCCTCGGCCGTCTTTTGAAAGCACGCGGCTACAAAGTAACGATGCAGAAATTTGATCCTTATATCAATATCGATCCGGGCACAATGAATCCGATCCAGCACGGTGAGGTTTTTGTAACGGATGATGGTGTAGAAACAGACCTTGACCTTGGACACTATGAGCGTTTTATCGATGAAAGTCTGGACAAAAACTCCAATGTCACGACCGGAAAGGTATACTGGAGCGTTTTGCAGAAGGAACGCCGCGGTGATTACGGCGGCGGTACCGTACAGGTTATTCCGCATATCACCAATGAGATCAAGAGCCGTTTTTACCGCAACTTCACCGATGAGGAAACACGGATCGCCATTATCGAGGTCGGTGGTACGGTCGGTGATATCGAAAGCCAGCCATTCTTAGAATCCATCCGTCAGTTCCAGCACGAAGTCGGACATGAAAATGCCATTTTGATCCATGTCACACTGATCCCATGGCTCTCCGCTTCCCAGGAAATGAAAACAAAGCCGACACAGGCAAGTGTCAAGGAGCTGCAGGGTATGGGTATCCAGCCTGATATTATTGTCTGCAGAAGCGAGCATCCGCTCGACCAGCAGATCAAGGACAAGATCGCTTTATTCTGTAATGTACCGAACAGTCATGTACTGCAGAATCTGGATGTGGAATATCTGTACGAAGCACCGCTTGCCATGGAAAAAGAACATCTTGCACAGGTTGCTTGTGACTGCTTAAAGCTTGACTGCCCGGAGCCGGATCTTTCCGACTGGGAACATATGGTAGCGCAGCTCCGCAGTCCGAAGCACGAAGTGAAGATTGCACTTGTCGGCAAATACATCCAACTGCATGATGCTTACCTCAGTGTTGTGGAAGCATTAAAGCACGGCGGTATTTTCATTAACACAACCGTAGATATCAAGTGGGTGGATTCCGAGCTGGTAACACCTGCCAATGTAAAAGAAACACTCGGTGATGCAGACGGCATTATTGTTCCGGGCGGTTTTGGTGACCGCGGTATCGAAGGCATGATCACCTCGATCGAATTTGCCCGTGAAAACAAGATCCCATTTCTCGGTCTCTGCCTCGGTATGCAGCTTACGATCGTGGAATTTGCAAGAAATGTAGTCGGATACCACGATGCACACAGCATTGAAATGAATCCTGCCACAACCCATCCGGTCATTGCCCTGATGCCTGACCAGAACGGTGTCGAGGATATTGGTGGTACCTTAAGACTTGGTTCTTATCCGTGTGTCCTCAATCCGGATTCTCTGGCTTACCGCTTATACGGTAAGGAAACGATCCACGAAAGACACAGACACCGCTATGAAGTCAACAATGACTACCGCGCAGCCCTGACAGAAAAGGGGCTGAAACTTTCTGGTCTTTCACCGGACGGACGTATCGTGGAAATGTGCGAGCTGCCATCCCATCCGTTCTTTATCGCTACGCAAGCACATCCCGAATTTAAGTCAAGACCAAACAGACCGCATCCGCTTTTTAAAGGATTTGTGGAAGCTGCATTGCGAAAAAAACAGGAAGAGGAATAAAACATCCTCTGATATGCATAGAAAGCCCTCCGGCAAACGCCGGAGGGCTTTCTTATGTAATGTATAAGTGAAATGGAAGTAGCCTTATTCAGTTTTCTTCATTATTTACTTTCACTAAAGTCACATTATGAAACACCAGTTTTCCTGCAGGAGTATCCTGATCATTTATTTTTCCAAGGTTGATCTTGAAAACGCCGTCTTCGACAGTCTCTTTATCAGCTTCTACTGTAATCTCTTGTTTAATTACATTATCGCCTTCAGCCAGTTCAATATCTGTACCTGCAATATAACCATCTGTGCTTGTATTGAACTGTACATTAATGATTCTTGATACTTCTGCATTTACAGTCATCTTTAAAATATATTTTGCGCCTGCTTCAAATGCAATGTTCTCCTGTTTCAGCTGTGCTGACCACGGATTTTCTCCTACACTCTTGAGGTCTGCGACTGCGGAACCGTTTGCAATATCCACTTCTTTTTCATCCGTAGAATATAATTCCCAGTCACCCTGCCAGTTTCCGTTTTCAAATTCTGAATCTCTAAGGATATTATTGCCAGAAACACTTGGTTCTTCCGGTTCTTCAGTGTCTCCGGAATCATCACCGCTGATCTTAATCATGCTGACATCATCGATCGTAATAACAGATGCATCCGGTGTATCTTCAGAAATCTTACCTAAGTTAAATCCAATATATGCACCGTTATCCGTTTTTCCATCACCGACACCGACCTTAAAAGTAACCTTAGTCGGCTCATTTGCCTTTAAAGTAATAAGATTCGCATCCTGTACATACCAGTTTTTGTTGCTGCTGTCCATACATGCAAACTCTGCAGTTCTGTCAACATCAGAAGTGAGCGTTGCTTTGACTTCATATACAGCACCTTTTTTCAGGGTTACATTTTTCTGTTTCAGGTTTACATTCCACGCTGCAGTTCCTGCGTTTGTAATTGTCACCGTTGCATTGTTCTCTGTAAAATCCCATTTTCCCTCTGCAGGACTGCTAACCTCACCTGACCAGCCTTCCTCTCCGTTCGAAAAATCACCGTTCTTTAACAGGTTTGTTCCTTCCGGTTCTTCCTCTTCCTTTGGAGCTTCTGTTTTTACAAGAGAGATATTGTCAATACATACTCTGTGCTGTGTTGTATTGCTGCCTCCACCGAGTGCAATATTGAAAATACAGCCTGTATCTGTTCCCTGCATCATCTGGAATGTCTTTGTTACCGTTGTATAATCCTTTGCGGATGCATCCAGCTTAACCGTTTCCTGTACATATGGTGTCCAGTCTTCCATACCATTTACATCTTTATGTACAGAGCCGTCTCTCTGGATAGCATACTGGATAGAACGTGCCATGCTGGAACGGATGTCAAAGGATAAGGTGTACCACTGATCTTCTTCCAAAGTAACGCTTCCCTGTTTGACCTGGATCTTCCACTCTGCATCACCTGTATTTTTAATGTCCAGATCAAGTGCATTATCTTCCGACTGACTGTCTACTACATATGATGCGGAAGCGGAACCGTCTACATAAACCTCAAATCCTGATGTTCCCGCATTGAATTTACCATTCATGATGAGAGCATCTTCTTCAAAGCGTACATTATCAATGTAAATTTCTCCGACGTTTCCTAAGAGGAAAGCAAAATCCTTATTTGCAAATCTGCTTACTTCCTCTTTACTGAATTTCTGTGTATATTTTACATTTTCTGCTGTAACATCAACAGATTTTGTCATGCCACCGATCGTATACTGAATTGTGGTTGCTTTATCAGCCTTTGCTTCAAAACTGAGAATGTAATCTGTTCCTTCTGCAATCGGAAGAGCATTCTGACTGATCGTAACATCTTCAGGCTGTCCGCCTTTTGCGCCAACCACCTTTAAACGTCTTCCGTCTGCCAGCTTTGTAACAGAAACCTGTGCACCCTCCGTCTTCTTGACATCCCAGTATGCAAGGCGGCCTGTTCCTTCCTGGAATTTTCCATTATAAATACAGTTACCGTCTGTCAGCACCTTCTTTGCAGCATACTGATCCAGTTCTTCCTGTGTCGGTGCTTTTTTCACTTTCAAACTCACATTGCTGATATGCAGTGTTGCTGTGGAGTCCTTTGCCCCCATATTGAATTCCAGACGACTGTTTGCATCATCTGTATCATCCATTTTGTAGGTAAGTGTATATGTCTGCTTTTCTGTTGTGACATTTACACTATCTTCCAGATAAGCCTTATAACTGCGGTTAGGTGCTTTTATTGCAATACCAACCGCTCTGTCGGCAGATGCATATGCATCAAATGTTACCTCATAAGTGTATCCCTGTTTTGCAGGAAGCTTCGGCTGTACCAGCTGTACGGAATAGTCAGCCGTTCCCTGGTCCTTTGTCGTGATCACCACTTCTTTATTCTTGATCACAGCTGCTGCATCTCCGCCGAGTGTTGTCAGAAACTGCCAGTTTCCCGTTCCGTCCAGTGCTTCGTCCTTTGCAAAATCACCATTTGTGATATAATTTCCGTCCGCATCAGGTTCTTTGAACACATCCGGCTCTTTTTCAGGTGCCTGTACATCTTCATCATAACTATCTTTCTGGAAGATCTTTACATAATCAATGATGTATGCTGAAGAATTGATCTTCGTATTTTCATCTGGATATCCAACCCATGATCCACCAACTGCCAGATTTAAAATCGCATAAAACGGCTGATCAAACGGAGCCGGATATGCAACCGTTCCCTGTCCTTCTGTTGTAGAATACCAGTCATCTGCTTCATGATATTTCACACCGTCTACATACCATGTGATCTTACCCGGTTCCCAATCGCATGCAAACGTATGGTATTCATCTGTAAAGTTCCCGTTTTCCAGTGTATAAGTGCCCTGTTTTTCACTATGTGGATTACCATAGTGGATTGTTCCGTATAATTTATTATTTTCCTGTCCCATGACCTCCATGGCATCGATTTCACCGCATCTTGGCCACTGACCATATAAGTTTTCGTCCGTTGGCATCATCCAGAACGCCGGCAGGAAACCTTTACCTGTCGGAACCTTTGCTCTTACTTCAAATAAGCCATATGTAAAATCATGCTTGCCCTGTGTATTGACACGTCCGGATGTGATCGTTTCAGTACCATCTGCATTTTTCTGACGGATCGGTCTTAAGATCAGATTTCCGTCTTCTACATAAATATTCTTTTCATCATCAACATAAGCCTGAGACTCTGCATTTACCCAGCCTGCATCGTGTGTTTCTACATTCCAGTCATTACGGTTAAGCTCTGTACCTTTAAAATTATCTGACCACATCAATGTATATTCATTGTCCGATACTGTTGGAATAGATGGCTTTGCATATGCCTCGGAATCGGAATCCGAATTTTCTAATTGCAGATCCAGCTTCTGGTTTGGATCATATGGATCCGGATCTTCAGTTGGTTTCGGCTCCTCACTTGGCTGCGGCTTTGGTGTTTCTGAAGGTTTATCGCTTGGTGCCGGTGCAGGTTTATCACTCGGTGCTGCTGTAGGAGCCTGACTCGGTGCTGCTGTCGGTGCTGCGGACGGTGTTTCTCCTGATGTCTGTCCTGCCTTCTTCACAGTGACCTTACAGGTTGCTTTCTTTGCATTGCCATCCTTGGAAGTTACTGTGATCACTGCTGTTCCTTCTGCTACAGCTGTAATTTTTCCCTTACTGTTTACCTTTGCCACAGCTTTATTACTGCTCTTGTAGGAAACCTTCTTAATCGTTGCTTTCTTCGGAGAAACTGTTGCCTTTACTACCGCTGTTTCCCCTTCTGTCAGACTGATCTCCTTCCGATTAAGCTTCACCTTTGTTACAGGTGTTTTTACGACAACCTTGATCGTCGCCTTTTTCTTTTTGTCAGCCTTGCTTGTTACTGTAATGGTTGCTTTGCCGTTTTTCAACGCTTTCAGCTTTCCCTTTTTCGTTACCTTTACAATCTTCTCATTTGAAGATTTGTAGCTGACTGCTTTGGATACTTTTTTTCCGCTCGTTGTGACTTTCGTTTTCAGCGTAAAACTCTGCCCTTTCTTCATCACCAGCGTTTTGGTATCCGGCTTTGTGATTGCTACTTTTTTTACTGCTGCTTTTTTACCTGTCTTCGCTGTTGGTGCTGCCATAACGCCTGTTCCCATGGAGCCCATGACCATGACTAAAACAAGTAAAAATGCAAGTCCCCGTTTTAATTGCTTCATAACTTCCTCCTTATTCATTTTTGCTGTTTTGAGACATTGTGTAATGTCTTTTCTGTATTTATAGCAGTTAACCGAGCTTATATATATCGTTTTATTTACCTCTTTTATGTTTTTATGACATATGCTATACTAGGGATATGTTACCGGATGATACAGCTTGTAAAAGATACACAACTAGTTTTCCGGCAGAAGAAACTGCACCGTGGGAGGCATTATGAAATCCAAAGAAAATTTACAAAAAGAACAGCTTTATCGGGAATTTGTCCAGCGGGAAGAGAATCTGATCCATGCTCCATACAACCCGGAGCTCGAATTTTATTCCTGTATCAGGGAAGGGAATGTTGAAAAGATCAAACAGCTGTGTAATGAACCGCTGACCGATAAAAAAGGATTGGGAAAACTTTCCGAAAACGAGCTGCAGCATTTTAAATACCACTTTGCCATTACAGCAGCACTGGCAGCCCGTTACTGCATAGAAGACGGTATGCCTCTTTCCAAAGCATACAGTATCAGCGATTTTTATATTCAAAAGGTAGATACGTGCAAAAGCAGACAGGATATCTCAGACCTGCATTTTTTAATGTGTGTGGATTATACGATCAGAATGAAAAATCTGCGAAAAAAGAAGATCTGTTCCCAGCCCGTGGCAAAATGCATTGATTACATCTGCGAAAGTCTGCATACACGTATCACACTGGATACACTGGCTGATCATGTCGGCTTAAATCCTTCCTATCTGTCACGTCTTTTCAAAGCAGAAACCGGGCAGACGATCAGTGCCTATATATCGGATAAGAAGGTGGAAACTGCCTGTAATATGCTGATATATTCGGAATATTCCCCGGTAGAAATTGCCACGATACTCTGCTTTCCAAATCAGAGTTATTTTACAAATGTTTTCAGAAAAAAAACAGGCATGACGCCCAAAAAGTATCAGCAGAAGCATTTCAGGAGTACACCGATCGGAGAGAAAACGTCTTATAATGACACCCCCTAAAGATAAGAGCGTATGAAGATTTTTCCTTCATACGCTCCTGTTTTCGTTTGGATGCTTTATTTTTCTACCCGAGAAGCGCTTTGTCAGATGCAAATTCTTCACCGGATACTTCCTCAAACTTCTGCAGCAGATCTTCTACTGTCAGCTTTTTCTTTTCTTCGCCTGCGATATTTAAGATCACCTTACCGTTATTCATCATGATCAGGCGGTTTCCGTGTGCGATCGCATCACGCATATTGTGGGTAACCATCATGGCTGTCAGGTGGTTTTCTGTAATGATCTTATCTGTCAGGGCAAGTACCTTTGCAGCAGTCTTCGGATCCAGCGCTGCTGTATGCTCATCCAGAAGCAGTACCTTCGGCTTCTGCAGACTTGCCATCAGAAGAGTAACTGCCTGTCTCTGTCCGCCGGAAAGCAGCCCGACCTTAGAAGTCATACGATCCTCCAGTCCCAGATCCAGTTCCTTTAACAGCTCATGAAACTGTTCTTTTTCTGCCTTTGTGATACCCCAGCGGAGTCCTCTTTTCTGTCCACGTCTTGCAGCCAGTGCCAGATTTTCATCGATCTGCATGGTTGCGGTCGTTCCTGTCATCGGATCCTGGAATACACGTCCTAAGAAGGTAGCGCGCTTAAATTCAGGAAGCCCCGTCACATCTACGCCATCGATCAGGATAGAGCCCTCATCTACCGGCCATGTGCCTGCTACTGCATTCAGCATGGTAGACTTACCCGCACCGTTTCCGCCGATCACTGTAACGAAATCGCCCTCGTCCAGCTTGAGATCTACGCCGTTTAACGCATGCTTTTCATTGATGGTGCCAAGGTTGAAGGTTTTATGTACATTACGGATTTCTAACATTTATTTCCCCTCCTTACTGCCTGCTGCCATAGCAGCCGCTTTCTTTCCAGCTTTCTTAAAGGAGCTCTTACTCTGCCCTTTCAGATAAGGAACAGCGAGGAAGATTGCTACAATGATCGCGGTAAACAGCTTCAGATCCTCACTTGGCATCTTCAGCCAGAGAACAATACCGATAACGATATAGTAAATAATACCGCCGATCACCACAAAGGTAAGACGTCCCTTGAAGTCCATACGCTTACCGAGGATCGCATCACCTAATACTTCACCGATGATAACTGCCGCAAGACCGATAACGATACCACCACGTCCCATGTTGACATCGGCAAAACCGGAATACTGGGAAAGCAGTCCGCCGGACATTGCAACGATCGCATTGGAAAGTGCAAGACCGATCAGCTTCATATTGTCGATATTGATACCCTGTGCTTTACTCATTGCCGGATTACAGCCTGTCGCACGAATGGCAGACCCCTGTTCTGTACCGAAATACCAGTATAAAAGCGCGATCAGTACAACCGAAAAGAGCAGACCGACGATAATCGCTTTCGTCAGGTTACGGGAAGACAGGATCAATGTGTATTTATCAATGCTGAGTGCCTGATTGGCATGACGATCCATGATATTCAGATTCACGGAGTACAGTGCGATCTGTGTCAGAATACCTGCAAGGATTGGCGGAATACCGAGCTTTGTATGTAAAAGTCCTGTACAAAGTCCTGCCAAAAGTCCTGCCAGTGATGCACATAAAAGTGAGATCCAGATGTTATGTCCTGTGATCGTCATCATAACGGTCACCGCACCGCCTGTTGCAAAAGAACCGTCTACAGTCAGATCCGCAAAATCCAGCAGACGGAATGTGATGTACACGCCGAGTGCCATAATACCCCATATCAGCCCCTGCGCCACATTGCCCGGAAGTGCATTGCCAAATGCCGCCGGGTTAAGTGATGTAAAATATTGAATCATAGTTACCTCCCTGGTTGTTTCTTTCCTCATCAGACTCGAAAATCCTGCCAGCTTCGCTGTCAGACGTGCT
>HF995231.1:0-9172 GCA_000432915.1 Firmicutes bacterium CAG:194
CAATCTGTCCAATCTATAGGGTACATTTTATTGCTACGCAATTTTCGCAATTCTCGAACACCTCAAACTTTCATAAAATGCTGTATTCACAGCATTTGATTACGTTTTTGGTGTTCGGCGTGTCAACAAGTCTAAAATGCTTACTTGTGCAAGCACAATCGCATTTTGGACTTTTGACACTTACATCATGTTATTACTGTTCTAATTCATCAATATTATCCATGGTGATTATCTTACATCCCGGATCGATATTATCCTTAGGAACAGATTCACCCTTTAAATGCTGCAGCATTTTTTCTACTCCAAGATATCCCATCTGATATGGCTCCTGAACCATCAATGCATCAATAACACCGCTCTTCATCAGTGCGATTTCATCCTGATCAGAGTCAAAGCCTACAAACTTTAAGCTTTCTTTCTGATAAGAAACCAACACATTTCCGGCTGCCAGTGCAGACTGGTTATTTACACAGAACAGACCTGCCAGATCAGCATTCGCTGTAATTGTGTCACTTACCTGTGTGGAGCATCTGTTTAAGTCATTATTATAATACTGGACATCCATGCATTCTATGGCAGGATATTTTTCTTTACAACGATCTACAAATCCCTGGATACGGTCTACGTCAGATACAGCCTGTGGATCATTGGCAAAAACTGCAACCTTTCCACCGTTTTCTCCTAAAAGCTCTGCCATCTTATCCGCTGCTTCTGCCCCGGCTGCTTTGTTATCTGTGCAGATGCTTGTAATATAATTTTCAGATGCTGTAAGGGAATCCAGACATATAACCGGCAGACCTGCGTTATAAGCCTCATCTATTGCACTGGCATTCGCATCATAATCCTGCGGACACATAACCACCGCATCATAACCGGTACTGATAATCTCTGACATTGCATTATTGATCTGAGCGGAATCATGATAAGTACTAGGTGCCACAACCGTTCCTTCTACTCCGTACTCCTTGCAGGCATCCATGAATCCTTTATCAATGGACAGGAAGAAATCTTCCGCTCCCTTCTCCAGTAATGCTATTTTATAAGTTTTCTCCTGACCTGCTTCTTCACTGCCTGCCTGTGCGGCAGCTCCCTGATCTGCAGGTGCCTCCGTTGTCTTGCCACACCCCGTCATAGCAAGAACCATTGCCGAAATAATAATTGTACTAACTAATCTCTTTTTCATATTGCCTTCTCCTTTCTTGTTTTAACGTTTGCGCAATCGTTAAACTGATTGTACCACGAATGTTTTTTTCTGTCAATTTGTGTACGTAACATTTTCGTTAATCGGTATAATGTTAGTCTTCGCTATCTCATTATAATTACATAAAATCAGATGAAACAAACTGTTTTCCATAACATCATCCATATCCAGTTCGCAGAAATGTGTAATAGCGCGTTCAATTCCATGATCACTTATGTAGTTCTGAAGTTCTACGGCCTCTTTATCATTCTGATTCTGATAAAACATACCATACGCAATGCTGCGCGTAATAAAGTAAGGAATGATCCGGTGTTTCATACATAATAAAGCCGGTCCTACAAGCCGGTCATTCTTTTTCAGTTTCCGGATCGGTTCTCTGCCTATTCTGCTAAGCTGATCCCGGAAAAACGGACTTGCAAACTTTTCAAATTCAACTTTTACTGCTTCATCATCCGGAACAGGAAGTCCATATTCTTCATTCAGAGCCAGCCTTCCCTCTTTCCATGCATAATAAGCACATTTTCTGATATACAGATTGTTTACAGCCTGATTGATCGTCTGATATCCATAATAAGCACCCATAAATGCAAATGTCACATGTCTTAGATTTTCAGACCAGATTTTTTCAATCATATTGATTTCCATATTGTCCTTCAATACGAAGAATGAGGGATACTGATACCCGTCAGGAAACAGAAAGCTGTTATCCACCATCAGAATATCTTTATCGTCCCCTTCCAGAAAATACGGATCTTTCCGGCAGACCTCCGGATAAACCACCTTGCGGTTTACCTTGGCCGTTATCAGCGCAATATGTTTTTTGAAATAATCCAGCTCATCCTCATCCAGATATCCGGAGATTTTTTTGTCGAAATATTGTCTCAGTCCGACAAAATTTCCACCAAGTATTATCGCAGCTGTGGAATCGTTTTTCTGCTCTTTTCTCATCCGGATCATTTCTGCCAGATCTTCCGCGACCTGATCAAATGCAGATGGAAAAAGTGCAGTTGCGATCATTTCCGACCGGGCAAGGTATGTAATATATTTCAGATGATCGTTGACGGTATCTACTATCTGAAATCCCTTTACAATACTTTCCCGGGATTTCCCTGTCAGAAGATTTTTCTGTTCTACCGTATAGTATCCCTGTTCTGCCAGCCCCTGCACGAGTCCGGTGTCTATATCGGCAAATACAATGCTGTAATTTTTCTCCTGATAAAACATCTCACCCAGCATGCCACGTCCGCTGCGGCCGGCTCCTATAATTGTAACGATTGGTTTATCACTCATCTTTACCATCCTCAATATAAGATATTGCGATCAGATCCATGTCTCCGTCAAAGTGTATTTCACCAAAATCAGCCGGTACCAATATGGTTTCTCCCAGCCCGATGGGCATATCTTCTATGGTTCCTTCTCCGTTTACACATGTCAGAAACAGAAATCCCTGATAGCTGTAGTTTCCTTTACCCTTGACAATGAACCGTTTTGCAACATATTCTCCGGCCTTTTCATAATAATGATAGATCAACAGACCGTTTTCACGTACAGGTTCTACTGCTTTTGCTCCAACAGGCACTTCCGGAATGTTGACGCAGTCATATACTTCCTGCAGTTGCAGTGGACGTGACGGATCGTTCCTGTCATTATCATAAAACCGGTAAGTTATATCACCATTTGTTCCAAACGTTGCATTGATCAGACCTTTTCCATAGCCGCCATGAATCACGCCTGCAGGTGTATGTACATAATCTCCGTCTTTCACCTTAATCGTAGAAAAGAGATTTTTCCAATCTTTATTTTCCACCATACGTTTAAAATCTTCCAGATTTTTCGCCTTGTTTCCAAAAAGCCACTCTGATACATGATCAGATGCTTTTAATGCAACGGCGCCGGATACTTTGCCCTTCTGATTTTCGTGTTTTTCTGCATATGCATCATCTGGATGCAGCTGATATGACTGAAATCCACTGTTTGCCGTTGTAGTCATCCGGACCGGAAATGATTTTTCCCTGCACTGGAATATCTGTGGGTTTTTTTCATAAAAAACCGACAACGGTTCCCCGGTTTCTCGTACCGTATTATCCAATTGTCCGGGAATGGCAATTACATGATAAATAGTTCCAATGTTTTCCATGTCTGTTTTAATATGAAAATGATCGATCAGTGCACGACCACCCCAGATAAATGACTTATAAATTGGTTCAATATGATATAATTGTCGCTTCATGTTTCCTCCTATACTTACAATTAGTTTAACGTTTGCGCAATCGTTAAACTAATTGTAAGTATGAGACCATGATTTGTCAAGATAAATTTACTGACTTTTTTAAAACGGGCACGGTAACAGTGCCGATATACTTCCTGAAATCACAAGAATGAGGGAGCACCCATTGATGCTCCCTCATTCTTCATTTTTTATGTTCTGTTGATCAGTCCCGCCATACGGATATGAACCCCATATACTTCGCCGGACTGCGGGTTTATTTGCCCAGTGGCTTACCTGTCAGCTTTTCATAGCCCTCCAGATAAATATCGATCGTCTTCTGTGCGACATCATCCGGTAACTTCCATCCCTTCTCCGGATTAGCTTTCAGCCAGTCACGTGCAAACTGCTTGTCAAAGGATGGCTGTCCATGACCCGGCTCATATACATCTGCAGGCCAGAAACGAGAGCTGTCCGGTGTCAGCATTTCATCACCGATTACAATATTTCCATCCTCATCCAGACCGAATTCAAACTTGGTGTCTGCAATGATAATGCCTTTCGTCAGTGCATATTCTGCACATTTTTTGTAAAGAGCGATCGTATAATCCTTGATCTTCTTTGCATATTCTTCCCCTTTACCCGGGAAATATTTCTCCAGATGAACGATACTCTGTTCATAAGATATATTTTCATCATGATCGCCGATCTCGGCTTTTGTGGAAGGTGTGTAAATAGGCTCAGGCAGCTTATCGGATTCCTTCAGGCCTTCCGGAAGCTTAATCCCGCAGACTGTGCCATCTTTCTGGTAGCTTGCCCATCCGCTGCCTGTGATATATCCACGCACGATACACTCAACCGGAATCATCTGCAGCTTTCTGCACATCATGCTGTTACCATCAAATTTTTCCTGCTGGAAAAATTCAGGCATATCTTTTACATCAACGGAAATCATATGGTTCGGAATGATATCTTCTGTCATATCGAACCAGAATTTAGACATCTGTGTAAGAACTGTTCCTTTTTTGGAAATCACATTGTCCAGAATCACATCGAAGCAACTGATACGATCTGTTGCTACCATGATCAGGCTGTCCCCATTGTCATAAATCTCGCGTACTTTACCTTCTTTGATCGGCTTTAATTCCTGCATCTTTTTTCTCCTTATTCTCTGATGACCCGTCAGGTCATTTTATTACGGACCACGAATCTGCATGGCTCCGGATCGTTATGCAGATTCCAAACCGCATATATCCTGTGATACCTGGCAGCAGACAAGACCTGTCCTATATCTGTGTAACACTTTTTATAGTCTGCTGTCAAGCCTTGCGGTAAAACTATTCATGAAAGTCCTCTATACCAAGTACGGTATCGTAAACCGCCACATGATCATAAATACATCTCCAGCTGCTTGTTGCATTTCCCGTGACACAGACATATGCATTTCCCGCCACATCCTGTGCGTAACTGGCAGCACAGTTTCCTGACTGCACCACATAACCCGTTTTGGCACCGAGCACCAGCTTCCCATTATCTTTATCCTCGATCCGGCGTAAAAACCAGTTAGAAAGAATCATCCCTTCCGGATGCTGCTCTGTCACGGATGTTGTATAAGTATGTGCGGATAACACCTCCCTGCAGAACGGATTATCCATTGCGGCTTCCATGATCATTGCCATATCATAAACGCTGCAGTGATGCGCCTCATCATATAATCCGACGCAGTTTGTAAAATGTGCAGTCCGGGAAAGTCCCATTTCTTCCATTTTCTGATTCATCAGTGCCACAAATGCTTCTTCGGAGCCTGCCACATATTTGGCAAGTGCAACTGCTGCCTCAGCACCGGATGGCAGAATCGTTCCGTAAAACAGATCTCTGACCGTCACCTGTTCATCCAGCTCAAACCCTGCATTGCTGCAATCGTTGGAATAACTGTAGTCCGTATCCTCTATCGTGATCGTTACTTTATCATCCAGCCTGCTTTCATCGATCTGCTCTGCTGCCACAAGCACGGTCAGGATTTTTGTCATGGAAGCAGGATTGATGACCGTCTGGGCATTCCGCTGCTGCAGGATCGTTTTATTTCCCACATCTACTAAAATGGCATAGCTGCTGACAACTTCCGCGGGCACATCTGTTGTTTCCGGTGTTGCCTCTGCGCTGTAGACAATGCCCGGTTCCGTATCCTGCGCTGTCTGTCCGTCTGCCGCCTGTACGTTAGCAGATGCTATCACACTATCATCCGCACCGGCGATCATATTTTCTCCGCCCGCCGGATCCGCAGCTTCCTCCATCCGGATCTGCGTGCTATCATCTGCCGCCTGTCCGGACTGCGTCTGCTCTGTCCGGGCTGCTTTTGGCTTATGCAGCGTGACCGCGATCCCGATTGCCACGATCAGAACGAAAAGAGCCGGAATTCCGATCCTGCAGGCTTTCCTGATCCGCATCTGCTGCTGTTTTTTCCGCCGCATTTCCTCACGCCTTCTCTGACGCTGCAGCTGTCTTTTTTCTTCTATTTCCCGATCTACCTCTAAATAATCCTGTTCCATTTTACCCTTTCACACTTTCTTTTCGATTCTGTGTTTCCTGTATCGTTCATTTCCGTTCTTCCTGCATCCGGATCTCCCACCGGATTTTGCACCTCTTCCAGTTCCCGTCTATCTGGTCTCTTCGCTCTGCATCTGTATTTCCGCCCCACTCTGCATTCCGGGCTCGTTCTCTGTCTGTACTACATCATCATAGTTGTCCAGAAAATGATGCTTCACGCCATCCTTTTTATATGCCACGACAGTGCTCAGATTCACATTTTCCACGCTGCGGAATATATTGGATTCCACAAACGGATTGACCTGCTTCAAGGTTTTGATCAGTTCTTTGATCTCCACGCGTTTGGAACGGTTTTCATTGTTATTGCATGTTGTACATGTATCTGTAAACTTGCATGCACACTGGATGAAATGCAGATCATTATAATCACGCCATGCCTTGATATCATCCTCGCGGATCAGATACAGCGGGCGGATCAGCTCCATGCCTTCAAAATTTGTGCTGTGCAGCTTTGGCATCATGGTCTGCACCTGTCCACCATACAGCATTCCCATTAAAATCGTTTCTATGACATCATCGAAATGATGACCAAGTGCAATCTTATTACAGCCCATTTCCTTTGCAAAGCTGTATAAATGTCCCCGCCGCATACGTGCACAGAGATAGCACGGTGATTTTTCGATAGTATAGACAGAATCAAAGATATCTGACTCATAAATCTTTATCGGAATCTGCAGTCTTCTTGCATTTTCCTCGATCACCTGTCTGTTGGCGGGGCTATAGCCCGGATCCATTACAAGAAATTTCACTGTAAAATCGAATTTATGGTGCAGCAGAAGCTCCTGAAACAGCTTTGCCATGAGCATGGAATCTTTTCCGCCGGAAATACAGACTGCTATGCGGTCGCCCGGCTTTACAAGCTCATAATCCTTCACTGCCTTGACAAATCTGCACCAGATCGTCTTTCGGAATTTCTTGCGGATGCTCTTTTCCACTTCCTTGCAGTAATCCTCTGCTTCCTGCTGCTTAACGGTATCTAACAGCCACGCAATATAACCGCCCTCCAGACTGACCGCATCATATCCCGCTTCCGCCAGCTCTTCTGCCGCCTCTACGCTGAATTTTCCTCTGCTGCAGCAAATGACCTGCTTTTTCGTCCGGTCAAGCTGCTCATTTTCTAAAAGTGCATCCTGTGGGATCGCAGCTGCGCCCGGGATCGCACCATGTGCGATTTCCTCTTCGCCTCTGATATCGATCAGCTGATAGCTTCCCGCGGGAAGCAGTTTAAATTCCTCTAAGGAAATACTGTTTTTCATGTTTTGTCCTTCTTTTGGTTTGTTCTGTTATTGTATATCGCGGTCTCCGCTGCTGTCACCTGCTTCCCGTTTCCTGCGCAGGGTTGTGATCAGCTCATAGACCTCCGGTCTTCTTTCTTTCAGATGCGCATCCAGAATATGTCTTCGTTCCCGGAATTTCTGTGCCAGCTCCGGATGCTCCTGCGCGATCCGGTCATGCACTTCTTTTCGATGCGCTTCGATCTTTTCTGCCAGCGTCTGTTCATCCTTACCGGAAATATTAACGATTTCCTTCAGATGCTCCTCCAGATGCTCCAGCCATTCATCCTCATCAAGTTCTTCCATATGTGCCCAGCGGCCATGCAGAAGTGCCTCTACATCACCTGTCTCCTTAAGCTGCTCGATCTGCTTTTCGATCTGTTTCTCAATTGCGGTCTCTGCATCCTGTCCAAATGCCCAGACAAATTCCTGTACTCTGTTATCCGCACGCTTTCTGGAAGCGCTGCGTTCTGTATTATCGACACCGCCTTCGAGCGGATATGGTCTGCCGATGCCCATATCCTTGAGCGCAATGTGGATCGTGCGTCTGACATGTCCCTCTTCGATCAGGTAGCCAAGCCCCAGCTTGCGGAGCTGCTCGTTTAGTCCTGCAATGTGTTCCGTGATGTAAAACCGGATATTCTGCTTCTGCAAAGACTTACAGAGGATATCCAGCCCATCCGCAGCAGTGATATCAATGCTTCCGATCCCGCTTGCATCCAGAATGACTGCTTTTGTCTCCTGTGTAACATGATCCTCGATATCCTGTCTGAGCACCTGTATATTGGCAAAAAACAGATTGCTGCTGAACCGGTAGATCAGAACGCCTGACACTGCATGGATCTGGCTGCTTTCTTTTAAATCCCGGAAATGCCTGTGCCCTGGCTGAATGCCCAGAAAGCATCTGGCAGGCTTTGCCGTCCGGATAATAACCTCGGCAAATGACAGCAAAATACCGATCAGAACGCCGTTGATCGTACCTAAGAATAAAACACCAATAAAAGCACCGACAAAGATCATGCACTCTGTCCGGCTGATCTTCCACAGGCGGATAGCAAGATCAAATTCCGTTGCACCCAAAAGTGCAGAAATGACGATCGCCGTCAGGATCGGTACCGGAAGGTAACCAATAAAGCCTGTTCCGCCAAGCAGCAGCACAAGCATTGAAATGCCTGCTACAATACCGGTCAGCTGCGTCCGTGCCTGATACTGCTCTCCCATTGCCGTTCTGGAAACGGAACCGTTAATGGGGCAGCAGCCTGTCAGGGCTGCTATGAGGTTACCCATTGCAAACGCAAAGATTTCCTGATTATCATTGATCCGATAGCCGTTTTTCTGGGCAAAGCTGTTTTCCGCCAGCAGAGTCTCTGCCATAATGACGATCGCCACTGACAGGCTGATCGTTACTGCCTCCCTGACCGGAATCACGGAAAGATCAGGCAGTGCAAATGGCATCAGCCCAGGATCTACAGCGGAAAGTGTCACAACGCCCCATTTTTTAAGCGACAGAAACTTTGTCATGCATGCTCCTGCTGCCATCAGAAGCACCGCCATCGGGAATTTGGGGATCAGCTTTTTGGAAAGAAGCAATATAAAAAGTGCGAAAAGCCCCAGCAAAAGGGACGGCAGATTCAGTTTTTCCAGACTTTCTCCGATATGCACAGCAAGCTCGAAAAATTCTCCCACACCTGCGCTGCCTCCGAAGAGCTTCGGTATCTGCATCAGAATGATCGTTGTACAGATGCCCGTAATAAAACCGCCCATCACAGGCGCGGAAATATAATTGACCAGCTTTCCGGCTTTCATATAAGAAAAGGCAAACAGCCAGAGTGCTACAAACAACGTCAGAACCGGAACTGCCCGCATTGCCTCTTCGGAACCGCT
>HF995231.1:9199-44833 GCA_000432915.1 Firmicutes bacterium CAG:194
TTCGGAACCGCTCTCAATTCCCATAGAAAGCAGTGCGGATCCGACAAGTGCTGCAGGCGCTGCATCTACACCGAAAATAAACTGCGGCGAGGTGGAAAAGACCGCAAAAAACAGAATCGGCAGTACAGAACCATACAGCCCATAGACTGCAGGAAGTCCCGCAATCTGCGCATATCCCATGGAGATCGGTATGGAAACCGCCATGATAATCAGTCCCGCCAGAATATCTTTTCCCAGATTTTCTTTCTTATAATTTCTAAGCGTTGGAAATAAATGCAACTTCTGCCATCCTCTTTCTGTCTGATATCTGCACAGACACTTGCTTTTGATTTATGTCCACATTATTTTACCATTCTACTCCTATCCGGCGCAAGATACCATATTCCGGATATCATATTTCACGAAATTTTTACAAAAAATGCATATATATGATGATATAATATTAGTGATATTAGGGTCAGAGGTCAGAAACCACGATGTGCTTGCACAGGAGTGGTTTCCTGACTTCCTGACCCGCCCAAATATGAGCATAAAAGTGAAGCGTCAGCTTCACGTTATGCGAATATTGGGCAGGATTGTGAGAGTGCGAAGCACGGAACAATCCGTATGATATCACATAATTCTCATTATGAGCATAAAAGTGAAGCCCCCAGGAGGTCCCCATGGAACAAAAAACACCTTTTGTACAATTTCAGAATGTCTGTAAATATTACCAGGTCGGCGATACCCGCTTTGCCGCCTCGGATCACATTTCCTTTACGATCGAAAAAGGAGAATTCTGCGTAATATTAGGGCCTTCCGGTGCGGGAAAAACGACCGTTTTAAACATGCTCGGCGGAATGGATACGTGTGATGAAGGCACGATCCTTCTGGACGGAGAGTGTGTCAGCTCCTTTGACAGTAAGCGGCTGACAACTTATCGCCGCTACGACGTCGGCTTTGTATTCCAGTTTTACAATCTGGTACAGAACCTGACCGCCAGAGAAAATGTAGAGCTTGCTTCCGAGATCTGTAAGGATCCTCTTGATGCAGATACCGTTCTTGCCGAAGTCGGTCTTTCCGACCGGAAAAACAACTTTCCTGCCCAGCTTTCCGGCGGGGAACAGCAACGTGTTTCCATCGCCAGAGCGCTTGCAAAAAATCCAAAGATCCTGCTCTGCGATGAGCCGACAGGTGCACTTGATTATAAAACAGGCAAACAGGTGCTTGCCCTTTTACAGCAGACATGCAGAAAACAGGGACGTACCGTTATCGTCATCACCCACAACAGCGCACTTGCCGCCATGGCTGACCGCGTGATCCGCATCGGCAGCGGAAAGGTTGTCGAGGAGAAACTGAATGAACATCCTACACCGGTAGAAGAGATTGAATGGTAACAGTTTTCTTGAAAGGATAAGATAAAAATGACCCGAAGCTACCGCAAAAATATAAGACGAACCTTTAAGCATACGAAAAGCAGATTTATCGCCATTTTTTCCATCATTGCACTTGGTGTCGGCTTTCTTGCCGGTCTGAATGCAACACCGGTCGACATGAAGGAATCTATGGAGGCATATATGGACGATGCCAACTTTTATGATATCCGCATTGTTTCCACACTCGGTCTGACCGATGACGATGTCTCTGCCCTGTCTGCCATAGATGGCGTCAAAGACGTCCAGCCCGCCTACAACGCGGATCTTCTTGTACAGACCGGAGACGATACCGTCGTGGCAAGAGCACATTCACTGCCAATAACTACCGGTAAAGAAGAGACAGAAAAAAGCACATCCTCCCTGTCGACAGACGGCAACACCGCAACGAATGCGCAGGATACCATCAACAAGCTTTTCCTCGTTGACGGTCATATGCCTGAAAAATCGGGCGAGTGTGTCGTGGAAGCGGGGGCTAACGATATGGCGTCCGCTTATCCGATCGGTTCCAAACTGGTGATCAGTCCGGAAAACGAGGATCTGGACAGTAAGTTATCCACAACCGAGTATGAGGTTGTCGGAATTGTCCACAGTGCCAACTACTTCAGCTTTGAAAGAGAGCCTGCCAGTGTGGGAAACGGACGGGTCAATCTTCTCATGTATCTGCTGCCTGAAGATTACGCTTTTACAGCCTATACAGAAATTTACTTAACCGTGGACGGTGCTCTCGCATCCAACAGTCTGGGAGATGATTACGATCCGCTCGTTGATACTGTAAAAAATAAAATCGAAGCAATACAGGAGCTGCGCTGCCAGACAAGATATGACGAGATTTACGATGAGGCACAGCAGAAGATCGATGATGCCTGGGATTCCTATCATGAAGCAAAAGAAGAAGCCGATCAGAAGCTTTCGGATGCCAAAGCAGAGCTCACAGACGGTGAAAAAGAGCTGGCGGACGGGCAGACCGAATATGAACAGGGCGAGGCCGATTATGCGGATGCGCTTTCACAGATCGCCGAAAATGAGCAGAAGCTGGCAGATGGCGAAATACAGCTTGGCGATGCCAGAAGAAAGCTGCAGGAAGCAGATGCCAGGATCAGCAATAACGAAACACTCCTAGAGCAAAACGAAGCCAAATTAAATGCAGCCAAAACAGAGCTGGACAAAGGACAGGCACAATATGACAATGGCATGAACGCCTATCAGAGCGGCAAAAAGCAGTTAGACGACGGACAGGTGCAGCTGGACGCTGCCAAAAAGCAGCTGGATACCGCAAAAGAAAGCTATCAGTCCGGGCTTGCAGGCTGCGCACAGGGCATGACTTCTCTTCTGCCCTCTATGACAGCGGACGGACTGGATGGTTTTCTTGCTTTTTTAAGTGACAAAGGCTATGGTGCGCCGCAGACAACTGCCGCCTTTTTACAGGATATGGCAGAATACGGTGTTTCTCTTCCGACAGTTTCCGCCAATTCCGCAGAGGCTGCTTATCTGGAACAGGGGATCAGCCAGCTTCTGCCTGCGATCTCCCAGCTCTACAGTGCCAGAGAATCTATTACAGCAGGGCAGAGTACTTATGATGCTAATGCCGCCAAGCTGGAAGAAAGCAAAAAGCTGCTGGCAGACAGCAAAGAAGAACTTTCCAAAGCCAGACAAAAGCTCCAAAAGGGGCAGAAACAGTATGAAGACGGTAAAAAGCAACTTGAAAACGGTAAGAAACAACTCAGCAGCGCAAAAGCCATGCTGGCGGGAAGCTGGGCAACCCTGTCCGGCAGACAGACAGAGCTGACAGACGGACTTTCCCAGATCTCCGATGCAAAATCCTCACTGGAGGATGCCAGAAGCAGGCTGGATGACGCCAAAGCAACGATTGCGGAAAATGCCCAGAAGTTAGCTGATGGTAAAATTTCTTATGAAGATGCAAAAAAAGAGGCAGATGAAAAGCTGGCAGATGCCAGACAGGAGATAGAAGACGGCCAGGCAGATCTGGATACACTGGAAATGCCCAAATGGTATATCTGGGGCAGAGATAAAAATATCAGCTACTCTTCCTTTACTGCCAACATTGACAAGCTGAATGCCATTACGACCGTTTTCCCGATCTTCTTTTTCCTAGTGGCTGCCCTTGTCGTTTCCACGACCATGACACGTATGGTAGAAGAAGAACGTTTACAGATCGGAACAATGAAAGCGCTCGGTTACTCTGCCAAAACGATCATGCAAAAGTATATTCTTTATGCACTCGCAGCTTCCGTTTCCGGAACGCTCGTCGGTCTTGCGGTCGGATTTAAAGCATTCCCGAGCATTATCTGGTCTGCTTATGAAATGATGTATTATATGCCTGCCATTGCGACCCCATGGCGGCTTTCCCAGGCACTCTTCTCCGGTGGAACACTGACCGTACTTTCCCTGCTTGTAACAGCACTGACCTGTCGCAGCTCTCTCTCCGAAACACCTGCTGCTTTGATGCTGCCCCGTGCACCCAAGGCAGGAAAACGGATCCTGCTGGAACGGATCACCCCACTGTGGCGTCACTTCCCGTTCTCCTGGAAGGTGACCTGTCGTAATCTGTTCCGCTATAAAAAACGTTTCTGGATGACCGTGATCGGTGTTGCAGGCTGTACCTCCCTGCTGATCGCCGGCTTCGGTATTTCTGATTCGCTCAATGCGATCATTACCAAGCAGTATGAAGATATTTTCCATTACGATCTGATGACGGTCGTCACGGAAGAGGATGCCCTCACGCAAGGCGCCGTACAGGAATATTTATTTGACAATCCGTCTGTTTTTTCTGATTCTCTTGCTGTTTCGATCCAGTCAACCAGACAGGAAATAAAGAACGGTGAGGCAGATGTTTATCTGATGATTCCGAAGGATCTTTCTTCATTTGGAAGCTTTGTGGATCTGCATGAACGAGTTTCCCGCAAGGCCACGCCACTGCAGGAGGACGGCATCATCATAACGGAAAAGCTGGCAAAAACACTGGGCATTCAGGCAGGCGACAGTATCACACTGCAAAATGAAGACGAGGAAAAAGCCTCCTTTACCGTAACCGGTGTCTGTGAGCATTATGTCAGCAACTATGTCTATATGAGTGCTGCTACCTATGAAGCAGGCTTTCAAAAAGCACCGGTTTACAACGCTGCCATCAGCAAAATGCCGGATGACAGCCAGACTGTGCGGGATCAGGTTTCCGCTGTGCTTCTTGACAATGATCATGTTGCCAGCCTGACCTTTACAGCCGATAACGTAAAGCAGGTACTGAATATGCTCAATTCCATTGATGCGGTTGTTGTCCTTATCATTGTCTGTGCTGCAGGGCTTGCCTTTGTTGTACTGTACAATCTGTCCAATATCAATGTGGCGGAACGTGTCAAAGAGATTGCCACGATCAAAGTACTCGGCTTCTATGACCGCGAAGTGGACAGCTACGTCAACCGGGAAAGCTATGCCCTGACAGGAATCGGTATCTTCTTCGGTATTTTCGGCGGTATTGCCCTGCATAAGTTTGTCATTACAACCGTTGAGGTCGATGCGGTCATGTTTGGCAGGAGCCTCCGCCCGGTCAGCTTCCTGTATGCAGTCCTGTTGACGCTTCTGTTCAGTATCATCGTGAGCCTCGTGATCGGACGATCTCTGAAAAAGGTTTCTATGGTAGAAAGTATGAAAGCACCGGAGTAAGATAATGCTTCGTGAAACGAAACATTATGCAGCCTCAGCTCATCGTCAGAGACGATTTTCATGAGCTGAGGTTCCTTACTTCAGTGCTTTCTTGTTTTATGATTTCATGTTTATTTTAGTGCTTAGTGCTGTCTTCTGTCCAGCTTCCTGGATACCATCATACCGATTCCCTGCAGAATCTGTACGAGCAGAACCAGAATGACGATCGTAACGAGCATGATGTCTGTCTGGTAACGGTAATAACCGTAGCGGATCGCAATATCACCAAGTCCGCCGCCACCGACAACACCTGCCATTGCGGAGTAACCGAGGATCGTTCCGATCGCGATCGTCAGACCGACGAGAAGGGAGGTACGGGCCTCTGCCAGAAGCACCTTCCAGATGATCGTCATAGTGCCTGCACCCATACTCTGTGCGGCTTCGATCACGCCCTTGTCCACTTCCTTTAAGGAAGATTCCACCATACGGCCGATAAAAGGAGCTGCTGCAAAAACAAGCGGTACAACCGTTGCTGCCACGCCATAGCTCTTGCCGACAATAAATCTCGTGACCGGAATGAGCAGGATCAGCAGGATCAGGAACGGAATACTACGCAGTATATTTACGATAAAATCAAGGATCTTGTATACTACCGCATTCGGTTTGATACCCTCCTTGTCTGTGATCGTCAGTATAATACCGATCGGAAGTCCGAGTACATATCCGAAAAAGGTGGAGAGCAGTGTCATGTAAAGTGTTGCACCTGTACCTTCCACAAGCATATGGATCGTTGTACTATCTAGCATAATCGTCTACCTCCTCAACACCTAAATTTTTCTCTTTGAAATATGTCACGATCTTATCTGCGATCTCCCCATTCTGCGGAAGCTGCAGGATCATTTCGCCCTCTGCATTGCCATTGATCGTCTTTGTATCTGCATACAGAATATTGATCGGTGTCTTGTATTCCAGAATGATATTGCCGATGATCGGCTCAAAAGCGGTATGTCCGTCGAATGTAACGCGCACCTTTCTGTCGCCCTTCATCTCTCCGATATGTGCAAAGCCGGAAAGCACCAGCCGTTTTGCCGCATCTGTCTTCGGCTTACGGAACAGATCTTCTACAGTACCTGTTTCCATCAGATTACCGTGGTCAAGCACTGCGACATGAGAGCAGATCTCCTGCACAACAGCCATTTCATGTGTGATAACCACGATCGTAATACCACGCTTCTCATTGATTTCCTTCAAAAGCGATAAAATAGACTTTGTAGTCTGCGGATCCAACGCACTGGTCGCCTCGTCACACAGCAAAATCTCAGGATCTGTCGCAAGCACTCTCGCGATCGCCACACGCTGCTTCTGTCCGCCGGAAAGCTGCGCCGGATATGCCTTTGCCTTTTCAGACAGATCAACGACCTCTAAAAGCTCCAACGCTCTTTTTCTTGCTTCACTCTTCTTAACACCGGCAATTTCAAGCGGAAAACAGATATTATCGAGAACGGTTCTCTGCATCAGCAGGTTGAAATGCTGAAAGATCATACCGATCCGCTGTCTTTCTTTGCGAAGCTGCTTATTGGAAAGAGACATCAGACTGTTTCCGTTTACGACAACTTCTCCGTCCGTCGGTTTTTCCAGCAGATTCAAACAACGTACCAGTGTACTTTTTCCTGCGCCGGATAATCCGATAATGCCAAAAATATCACCCTTTTCAATGGAAAGGCTGATATCCCTCAGAGCTTCTACTTCTCCGTTTTGTGCATGAAAGGTTTTGCTTACATGCGTAAGTTCAATGATTGGTTCCATACATCTTCCTCAATCTTTCTGTTAAAATACAGATACCTCCGGTCATAGCGCATAGCGTTCCAAATGACCGGAGGTCTTATCATTATTTTATTTCTTATTCGTAACTATTCAGAACTCCATTCGCAAAATCGCATCTTACGATGCTTTCCTTTTGCTCGTTAATGACCTCGCTCATGCAAAATCTGCTTCGCAGATGAGCGAGGCTGCATCATGCATCTTCGATGCATGACATTATGAGGTTACTTCGCCATATAAATCCGTAAAAATCTGCCCATAAATGGTCAGTTTATTACGGATTTGCATGGCTCTGAATAGTTACTCTTATTCTTCAAAAGGAATAACTGCACCATCATACTTGTCGTTGATGAACTGTTTGATCTCATCAGATTTCAGTACATCTACCAAAGCTTTGATCGCATCGTTATTTTCATTTCCTTCTTTGACTGCGATAACATTTACATATGTCTTAGCTGCTTCAGAATCAGATGTCTCATATGCGATAGAATCCTTTGCTACTGAGAAACCTGCCTGCAGTGCATAGTTACCGTTTAATACGACGAATGCAACTTCGTCTTTTACTCTGGAAACCTGTGCTGCTTCCAGCTCTTTGATCTCTACATTCTTTGGATTTTCTGCAATGTCATTTACTGTAGCTGCAAGACCTGCGCCATCCTTTAATGTGATCACACCGTTTGCTTCCAGAAGAAGCAGTGCTCTTGCTTCGTTTGTTGTGTCGTTAGGAACTGCGATCACATCGCCGTCAGCCAGATCATCAAGACTTGACTTTGTTCCCGGATAGATACCGAATGGCTCGTAGTGGATACCGCCTGCATTTACGAGGTGTGTTCCCTGCTCTGCATTGAAATCATCCAGATATGGGATATGCTGGAAGTAGTTTGCATCAAACTCGCCGCTTTCTACTACAAGGTTCGGCTGAACATAATCATCAAATACTGTTACTTCAAGATCCCATCCCTGCTCTGCTAAGATCGGCTTTGCTTCCTCTAAGATCTCTGCATGTGGTGTAGCGGATGCTGCTACTGTGATAGTGCCTTTGCTTTCTACTGCTGCATCGCTTGCGTCGTCAGTAGCTTCTGCATCAGAAGCATCTGTTGCATCGGAAGCATCTGCTGCGTCTGTAGCTTCATCTGTTGCATCCGTTGCTGCGTCTGTAGCTGCCTGATCCTTTGTGTCTGTTGTATTACCGCATCCGGTCAGCACGCTGATCGCAAGTGCTCCTGTCAGTAATAATGCTGTTAACTTTTTCATAATTTTCTCCTCCTGTTTCCGTTTAGTTTCGTTATTTCCTATCGGAATAATAGGAGTATATCCGCTCTGTGCTTTTTTGTCAATGCTTTTGGTTATTGCACATTTTTAGAATCTGCTATAGGTTTACTCTATAACAAGCATAGATTCCAAAGCATCTACTATATGCTGCGCCGTCTCGCCCATTTCTGCTGCCTGCTTTTCCGTGTCTGCCAGGATCTTTTTGGCAACATTTGTATATTCCAGATACACATCGGAACCATACGCACGGCTGCGGATCAGGCTCTGTAAAAAGAGCAGCTTCATCATAAAGTATTTTTGATCGGCAAGCGCAATGTTCATAAACCAGTTGATGATATTACGCTCACCCCATAAATGTGAAAACGGTACGGTACGCATCTGTACCATGGTCTGCGTCAGGGACTGTGCAAGTGCTGTCAGATACTGCATGGAAAGCTCTACCTTCGGAAGCTGGTAAAAGCCGCTTAATTCTGCTGCATCATGCAGAGCCGATCCGGTAGCATGCAGATACATACGACTGAGCAGGCTCATAATATCCTCTCCCTTTGTCAGAACCGTCTCATCTTTATGGGTGCTGCCATCCGCATGGACGATCTTCGTATGGATCGCATATCCTCTATTATCCTTTGTAACCTGGATATCACCTGTGATCAGCATAGCAAGGTCATGCTGCTTAACCATTCTTTCCAAAAATGCCTGATCCCATTCTGTACCGGGCAGTACCGCACCAATCTGGTTGATGACCGGAATATATACGATCGGTGAAAAATCGGAATAGAAATACAATGCTTCACTGATAAAAAGCGGAACGCTCTTTGTCAGTCTGCTTGCTTCGTTTTCTGCTTCCGCGCGTCTTTCCACAACAGATTCCTTCTTGTTGGTATAAGATAAAATACCGATCTTTTTCTTTCCTGTCTTGTCTACTTCCGGAAAAGTACCTTCTTTCATGCCAAAGTAGAACATCGGCTTCTCAATGCCAAGGATTTCCACCTTTTTGTCGGCGGTCTGCTGCTGTTCCACAATCTTCTGTCTCTTTTCTTTATCAAAACGGGCTGAAATCTCCAAAAGCGGCTGCTTCAGATCTGCACGTTCCAAACGGAACAATCTGCCAAGCAGCTTTTCGCCCTCTTCCAGCTCGCCCAGTCCCAGATATGCCTGCACAAGGTTCAGACCGGTTCGGGCATCATGCTCATCCAGATCATACACAGGCGCGATCAGTGTGACCATTGCCTTGAGCAGGCTGAATTTACCGAGATCTCCGGAGATCATCGGCAGAACCTGACGCTTGTCCGCATCTGCTGCCAGTACTTCTTTATAAATATTCAGGGCATCTCTGACCTGATTTTCTTCCAGATAAAAACGTGCCTGATAAAGCTGTGGCAGATATGCGCCCGGAAGCTGTCCTGCTGCCTTCAGTGCGCGCAGATACTTCTCCTTGTCGCCATCTTCCCGCTGGGTAAACAGCCACCAGGAAAGCCCGTTATCCTGATTCGGATCAAGCGTAAGCCCTTCCCACAAGGTATTTTGTGCTTTCTTGATATCATCCTGTGCTTCATAGACTCTGGCAAGATTGACAAGAAGCGCGCCCGACCTGCCGTGCTCCTGTATGAAGTCCTCCAGCACTGTTTTGGCACTTTCAAAGCGCTCCTGCTTTCTGTATACAATGGAAAGCACGATCGCTGCTCTCTCTTTCCCGGGCTCCAGCTCAGCCAGATGCTCCGCCGCCTCTGTAACCTCGTATGCCATATTATTATCTACATTAAAGATGATCTCCGCGTACAGACGATCCGCATTGTCCCAGCATTCCTTTAATCTGGCCGGCAGAAGCTTCTCCGCCCAGTCCGTCTTTAACATACTGGCCTTTCTGCCATATGAATCAAATATCTCTATTCTTTCACCAAGCTCTATTGCGGAACCGATTCCTCTTTCCTCTGCTGTTTCATTTTTCTTTTTTCCGAATAACATATGTTTCTCCATTCCTCTCTAAATACACGCAGGTAAGCCTACTTGATGAGTATAACACAAGAATTGAGGGAACGCTAGCGTTCCCTCAATTCTAAAAGTCGATCCGTACGATCCGCATCTTCATATAGCCGTCTCCTACTTTGGACAGGAATCTGAAAAAGCCACTGACCGAAGGAATTTTCAGATCGCTGTAGCCCAGCATATAGCCCTTTGCCGAAATCTTTGCCTGTGGAAGCCATGCCCCCAGATCCTGCACATCATTCACATAAAAATATTTCTCTACATCCGTAATGCCCGCTGTTTTTACCCATGTTTTCAGCATCATCTTAACAGCCCTGCGGTTCGCCGTATCAAATACGAGCCGTCCGCCCGGAAAACGCTTTGCCATCACAGTAAACAGCTTGCGCACTTCCTCTGCCAGAAAGTAATAAAACACCCCTGCGGCAAAGAAGATCACGCCATCGCTGTCATCTATCGCATCAAACCATACAGTATCATTCAGATCTGATCCGATATTCGTTACATTCTCTGCCGGCGGAATCAGTTCGTTCCTGACATCGATCACATCCTGTCTGTCGATATTGTAGATCTTATTGGCAGGGCCTGCATTGTTTTCCGCGCTGCAGTCCAGCCCACAGCCCAGATTTACGACCGCTGCCTTCGGATGCTGCCCGATATATTCCTTTATCTCCGTCGCCAGATCCGTATATCTTGCTGCGGCTTCCAGATAGCCAAAGCGGAACATCGTACTGCTTTTCTTCTGCTCCAGCACGGAAAAATCATAATCCAGATTTTCCATGATCTTTTCCGCCATCGGATCTTTGTAAAGCTCCGGATAAATATCCGAACAATATTTCCTGCCCCATAACGGGATGACTAAAGTTTCCTGAATGGTATTTGATTCAATATGCATTTTTACTCCCTCTATGTTCTGTTAGTCATTTCTAACTCCAAGTATAGCATATATTTGTTTTTTTGCAAACTATCAGGCAGCCAACTTTTTCTATGATGCAGACATTAAAATACCAGCAGTCCGATATGGTATACAATGCAGGAGACAAGTAATGCTGCAGCGGTGTAGAAAACACCAATCTTCGCTGTCCATCTGACGGAATGTGTTTCTCTTGCAGTTGCTACAAGTGCGCTGACACACGGCATATTAAAGCTGATGGCAAAAATAAAGGCAAGTCCCTGCGCCTTTGTAAAGTTAGCAGACAGTATCTCTGAAATGCCTGCCATTTCAGTCCAAAGAACATCGTTACCGGCTCTATGATCACACCAATGCGGTATAAAATACTTGTTTCCGGCGATCCTCCAAATAAAACGTCCTATTTATATCTGTTCCAGATCTTTATACCGGGCAAGCGCAGGGCTTTCATCCCCGACATACCAGTAATCGCAGTGATCGCCTCCCAGTGCCTCTGTCTGGGTACGGATCAGGCGGGCATGCATGACTTCTGCCAGATAATGATCTGTTTTGCACAGATACGGAAGAAGCTTGTCATAACCATGCTCCCTGGCATGCTTTGCGATCGGACAACCGATCAGATAGAAATTGAAGCCCTCCGTCCGGTGATCCGGGTTGATCTTCACATCCCAGGTGTCCATCCATTCGCCCTTATCCTGATGCTCTTTTTTCATTCTGTTGAAATTCACATAGGTTTTCTCGAACATTTTATAAGGCCACCGGCTCTTATTTCCATTCACAAATTTCCCCAGAAAACGCATTTTATCCGCAGCTTTTTGCTTGATATTGAGAAGCACTTCTCCGTCCAGCTTATGATCGCTTGCCTCATAAAACGAAAGAATGGTAAACCAGTCCAGCATATTTTTTGCCATCAGGTTTTCTCCCAGATCTGGCATATCATTTTTAACAAACTCTTTATAATACTGCTCTGCCTTATCAAAAATCTCCTTCGCCTGCTGTGGTAGATATTCCTTGCAATACTGCTCATAGCACTTTCCGTATTGCGACACTGCATATGCCCGTTTCATGTGCATTACCTCCCATAAACCTGACTATAACCATAGGCTTAACTGAGCCTGACTGATTTTGTTTCTGTTAGCGTTTCCTAACTATAGGTAGTTTAGCATATCCGTGGGAGGGGTGCAAGAACAGAGAGCTGATTTACTTGTCTGAAATTTGGGCGTCTAAATTGTCTTTAACATATTAAAAAGGCGGGTGTCTTACCCGCCATTTGGTGGACCCGGGCCTTTCGACCAGCCCATATATTATTATGTATTGCAAACATCTGTTCTATTTGTTATACTTACACCAAGCAAAGGTGTTACCAGACACGGTAGGCGGTTAGCCCTCTTACAGAGGGACTGTGACCCTCTGATTACATAGAAACCCAATCGGGAATCTTACATAGGAGGGCTTTAAGCAATGACAGTAATAGAGTATATGACAGTTGTAGGTTTTGCCGGACTGTTCTTCTCTGCTGGATTTGCAATCGGAAGAATAGTCGAAAGGCTTATAAACAGTAAAAACAACCGCCGTTAGTCCCTCAGAAAGATTACGACGGTTGTTTTTACAACCATAATTTATTCAGGGCTAGCCGTCTATCGGTAGCACCTTTGTGATTATATTATAACACAACTGATTTATTCGTCAATTCTCAGCAGATAAATGATTCTTATCCAAGGTTGCATACACCTGCATACAAATTTTCAAATATCCTTAGAACCTCGGCTCATGCATAATCTGCTCCGCAGATGAGCCGAGGCTGCATCATGCATCTTTGGTCACACATTTGCTACGCAAATATGTGACCAAATGATACATGACATTATAAAAAAGCTCCAAACCCTTGATTTACAAGGATTTGAAGCTGTTTTAAATCGTGCCCGCGACCGGAATCGAACCGGTACTGTATCGCTACAACAGGATTTTAAGTCCTGCGCGTCTGCCAGTTCCGCCACGCGGGCGTATACATTATATACAGGGACTTTGCGGATCCCTCCTTAGTACATATCGTGGACCCCTGTTCTTACGGGATGTGCAGCCATTTGAATGTTCGCTTCGCTCACGGGCTGCACAAAGCACTAAGGCATCCTCCCACTTCGTGGGCCCCTCCTTAGTGCAATGGGCGGAGAAGGATTCGAACCTTCGAAGGCATTGCCAGCAGATTTACAGTCTGTCCCCTTTGGCCACTCGGGAATCCACCCATATGAGACAATATTGCTGTCTCAACCATTAGAAATATTAGCATATCATGTCTTAAATTGCAAGAAATTCTTTTTCTATATAATTTAGTACATTTCTTTACTATTTCATGTTGAAAATGTCATCTTATGATACTCTTTTTGTAAGATTTGGCAAATTTTACCAACATAGTATTTTTCTCAGGAGCTTTGCAAATGGATACCTTTTGTTACACCAAGCAGATACGGAATTTGCGCGAAGATCATGACTACACACAACGATATGTTGCCAGTTATCTTGGCACATCACAAACCATGTATGCACGATACGAACGTGGCGCAAACGAACTTCCCATCCATCATCTGATTTCTCTTTGTACTCTCTATCATGTTTCCTCCGACTACATTTTAGGAATATCTACCCAATAGCTGATATTATAATGGATATATTTCACTATAGTTTATTTTGCGTACAAAAAGGATAGCCGAAGCTATCCTCAATTATCAGATCATTTCGTTTTATGCATTTAGTGCATCCATCTCTTCCTGTATCCGGTCTTCCGTTGCTGCCATGGCAGATAACGTCATAGTCAGAAGTTTTTCAAGCTCCCAGCCAAGCTGCTCCGCACCACGCTCGATCACTTCACGTGAACAGCCTGCGGCAAAGCCTTTGCTCTTATATTTTTTCTTCAGGGATTTCAGCTCCATATCCTTTGTACTCTTGGACGGACGCATCAGTGCTGCTGCCCAGATCAGACCGGTCAGCTCATCTGCCGCAAAGAGCACTTTTTCCATTTCATGCACCGGCTCCACATCGATTGTCTTGCCACATCCAACCATGATACCATAGCCATGTGAGCAGACTGCATGGATCAGTTCCTCGCCGGCTCCGCCTTCCCGCAAAAGCTCCGGTGCTTTCAGACAATGTTCCTCCGGATACAGCTCAAAGTCAATGTCATGTAACAACCCGACAATGCCCCAGTATTCTGCATCATCCCCGTAGCCCAGTTCATTCGCATACCATTTCATAACTGCTTCCACAGTCAGGGCATGCTGAATATGAAACGGATCCTTATTATACTTCTGTAATAATGCAAATGCTTCTTCTCGTGTCATTTCTGTCTCCTTCTCTATGATTATTTCATCCTTCTCTGTTTCACAGCTTTGTGCTTACACAGCCTGCCTCTGTCAGGAAGCTGAAATGCCTTCCCGCCAAACCTCGTTTGTTTTATTACAGTACTTCTTAAGTTGCTGTCTAAGGTATTCATATCGCAGGCGTTTTTCCTCTTTTGCAAAATGTACTTCCCGGCTTTGCTCCGGATTTTCTGTATAGTCCAGCTTTTCGCTGCCAAACTGCTCACTGGTCAGATCGAATGCACAATCTCCAATGACATTATAGCAGTGATAATTGCCTCCGGCTCTTAAAATTCCATAAATTTTTCCACCGAAAATGTCCTGCGCAAGAAACGCTGTAATGGAACACTGCCCCAATGTTTTATTTTCTTTCGTCCAGCCATCGCGCATACGCGGTGCACACGTTTCGCTGCACCAGATTTCAGAAAGGGCATCATACAGATCCCAGGGCGTTCTGATCCCCGGATAATCATTGCTGACCGCCAGCACATTTGCGTTTTCCCAGCCCCAGAAGGCATATTCCTTTGGCGGCTTTTGATCTGCCAGCCGCCAGTCAGAGCCCTCTTCCAAGCCATGCTCTGTAAGAAATCGGTCAGGAACTGTGACATATTTTATAGGCTCTTTTCCGTTTTCCCCGGTGTTTTCTTCGACCAATGTAACAGAGACCATCGGCTCTTTTACCTGTCCGGTTTCACTGCAGGTTTCCTCACAGCCGTAATCTCCGTCAAAAATCTGTTTTATTTTCCACATATCAGCCTCTTTTCCGGCGCGTTATCCACCTTTTGATCTAATATATTTTAGAAATACCGGATAACTTATAATGCTTTTGAAACGCCTCTAAATCCTTCTCATTCCGGATCAGCATAACATCCGTGAAATGCCCGGTCTGCCTGTCCAAAAAGCCTGCGACCTGCTCTCCGGTACAGATTGAGCACTTCAGAACCGCCTGCTGACGCTCCGGGTCATAAGATGGAAATGAAATCGCTGTTTTCTTTTGAAATAGCATGGATGGTTCCTTTCTCTGTTCCTTATGTATCCGTAACTTTCTGATTGCAGATCCAGCCTTGCCTGTTATAATCAAGGCATCGAAACTACTATAACGGAAGGCACTCTTTTTTCTATCATCATATTAGTACGCATCCATGAAAATGTCAAAATCCCTTGCATTTCCGCTCTACCACACAATCTATACAAAAGTAATTGACAAAACTGTTCCAGCGTGACAAGTCAACTATTTCAAGACATATAAAAAATATATTTGAAGAAGGCGAATTAGCACAATCGGCAACTGTTGCAAAATTTGCAACAACTGCCATCTGTAATATATAACAATAATACAAAACCGCTCCCGCATTTAATTTTGATGCAATCAGCTATAAATGTGTCTTTCTACTTGGCTAAGTAGAAAAGCATGCATAGCCTGCATCAAAATTAAATGCAGAAGCGGTTGTATATGTGTATATGCAATCCTATACTATATTCATTCATTTCTATTCCTTATAATGCTTCAGCACCATCACGGAAGTCGGCGGAAGAGTCAGCGTCAGCTTACCGGCCACAACATTGTATGTTTCCTTCTCTACCGTGAAACCGCTGTTACTTGTCAGGATCAGACGTTCCATCTTACAATCGCGCGGAATACCGAATTCCCAGACAAGGATATCCTTTGTCACGTCATTGTATCCGTTATTGACTACGATCAGGCACTGCTCCTCTTTGTTAAATCGCGCATAGGAGATAAAATTGTAATCTCCCGCAGCCTTTTTGATCGAGCCTGTGAGAAGCTCCCGGTTTTCCTTGTGGATACGGATCATTTCCCGGTGGAAATCGATCAGCTCCTGATCTTCATGTCCCCATGGGTAGGTTCTTCTGTTATCCGGATCGGTAAAGCCACAGACACCTGCTTCGTCTCCGTAGTAGATCGTTGGTGCGCCCGGCCATGTCATCTGGATCGCAACAGCTTCACGCAGAACAGCCTTGTTGACACCCTGATTGGCTGCTTCACTGCCCATTGTGTTCACACGACCGACCTTTTTGTTGGTTCTTGTCAGAAAACGCGAATGATCGTGGTTGGAAAGTTCATTCATCGCGATCTGCAGAGATGGTGTTGTCATTGCAGCGCTGTGGTGGATCATCGCGCCCCAGAAGCTGTCCGCATTTCCGTATAAATCCTCGCGGTAATCGTCACTGTGCTTCTGCATGCCCGTCAAAAACCAGGTAACAGGCTCCATAAAAGCGTCATAGTTCATGACCGTATCCCATTCACAGTTCTCGATCCATTCCTTTGGAGAACCGTAATGCTCTGCCAGAACGATCGCATTCGGATTTGCCTGTCTGACCGCATTTCGGAAATCTTTCCAGAACCGATGGTTCATTTCCGGCGAATGTCCGAGATCCGCAGCCACGTCAAGACGCCAGCCATCCGCATTATACGGCGGAGATACCCATTTCTGTCCGATGTGCAGTACATAATCGTAGAGTTCACGCGAGCCTTCGTAATTCAGCTTAGGCAGTGTATCATGTCCCCACCAGCCATCATAAGAACCGTTATACGGCCACTGGTTTGGGTCATAAAAATGGAAATAATCACGATATGGACTGTCAGCGGAAACATAAGCCCCTTTTGGATAACCCTCAAAGTTCTCATAGACACGCTCTCTGTCCATCCATTTATTGAAAGAACCGCAGTGGTTGAATACGCCGTCTAAGATTACCTTCATGCCACGCTTATGCGCTTCCTCGACAACCTGTGCAAACAACTCATTGGAAGCATCCAGGTTCTTCTTATTGGCAACACGGTTGATATATTTCGTTGCATAACGGTTTTCCATCTGACCGGGCTGCAGAAGATCACCCTGCTCATCTACGATCTTACCGATATGCGGATCGATATTATCATAATCCTGTATGTCATATTTATGATTGGAAGGCGATACGAAAAGCGGATTGAAATAAATGACATCCACGCCCAGATCCTGCAGGTAGTCCATTTTCTGCAAAACGCCTGCCAGATCACCACCGTAAAATTCACGCACGCCCATAACAGCCGGATATTTTCCCCAGTCTGTCACACGGTTTACATGCTCTCCGATATAAGTATATTCGTCTGTAAGCACGTCATTATCCGGATCGCCGTTATAGAAACGATCAATATAGATCTGGTACATGACTGCACCTTTTGCCCAGGCAGGTACTTTCTGACCGGGAATCAGTGTAAATTTATAATAATCCTGCACGTCTCTCGTCACGCCGCGCAGGTCAAAAAAGCAATAGACTTTTCCCACATGGATCTCAAAATAATATTCATATTTCTGGTCATCCAGTGCTACTTCGATCTCGTAATAATCAAACTGTTCATCCTGTGATGCCTTCGACATGAGCAGCTTTTCATTATTGTGTACAAACAACACATAGTCTACATTGTTGATCGCACTGCGAAATCTGATCTTCACTTTTGAAAAAGGTTCCGGCTCCTGTGGAGAAATATAATCTGCCGTCATATCGGAAAATAAGGCCCTCTTATTAAAAACCGGCCGCATAGATGCGATATAGCGCAGATTCTTTTCTATCTGTTCATATTGTTGATAATCCATTACGAAACCCTCCCTATTTCTCTATATTTTATAGTATATGCAAAGTAAGTTCAATAGTTTTTCCACCCGAAACGGTCGAAAGACCAGTTAACAAGTTAACTGGTCTTTCGGAGAAGGTATTTCTTTCTTATGGGGTATAGCAAAAAACTATGTAATGTATTGGGGGGTTACAAGTGTATTGTAGCAAAGCCCCCCTATATTGTCCATCTTCACATTCTACAAATTTAATAAAAGTTGATGATATTTTTTGTTCATTATTACCAATAGCAGGAAAGGTGTGTCAACAAAAGACACACCTTTCAGCATTTTCAATGTTAATTTTTCACAATACCGTTACCGTGCCCGGTAATCCATTCCTTTATACCGGCTCACCCATCGGCACTTCTTCTTCCGGCTGCTTATAATAAACCGGGAAAAGCGCCTCAAATTCATCTCTGGTAATACGTTCCTTTTCAAGCAGAAGTCCCGCACAGGCATGCAGTACATCAATGTTTTCCTCGATCAGCTTCTTGGCCTTTGCATAGCAGTCTGTAATAATCGTCTTTACCTCTGCATCGATCTCACCTGCCACAGCTTCACTCATTGTCTTGGTATGTGCCAGGTCACGGCCGATGAACACCTCATCGCTGTCGTCATCGTAATTGATCGTTCCTATTCTGTCAGACATACCAAAACGTGTTACCATCTTGCGCGCTTCATTGGTTGCCTGTTTGATATCATTGGAAGCACCTGTTGTGATATCATCGAAGATCAGCTCCTCCGCGATACGGCCGCCAAGATCTACCATAATATCCTGCAGCATTCTGCCCTTTGTCATAAACATATCATCACGCTCCGGCAAAGGCATTGTATAGCCTGCTGCGCCAACGCCGGTCGGAATGATGGATACGGTATAGACCGGCCCCACATCCGGAAGGACATGGAACAGGATCGCATGCCCTGCTTCGTGGTATGCTGTGATCTTTCTTTCCTTCGGAGAAATAATACGGCTCTTCTTTTCTGCACCGATCCCCACTTTGATAAATGCCCGCTTGATATCTTCCTGCTGGATAAAGTTTCTGTTATCCTTTGCCGCAATGATCGCAGCTTCATTCAGAAGATTTTCCAGATCCGCTCCGGTAAAGCCTGCTGTTGTCTGTGCGATCTGCTTCAGATCCACATCTTCCGCAAGCGGTTTATTCTTGGCATGTACTTTCAAAATAGCCTCTCTGCCACCGATATCCGGTCTGCCGACACTGATCTTTCTGTCAAATCGTCCCGGACGCAGGATCGCATGATCGAGAATGTCCACACGGTTTGTCGCTGCAAGGACAATAATACCTTCATTGACGCCAAAACCGTCCATTTCCACAAGAAGCTGGTTCAGCGTCTGTTCTCTTTCATCATGACCGCCTCCCATACCGGTTCCACGCTGTCTTGCAACAGCATCGATCTCGTCGATAAATATGATACACGGATGGTTTTTCTTCGCATTTTCAAACAGATCTCTGACACGGGATGCGCCGACACCGACAAACATTTCCACAAAATCAGATCCCGAAATGGAGAAAAACGGAACATTTGCTTCCCCGGCGATCGCCTTTGCCAGCATCGTCTTACCTGTTCCGGGAGGTCCCTCTAACAGAACGCCCTTTGGTACTCTGGCACCGACCTTCGTAAATTTACCCGGATTTTTCAAAAATTCAACAATTTCTTCCAGCTCTTCCTTTTCTTCCTTCAGACCTGCAACATCCTTGAGTGTGATCTGCACATCACCACCGGTCGTCATGCGTGCTCTGGATTTTCCGAAATTCATCATCTTATTGGAAGCACCGCCGCCACCGTTTGCCTGTGCATTCATCAGCGAGAAGAAAAATACAAATACAATAAATACGATCAGGATCGGAAGTACATAATACAAAAACCAGTTTTCACTTGGCATATCGCGCATGACAACTTCCACATTTTTCTGATGCATATATTCTTCAACGACCGTTACATCCGAAACAAACAGTTCTTTGGAGGAACCGTCTTTCATTGTAAAGATGACACTACCGGTCGGTACTTCTGCATTGGGTTTGATCACAGCCGAGCTGATCTGATCCGCTTCATAATCTGCCATAAAATCATTCCAGTTATAACCGGTCTCGGAACTCCGCATACCGGAGATCCACATCACAAGACCCAGCAAAAGCAATATCAGGATGAATGAACCACCCATTCCTCTTGTTCTATTTCCGTTCATAATTAAATCCTTTCCTGTCTGTGTTATTTGGAAGCTTCATCCAGCTCCACAACACCGATGTAAGGCAGATTACGATACTTCTGTGCATAATCAAGTCCGTAACCCACAACAAACTCATCCGGGATCTCAAAGCCCGTATAATCCACATGCACCGGTACAACACGTCTTTCCGGTTTGTCTAAAAGCGTGCACAGACGCAGGCTCTTCGGTCCTCTGTCTTTCAGCATATCCAGCAGATAGCTGAGTGTACGTCCTGAATCCACAACATCTTCCACTACGATCACATTTTTACCCTTGATAGAATCATCCAGATCCTTGACGATCTTAACAACACCGCTTGATTTTGTATCCATGCCATAGCTGGAAACAGACATAAAATCCAGTGTTACCGGAACGGAAATCCTTTTTGCGAGCTCACACATAAAGAAACTTCCGCCGCGCAGTACGCAGATCAGATGTACTTCTTCTCCTTCGTATTGTTTACTGATCGCTTCTCCAATCTCCTTGATTCTGGCATCTACCTTATCTTCCGGAATCATAACTCTGATTTTTTCAGCCATTTTTATCCTCCTGTAACTGTAATTTCTAATATATGACGGGTATCTTCCGTTACCTTGTAATAATTGCTGATCCTGCGTCCTAAAAAATAAACCATATGAGAACCGTCTGCGAGCAGCAGCTGCTTTTCCCTGTCCGCTTTCGGTATCTTTTCATTCACCATATAGTCTTTAACAAACTTGCAGTTCTTATCATTGAAATAGAAAAAATCTTCCGCCTGTGGACTGCGGATCACCAAAGACCCATCTATTTTATCATAATCAATCCATTTCGTATACGCTTTTCGCGGTATATTTTCCATGGAATTCCCCGCCTGCGGTGCTTCCCGCAGCCGAATCAGAAGCTTTTGTCCGTCCGGCAGATCGATCCTGCTCTCCGCGCCTTCCGTGATACTGATCTCTCTTTCAAAAAACGCGGTCTGCTTCTGCCCTTTTTTCACAAAGCAGATACTGTCGTAGCTGCGATACGCCATGATCTGATACGGCAGATCCAGACTGCTTCCGACCTGCTTTTCACAAAGTGACAACAGCGCCTGCACATGTATATTCGCCAGATCTTTTCTGCTGCCCGACATCTCTGCCAGGCACGTAAGCAGAACCTGTCCTTTCATGTATGGATGCAATGTATCAAACACAGGAAGAATCAGCCTAAGACAACCTCCGTTATCTCCTTCCTCTGATTTTGTACACCTTTCCAGCTCTCTTTGCAGGCAGTCCTCCAGATAATCGCAGGCAAGTCCGGCGATCTCCGCCATCTGTCCCATATGCTCCACGCTTCTGCTGCTGACCTTTTCCTCCAGAACAGGGATCACCTGATTGCGCAGCGCATTTCTGGCGAAAGTGCTGTCCGCGTTTGTCACATCTGTCACATAGCTTTGCCCGGCTGTCTGTAAATATACCTCGATCTCTTCTCTTTTTAAACATAGAAGCGGTCTGATGATCTGCTCTCTGACCGGACGCATTCCGACAAGCCCCGTCAGACCACTGCCTCTGCAGAGATGAAACAGCAGTGTTTCCGCCTGATCATTCGCATGATGCGCCACAGCAATCTTAGTTGCCTTCAGCTTACTTGCAAGCTGTGCAAAGATCTGATACCGTGCCATTCTGCCCGCCTCTTCGAGTGTCATGCCCTCTGCCTTTGCCAGCGCTTTTACGTCTGCCTCTTCCCGGTAAAAAGGAAGCCCCAGCTTACTGCAGAGCTCTTTTGCAAACGCCTCATCCGCATCTGCTTCTTCCCGCAGTCTGTGATTCACATGTACTGCAGTGATCGTGATCGGTATATGCTTTTTCATGGCAAGCAGCAGATACAAAAGACACACAGAATCTGCGCCGCCGCTCAGACCGCAGAGCACATGATCGCCTGCTGCCAGCATATGATGCTTTTCCACATATGAAAGCACCTTTTCTTCTATTTCCTTTTTCTTTTTCAAAGCTGTATTTTCCATACAGTAAATATAGCTTTTTTCAGCCAAAAAAGCAATAAAGTCAGTTATCCTCCTGATACAATGAAACAACAAGTACCGTCATATCGTCCCGGATCGCACCGGCAGCTTTGACCGCCAGCTCCAGAATGCCTGTTGCAAGATCCGTCGGATTTTCCGTTTTCAGCCGTTCCATTCCTGCCCGCAAAAGCTCCGGTCTTTCATAAAATTCCTCCGCGATACCGTCGGATATCAAAATGACCGTATCTCCCGATTCCAGATACAGCACCTCATCAAATTCCGATGGCACAGATGACAGACCGAGCGGCTGCCTGTCCGCTGCGATTTCATGGATCTGCCCATGTCTGATCCAGTAGGAGGCACTTGCACCGCACTTATAAAAATGACATTCCCCCGTATACTGGTTCAGCTCCATCAGATCCAGAGATACTGTCCGCTCTTCTTCCCGGTTCATAAAGAAAAGCTCATTGCATGCCCGGATACAATCCCGCAGAGGCAAAGAAGATTCTATGTACTTTTCCACCAGAGACAATGTTCTTTCACTGTCCTCCCCCGCCAGTACGCCGCTTCCCATGCCATCCGCGATCGCCGCCAGATATGTCCCGTCTCCGAATTCCCGCAGAATATAGTTATCTCCGGACACCTCTTCCCCCTCTTTTGTTGCCTTTGCAAAACCACCAAAGATCCGATAAGTCACTTCTTCCTGAAAACAGACGACTACAGGTTCACTGTGGATATAAGCATGTCCTCCCACGGGCAGCATCGATTTATGCGTGATCTCCGACAAAAGATCTGCTATTTCCATTACATCATAGTAACAGCGGTTCTCGGACTTTACGACCATTCCGATCTCCAGATATCCGTTCCGGTTGCTTGTCCGGTAAAACTCCAGGACACTGATCCCCTCTTCCTTTAAAAGCTTCACGATCCGTTTCTTCTGCCGCTCACAGACAGCGGATCCGGCAAATTCCGTCCCGGCCAGATTTTCCAGCTGCTTTGAAGTATCCATGACAAATCCTGCAAAAATAGTTGTATTTTCCCGCTCCTGCTCGCGCAGCAGCAAAGAAGACCTGGGCAGACATGCTTCTTCTGCTCCCTCGGTTCTTTTCTGCCCTGCTTTATATTCCTGTGCGATCTCCTGTAAAAGCTGTGCGTATCCGATCAGGCGACTTCTGGTATATGTTTCGATTCCTTCTTTTCTTCCCATAGGTCAGACTCCTTTTTCTCTTTTCGGAATCTTAGTATACAGCATGGGCAGTTCAAAATTTGTCAAAATGTGGTGGGCACTTGTTTTTTCTTATTCACAACAGAAACGAGAGACGCTCTGCGAATCCCGCTCTGATTAGCGGTCGTCAAATGCACCGCATAAATGCGTGCATTTTCCTCGTCGCCATAACAAAATAAGCAGAAGCCGATTTATCAGCTCCTGCTTACTTTGTTGTCTTAAATATGATCTCTCCATTATGAACAAGTCCCAGCTTTTCTTCTGCGATCTCTTCCACATAAGAATCTGTCTGGACATATTTTTTCAATTCTTCCAATTCCTCGGCTCTTGCTTCCTCGTCTGCTATCTGCTGCTTGAGCTCCTCCTGTCTGACAACGTATTGATCCTGTTTTTCTTTCAGCTCCACACACTTGATGGAAACCATCAGCATCAACACAATGACAACCGTCGAAACCAAAAACATACCAGACCGATTCTGCCGCCTTCCCCGATACCTTCTACGGCTCATCACGATTCCCCATTTCTAACTGGTTTTTGTGTTTACATAAAGTTATCTTACCTTCTTTTATGTTAGCCGTCAACTTCTTTTTTAGCCGGTTTCTGCCGCTCCTAATAGCCCGCAAACCCTTTATAATTGGGCGTTTTACAAAGTTTAGTGGGATGCTCAGAATACGCACCACTATATCTAGTATGCGACGTATAACTGTTGACATAAAATTTACCAAAAAATCCCTGAAAATTTTTTTATAAAGAAACATACCGGTAGCAAGACCGAACACGGCAAACCAGCGCAGCGTTCCTGCATTCATACGATACAGCAACGAAAAAATGACGATCCCCGCAAAAAGCCAGAACAAAAGATCCTCGATCGCAACCAGAACAGATCCATGCGGCAGTACACGTCTTACAATTCTGATCTGATCGTAAATAAAAGTGATCACAGCCCCTGTTACAAAGCAGAACAACCAGAAAATACCCTGATCTATCACTTCCGTACTCATTATTTAAACAATCTGCCCAAAAAGGACTCTCCCTTCTCCCCATACTGACCGGCATCTGAATAAGTGAATGAGTCGATCTGCCCCTCGATATCCACTTCTCCGCGCTCTAATGTCAGACGGTTTACGTGCAGATCCTTCCCCTTGATCATCAGCATGCCCTGATCTGTTTCCAGCAGGATCTCTGCCAGATCAAAAGAGAGCACATCTGCCACGCCGCTGACCATACATGTCCTTCTGTTTGTCAGCATGACTTTATGTGCTCTCTGCTTTGTCGCCATATTCTCTTCCATGTCATTCCTCCCATATATGATCCCTTGTTTATTCTTTTCAATATATGTGAGAAATCCTGATTTATAACTACAACAGTTTAAACATTTCCTTTGCTTCTTCCTTCCGCACGGTTTCCTGTACGGAAAGTACTTCTGCTTTGACATCTTTATTGCCGAAGTTGATCGTGATCACATCGCCGGCCTTCACTTCCGTACCTGCCTTTGCGACCTTGTCATTGAGCATGACACGTCCTGCATCACAGGCATCGTTTGCAACGCTGCGGCGTTTGATCAGTCTGGATACTTTTAAATATTTATCAAGTCTCATGTTGTTTCCTCTTTTCTCATTATTACTTCTGTCCCATTGCTGCATCAGCTTTACTATGATTACCTATCTTACAACGCAGACGGGATCAGCGCAAGAGGGAAGAAACTGCCCGGCGTCCGAAAAAGCGCGGATATATATTTTTATACCGGTAAATACTCAGTACAATGCCCATCAGCGTATAAGACAATAAAATATTGCCGCCGCCTGCTGACAGGAAAGGAAGAGAGGTCGCACAGGCGGGAAACAGTCCGAGATTGATCATAATATTCAGTCCGGTCTGTGTCAGGAAAACCGTTCCGCATCCACAGCCCATCATGAAGCCAAGCTCATTTTTCTGATGCAGGGCTGCACCGAATACAAGCACAAGCAGGATACCAAGAAGACAGCAGAGCAAAATGCCTGCCAAAATACCATATTCCGACCAAAGATACGTGAAAATATAATCCGCATTCAGATCCGGCAGTTTCGCACCTGCCTGCTGATCCATAGCACCGATCCAAGTTAGCGACTGATAACTTTCCCGGAGTGCTGCAGTCACGTAACCGGCTTCGCCTCCTCCTGTCGCAAAAGTCTTCAGCCGCATAATCTGGTAAGGCGCAAGTATTTGTAATTTGTAGAGCAGGAAAAGCCCCAGTATGGGAAGCAGCAGTACAACAGACCACAAAGCGGTCAGCACCTTCCATTTCGAAACTTTGAACCATCCCTTTGCCACCGCAAGCGTCAGTACAACAGATAAGCAGATCGCAAACGAGAATGTCATGGAAATACTGTTTGCCCGCCCAAGGATCACTACCGGTAAGAGCATCCAGATCAGGCTCTTCAAAAGCCCTCGATAGCCCTGTCCATAATACTGGTACAGGATCGCTCCGTACAATGGTACATAAATAAATCCGAGAAACGGAGAAGAAATGTGATAACTGCCTATTGTAATATAGTAAAGACTTCCATTGGCCATGCTGCCAAATAGGACAGCATATCCCCCAACAAGCAGTATCGCTGCGCCGATCCACTTTGCATATGCGGCGATCCGTGTATAATCCACATACTGCACAATGCTCATCAATACGATACCGGTCATAACAAAGAACACATATTGTGTTCCATCCATATAGGATGTACCATCTCCCAACTGTCTGCTGATCTCCATCTGCAAAAAGGTACCAATCCCGCTGATCAGCGCCACAAATGCCAAAAGTCCCCAAGCGGTCTGCGGCTTATGGACAGTATCCAGAGAGATGCCTGCCTGCACGGGATCTCCCATATCACGTACTGCTGCTGCCCTCGCTTCATCCGGGCTCATACCGTTTTTCAGATTCTCAGCGATCTGGTCCTCTATATGTCCCCTGATCTCTTCTTCTATAAAAGGACGCGCCTTTTTGCTGCGGATCTGTGATAATATTTTTTCTAAATATTCATCCATAGTTACCCTCCGCTATCCTTGAAAAGCCAGCACGTTTGTCACGGCGGAAGCATATTCCTGCCATTCTTCCGTCTTTTTGGCAAGCTCCTGTTTTCCCTTTTTCGTAATGCTGTAATATTTTCTGACCTTTCCCGCATATTCCTGTTCGTAAGCGGTAAGTAACCCTTTTTCCTCCATGCCATGCAGGAGCGGATATAAAGTACCTGCCTTAAGTTCAAATACATTCCGGGATTTCCGGCGGAGTGTGTCGATCATCTCATAGCCATACATATCCTTCTCTTTTAAAAGCCCCAAAAGCAGCATTGTCATACTGCCTGATACAAGTGATTTTTCTACTGCCATTTTTGTACTCCTTTCTCATTATATAGATTGTCGATATATCGGTTATCTATATATTATATCGACCATCTATCTATGTCAAGGGCGGATTTTATTTGTAAGAAGAATCTTGAAATGATAAGATGCATGGCATCAAAAAACCGGCTGGTTACCATTAGCTTTCTTATCTGCTCCGGGTAACCTTCGCCGGTTATCTGAATTTCGGTGTGTATTTATTGAATTAAATTGTTGTCATTGTAACTATTCAGAACCACATTCGCAAAATCGCATCTTACGATGCTTTCCTTTTGCTCATTAATGACCTCGCTCATGCAAAATCTGCTTCGCAGATGAGCGAGGCTGCATCATGCATCTTCGATGCATGACATTATGAGGTTACTTCGCCATATAAATCCGTAAAAATCTGCCCATAAATGGTCAGCTTATTACGGATTTGCATGGCTCTGAATAGTTACATATTATTATGCTTCTGGAATGCGACTATATAGTAAATGATCGTCACTGTCAGCGCTCCCACAAATAGAATAATAGAAGCCCAGCCCGCATCTTTTCCACGGTAAATGCTGATCGTGAGAAACAGGGTAAATACGCTGATCTCCAGCTCCATCCATGCGATCATGGATATCATATCCTGTAATGCCCTGACCGCATTTTGCGGTTTCAGCTTTGACGGCGTATTCCACATGGTTGGCGGCATAACATGCATGATCAGACTGGTCATGCCATTGCAGATCAGCATGATAATAGGAAGAATCAAAAGCGTTCCCGGTGAGCCATATCCGTCGATCTCGCCGCTCATCGTAAAATGCGTCGGTATCTCGTCCGGTAAAGTTGCCATACCAACAATCGCAATGATAAAGCATACAAGCAAAAGTACATAGGACAGGATCTCCAGCACAAGATGCCTTTTTGTCATATATGGTTTGTTCATGTTTACACCCCTTTCCTACTATGGCTGCAGCATCATAAACCTATCAGTAATGAAACAATCGCAGATTGCATCAATGTATATCAAGCTCCGGCGGTACATCCAGCTCGGTTGATACATATTTTCCATCTTTTTTACGCTGTCTGACACATTCGGAAAGCAGATATTCTATCTGTCCGTTGACAGAACGGAAGTCATCTTCTGCCCATGCGGCAATATCGGCATATAGCTTTTCCGAAAGACGCAGCGGAATCTGTTTTTTGGCAGCCATCAATAAAGACTTCCCGAATTTACGATGGGCTGCGCATCATGGTTGCCGCACAAAACAACTAAAAGATTTGATACCATGGCTGCTTTTCTCTCCTCATCCAGTTCAACGACCTGTTTCTGGCTAAGCTGCTCAAGAGCCATTTCCACCATACCGACAGCGCCGTCTACGATCATTTTTCTTGCATCTATGATAGCAGATGCCTGCTGACGCTGCAACATAACAGAGGCGATCTCCGGTGCATATGCCAGATAGGTGATCCTTGCCTCAACGATCTCAAGCCCTGCATCATTGACCTTGCTCTGGATCTCATCACGGATCCTTGCTGCGACGATCTCGGCGGAACCTCTCAGGCTTCCTTCATCTGCCTGCCCGTCACCTGTCGTATCTACATTCGGTGCCACATCATATGGATAAATCCGCACAATATTACGAAGTGCGCTGTCGCACTGCAGAGATAAATATTCTTTGTAGTTATCTACGTTAAATACTGCTTTTGCGGTGTCTGTCACACGCCAGATCACGGCAATTCCGATCTCGACCGGATTACCGAGACAGTCATTGATCTTCTGTCTGCCGTTGTTCAGTGTCATTGCCTTTAAAGAAATCTTCTTTCCGGAAGCTTCTGCTACAGAAATTGCTGCGCTCTCTCCGGAAATATTGAGTGTTGTCTTGGCTGTCTGGATATCACCGGACTGTGCCAGCTTTGTCGCTGCTGCAGGATTGATCGCACTGCAGAACGGATTGACAAAATAAAAGCCTGCTTCACGGATCGTACCGACATACTTACCAAACAATGTCAGTACAAGTGCTTCCTGCGGCTTTAAAATACGCAGACCGCAAAGCGGGATCCACGCGATCGCTGTTACGACAATGCAGAGAACCATCAAGACAAGTGTGCCCGTACGCGGATAGTTTTCATAAGAGATCGCGAAAAGCACGATGCCCGTGATCGCCAGCGCATAAACCAGAAGCTCTGCCAGCAGAACTACCATACCGTTTTTCTTTGTTGTGTAAATTTTTTCATTCATAGGAAATACCTTCCTTTCTATTTGATATCATCATGATATCACTTTGTATTTATTTGTCAATAAATATTTTTTCAAAACCACCATGCAATCCTCTACAGCAATTTCCAAAAGAAAAAAGACGGGAAAACCCGTCTTTTCATGTCCTGTTATCTGACTTCTTTCTGTTCCTGTTTATCCTTTTCTTTTGATCCGCCGTGTTCCATTTTCCATCCCCATATGCCTGCAGCGATCACTGCAAGACCCATGAGACCGGCAAAAATATTTTCCGCCATTATGATAATCCTCCTTTTCAGACATCATTCATGCGGTAACCGACTCCCAGTTCATTTAATATGTATTTATATTCGCCCGGCTTTTCTCCGAATTTTTTTCGGATATTTGCCATGTTGACCTGCAATTTTTTTACGCTGCCATAATCGGAATAACCCCATACCTTTTTGATGATTTCCGCATAGGTAAGTACTTTTCCCGCATGCAGCGCCAAAAGCTGTACAATATTATATTCTGTCTGTGTCAGTTTGATCTCTTCTCCCGCGATTGAAACCCTTCTTGCATCATATTCGATTTCCATGTCATACAGAGAAAAAGATTCCCGCACGCTTTTACCCGTACCCTGAAAACGGCTGTTCCGAAGTGTTGCACGGACTCTTGCCAGAAGCTCCGCTGTCCCGAATGGCTTTGTCACGTAATCATTTGCGCCAAGATCCAGTGCCTCCACCTTATCAGACTCATCGGTTCTGGCTGACAGAACAACGATCGGTGTATCATTTTTTGCCCTGATCTCCCGAATAACATCAACTCCATCCATATCGGGCAGTCCCAGATCCAGAATGACAAGATCCGGATTATGTGAAAAAAACATTGTCAGTCCGTTCTTTCCGTTCTGTGCAAAAATGACCTGATAATCATTCGTCTCAAAGATCATTTTCATAAAATTGCAAATATTCTTTTCGTCTTCTACTACAAGAATTTTATAGCTGTTCACTTAAGCTGTCCTCCTCATCAAGCGTAAATCGGAAGATACATCCGCCTTCTTCCCGGTTTTCCACGGAGATCTCACCATCATGTGCCTTAATAATAGATGCACATACCGCAAGTCCGATTCCCATGCTCTTTTTATTATGATCTACGGGAGCATCCTTGATCTCAAAATAATCTTTGAAAATGCTCTTTAACCGTTCCCTGGGAATGCCACAACCATTGTCGGTGATCTCAAAAACAACTTTTCCGCCTTCCGTATGAACCGTCAGGGAAAGCTCTGTCATTCCCTGTGCATGCTGCACAGCGTTTTCCAGAATATTGATGATAACCTGCTCGATCAGCACCGCATCCATCGGAATACTGATAAATTCATCCGGGATTGACACGGTTACTTTCTGGTTTGGATATCTTTTCTTAAATTTCACCAGCACAGAGTTGATCAGCTCTTCCAGTACAACGGAATTTTTTTTGAGCCTGACACCTCCGTTATCAATTCTTGTAATGGACAGAATATTTTCAACCATATTCATGAGCCATTGCGTATCTTCTCTGATACCTGTTATAAGCTGCAGGATCTGCTCTTTTTTCAGATGATCATAATTTTCTATGATCGTCGTACTCGAACCATAGATCGTTGTCAGCGGCGTTCTGAAATCATGTGATACTGCACGAAGCAGATTACCGCGCATTTTTTCCTTTGCGCTCTCTGCCCGCACCTTTTCCTGCCATTTCAGCTGTGTCATTACAGTACTTGTCATGATCGTGATGATCAGCATGATCAGTGCGGATATGATGTTTTCCGGTATACTGAAGTTAAATGCAAAATATGGAAATGCAAATACAAAGTTCAGCGCCAGAACACTCAGGATTGACGCAACAATACCGTAAACATATCCTTCTGTTACACGCGAAACAAGAAATACTGCAAGTGCCATGATCGCAGGCGCTACCATATCAATCGCAAGATAGTGCTCTATGATAATACAGACAAGCAGACAAACAGACGGTATCAAAACCGTTTTCAGTATGTTTCTTCTTATGTTTTTGTTCATGGTGGCCTCCCATACAATACATTATAAATAGTTACCGGTTAAGAATCAGCAAAGGATGCTTTGCATTCAAAACTGCGGTATGTTATGATTTTCCGGTAAAGCAATATCTGTAAAGATAAAGGAAATAAAGGAGAAATATTACAAATGATTAAAAATATATTGTTTGATGTTGGAAATGTACTGCTTGATTTTGATCCGGAGCGGTTTTTAAAAGAGGCGGGCTATACAAAGGAGCAGCAGGAAATTGCCATGCGCTGTGTATTTACGCATCCACTGTGGGATCAGCTTGACAAAGGAACGGTCACGGAAAAAGAAGCCCTGCAGGAATTTATCAAGGCAGATCCTGCGCAGGAAGCTCTGATCCGGGAAATCGCCGGGCGCACAAAAGAAACTCTTTTCCCGCTTTCCTATGCGGATGACTGGGTAAAATCCTTAAAGGCACAGGGGTATCCTGTTTACATCCTGTCTAATTACGCCGGAGAATTATATGAAAAAACAAAGCACCTTATGACATTTTTACAATACGTGGATGATGCTTTGTTTTCGTATCAATGTAAAATGATCAAGCCTGACCGTGAAATTTATGCCTATGCCTGCGAAAAATTCAATATTTTACCGCAGGAAACTGTTTTCATTGATGACCGCGCCAAAAATATCGCCGGCGCAAGGGAGTTTGGGCTGCAGGCTCTGCAGTTTACCTCTTACGAAGAAACCTCCGCCGGGCTTCGTGCACTACTTGGCAAATGAAATTCCCATTATGCCTAATGTCAGTGAGCTTCCCGCTATCTACTGTAAACATATCGGTGATCGAATAGTGGGGGAATGCCACCTGCATACAGTTTAGTCAATTGGCAGGCGGAGAAGCTGCCAGCTCAGATCGATCATTTCCTGCTTTTCCATAGAATTTTCAAAAATAATCTTCTGCTCCCGTTTTTCTGCGTGGAGCAGATTTTTTTCTCCCAGACGTCTTTTCAGCTCTTTTGCCGTTCCCATACTGCCATCAATGATCTCGATCCTTCTGTTGCCCAGAAACTCCCGAAGGTGTGGTCTGAGGAACGGATAATGGGTACAGCCGAGCACGATCGTTTCTGTTTTGTCTGTTATGTAAGGAAGCAGATATTTGGAAAAGTAAGCATCCAGAAACTCGCCGTCCAGATGTCCTTCCTCGACAAATTCCATCAGTCCCGCACATGGCACGGGAATGATATGCGCCTGCTCTTTATACAATCCGAGCAGATTGTGAAATTTCTCCTGCCGGATCGTCATAGGGGTTGCCAGCACTAAGATCTCGCCGCCCTTATACTGGCTGACTGCAGGCTTGATCGCCGGTTCGATCCCGACAAGCGGAAGATCAGGGTACATCAGCCGCAGATCCTTTACAGCCGCACTTGTCGCCGTGTTGCAGGCGACCGCCAGTCCCTTGATCCCCCGTTTCATCAGATTTTCCACCACATGAAAGGTCAGCTCTCTGATCTTTTCCCGGTCTTTCACGCCATATGGCGCGTTTTTGGAATCCCCATAATAAATAAAATCTTCATTTGGCATGATCTGCACTGCTGCCTTCAGTACGCTGATCCCGCCCAGACCGGAATCCATAAATCCAATCGGCAGTTCTTTTTCTTTGTTTTGTTCCATTTTTGTGTCCCTGTTTTGTTTCTATGATAATTTTAGCAGATATTACTTGCTTCTCTACGATGCCTACGAATTGTTCCGCAGCTACGCTGCTCTCGCAATTCTACAAACATTCAGAATTCGCAGATTTGCCTTGCAAATCGCTACTTCCTCATGTTTGACGGGTATCAAAAACAAAAGCGCAATCATACAAGTATGATAGCTTTTGTTTTTGATACCCTGATATCGTTATTATAAAATCATATTTCATGCGGCGCAAGCACATGCTGCATATCCGCCGGCATTGGGGCGGTAAACTCCATACGCTCCCCGGTGATCGGATGCGTAAAGCTGATCTTATGCGCGTGCAGCGCCTGTCTGTCGATCAGTTCCTTATCCGGATTATACAGATAATCGCCGATCAGCGGATAGCCCAGATATTTGAGATGCACGCGGATCTGATGCGTCCTGCCCGTCTCCAGCACAAGCGCAAGCAGGCTGTGTCCGTTAGCTTCCGCTACCACACGGTAATGCGTTACCGCTCTGTCTCCGTGTTCAAAATCTATCATACGCTCCAGGCACGAGCTTTCTTTCCGTCCGATCGGCGCATCGATTACACCGGCAGACGGCGTTACCTTACCCTTTACGATCGCATAATATTCTCTGCTGATCCCCTCTGCCTGCTCTCCCTGCAGGGATTTTGCCGCAACCTGCTGCCCCAGGATCGCACCGCTTACCATATGCTTTGCCACGATCGTAAGCCCGGATGTATCTCTGTCCAGCCTGTTGATACATCGAAACACAAAGGGCGTATTTTTCTGCCTGAAATACCACGCCAGCGCATTACCCAGTGAATTATCATAATTATGCAGTGATGGGTGGATGGGCATGCCCGCAGCTTTATTGATCACCAGCAGATCTTCATCCTCATATACGATATCCAGCGGCAGTTCCACCGGAAGGATCTGCTCTGAGCCCTCTGTCTCGCATATCGTGATCCTGAGCGCATCGCCATCCTGCAGAATGTAATTCTGGTAGACAAACTTTCCGTTTACCTGCACGCTTTCCGGATTTTTTTTCAGGTTGATGAGATTTTGTGTGGAAAATCCTTTTGTTTTCAAAAAGCCACTCACCTTCTGCCCGGGCATCGGATTTGTGATCTTGTAGGTCAGTGTTCGTTCCATTGTTGTTCTTTCTATTAGTATTTTGCATTTTGCTTCTTTTACTTGGTTTTATGACTTTGGAATTTCATTATACCACCACATACTGCTGTCTGTGGGAAATTCATACTTTTTCTCTATTTTGTTCCTTTTAGTATGAAATTTATCCCCTGACTGAAACATCCTGTGATAAAACAAACGGGGCTTCGCGATCGCGAAGCCCCGTAAAACATTCTAAACACATAAAGTACATAGCATAACAGCATAAGCTGTTACATACTTATTACATGCTATCCTACAGTCTCTTTAACAGCTCTTCTCTCTGTGCTTCAAAGCCCGGTTTGCCAAGGAGAGCGAACATGTTCTTCTTGTAGCTTTCAACGCCCGGCTGGTTGAATGGGTTTACACCGAGGATGTAACCTGATACGCCGCAGGCGAACTCGAAGAAGTAGAATAACTGTCCTAAGTAGAACTCGTTTACTTCCGGTACGTTAACCTTCAGGTTTGGAACCTGTCCGTCTGTATGAGCAAGGATTGTACCATTCATAGCTGATTTGTTGACGAAATCAACTGTCTTTCCTGCTAAGTAGTTCAGTCCGTCAAGATCAACCGGTTCTTCACCGATCGTGATCTCTTCACGGGACTTCTCGATCTCTACAACTGTTTCAAACATGGATCTTGTACCATCCTGGATGAACTGGCCCATAGAGTGAAGATCTGTGGTAAGATCTACGCTTGACGGGTAGATACCCTTCTGATCCTTACCTTCTGATTCTCCGTATAACTGTTTCCACCACTCAGCTACATAGTGGAAGCTTGGCTCATAGTTTGCTAAGATTTCAATGCCTTTGCCCTTGCGGTTCAGTGCATTACGGACTGCAGCATATTTGAGGGCATCGTTTTCTTCGTATGGAAGATTTAATGCGTTTTCTCTTCCGCTTGCAGCACCTTCCATTAACTTGTCGATATCTGCACCTGAAACAGCGATCGGCAGAAGACCTACTGCTGTCAGAACTGAGAAACGTCCACCGATATCATCCGGAACAACGAATGTCTCGAAGCCTTCTTCTGTAGCAAGACCCTTTAAGGATCCCTTTGCTTTATCTGTTGTTGCGTAAATTCTCTTAGCTGCTTCTTCTTTGCCGTATTTCTTTTCCATCATTTCACGGAATACACGGAAAGCGATTGCAGGCTCTGTTGTTGTACCTGACTTGGAGATCATGTTGATAGAGAAATCTCTGTCGCCGATGACATCCATTAAATGCTTGATATAAGTAGAGCTGATAGAGTTACCTACAAAGTAGATTTCAGGAGTCTTACGAACTTCCTTCGGAATCATGTTGTAGAAGCTGTGACGCAGGAATTCGATCGCTGCTCTTGCACCAAGGTAAGAACCGCCGATACCGATAACAAGCAGTACCTCTGAATCGCTCTGGATCTTGGCTGCTGCCTTTTTGATACGTGCAAACTCTTCTTTATCATAGGCAACCGGAAGATCGATCCATCCTAAGAAGTCATTACCTGCACCTGTTTTGGATACTAATGTTTCTTTTGCATCCATTGTGATCTTTTTCATTAAGTCAACTTCGTTTTCGCTCACGAAAGAAGTTGCTTTTGAGTAATCAAATGTAACTTTACTGCTCATTTTTTTCGCTCCTTTATGTTTTATTTCCAAACAGCTTTAGTGTAGCAAAAGAACGTGCATTTTGCAAGTATCTTGTCACATTAAGCTCTTTACATAGTCCTCTGATTTTTCCAGATCTTCTGCAATCTCAGCTATTGTTTTTCCTTTTT
>HF995232.1:0-16252 GCA_000432915.1 Firmicutes bacterium CAG:194
CGCAGGAATGCCAATTGCTGCCAGCTCCTCGCAAAGCTGCTGTCCCTGCTTTGCAAACAGAAGTGCCGATCCGGATGATAAGATCTCGTATGGATTCAGATCATAATAGTTGCAGATTTCCACAACGGTCTGATCCATCGGAATTTTCATCAGATCTATATGAAGTCCAACGCCTGCTCTTTCTGCCAGTTCCCAGAGGGAAGCGAAAATACCGCCTTCTCTGACCGCCTGCATAAAGGAAACGCCGGACTTACCGGCGGGGGGGGGGGCCGGAAGGATAGAAAGATACTTCTCGAAGCCTCAGCCTCCGGAAGGATAGAAAGATACTTCTCGAAGCCTTTCGCCTTTTCTACCATGACTCTTGGAAAACGTGCAAGCAGCTGTGCTTCCTTCTCCTGTGCCAGAAGCGCCGCCGCTTCCATTCCGATATATTTGGTTACAACAATATCCAGTCCCGTTGCCTTTTTCTCCGCCGGGGCAGCGCCTGTTCCGGTCGCTGTAACGCTCAAAACAGGAGTGGATACCGCATCTGAAACTTCTGTATGACCACCCAGGATCTGCAGATTCTCCTGCATGCAGACATCCTGCGCCGCTTCCATCATGGCTTTCAGTCTGATCTCCCGCATGCGCTCCGGGATAGAAATGCCCAGCAGAATATTCTGCGGTGTATATCCCTCCGCCGCCAGTGCATTGACCGCCGCATAAATGCCATGGCGCATCAATACATCTCCCGCTACAGGCAGAGAGATTGTCTGCATTTTATATGCCAAAAAGGCGCAGTCTGATCCTGTCACTGCGCCATTTGCTTTTTTCTCAGTATGCGATTGGATTGGTTTTAAAACAGAACGCTTTAAGACATTCTCTGCGATCTTTCCCTGTTTCAATACTGTCCACCTGCCACGTTTTCAACAATTTTTACTGTGCCTGCTGTTGTGCCTGCTCAATTGCAGCCTGCTGTGCTGCGATTGCTTCCTGCTGCTGACGGATCGCTTCCTGCTGCGCCTGCTGTGCTGCAAGAGCTGCTGCCTGTGCAGGATCATTGTAAGTACCTGCATTGATCGCTGCTGCTGTTGCCCTGCACTGATCGATGCTTCCTGTTGCGATCGCTGCGTTAATTGCCGCCGCTGCTGCAGGATTTGCTGTCGCGGTTCCGACTGTTGCGGTACGTGGTGTTGCTGCGTATGTACTCTTGTTGACCTGTGTACGGCTTTCTTCCTCACCATCCACGGTAACAACCTTCCAAAGCTCTGCAACATAGCCTGTATGTGCGGACTGTACACTGACGGAACCTGCTGCCATAGCACCGTCTGCTATGACCTTTTCTCCTGTCGGCTCTGTCTTGCTGATAACCTTACTCTCATATCTGACCTTGCGGTTAGACGGTCTTGTCTCCTGACCGTAGATCGTAAATGTAATATGCTTATCGGATGTGGTATATCCTTCGATATATACCGGGCAATCCAGATTGTTTGTAAATTTCAGATCCTTTGCGGTTCCTGAGATCGCTGCATCTGCGGACGGATCCACATAATTAACGATCATGGAATGATTGAAACGCTCTGTCACGTCAAGCTCTGCTAAAAGGATAGCATTATATAAAGTCGTGGATACCTGACAGATACCACCGCCTAAGGACTCTACAACCATACCATTGCTGTAAGAGCCTGCCATATAATAGCCGTTTGCCTCTGTGAACGGGCTGACTGTTTCATAGGCGGAAAAGCTGTCTCCCGGATATAACAAAGTACCGTTGATCTTGCTGCAGCCGTTCTTTACGTTACCGCTTCTGTTGGCACCGGATGTAGAATAACTTGTTGTAAAGGTACCAAGCACATCCTTGACCTTGGAAAGCTCCTCCTCCGTACCACGCGGCTGTGTTGTCTCTGCTACCAGATCGATGGAAGCTGCTTCCTTATCCCAGTCATCTGACAGATAAGACTCGATCACATCTACGGACTCATCTACATTGATCTCAACACCGGTCTGTCCCGGCTCATATACGAAAGCACCGTTTTCTCTTTTTAAAGTGCCATCCACTGCCTCTACATTATACTGCAGACATTTTTCCTCGATAACGGATCTGACTGCTGCCTCATCAAAAGAAATAGAAAGCGGAAAGATCTCGTTCTGATGTTCCAGATCCTTCAGTGCTTTATAACGCTGCACGATATTTCCTGCTTTTCCAAGCTCTCCTGCCTCATCAACGACTTCCTTGTTATCCCATTCGATCCCAAGCTCCTCAGCCGTTACGGTAACGGTATTGCCGTTTAAGGCATTTAAAGTAATCTCTTTCTCCTTCAGTCCGTCCACATAGGAATTGACTGCATCTTCAGCTTCCAGCGTTGTCATACCGGAAACATCGATATCACCGATGAATACACCATTTTCAATCGTATTAAAGGTTCCTGCTGCCTCTGCATCCATACCTGTCATAACAAGCGCGGCCAGTATGACTGCAGGCAGTATGCTGATAAATTTTTTCATAACTTTTCTCCTAGAAAATACCCACTGCCGAAATAGCGAGCGGTACGACCATTGCAAGCACCAAAATGATAACAATAATAGTTGCTACAATGCGCCTTTTTTTGCTATTATTAAACATAGAATTTCACCTCATCTTTACGAAAGGATATTATAAATGAACTTAATTGTTTTTGCAAGTTTTATCATTTTTGTACTCTGGCTTACCGTAAACCTCAAAAAGACGGAAAAAACCAATCAACAGATCGAAGAAGAATTCTGGGAACGGGAAACAAAGGCAAATTCTGTCAGGAAGAAAAGTCTGGATCATCTTCCTTATATTACCTTTGATTTTGATGCGCTTCCCACTGCCGACTCCTTTTCAAAAAGCGGTGCTCAGGTTCCTGAAAGTCTGGAAATTTTACAAAATCTCCGTGACAAGAAGATGCTGAACCTGAACGGGATCTCCAACACCGATCTGAAGCTGAAATACGGAGCGCCCAATATCACGCGCCTGTCCGAATATGAGGAAAACTTTACCATCTTTTCCATTCATATCGTCAGACTTGCGCAGGCACTTTATGACATAGATCGAAAATCCGAAGCAAAAACACTTTTGGAAAAGACGATCGTGACCGGAACGGATATCAGCGAACACTATCTGTTGCTTGCCCGGCTCTATCTGGAGGAAGGAAAGCCCGGTAAGATCAATGATCTCATCCTGCTCGCCGAAAAGCTTCCCACCATGATGAAGGATACGATCCTCACTCGTCTGAAGGAGCTTTTATAACGCCGCTTCGGATCTGGTCCGCCAGACGGCTCGCCTCGTTTTTGGTAAGCTGCGAAAAATCTCTGTCGCAGGGGATTCCCCGTTCCTCCAAGAGACGCCGGATCTGCTCGATCTGCTTTGGCATGACAGGCACTTCTCTTTTGATCTGATAATGTAGCGGAAAAGGTGTAAAAGCCGAAGGCGCCCCCTCTTTATAAAGATCCCACAGCTTTTCATATAGTAAAAAGGTCGCCTGCGCGTCCGCAAATGCCCTGTGCGGCTCATGTGGGATCTGAAAATAGGCAGTCAGTGCAGAAAGAGCTTTTTTCTGCTCTGCAGGCAGAAACCGTCTTGCAATTTTCAGCGTATCCAGTCCGTTTCGCTCAAAAGCAAAGCCCTTTGGCTGTTCATTGACAAGTGCCTTTTTCAGAAAGGCATAATCCGATATAATGCTGTGTCCCAGTAGCACATGCTCTCCCAAAAACGCCAGCAGCTTCTCTGCAATGTCCGCAAAGACCGGCGCATGCTCCAGCATTTCATCCGTAATCCCCGTGATCTCCGTCGTCTGCGGCAAAAGCTTTCTGCCCGGACTGACAAATGTTGAGAAGGTATCCAGGATTTCTCCGTCTTCGACCAGAAGGGCTCCTATTTCTATGATCTTATCTGTTCTTGGGTTCAGACCTGTTGTTTCCAGATCCAGAACCACCGCTTTTCCTCTACTCATGCTTTTCCCTGCAAAATTCCTGTAAAAAGCATTCCTCACACTTTGGGCTTCTTGCAAAGCAGATCTGTCTGCCAAATGTGATGATCTGGATATTGAATAAGATCCAGTGATCCTTCGGCAGAACCTTCTCCAGATCATGTTCGATCTTTTCAGGATCTGTCTCCTTTGTCAGTCCCAGTCTGTTTGAAATGCGTTTTACATGTGTATCCACAACAATGCTCGGCTCATGATAAATATTGCCGCGGATCACATTGGCTGTCTTTCTGCCCACGCCCGGAAGAGACGTCAGCTCCTCGATACTGCGCGGTACTTCCCCGTGGAATTCGTATACAAGCTTTCTACAGCAGCCTATGATATTTCTTGCCTTATTATGATAAAATCCGGTGGATTTGATATCCTGCTCCAGTTCATCCACATCCGCCCCGGCAAAAGCCTCAATCGTCGGGTATTTCCGGAACAGATCCTTTGTCACGATATTGACGCGGGCATCCGTACACTGTGCGCTTAAGATCGTCGCGATCAGAAGCTGCCATGCGCTGTCATGCTCCAGATAACATTTGTATTCGGTTGTGTACACCTCATCCAGTCTTCGTAAAATTTCTTTTGTCCGCTTTGCAACCATCTACTCTGCCTCCGAAAGAGCCGTCACATCGATCACGGAAACTTCGCCCGTGAGTGGACTCTTCTTTGTATAATCGTACAGGAAAAAGGATTCCTGTTCTCGTTTTTTCCCTGTTGTCAGGTCATAAAAATATGGTTCTATATGTGTCATCCTTGCGATCGTCCTTGCATCACAGCCCACATAGCTCTCCGAAAGCTGCCCCGGCTCCTTCGCTGCCCGCTGGCAGATCCTGCGGATCTCTTCCTTATATAAGACGGGATCTTTTGCAAATGCAGGTCTTGTCTTGCAGTTTTCACGCAGATACAGATCCTGCGTCAGTGCTTCCCGGAACAGCTCCGTTGGCAACCCCTTTTCTCTGATAAAGTCATACAATACCTGATACCGGTAGCTTCTCGCCGGTGCTTTCAAAAAATAGCCCTGTCCGGCAAAATAAGCCGCAAGTTCTTCAAAAAAAGCAAACGGAGAAGCAAACTGTGGAACAAGCAGCTTTAAGGTCGTCACAAACTGATTGCTGTTATAGTACAGCTCCACCATTTCCTCGATCTGCTTGAGCCTGCGCACTTCTTCATAACTGAGCCAGCTTGTATATAAAACCTCATAAGGCGGCTCGTCCAGATAGACAAGTCCGTATTTTTCACAGTTGTCATGCATTTTAGAGCCCTTCAGCACCTTTAAAAAGCCAAGCTGCAGCTGTTCAGGCTCCATGGCATACACATCGTCAAAGGAATGCCCAAAGGAAGTATAGCCCTCCAGTGGCAGTCCGGCGATCAGATCCAGATGAATGTGGATATTATGCCCTGCGTGGATCTTTTGCACGATCTGCCTGAGAAGCCCGACATCCATATGCCTGTCAATCTCCCGTATCGTTTCCTCATTGGTAGACTGTACGCCGATCTCAAGCTGCACAGCGCCCGGTCTGAACTGATTCAAAAGCCGGATCTGCTCCTCATCCAGAATATCAGCGGCGATCTCAAAATGGAAATTGGTGATGCCATTGTCATGCGTAAGCAGATATTCCCAGATCTCCATGGCATGTTTTTTATTACAGTTAAAGGTACGGTCTACGAATTTTACCTGTGCCACCTTCTGATCAAGGAAAAACTGCAGTTCACGCTTCACAATGGAGAGATCCCGCAGCCTGACCTTCTTATCGATGGAAGACAGGCAGTAGCTGCAGCGGAACGGACAGCCGCGGCTCGACTCATAATACAGGATCTTGTTTTCAAACTTTTTCAGATCATCATATAAAAAAGGGATCACAGATAAATCTGTCAGCACGCGTGGTCCGGTCAGTATGACCTTTCCGTTCTTCCTGATAGCAAGCCCCGCAATCCGGGAAAGTGCCTCTTCGCCGCTCTCACCGCTTCTGTAATGCTGTGCAAGCTCTAAGAAGGTCTGCTCGCCTTCCCCCAGCATAATACCGGTAAGCTGCGGATATTCTTCCATCACCTTTTCCGCATCAAAGGATACTTCAGGTCCGCCCAGCCAGATCTGTACCTGTGGCAGGAGCTTCTTCAGCTCCCTGACAAGCTTTTCAATATACGGAATATTCCAGATATAGCAGGAAAAGCCGATCACATCAGGTCTGTGCTCATACAGATCCGCCAGTACATCTTCCATCTGCTGGTTGATCGTATATTCTGCCACAAATATCTGCTCTTTCAGCGTCGGATCCTCCTGACAGGCATACGCCTGCAGGGAATACACCGCCGGATTTGAATGAATATACTTTGCATTAACTGCTGTCAGTAAAAATCGCATGTCTGCCTCTCTTATAAGAACTTCTCAATTTCTTCTTTTGTCGGAAGCGCCGGAATTCCGCCCATCTTCTGTACACAAAGACCGCCTGCTGCATTTCCGTATGCAAGCGCTGTTCTTACCATATCCTCCGTCACTTCTTCCGGCTTTGCGACGCCAAACATCAGCATACGGGATAAAAAGCCACCCCAGAACGCATCGCCTGCGCCTGTCGCATCAACTGCATTTACCTTCCTGCCTGCTGCGACATCACTGTTTCCATGAAAGAAATAGCGAGCTCCCTTACTGCCAAGTGTTTCTATTAAAACGGTGATCCCGTGCTCTTTCATAAAGGCTTCGATATTGTCCTCTCCGCCTACAAAGTAAAGCTCTTCGTCCGAAATCTTCATAAAATCAATATAAGGCAGAAGCTTTTCCACCTCCTGCTTGCAGCGGTCCCTGTCATGCCAGATCATATCTCTGTAGTTGACATCAAAGCTGACCAGCTTTCCATGCTTCTTTGCGAGCGACAGTGCATATCCGATCGCTTCCCTGCTCGGATCATCGGAAAGAGAAACGCTGCCCGCATGGAGCATTCTGCAATCTGCGATATCCGCTTCCTTCACATCTTCTTTGGAGAGCAGGATATCTGCACCCGGTTTTCTGGCAAACGTAAAAGATCTTTCGCCGCCTTCATATAAGGTAACAAATGCCAGTGTTGTGATCGCTTTATCTGTCAGATCGGGACAGAGCATCTTCACATGATCTTCTTCCAGTACTCCCTGCAGCTTCTTTCCAAAATCATCATTGCCCAAAATACCGAGAAATGCTGTGTCAAGTCCGTTTCTCGCCGTTGCGATCGCTACATTCGCAGGCGCTCCGCCCGGATTTGCCTTATAAGTTCCCTGCTGCTGCATCGGTGTAAAATCAATCAACATTTCTCCCGCACAAATAATATCCATCGGTTACCTCCTCTTATTGTATTTTCATCTGCTTTACCACTTAGTATAACGACAACTCATTTTTTTCACAATAGAATATTGAAAAAACTGTGAAACAATTTTATACTGTATATGATATCGTTTTCATACAGGTTTACAGCATAACATCCGGAGGTAATGATAAAGCATGAATATCAGTGACATTGCAAAAATGGCAGGTGTTTCACCTGCTGCCGTTTCACGCTATCTGAATCAGGGATATATCAGCGAGGAAAAAAAAGAAGCGATCCGCCGCGTGATCGCGCAAACAGGGTATACCCCATCGAAACAGGCACAGACGCTGCGGACAAAACGTACCAAAGTCATCGGAGTCGTGATCCCGAAGATTGATTCTGAATCTATTTCGCGCATTGTCGCCGGTATCAGCTGTGAGCTCAATGAAGCAGGCTATCAGCTTCTGCTTGCCAATACGGAAAATAATACCGATCAGGAGCTGACCTATCTCAGAACCTTCCGCCAGAATAATGTGGATGGCATCATTCTCATTGCCACCATGCTGACACCGAAGCACAAGGCTCTTTTAAAATCCCTGACCATTCCGGTTGTTGTCCTCGGACAGAAAACAGATCTTGCCTCCTGCATTTATCATGATGACTACCATGCAGCCTACGATCTGACAAAGTATCTGATCGAAAAGGGACGTACACATATCGGCTACATTGGCGTTACGCTGAAAGATATTGCCGTCGGAACAGACAGAAGAAACGGCTTTCTGGACTGTATGAAGGATCACAATCTGCCGGTTTCCGAAGAGCAGCTTGCAATCGGAGCTTTTGATATGGAAAACGGCTATGACAATGCCCGTCTGATCCGCAAAAAGAAACCTGAAACAGATGCTCTTTTATGTGCGACCGACACAATTGCAATAGGTGCCATGAAATACTTGCATGAATTTGGTGTTAAAATTCCGGAAGAGATCGCTGTGTGCGGCTTCGGAAACGGAAAAACAGCCGCCGTCGTGACCCCATCCCTGACAACGATCCATTATTATTACCGGACCAGCGGTATCGAGGGTGCAAGAATGCTGCTTGAAAAGCTGCAGGGAAAAAATGTACCGTTGAAAACGATCATGCTCGGTTATGAAATCATTGAACACGATTCCGTATAAATTTATCAGAAATTGTAAAAGCAGGCATTTGTACGTTTCTTTCCAAAACCGGAAGAAAGGCACAAATGCCTGCTTTTGATTTTATACATTTCCCTTCTCGATTATCCCCATCGAATGTATACCTAATATATGCATCAAATGCGCATTTATTACAATACCTTTTCCGCAAAACGACGCGAGTGATGCATATAACGACACGAAACAGAGAAATACTTGTCCGGTAATATCGATTTTGCTATAATAATATCATTATATTGAGAATGCAAATAGAAAAAGGGAATTTACACTTGATGCAAAAAATACTAATCGTTGAAGATGACCCGATCCAGCTTGAAATGCTTTACGAAACTGTCCATTCCAGGTATCCTGCCTGGGAGATCAAAAAAGGATCCTCTTTGGAAGCTGCGCAGGCATTTTTGCAGGAATCTGTTACAGCAAATGAATATTTCACTTTATTTTTACTGGATATCCAGCTGAGCAAAGAACCGGGAGACCGGAACGGTTTTCAGCTGGCGCAGTCCATTCGTGAGATCAGTGTATATTACAAAACACCGATCCTCTTTCTGACATCTGTCTCAGAAGAATTGTCCAGAGCATTGACACAATTTCACTGCTACAACTTTATCACAAAGCCCTATCAGAAAGAAACCGTGCTGGAACAGCTCAGACAGATGCTTTTGACCGGTTATCTGCAGGATGTACTGGACATTGCGGACACGCAGCGGATCCACCACCGTTTGCAGCCGCAGGATATCCGCTATATCGAATCCAGATCACACACTATTTTCATTTATACGGTCTATGGCTGCATCCAGACAAGAGAATACTCCCTTTCTGCCATGGCAGAGCAGCTTGGAACCTCCTTTATCCGCTGCCACCGGCGTTATCTGATCAATCCGGAGCATATCACAGGCTTTGACAGATCTACACGTTATCTGCTGGCAGACAAAGACACGATCCCTGTCAGCCAGAGCGGTATTGCTTTACTGAAAGATTACATTTAAATAAAAAGGCAGACAACTATGAACAGCATACTGATTCTTATCATTACATACATTTTAAATCCCATTCTGGAAACCTCCGCAGGGATCTGCGCGATCAAATCAATGAATCACAGATCCTTGCGGCCGACCCCCGCAGATTTCATCTTCTATCTCAGCACCATATTGGCCGTACTGCTCGTTCCTTCTGAACCGGCGATCTTTAAATGGGTATTCGGGCTTTTGTTATACCTTGTTTATACTTTTGTAACTGTCGAAGATACTGCATTAAATCGCTTTCTCCTTTTTATGCTCACACATGGCAGCATTTTTCTTTTGCAATGCATACTTCTTGGCATCATGTATTTTATATTCCGGATCGAGGCTTTCAACGGAACCGGCATCAGCCTCCTTGGCAACTTCCTGACATTTATCTCTGCTGCTGCATTTTTTCAGCTTCCGTTTGCGAAGCATCTGTTTGACTATGTAAAGCAGGCTTCTTATCTGCTTCGTATTCTGACACTGAATACATATCTTGTGATTTTGTTCTGCCTGGCTTTTTTCAAGATCTACCCTCAGCAGATCTATGAAATACTGTCCCTTGTCATTACACTGTTGACACTGCTTGCAGCGATCAATATCTGGATCCTTTACTACGACCAGCGCACCAGACTCCAGCAGCAGGAAATCGACAGCTATCAGAAAAATATGCCGATCTACGATTCTCTGATCCAGGAGATCCGTGCCAACCAGCATGAGTATGCAAACCACCTGCAAAGTCTTGCAAATCTTTCTGTTATGTACAAGGACTATGACTCGCTTTCCAGAGCGCTGCAGTCTTATTCGCAGGAGTTTTCCAATCCGATGGCAAATTATCCGCTTCTACAGATCAACATGCCACTGCTGGCAGCTTCTCTGTACAGCATGGCAAGCCACTTTCCAATCCGATGGCAAATTACCCGCTTCTGCAGATCAACATGCCACTGCTGGCAGCTTCTCTGTACAGCATGGCAAGCCATGCGCAGGAAAAAGGGATCGCGCTGCAGTTTGATATTGTAAATGCGGTGCTGGAAAGTCACGCACCGGAGCATGAGCTGACCGACTATATCACCATTCTGACGCAGAATGCGATCGAAGCCTGCAAAGCGGGCGATACGATCTATGCTTTATTAGATTCCAAAGAGGGATCTGTCCGGTATGAGATCCGCAATCCGGTTCCTGCCATGATCTCGCCGGAGGAGATCGGCAATTTCTTCAAGCGCGGCTATTCCACCAAACAGACACAGGCAAGTTCTGACGCCACCTCTAAACGGGCAGATTCTGCAGCCTACGGGCAGGCGGATGATAAACGCGGACTCGGACTGTACTACTTACAGACGAATGTTACAAAGTCAGGCGGCTCTGTCGGGGCTGACTGCGTATGCTATGAAGACAGCTATTTCATCATTTTCAGATTGATCTTATGAATCCTGTCGCATAATTTTGAGACAAATGTAAGACCCTATTCATGCGTGATAGTTTCCGCAATGTTTCAGACCGTCATATTCCACAATTCCCTTTCAGATAATTTATTGATTTTTGACAATTTACAAGCGCCATCTGCTCTCTTATAATACAATTGCAAAATGAAATCGTTTTCATATTCAATCACAATACTCTTTCATATAATCAGTTGATTATTTCGTAATAATAATATCAGTGAATATGATAACGATTGCATTATATAGAAACTGCTATTGACAAGCCTTGGGAGATACCGGTCTCAGGCAATACAACAGGGAGGAATATTATTTATGGTTTACAATACAATACAGGATAATGAAAAGATCAAAAAACTGGAGCAAATTCACATGGCCAGGGTTTCTCATACAGATTCCGCACTTTCCTTTCATCTGATGCCACCATCCGGATGGCTGAATGACCCAAACGGGCTCTGTCAGCTGCATGGTACTTACCATATTTTTTTCCAGTATTCTCCTTACTCCGCCATTGGCAAGGGAGACAAATACTGGGGACACTATGAAACAAAAGATTTTATAAACTATACTTATACAGGCATCTTTTTATCACCGGACTGTGATCTGGATAAGGATGGTGTATATTCCGGAAGTGCATTTGTCGAAGACGATACCATGTATCTCTATTACACAGGCAATACAATGGAAGACGGTGATTTCGACTTTACCTATGAAGGCCGCGGCTCCAATACCACGCTGGTCACGTCAAAAGACGGCATTACGGCTTCTGCCAAAAAATGCCTTTTAACAAGTGCAGATTACCCGCACACCTTATCCTGCCATGTCAGGGATCCTAAGGTTTTTAAAGAAAACGGGAAATACTATATGGTGCTCGGTGCCAGAACCAGAAATGATGTTGGCTGTGTTCTTCTTTATGAAGCAGAGGATAAGGAGCACTTCCGTTTCAAACAATATATTACCTCCGAAAAGCCTTTTGGTTATATGTGGGAATGCCCGGATCTGTTCCGGATTGACGGGAACCTTTTCCTTTCCATTTCGCCCCAGGGCATTGCAGCAGAGGAATATCAGTATCAGAATGTTTACCAGTCAGGATATTACCGCATTCTCGGAGATTTGGAAGATTATACCTTATCTCCTTTCATAGAATGGGATATGGGCTTTGACTTTTACGCACCGCAGAGCTTTATCGATGAATCAGGCAGAAGAATCCTGATCGGCTGGATGGGCATCGGTGATATTGAATATGAAAATCCGACTGTTGCGGAAGGCTGGCAGCATACGCTGACCGTCCCAAGAGAACTGACTCTGGACGCATCCGGCGATATCTGCCAGAATCCGGTAAAAGAATTAACTGCCCTGCGCAAGGATGCTGTCATCATTCCGTCGGATCATTTCCTGACAGAGGGTGCTTTTGAAATGCAGGCAGATATTACAGAAAATGAAGATTTTTCAATTATTATTGATAAAGGAATGCAGATTCTGTATGATGCCGGTACTTCTGTCCTTTCCCTTTCCTTCTTACCGGACCGGGAATGTAATCCGGAAGATGCAAAAGGCTGCGGTCGTTGTATACGAAGAGCAAAAATCAGAGAGAATAAAGTAAGCAGTCTGCAGATCCTGGTCGATCATTCTACTATTGAAATCTTTGTCAATAACGGGCATTATGTATTTAGCAGCAGATATTACAAGACCGGACATGCACATACCGTAGAGTTTTCAGGGGATATGAACATCACCGCCTACACGCTCTCCGGCTTTGACTGTCGGACATGAATGATTTTATGCAATAGCAAGGGGGTATGATATGGAAACCTATCATGGAAAATCAATCTTTAATGGAATTGCGATCGGAAAAATCTGTAAGTACGAAAAAGAACAGCAGCAGGTAAAACGGATCAGGATCTCCGATCCGGAAGCCGAGATCAACCGCTTTGACCATGCGCGCGAAGAAGCAGGTGCACAGTTACAGTCTCTTTATGACAAAGCACTTACTCAGGTTGGTGAATCAGGCGCTATGATCTTTGAAATTCATAGGATGATGCTCGATGATGATGACTATCTTGACAGTGTTTACCATATCATCCGCTCCCAGCAGGTAAATGCAGAATTTGCGGTTGCAAGCACCGGCGATAACTTCTCCCAGTTATTTGCTTCTATGGATGACGAATATATGCAGGGACGTGCAGCGGATGTCAAAGATATTTCCGACCGTCTGATCCGCATTCTTATGGGACAGACCGATAAACACGATATCATGGAACCTGTTATTATCATGGCAGAAGACCTTGCACCGAGCGAGACTGTACAAATGGATAAGGACAATCTGCTCGCTTTTGTGACAACACTCGGTTCTTCCAATTCCCATACCGCGATCTTAGCCCGTACCATGGGAATTCCCGCTCTTGTCGGTATTCCGGTCAGAGATGAATGGAACGGTAAAACGGCAATTGTAGACGGACATAGCGGAACGCTGATCATCGAGCCTGATGACGCACTTCTTGCCGGAATGCAGGCAAAAAAAGAAGAAGAACTACGCCAAAAACAGCTTCTGGCAGAGCTGAAAGGAAAAGAAACCATCACAAAAAGCGGTAAAAAGATCAATCTTTACGCCAATATCGGTAATGTGTCCGATGTTGGGGCCGCACTTGCCAATGATGCGGGCGGAATCGGACTGTTCCGCAGCGAATTTCTGTATCTGGAAGCACAGGATTATCCGACCGAGGAGGAGCAGTTCCAGGCCTATAAGACTGTTGCCGAAAATATGGCAGGCAAAAAGGTCATTATCCGCACACTTGATATCGGAGCCGATAAACAGGCGTCTTATTTTAATCTGCCAAAGGAAGAAAATCCTGCGATGGGCTTTCGTGCGATCCGCATCTGTCTGGAAAAACCGGAGATCTTCAAAGTACAGCTCCGTGCGATCTTACGCGCCAGTGCTTATGGTACGATCTCGATCATGTTCCCAATGATCACCTCCGTCGAAGAAGTCAGGCAGATCAAGCAGATCCTTTCCGCGGTACGGGATGAACTGGCGACGCAGCAGATCCCGTTCGGAGAGATCGAGATCGGTATTATGATTGAAACCCCGGCGGCTGTTATGATCAGCGATCTTCTGGCAAAGGAAGTTGATTTCTTCAGCATCGGTACAAATGATCTGACCCAGTATACACTTGCAATTGACAGACAGAATGAGGCGCTGGATGCTTTTTATAACCCACACCACGAAGCCATCCTGCGTATGATCCGGATGGTCATTGACAACGGCCATAAAGAAAACTGCTGGGTTGGTATTTGCGGTGAACTTGGCAGTGACACTGCTTTGACAAAGCAATTTATTGAGATGGGAATCGATGAATTATCTGTTTCTCCGGCTTACATTTTAACAATCCGTAATCTGATCCGAGAACTTCCGTAAGGAAGTTCTCTTTTCATTGACACGCATTCCAATTTCTTCTATGATATAGGTAGTAAAAACTTTCGTTTCAAAATGAAACAGGTTATTTCTGCAGAGAGGTGGGAATGCATATGAGAAAACTTCTTGTAAAGGATTTACATCCCGGTATGATCACTGCGGAAGATATTTTTTCCATAGATGGACAGCTGATTCTTCCGAAAAAAATCATCCTCACACAAAACGGAATCGAAAAACTGGAAGCCTTTGCAATTTACTCCGTCCGTATCGAAGACGAAGAAGTTGCACCGCCGCAGACCAGTTTTTTTGACACGCCGTCCTATAGTGAACGTATCAAATCAAATCCCGATTTTATCAATTTTAAAAAAAGTTTTGAAGATCATGTGGAATCCCTGCAGACAGGACTGAATCAGATCGTGGAATCCAATTCCGGCTTTGATGCGGAAAATCTGCTTTCCCAGACACTTGTCCTGATCGGAGAAGGGCAGGCATCCTCCATCAATATGATGGATATGCTGCTGAACATGCGGGATTATGACGATTCCACTTATGCGCACAGTATTAACTCAGCTATCATCTGCAATATATTTGCCGGATGGCTGAATCTAAGCAAGGATGAACGTATCCTTGCCACATCCTGTGGGCTGTTCCATGATGTCGGTAAGCTGAAAGTACCGGAAACGATCCTGAAAAAGCCGGGCGCACTTACCAAAACAGAATTTGAAGCAATCAAACGTCATCCTCTTGACGGCTATAATCTGCTCGATCAGTATAATTTGCCGGAGGAAGTTAAAAATGCTGCCCTTATGCATCACGAGAAATGTGATGGTAGCGGCTATCCATACGGTTTTACCGCCGATAAAATATCGTTCTTTTCCAAAATGGTCACGATCGTCGATATTTATGATGCCATGACAAGCAACAGATGTTATCGCAATCCGCTCTGTCCTTACTCTGTGATCGAGTCATTTGAACAGGATGGTTTTCAGAAGTATGATCCGGAACTGTATTTGGAATTTCTGAGACACATCGGTACCAGCTTTATCGGAGAACGTATTTTATTAAACAATGGTCTGGAAGGTGAAGTTGTATTTGTAAATCCCTCTTATCTCTCCAGACCCACAATTAAATGTTGTAATAAATTCCTTGATCTGGCAGCCAATCAGAATATTAAGATTACCAGCATCATATAAGAACAACAGTCATATTCTTTTGACAGAAGTATGATAGAATTCACACATACATAATACATATATAAGGAGGAAATTATGGGATTAATCAAAGCAACCGGAAATGCGATCGGATCTGCACTCGGAGATCAGTGGCGTGAGTATTTTTACTGCGACTCCATGGCAGCAGATGTACTGGTAACAAAAGGGGAAAAGCGCACGAGCAATAAACGTGCAAGCAGCAATACAAGGGGTGAGGATAATATTATTTCCAACGGCTCTATCATTGCTGTCAACGACGGTCAATGTATGTTGATCGTCGATCAGGGTAAGATCGTCGAAGTCTGCGCAGAGCCCGGTGAATTTGTATACGATACTTCTTCTGAGCCAAGTATTTTCTATGGCAGTCTCGGAGATAACATCAAACAAACCTTTGCCCTGATCGGCAAACGTATTTCCATGGGTGGTGATCCGGCTAAGGATCAGCGTGTATACTTCATCAATACAAAGGAAATCCTCGGCAATAAATATGGTACGATGAATCCTGTTCCGTTCCGTGTCGTTGATAATAATATCGGACTGGATATTGATATCGCACTTCGCTGCAATGGAGAATATTCTTACAAGATCGTAGATCCGCTTCTGTTCTACACCAATGTCTGCGGTAATGTCACAGATGACTACACCAGAGATAATATTGACAGCATGCTGAAAACAGAGCTTCTGACAGCACTGCAGCCTGCTTTTGCAAAGATTTCCGATCTGGGCGTCCGTTACAGCAACATTCCTGCT
>HF995232.1:16272-16889 GCA_000432915.1 Firmicutes bacterium CAG:194
GCGTCCGGTACAGCAACATTCCTGCTCATACCATGGAGCTGGCAGATGCCTTAAATGACGTTCTTTCCGAAAAATGGACAGAGCTGCGCGGTATCAAGGTTGCTTCTTTCGGTGTTAACACGGTAACTGCTTCACCGGAAGACGAAAAGATGATCAAAGAACTGCAAAAAACTGCAGTACTCCGCAACACAAGCATGGCTGCTGCCACTCTGACAAGCGCACAGGCAGAAGCAATGAAAGCTGCTGCCAGCAATACAAGCACCGGTCCTATGATGGCTTTTGCAGGCATGAATATGGCAAACGCCGCTGGCGGCTTAAATGCCAATACATTATTTAACATGGCTGCCCAGGAGCAGGCACAGGCCCAGCCTCAGCAGGCAGCTCCGGCTCCGCAGCAAAGCGCACCTGCAGCAGGTGAATGGATCTGCAGCTGCGGTGCAAAAAACAGTGGTAAGTTCTGTACGGAATGTGGTTCCAAGAAACCGGAAGAACCTGTGAAAATGCAGTGGTTCTGTCCGGAATGCGGTACAAAGAATGAAGGAAAGTTCTGCGTCGAGTGCGGTACAAAGAAACCGGTGTAGACTCGCAAACCCGCACCTTCGGTGCTCTATTGTCTG
>HF995233.1:0-1026 GCA_000432915.1 Firmicutes bacterium CAG:194
TGTATTTGAACGCAAAATAAAATAATTACTCAACTTTCCCAGCAGATACTTCCGAGTAAAGCCTGAATAAATGCGGTTTGGGAAGCAATCCATTCGGTTACTTTACTTTTCAGTACAGATGTGATATCTGCAGAAAGCGTTGATATATGTTCCACAAACAGAGCCATAAGGCTCTGCAGTGCATAACTACGGCTCTGGAATTCCGAACCTAATTTCAGGAAAGATTTTGATGCCTTGAAAAAGCATTCAATTGACCAGCGGTTCCCATAAATACGCACAATTTCTGCGTTGTTAAGTGAGGTATCCGTGCTCAGAAGATAGGGACATTCACTTTTTTTATTACGGTTGCGTATATTGTCTGCCATTATAGGTATAACGCTGTTGTAGCTGCTTTACCATGCCGATTGCATGGATTCCTGTATCCAGAATGTTTTTAAGCATTGGCTCTGTGGTAAACCAGGTATCCATAAGCACATAACCAGCCTTTATTCCGGCAGTGAGCGCATTCCGGATAAGCTGGATGGCAGCATCTGTTTTGTGCATCATAATTGTAATATTATATCAAAAGAGGATACCACAATGAATCAAACTTACAAAATCACCGTAAATGACAGTGCTTTATCGACAAAACGCTGGGAATTACATGCAGCACTTCTTTTTATGGCTTGTTATGCACTGGAATTTCTGGCATATTGTCTGATCGACCACATCTTTAGAATCAACAATTATTATGCGGAAGAATATATGCCGGAGGGCGCGTTTGTTATCGCATTATTAATCGTATGTGTGTATTATGCACTTCGTGAAAAACGCACAAAGGGTGTGATGCAGCTAAAGCTTCAATTCTATAGTGATGCGATCAGACTCAATGTTAATCGCAGACAGCATCTGGTGAGATATCACGATATCACCGAGGTGCACAAAATCATGGTGATCGACCGGACACATACCGAGAAGGGATGCTACCGGATGACCATCAAACGTCACGGCAAAAGCAGTCTGGAATTTGAAACGACACAGCAGGAA
>HF995233.1:1051-29437 GCA_000432915.1 Firmicutes bacterium CAG:194
ACACAGCAGGAATATGAGGAACATCTGGATTTTGAGGAAACCGGTCTTGCTGTTTTTTATAATGCCTGCAAAGAAGCTGGTTTAAAATGCTGTTAGCAACAGACAGGCAGGAATCTATAACAAACTAAGGGGCTGCCACACTAATCACTTAGTGCGACAGCCCCTCCTACTCGATTATTACCATCACTTACTTCAGCATAAAATTTCAGAGTGTATGAGAAAATCTCTGTAAATAAAATTCTTCTATGATAATTAAGGGCAATAAGCCTACAGAAAAAGTTTCACAGACTCAAATTTCATAAGTCTTTCGTTAATATCATTTATTATCGCTTTTTTTACAGGATTCCTACCTGCAATTAAAGAATAAAATATTCGGTGGAAGCGGTTCGCAGGGAAATTCCTTGACTTTTCGCACTGTAAAGTTTACTATTTAGAATAGCCTGTATCCGCAAAGCGGCGGGTATATAAAATTATACAAGCAAAGAGGGTAAAGAGATGGCAATTCCATACAATCACAGAGAAATTGAAGAAAAATGGCGTAAGGAATGGGAAGCTCATCCGGTCAATGTTAATGATGGCAAAAAGCCGAAATATTATTGCCTTGATATGTTTCCGTATCCTTCCGGAAACGGACTACACGTAGGACACTGGAGGGGATATGTTATTTCTGATGTCTGGAGCCGTTATAAAATGTTAAACGGCGGTCATTACATCATTCATCCGATGGGATGGGATGCATTTGGTCTGCCTGCTGAAAACTATGCGATCAAGATGGGCGTACATCCTGCAAAATCAACTGCACAGAATGTAGCCAACATCAAGAGACAGATCAACCAGATCGCAGCATTATATGACTGGGATATGGAAGTAAATACAACAGATCCGAAGTTCTACAAATGGACACAGTGGATCTTTGTACAGATGTTTAAAAACGGACTGGCTTATGAAAAGGAAATGCCGATCAACTGGTGTCCTTCCTGTAAGACAGGTCTGGCAAACGAAGAAGTTGTCAACGGTAAATGTGAGCGTTGCGGCGCTGATGTAACCAAGAAGAACCTGAAGCAGTGGATGCTCCGCATTACAAAATATGCAGATCGTCTTCTGGAGGATCTGGACAAGCTTGACTGGCCTGAAAAGGTAAAGAAGATGCAGACAGAATGGATCGGCCGTTCTTATGGTGCAGAGGTTGACTTCAAGGTAGACGGCAGAGATGATGTGATCACTGTTTATACAACAAGACCTGACACACTGCACGGTGCAACCTTCATGGTACTTTCACCGGAGCATGCACTGGCACAGAGCCTTGCAACGCCTGAAAATGCAGATGCTGTTGCAAAATATATTGCAGAAGCTGCCAACAAGTCTAACGTAGACCGTATGCAGAGCAAGGAAAAGACCGGTGTATTCACAGGCTCTTATGCAGTCAATCCTTTAAACGGAGCACTTGTTCCGATCTGGCTGTCTGACTATGTACTTGCCGATTATGGTACCGGTGCGATCATGTGTGTACCTGCGCATGATGACAGAGACTTTGAATTCGCAAAGAAATTTAACATTCCGATCATCCAGGTTATCGCCAAGGATGGTAAGGAAATTGAAAATATGACAGAGGCTTATACAGAAGCAGCCGGTACAATGATCAATTCTGGCGAGTGGAACGGTATGGAATCTTCCGTACTGAAGAAAGAAGCGCCTGCCATGATCGAGAAGATGGGCTTTGGCCGTAAGACAACCAACTACAAGCTCCGTGACTGGGTATTCTCCCGTCAGCGTTACTGGGGTGAACCGATCCCGATCGTACACTGCCCGAAATGTGGTGCGGTTCCGGTTCCGGAAGATCAGCTCCCGTTACTTCTGCCGGATGTAGAATCCTACCAGCCGACAGGAACAGGAGAATCACCGCTGGCAGATATCACAGACTGGGTTAATACAACATGTCCTTGCTGTGGAGCACCTGCAAAGCGTGAGACAAATACAATGCCGCAGTGGGCAGGATCTTCCTGGTACTTCCTGCGTTATGTAGATAACAAAAATGACAAAGAGCTTGTCAGCAAGGAAAAAGCAGACAAGTATCTGCCGGTTGATATGTATATCGGTGGTGTAGAGCATGCGGTACTGCATCTGCTTTACTCCAGATTCTATACAAAGTTCCTGTATGATATCGGCGTGATCGACTTTGATGAGCCGTTCAAGAAGCTGTTCAATCAGGGTATGGTCTGCGGACGTGATAAAGTGACAGGTGCAGCAACAAAGATGAGTAAATCACTCGGCAATATCGTATCACCGGATGATATCGTGCGTGATTACGGCTGTGATGCCCTGCGTCTGTATGAACTGTTCATCGGACCACCGGAACTGGATTCTATCTGGGACGACAGAGGAATCGACGGTATTTACAGATTTATCACAAGATTCTGGAACCTTGTGATGGACAACAAAGACAAAGGCGTTGCAGAAACAAAAGAATCTGTAAAGCTGCGTCATAAGATGGTTTATGATATCACACAGCGTCTGGAGACATTCAGCTTAAATACTGTTATTTCCGGATTCATGGAATATAACAATAAGATGATCGAAATGGCTAAGAAGGATGGCATCGATAAGGAAACCTTAAAGACTGCAGTAGTTCTGTTAGCACCATTTGCACCACACCTCGGAGAAGAGCTGTGGAGACAGCTTGGCGAAACAGATTCCGTATTCCATACAACATGGCCAAGTGCAGATGCAGATGCCATGAAGGATGATGAGATCGAGATCGCAGTACAGATCAACGGCAAGACAAAGGCTGTTGTAAAGGTTCCTGCAGAAGTTTCTAAGGAAGATGCTATTATCGCAGGTAAAGAAGCACTCGGTGACAAACTTGCAGGTACAGTTGTAAAAGAAATCTATGTACCGGGCAAGATCATCAATATTGTAGTAAAGCCAAACTAATGAATGAGTAATTGGTGAATGATAAAAGATCCTGAATCGCATATAGTAAGCAATCGATAGTGTAGATGACTGAGATTTGCAAAGCACTTGCCGCGCGTAGAGACCACCACGCATTTTGGTGGCTGGAGCGCGTGCAAGATGTGCTTTAGCAAACGGGAGCCACCACGCATGAGGAATCGGCTTCGCCGATGCGTGGTGGCTGCATGACGGATTTGTAAAACAAATCCGCCACATGTCGCAAGGTAGTCAAACGTGATTGCGTCTATATGTGATCAGGATCTATTTTTAATTTTTATGTCATTACATCTGGAACATCGCCAGCACCTTATTCATTTTCTGCATTTCTTCTTCACTGCTGTATTCCTTTAATACCGAGATCAGCAGTTCGATTTCTTCCTTTGAAAAATTAACGGGATGCTTTTTGGTACTTGTGGCAAGTGCCATCAGAAAGGGCAGCTTATCCTGATCGGAAAGCTCCTGCATTTCAAAAACAAGCTTTTGTAAAAAATCCAGTTTATGTGGGTCAATCTGATGCAGACGCTGGTCTGTCATCCATGTTTTGTTTGGCATCGGATGAAAAAGCCTCCTTAAATCTTTGATAGCTTTCTTTTTGCGCGGGAGAAAGCATAGAACCGAGGATGGATTCCATGGCAGAGTTACCGGCAGATGCAGTTTTTTGCCCGGATATTGCTGAATTCCCGGATTCGGAATCTGCTGTAGATGCATCAGAATCCGCAGATCCGGAAGCTGCTGCAGAGACAACGGAATCCGAAGAATTGGCAGCTGCTGTAGATGTAAATGATTCTGAGGATACGGAATCAGATGCAGCCCCGGACATATGCTGCATGGCAGAGAATACCTCAAACATGTGGGAGAGCGCATCAGGATCGGTACTGTTTCCGTTTCCGTCAAATGGCATGGCATCCGGCGGAAGCATTTGCAGGATCGTCTGCATTTTCTCCATCATCTTCATGGACTGCTTCATCTGCCGGAGCTGGGAAAACAGCTTTTTCTGTTGCTGGTTGCAAAAAGGCATGGCACTGTCGAAAAAAGTATCCAGTCTGTCCACGGCGATCGAAAAGTCATGTATCTTTGTATGGGGCAGGCGGGAGAGACAATATTCCAGCTCACGCATTTTGATCAGTGTGGCAGCGATGGGCTGCAGCTGATTGGATAAAAGAGGAAGTGCCAGCTTTAAGAGCTGGATCTCATTTGTGGTATATAGGGTATCAAATGTCAGGATCGTATCATTATATTCCATAGAAGCCTCCGGTTTATCTTATGCGCTGGCTTTCAGAATATGTCAGATCTTATGTAGGAAAAATCACATGAAAAAGGAGGCCGAAGCCTCCTTTTGCTGCAGGTATTAGCAGAAAGAATGATTGCCGCCACAGCAGTTGCAGAGGATCAGAAGAATGATGATCCATTCGCAGCAGTTGTTGTCACCACCGAATCCACCGTTACCACAGCCACAGCCGTTATTGTTACCGCAGCCGCCACAGCAGAATAACAGGATCAGGATCCAGATCCAGCTTCCGCAGCCATTGTTTTTCTGTTCGCAGCATCCACACTGACTAGCTGTTAATTCACTCATATAGGAGCCTCCAAATTTGATATTTATGTTTTATACTATGAAAAGCATAAAAAGGTGTGACAGAAATCTTGAATTTCTGACCGGATAAAGTTAAAATAGGAATTATGGATAACTATGTGATAAAGGAACTGAAACGAAAATATGATCTGACAAAGGACGAAGACGTGCTTGCATTATATGCAAAGCTGCAGTCCGGTGAGTATGATCTGTCGGGAACAGAAGGACGCCGGTTTGATGATGAGGTTTACGAGCTTGCCATGCAGGCAAGGGAAAGGCAGCGTCAGAACCGGAGCGGGAGCAAAAAGAAAATCACGCGAAGCAGTGGGAAACAGGATAAGAAAAAAAGCCGAAGAAAAGTCGTTGTGCTGACAAGAGGCGAGCTTCGGGCAAGAAGGCTTCTGACTGCAGTGCTGGTGGTGGCAGCCATGTCCTGTCTGGCATATTTCGGAATTTATTATTATGATTCTTATAAAGCACAGCAGCTATCCGCGCAGCTTACCGAGAAGAAAAATGATGCTGCAGTAAACCGGATGTATGGGCAGACACAGACAGTTCAGGAGAATGCGGACGGACAGCAGATCACGCTGACTGTGCTGGATGAATATAAAAGCTTATATAATCAGAATAAAAATCTAATCGGATGGCTGGAAATTGCCGATACAAATATTGATTATCCTGTCATGCAGACAGCAGACAATGAATATTATCTGGATCATAACATCAATCAGGAAGAGGACAAGAACGGAACGCTCTTTTTGGACAGTGCATGTGATGTTGTAAAGCCGAGTACGAATTTTATCATATACGGACATAATATGCGTTCCGGAAATATGTTCGGAAATCTGGATAAATATAAATCAGAGTCTTATTATAAGGATCATCCGATGATCCGGTTTGACACGATTTATGAAAAAGGTACTTATCAGGTCATGTATGCGTTTATGTCCCATATTTATAAAGAGGATGAGATCGCATTTAAGTATTATCAGTTTATCGACGCTGCATCAGAGCAGGAATTTGATTCCGATATGCGAAGCATGCAGGAAATGGCATTGTACGATACCGGCGTGACAGCACAGTACGGAGACCGTCTTCTGACGCTGTCTACCTGTGATTATGAAGAAAGTGACGGGCGCTTTGTTGTTGTGGCAAAGCGTATGGAATAAATTTTGAAATAAAGAGGAGAGCAAAATGGCTAAGACAAATCATAAAAAGAAAATGAAGAAGATGGGCAGAAGCCGGATGAGACGGGCGGTGATGGGAACGCTTTCCGCAATACTGATGATCTCCGCGATCATTGTGGCACTTGTTCCGATCCCAGAATCCCGTGCAGATTCTGATCCGACGGATCTGATCGCTGCGGCGACAGCCAATCCGGACACATACATACCTGCTTATACGAATACGGGAAATTATCCGGTATATGCCAGCGGTGATGGCAATTTCAGAGCTGCTTACGGAAGTAACGGCGGCTCCATGACCGGTGTCATTGTATATTATGATCAGAATAATGTCATTACCGGAGCAACGCTGGAGATCCCGGATGAGATGCCAGCCTTTTTGTACAATAAAGATACAAGCAGTTATATTGCGGTTAACGACAGAAGAGAGTTCTTATTCTATACGTCACAGGAAGCAGCAGATGCTGTGTATGATGAAAACGGCGCTTTGGTAAGCCCGGCGCAGAACCAGATCCTTTCTCCGTGTACTTATGATACACAGGGCGCATGGCAGGGTATGCAGCTTTATGTGGTACCGGGCGCAGCACTTGGTAATGTGGAACTGGTTTCCGGTAATAGCGTCGCTTATGCGGCAAGCAACCAGTTGATCATACCGGTACAGTATGTCGGCAGTACAAGATACGAAGTGGATTTAAATAATGTGACCTCAGACGGCGTGGACGGTCAGTATGTAAGTGATGGTGTCGGTGTCTTTGAAGGCGCGACCAACTTCTCCAGACTCGTTGTACCGGAGCGTATCCTTGCAATCGGTAACAATGCGTTTAAGGGCTGTCAGATGCAGTCCATTAAGATTGAAAACGGTGTCAACAGCATCGGTAACAATGCTTTCCAGAATTGTAACCAGCTGACAACTATCGATTTTACAGAACCGACCAATTTAAAAGAAATCGGTGATTATGCTTTTGCGGGCTGTACGTATCTTGGTGCGGTCAAAGTACCGGATCAGGTAACAAAGCTTGGAAATTACTGCTTCAAAGACTGTACGAACCTGACAGCGATCAATATTAACGGTGTCAGCGAGGACGGCAATACTTCCCTGACAACGATCGGTAACGGACTGTTTTACAACTGTATATCCCTTTCGCAGGTTATATTCCCGGAGCGTGTCAGCAACATTGACAGTGTGCATTATACCTGCTATGGCTGCAGCAGCATGACTTACCTGGGACTGCCAAACAATGCAGGTTCTACGGATCAGATATTCAAGTATGATAATGTGACGGGCTGTAACAGTCTTGACACGGTAAAGGTTCCTGCAAGAGATCTGAAGCTTGATTGCGGATGCGCTGCCAATACAGGTAGTGGCTATGATAATATTTATACAGGCGGTAAAGATATTTTCAGCAGTGAAAATCTTGGTAAAAATTCAGCTTTTGAAGGAGACTATGAAGTCAGCGATCAGTTCTGCATTCTGGCATACTCCCAGTCTTATGCACATAGCTATACGCAGAAGCATGATCTGGCATTCGGTTATCTGGACAGTGGTTATGAAGGCTGGTATGAAAAGCTTGTAGACGGCTATGCTTTCTGTGTCAATGAAAATAACGAATTGATCCGATTTGAGAAAAAGGATGAATCCAGTGATGGGGCAAATGTTATCATTCCGGATAATATTGCAAAATACCATGTAGCAAGAATCGCAGCAGATACCTTCCAGAATAATACGGCTATCAAATTCCTGTATATTCCGGCATCTGTATCCTCCATTGATGCCAATGCATTTTCCGGTTGTACTTCGCTCCGTACTGTGAAGTTTGACAATGCAGCATCTGTGCAACAGATCGGGCAGGATGCATTCAAAACAGGTGTGACACTTGCCGATGTTGATAAAAACGGAGATGGCGTTCCGGAAGAAAATCTGTGCTTTATCGGAGATATTTCTTCTGCAAGTGTTCCTTTTACTTATGCAATGAGCACGGCAAATAACTATAATGCACCATCCGCACCGACGCAGTATATCAGATATTGCAGCGATTTCCCGCAGAACCTGCAGATCCAGCTCGTTGTCAAGAAAAATGCCAATACCAACGAGGTTGATTCCGCAACTCCGATGCTGGCAGGTATTCCGACAGAGAATCAGTTAAAGGGAAATGAAAGCTACAGTTTAAGCACCTATACGGGAAGCAGTAAATATGTCCGTACACAGCAACAGGAAAATGATATTGTTGCAAGCGCGAACAGCAAGTATAGAAACAATCTGAATAATCCGGATACAGCGATCGACCTGACGGAAGAAGAGCAGGGTGTTATCGATGCGGTATATCATGTGCATGTACCGGACGGTGTTACTGCACTGAAGGAGGATTTGTTCCAGAATAATACCGCCGTACAGAGCGTGATCTTAGATACTGTAGCGGAGATTCCGGATCAGGAATTCGATGGCTGTACGAGCCTTAAGACATTTATTATGAAAGAGAGCGGTGCTGAAGGCGGGGAAGTGATCGGAAAACGTGCTTTCAATAATTGTACCGCCTTAACGGAAGTGACTCTGCCGGGAACTGTCAGCACCTTTACGGAAGTACCGTTTGCAGGCTGTAAGGAGCTTACAGATGTCGGATTCACATCACCGGGCGGATATGCCTGTGCTGACGGACTGCTTTGCAGTGTGGACGGAAGCGGTAACAGAACCGGTGTGGTAGAATGCCTGGAGTCAAGAGGTACTAAGATCGGCGCTTCCAAGATCAGTTCCTCAGAGCTTGCAGGTATTACCGATATAGCACCGTGTGCGTTCCAGAACTGTACAGGTATCAGAGAGGCGTATCTGGACGAAGTAAGCACAACATTGATTCCGGATTACTGTTTTGACGGTGCAACGCAGCTTTATTATTGTAGTTTGTCTGATTCTGTAAAGAGAATCGGTAAATATGCATTCCGCAATACAGCGCTTTCCACGATCCGCATTCCGGGCAGTGTGCAGGCTATCGATGATGAAGCTTTTATAACAGATGATGGTGCGGGTAATGTCAACTACATTCAGGGACTTACCGTACAGTGTGAGGAAGACAGCCCTGCTTACTGGTACTGTGATGATAAGGATGGAATTACCGCAGAAACATATTCCAAGACTTATACGGTGACTTTCCTTGACTGGGATAATTATGTCTTAAAGACGCAGACTGTTAACAGCGGTGCAAGTGCAGATGCGCCTCGTGTAGAGAGAAAGGGATATGTACTGACGGGCTGGACAAAAGATTTTACAAATGTCAGGGAAGATATTACAACACAGGCAATTTATGAGCCGGATAATTCAGCTCCTATTGAAGGGTATTATTCTGTAGTATTTCAGGATTATGACGGACTGTATACATGGGATACCCAGTATCTGCAGGAAGGCAGTTATCCGACAACGCCGTCCGTAACACCAACCAGAAAGGGTTACAAGTTCAGCTACTGGTCACCGTCCAACTATACAACGATTGCTGTAACAGGTGATATGATCGTCAAGGCATATTATGTGGAAGATCCAAATGCCACCGACGACAACAATAACAATGGAAACAATGGAAACAATGGAAACAACAATAACGGAAATAACGGAAATAACAGCGGCGGCAATGGCACAACAGGAACGAATTATACCGTTACTTTCGTGGATTATGACGGAAGTGTGCTGGATACTCAGGTCATAGCAAGCGGAAGCTGCCCGGCTGCAACAACTGTAACGCCGACCAGAAAAGGCTATACCTTTACCACATGGTCACCGTCCAACTATACTTCTGTTCCGGTCACAGGAAACCTGACAGTAACAGCTCTTTACAAAAAAGGAACTGCATCGACGGGAGAAAGCGGAACGGGTGATATTTCCTCCGATACAACCAAGGGAAATACGAATAATGGCAATACAAATAATAACGGAGGCGGCAACAAGGGTAATAATACCGGAGCGGCAACTGCTTCACCGAAACCGACAGCAACTGCTAAAAAAGGAGCAGCAGCAGTTGCCAACAAAAAAGGCAGTGTCAGCAGCAATACGGTTAACAGAAAACCGGCAACAACTGCGGGCAGTACAAGAGTAGAGGTAACAAAATCAGGCATTTCCAACAGAGGACTTGTTTCTGCTACTGTATCAGGCTCTAACGATAATTTTGTGATCAAGATCTCCGACAGCGATGAGGCAAAGGATGCAGTGGAAAAAGCATTGCTTGCATCATACGGATCGCTGGATGATCTGAAATATTTTGCAATGGATATCAGTCTGTATGATTCAACCGGAACAACAAAGATTGCAGATACAACAGGTATTACTGTCACGGTAACAATGCCGATCCCGGATGCGCTTGCAGGCTATGCGGGCAATAACAAAGCCGGTGCAGTCAATAATGGTGTTTTTGAGAAGCTCGGTTCCAGACTGTTGACGATTGATAATGTGCCTTGCATTTCCTTTAATGCAACACATTTTTCTCCATATGCCATTTATGTGGAGACCAATAATCTGACGCAGGCACAGATCAGTGATGCAACACCGAAGACCGGTGATCCGATCCATCCAAAGTGGTTTTTGGCAATGGGGCTTGCACTGCTATCTATTTTGTTATTCTTTGCGAAAGGTTCAAAAAATAAGGTTGTAAAAGTGATCGAATGAAAAAATACGGAAAAAGAGTAATCGGTGTCATACTGATGGTACTTGCCATGGTACTGACCCAAATCCCGATGCCTGTTTTAGAGGCAACGAGTGTAACTGCAGATTTTGAAAGAGATGGCGATACGCTCATCCATTATACAGGCACAGCTTCGGCTGTGTCTGTTCCTGCTGGGATCAGGGAAATCGCGCCGGAAGCTTTTGCGGATCAAAACGGTATCACAAAGGTTTACATCCCATCCTCTGTGGAGAAGATCGGAGAGGGTGCATTCCGTAATTGTACCAATCTGAAAGAAGTTTCTCTGTCAGACGGTCTTATTACGATTGAAAGCGGAGCTTTTGCCGGCTGCAGTTCTTTATCCGGTTTTACACTGCCTAAAACGCTTGAAACGATCGGAGCTGGTGTTTTCTCGGGAGATACGGCGCTGAAATCGATCAATATTGGAAAAAATCCGTTGTTTTCTTATGCAGACGGTGTTTTATATGACAGAGACAAGGCGAAGCTGATCGAGGTAATGCCGGGCAGAGAGGCAGAAACACTAAATATGCCGACAACGGTAACGGATATTGAACGTTATGCATTCTGGGGACAGGAGCATTTGAAGGAGGTTACATTATCTCCGAATCTGAGTGAGATCCCGGAATATGCATTTTCAAATTGTATCAATCTGCAGAAGGTTTCCATCCCATATTCTGTGCGGAAAATAGCGGCAAAAGCATTTGAGGACTGTAAGAATCTGGGAAATATTACAATCCCGCCATCTGTGACAACGATTCATGACACGGCATTTGACGGCTGTGATAATTTGAAGATCCGGGCGGAGGATGACAGCACAGCACAGACCTTTGAGCAGGAAAGAGAGAAAAACCAGGTAGTGTCTGCCATGCTGCAGGATGATGTGGCTGTCGGCAATTTTTACAATAAGCAGGATGCGGAGCAGGAAGCATCCGCGGTATCGGGAAACAGTACAGGTTCCGGTGATTATGATGTCAATCATCCGGCTGATGTTTCCAATCTGGACGTTTCCAAATATTATGCCAATGATCCGTCTTCCGTTCTGGGGAAGACAAGGATCGTACACAATCAGGCAGTTGTGATGATGAATCCGAAGACAGAAGAAAATAAACAGGAAACGGAGACCGCTGAAGAGAAAGACTATGAAATGCTGGATGACATTTCAAGGGATAAGGTAAAGATCAAACAGTTCTATCAGGATCAGTCCCTGGGCATGCAGGAACTGCCGGCTGTTATGGAAATCGGAGATTTTGCTTTTGCAAGGAGCTCCCTGCAGGGTATATTATTGCCGGACGGACTGCAAAAGATTGGCTATGGTGCATTTTATCATTGTGACAACCTGACAGATGTAGAGATTCCATCTTCTGTTACAGTGATTGAGGCTGAAGCCTTTTCAAAAACCCCTTATCTGGAAAACTGGCTTGCGGGAGCGGGAGATGATTATCTGATCGTGGGAGACGGTATTTTGCTGGCTTATCGCGGTAATAAGAGCAGTATTTCTATTCCGGAAGGTGTGAAGAAGATTGCTAGCGGTGTATTTTCCGGAAATACAGAGCTTACCTGGGTCAATTTCCCGGCTTCTTTGACGGAAATCGGAGAAGCGGCATTTTCCGGCTGTACCTTTTTGGAAAAGCTGACAGGCGGAGATAACATACAAAGGATCAAAGACAGAGCATTTCTTGGGTGTCCGTTAAATGAAATCAATATTGGAGCACAGGTAAAAGAGATCGGACTGGGCGCTTATCAGAGCACAGGCGCGCAGGCCGCCATATTTGAGGGAGAAAGCCTTCCGACACTTTCCTTCGAAAAGACAGCGACAAGACTGGATAACACAGATCTGCGCAGCATGGCATTTGACGGTGTGGAAACGGCGGTGATCGATTCCTATGTGGCAACATGCAAAGATACCGTTCTGGATCAGCGGTATCTGGGATTCCGTGGACTTGTGATCTCGCCGACAGGTGCAAGTACTGCGCAACTGCGGTATTGTACGCTGGAGCCGAATGCACAGAAGCTGGTGGAAGTGCCGACGGCTGTCAGAGCCGGAGATACGGTTTACACGCTGACCGGTGCAGATGCAGATGCATTCTCTGCCTATGAGACTTTTTCCGACTGGTCAGACGGAGAACTGGCGGGGATCACATTACCGCCGGCACTTGGCAGTATTTCAGATTATGAACCGGATCTGTTCGTAGATCAGACAGCCGACTGGACGGGAACCAATAATACACAGAATAGTACAGGAAATACACAGAGTGCAGATCAGAATGGTAATACAACAGGAAGCGCACAGAATACCACGCAGATGAGCAATACAACAACAGGCACACAGAACACCGCACTGGATAGCAGCGAGGCAGATACCTCTAATACAGTGGTGCTCGATGAATCTGCATATCCGAATGCAGCTCTGATCCGGGCAGAGGTAAAGGATGATACAGAGGGCTTCCGCCTGCTGGTCAACACCGATGCGGATTCCCAGAAAAAGCTGGAAGATGCAGTGACAACGCAGTTTGGCAGCCCGGTGGCGGGGCAGCTTACCACATTTGATCTGAAGCTTGTGGAGAAGAAGACGAATATCCCGATCAGTACTTTCGGCAAAGATCAGGTAACACTCAAAATCCCGATTTCGGACACGTTAAACGAACAGGATATCTGTGTGGTAACACTGAATGAAGATGAGGAACTGGAGCTTTGCTACGGAACAAAGTCACAGGAAGGCGATGTTTCCTATCTGACAGTACATACGAGCCATTTTTCCGCCTATGGTATTTATGCGGGGATCGGTGACGTGGCACAGATGATCCGGCAGGAAAGCGAAGCACTTCTGCGAAAAGATGCTTCTCCGGACACAGGGGATCATTTCAATCCGAAAACAGCAGGTGTGATCCTATTATTCAGTATTGGTATGCTTCTGCTTTTATACCGCAGAAAACCGATCGTAAAATAAATTGGCATAAATGTGCCAAGGCACATTCTTTATTTCCGCCATAACATAAAAAAACTCCCGGCATATGATAAAAGAAAAAGCCGGGAGTTTTTTGTGAACAGGGTCAGAAAACAAATTCATTACAGCCGGGCAGAAAAGGAACAGCTGACCGGTTATCATATCGGTGTCGGAGTCTTGGATTCCGGCATTTTTCCACATGAAGATCTGAAAGATCAAATCAGGGCATTTCGTGATTTTACCAATAAATATCAATTACCGTATGATGAGACAGGACATGGCACACATGTATGCGGCATTCTGGCGGGAAACGGACGTGTCCTGCACGGGAAATATAAAGGCATGGCACCATGCTGTGATCTGTATGTCGGGAAAATATTGAATAAAAGAGGGGAAGGAAGTCTGAAAACACTGCTCAGGGGACTGCAATGGCTGTTGTCGATTGCGGAAAGCTGTAATATCCGTGTTATCAATATATCTGTCAGCAGTATTGCATCTGCCAGACCGGAAGAACAAAGAAAGCTGTATGAGCTGTTTCAGTATGCCTATGAAAATAATATACTGATCGTAACGGCGGCGGGGAACTTCGGACCTGGAGACAATACGATTTCAAGATTGGGAGATACGCCGTATGTGATCTGTGTAGGCTGTCATGACGGAGATCTGGAAAATGGCGGACTGCGATGTCAGGACTGTTCCGGACGTGGCCCGGGAGAGAACGTGTGGAAGAAGCCGGATGTTGTGGCACCGGGCACACAGATCATTTCCTGTCAGGCAGCATATGGTAAATATGTGGCAAGAAGCGGTACGAGTATGGCAACACCGATCGTCAGCGGACTTCTTGCACTTGCAAGGGAGAAATATCCATATTTGAATGCAATGCAGTTAAAGCGGAAACTGATTTTGTCGGCAACTGACCTTGGGGAAAGTTATCTGATGCAGGGAGCCGGAATGGTGGATGTTGAAAAAATGCTGTCATAAACCTTGACATGCGCTGTATGATTGTATACAATTATACACGTATGGCTGAGATGTCAGCCTGAAAATAGGAGGCAGCACGAATGAACGAAGAAAAAACCTTTGAAAACAGACCCGTGACCATGAATCCGAAGAAGAATCTTCTGGAAATTGAGGAACATATGTATATTTTGGATGATGTCGAAAAACCAAATGTATTCCGTAATATGTTTCCTTATTCCGATATTCCGAAGATTCCATTTAATGACCGTATTGTACCGCATAATATGCCGCGTGACATCTGGATCACAGATACGACATTCCGTGACGGACAACAGTCAAGGGCTCCTTATACAACTGAACAGATTGTGACAATTTATGATTATCTGCACAAACTTGGTGGGCCAAATGGCATGATCCGTGCCAGTGAGTTTTTCTTATACAGCAAAAAGGACAGAGATGCAGTATATAAATGTATGGAAAGAGGGTATCAGTTCCCGGAGGTAACGAGCTGGATCCGTGCCAGCAAGGAAGATTTTAAGCTGGTAAAGGAAATCGGCATGAAAGAGACCGGTATTTTGGTAAGCTGCTCCGATTATCATATTTTCCTGAAATTAAAAATGACAAGAAAACAGGCAATGGAACACTATCTGAGCATTGTACGTGACTGTCTGGAGGAGGGCATCAGCGTGCGCTGCCATCTGGAGGATATTACCAGAGCGGATATTTACGGATATGTTGTTCCGTTCTGCCTGGAGCTGATGAAGCTCATGGAAGAATACAAGATACCGATCAAGGTCAGAGCCTGCGATACGATGGGATACGGTGTCAATTATTCCGGTGCTGTTATTCCGCGAAGTGTACAGGGTATCATCTATGCGATCCATACACATGCAGGTGTTCCGCATTCCCTGATCGAATGGCATGGCCATAATGATTTTTATAAGGCGGTTGTCAATTCCACGACCGCATGGCTGTATGGCTGTTCCGGTGTCAATACTTCTTTGTTCGGCATCGGGGAAAGAACCGGTAATACACCGCTTGAAGCGATGGTATTTGAGTATGCACAGCTTCGTGGCAACTTAAATGGCATGGATACGACCGTGATCACAGAGCTGGCAGAATATTATGAAAAAGAGATTGGTTATCATATTCCGCCGAGAACCCCGTTTGTCGGCAAGAATTTTAATGTGACAAGAGCAGGAATTCATGCGGACGGACTGTTGAAAAACGAAGAGATTTATAATATATTTGATACAGAGAAATTTTTAAACAGACCGGTTCTTTGTGCAGTATCCAATACATCCGGTCTTGCCGGTATTGCACATTGGATCAATTCTTACTATAAGCTTTCTCCGGAAAAGCAGTTTAAGAAGAGCGATCTTCTGATACACGAACTGAAAAAATGGGTGGATGACGAATATGAGAATGGCCGTGTGACGGTTTTGACAGATGAAGAACTGATCAGAGAAATCAAAAAAGTATGCGTTATCCTGCATATGGATTATGACGCAATTTTCAGCAAGTAGGAGGCAGTTATGTCTGATTACAATTTGCAGCAGGAGGTATCCGATAAATATTCCCTGCGCGGAAGAGTATTCCACAAGATCAGAGAAGATATTTTAAACGGAAAGTACAAACAGAACGAAGAACTCAGAGAGGCGACGATCGGTGCAGAGCTTGGTGTATCGAGAACACCTGTCAGAGAAGCATTCAGGCAGCTTGAACTCGAAGGACTTCTAAAGATGATCCCCAATAAAGGGACTTATGTAACGGGAATCACCAGAAAAGATGTTCATGATATTTATATGATACGATCCTTGTTAGAAGGATTATGTGCCAGATGGGCAACGGAAAAGATCACACCGGAGCAGCTCAACGAAATGGAAGAAAATGTATATCTGTCCGAGTTCCATGAAAGTAAGGGGCATTCAGATCAGATGGCGGAGCTGGACAACAGGTTTCATGAAATTTTATATGAATCCTGCGACAGTAAAATGCTGGAGCATCTGCTCAGTGATTTTCACCAGTATGTATACAGGATCCGCCGCATGACACTGGCAAGTGAAAAGAGAGGACGTGCTTCCAACAAGGAGCATCATGAGATCATGGAGGCCATCAAGGCACATGATGCAGATAAGGCAGAACGACTTGCCAATCTACATATGATCAATGCTTATGATAATATGGTAAAGAACGGTCTTATTGATATTTTTGATGAAAATGATGAAGAAAAAGGAGAACAGGAACATGAGTAAAATTCAGATGACAACACCTCTTGTGGAAATGGATGGAGATGAAATGACAAGAATTCTCTGGAAGATGATCAAGGATGAGTTACTGCTTCCGTATATTAATCTGAAAACAGAGTATTACGATCTTGGTCTGGAACACCGTAATGCAACAGATGATAAAGTAACAATGGAATCCGCACTTGCCACAAAGAAATACGGCGTTGCTGTCAAATGCGCAACGATCACACCGAATGCTGCCCGTATGACAGAATATAATCTGAAGGAAATGTGGAAGAGCCCGAACGGAACGATCCGTGCAGCACTTGACGGAACTGTTTTCCGTACACCGATCGTAGTAAAAGGCATCGAGCCATGTGTCAGAAACTGGAAAAAGCCGATCACACTGGCAAGACATGCTTACGGTGATGTTTATAAAAATGCCGAAATCAAAGTACCGGGCGCAGGAAAAGCAGAGCTTGTCTTTACTGCAGAGGATGGTAGCAAGCAGGTAGAGCTGATCCACAATTTTGAAGGTCCGGGCGTGATCCAGGGTATGCACAATACAGACAAATCGATCACAAGCTTTGCAAAAGCATGCTTTAATTATGCGCTTTCCACAAAGCAGGATCTCTGGTTTGCCACAAAAGATACGATCTCCAAAAAGTACGATCATACTTTTAAGGACATCTTCCAGGAGATTTTTGAAAAGGAATACAAAGAAAAATTTGAGCAGGCAGGGATTACCTACTTCTATACACTGATCGATGATGCGGTAGCCCGTGTCATGAAGGCAGAGGGCGGCTTTATCTGGGCATGCAAGAACTATGATGGTGATGTCATGTCAGATATGGTTTCTTCCGCATTCGGTTCTCTTGCCATGATGACGTCTGTTCTGGTATCTCCAAGCGGCGTATATGAGTATGAAGCAGCGCACGGAACTGTACAGAGGCATTATTATAAGCACTTAAAGGGCGAAGAAACTTCCACAAACTCTGTTGCAACGATCTTTGCATGGACAGGTGCACTCAGAAAGCGTGGAGAGCTGGATGGAAACCGGGAGCTTACAGAGTTTGCCGATAAGCTGGAAATGGCAACGATCCGGACGATCGAAAGTGGCCGTATGACAAAGGATCTGGCGCTGATCACCAGTCTTAACGATGTACAGGTCTGCAATAGTCTGGAATTTATTCAGGAAATCAGAAAGACATTTGAAACAGTATAAGGATACAGGTAATGGATTTTATAACAGGAGCATTTTTACTCTTTTTCACGATCTGTGTGGCAGTATATTATAGTATACCAAAAAAGGGGCAGTGGATATGGCTGCTCCTTTGTAGCATATTCTTTTATCTCTGTGCATCCGTGAAATTGAGTATTTTTATTTTATTTAGTATTATAAGCAGCTTTGCGGCTGCCAGACGTCTGGAACAATTGTGCGCACGTGAACAGGCGGTGAGAGAGAAAACCGATCCGGATCAAAAAAAAGAGACAGATGTGAATGTGCATAAGAAAGCAGTAGCTGCATTACTGATCGGCAGTAATGCCGGTTTATTGTTTCTTCTGAAATTTGCATCGTCCGGAAGTTTCTTTGTAACAAGACTGCATCTGGGCAGGCTTGCCTTTCTGCTGCCGATGGGAATTTCCTTTTATACGCTGCAGATCATTGCCTATGTGGTAGATGTTTATCGCGGAAAATATCCGGCGGAGAAGAATTTTCTGCAGTATATGCTGTTTGTGATGTATTTTCCGCAGATCCTGCAGGGACCGATCGCAAGATTTGATCAGCTCAAAAAGCAGCTTTGCAGCGGGCATACATTTTCTTATGCAACATTTGTCGGAGGATTTGAACTGATGATCTGGGGCTATTTTCAGAAGCTGGTGATCGCAGACCGCGCAGCAGTCATCGTGGACAGACTGTTTGGAGAATACCGATCGTATACAGGTGTGTATATGCTGCTTGCAGGGGTGCTGTACAGCATTCAGCTCTATACAGATTTTAATGGTTGTGTCTGCATTGCCAGAGGAGCTTCCGAGATGCTGGGGATCACGCTGGCGGAAAATTTTGATCATCCGTATTTTGCGACATCCATTCAGGATTTCTGGCATCGCTGGCATATGTCCCTGAGCAGCTGGCTGCGGGATTATGTATATATTCCGCTTGGCGGAAACAGGAAAGGGAAGCTTAGAAAGTATGTCAATATTCTGTTGACCTTTCTGGTCAGCGGACTTTGGCATGGTATGGGACTGACCTATCTTGTCTGGGGATTTTTGCATGGACTGTATCAGATAATGGGCAGTCTTTTGATGCCTGTACGTGACCGGCTTGTCAGCCTGACAAAAACAGACCGGAGCTGTTTTTCTCACAGATTGCTGAAACAGCTCTGTACCTTTTTCCTTGTCATGCTGGCATGGATCTTTTTCCGTGCGGATTCCGTGACGCAGGCCCTACAGATGATCCGGCAGATGGCTGTGTTCAATCCTTGGGTGCTCTGGAATCAGTCTGTGTATCTGCTCGGACTGGATGCGAAAAATGTCTGGATTCTGTTCTTTGCAATTGTCATTTTGCTGCTTGTCAGTATTTTGCAGACAAAGACGGATATCAGAGGCTGGCTGGCAAAGCAGGGTATCGTATTCCGCTATGCAGTGGTGTATCTTGCGCTGTTTGCAGTTCTGATCTTTGGCATTTACGGGCCGGGATATGATGCGGTCCAGTTTATTTACGGAGGATTTTAGACATGAAAAAGAAAACGATAGTATTCCGGTTTTTCCTGTTTTTTGTGTTTTTTATCCTGCTGTTTCTGGTCGTATCGGAAGTGCTGAAGGATAAGCGTATCGTACAGGAATATGATGCCTCCGCCAAGGTAAAAGGCTTTTATGAAGAAAAAGAGGACACACTGGATTTTGTATTTGTGGGAAGCAGCCAGCTTTATGCGGATATTGCACCGGCGGTATTATTTTCGGAATATGGAATAACATCATATGATTTCTGCGCCAATGAACAGCCGCTCTGGATTTCCTATTATTATATCAAAGAGGCGTTGAAGCATCAGAAGCCGAAGGCAATCGTACTGGATGTTTTTACGGTATATGGTGCAGAGTATGAAGAAGAAGGCGTCAATCATATCAACATCGACGATCTGCCATGGAGCATGAATAAGGTGCAGGCAATCCGGAATGGTGTGCCAAAAGACTTACAGTATTCCTTCTTCCTGACACTGACGAAATATCATGATACATGGAATACGCTGGATGAGTCGAAAATAGAGAGCAGCTTTTACCATAAAAGAAATGTATACAGAGGCTATTCACCATTTACCGTAAGACATGCGTATGGAGAAACAGCACCGGATGAGGTTGTCATGCAGACAGAACGGGAGCCTGTTCCGGACAGGGCAAGACTCTGGCTCGATCAGATCGTAGAGCTGACAAAAGAAGAAGGTGTTGATCTGATCCTTATTAAAACACCGAATGGAAATGCGGACAGACAGAAGTTGTACAACAGCGTTTCAGATTATGCCAAAGAGAAAGATATTCCGTTTGTCAACATGAACACGGTATTTGATGGGGAAGCACATATCAATGTGCTGCAGGCAGAAAAAGTGTCGAAGTATATTGGCGGCTATCTGGCAGCGCATTATAAGATCACGGATAAACGAAAGGATGCGGCATATGCAGACTGGGCAGAGGACAGTGCTTACTTTTACCGGAAGAAAGCCAAATGTGAACTGATCAGCACAGACGATCTGGAAGCCTATACTGATTTTTTGTCACAGCAGGATTACGTGACGATGGTGGCGGTCAAGAGTGGGGATGCTGCTTCGGAGAATACTTTGATTTCACAGGAACAGAAGGACTGCCTGGCTGCCCTCGGTCTATATCCGGACTATACTATGAATGGAAGCTGGTGTTATCTGGCACTTGTCAGGAATGGTAATGAGCCGGTTCTGCAGTTCCAGACGCAGACAGAACAGACGGAAAGCTATGAACTGCCATATGAAGAAGGCTGTCTGATTACAAATACTGCGGCAAAAGCATCTGAAAAAGAGTTTGCCGGGCTGCCTCACAGCTTTACCCTGCAAAGCAGTCTGCAGGAAGATGGTTTGCATGCAGCATTTTTAATGGGAGAGGATAATTACTGTCTTGATCAGGACGGTATCAATTTTTTTGTATATGATCCACTGCTTTCTGAAATCGTGGAATTTACTGCCTTCGCGCCGGGAGAGACAGAAGTTCTCCATTGACAACCCATAAAATATCATCTACAATAACAAGTGTTATAATATAAGATGTTATTTATGTGTTCCGGTAGTGTATGCAGGAGCATGGATTTGATGGGGCAGATTGGGTTTACAAGAGGATGAGAGGTATCTGGTATGGCAAGAAAGATCAGTGTGACGAAGGAAATGGTAAAAAGTGCAGCATTCGCGATCATGCGGGAAGAAGGCATGGATGGGCTGACTGCCAGAAGACTGGCAGATAAGACAGGTTGTTCCACACAGCCTATTTTCCGTATTTATGAAAATATGAATGAGCTGCATGAAGAGGCGTTTGCGATGGCGATCGCTTATTATACAGATTTTTACCGGGCATTTATGAAGGACAGACCGATAGAGAAACCGTTTGTGAATTTTGGGCTGGCATATATCAGTTTCGCTTTGAAAGAGCCTTCATTATTCAGAGTATTATTCTTGTCGAAGGAGCGTTACGGACAAAGTCTGTATGAGCTTTTGAACGGGCAGGACGGCAAGTTTAAAACGGAGATCGCAAGAGCACAGGAAGCGGGTGCAAAAGATCCGGGAGAGCTTTTTATGAAGATGTGGATCTTTATTCATGGAGCTGCCTGCATGACGATCACAGGAGATTATGATCTGCCGGAAGCAGAAACGAAAAGACTGCTTCTGGAAAGCTATGAGAAGAATGCATAATGCATATATCTGTCATAGTACAATGAATTGGGAAGGGACAGAGAATGGAAGACAGAAACGATATCGTGACAAGGATGAACCAGAATTTTGCACAGATGAGCAAAAGTCATAAAAAGATTGCTTCCTATATCATGGATCATTATGATACAGCTGTATTTATGACTGCAGCGACACTCGGGAAAGAGATTGGGATCAGCGAATCCACCGTAGTGCGTTTTGCGGCAGGACTGGGCTATGACGGTTATCCAGAATTCCAGAAAGCGCTGGAAGAATGGGTAAAGAGCAAATGGAACAGTCTGCAGCAAATGGGAGCTAAATATGGGAACAGTTCACAATCCGAGATACTGACATCGGTGATCCGTGCAGATATGGAAAAGATGGAGGATACCATTCATAATCTGGATCCTGCTGCTTTTGAAACGGCTGTCAGCAGTATACTTGAGGCAAAACACGTGTATGTGATCGGCCTGAGGAGCTGCGAGCCGCTTGCGAGCTTTCTGAGCTTTTATCTTTCCATGATCCGCGGTGATGTCATGCAGCTGAAAACAACCTCGACAACAGAGCTGTTTGAACAGATGATCCGTGTCAGTGATGAGGATGTTGTAATCGGGATCAGCTTCCCGCGTTACTCTATGCGGACTCTGAAAGCAATGGAATTTGCAAATGACAGGAATGCAAAAGTCATTACGATCACAGACAGCGTGCATTCTCCGATGAATCTGTATTCGTCCTGTAATCTGCTGGCAAGAAGTGACATGGTATCTATTGTGGATTCTCTTGTCGCACCGCTGAGCGTGATCAATGCATTGGTTGTTGCGCTCTGTGTCAAAGCACCGGAGCAGGCAAGCAAAAACCTGAAAGATTTAGAGGAAGTGTGGGCAAATTATCAGGTTTATCTGAATGATGAAATTGACTATATTGATAATAAACCGGTGCAGGGAAATGCACTTGTAAAGGATTCTCATGAATAAGACGATTGTGATAGGCGGCGGCGCTGCGGGCATGATGGCTGCGGTTTTTGCCGCAAGAAACGGTCAGGCCGTCACCTTATATGAACAGAATGAAAAACTAGGAAAAAAGCTTTTTATCACAGGAAAGGGCAGATGTAATGTCACCAATGATGCAACGTCGGAACAGCTTTTGGCTAATGTGATCTCCAATCCTAAATTCCTGTACAGTGCATTTTATGATTTTAATGCACAGGATTGTATGTCTTTTTTTGAACAGCTTGGAGTCAGACTGAAGGTGGAGCGCGGAAACAGGGTGTTTCCACAAAGTGACCACTCTTCGGATATCATCCGGGCACTGGAATATGAACTGAGGCGTCTTTCGGTAAATATTTGTCTGAACAGTCCCGTAAAGGCGTTATGGACAGAAGATCTGCCCGGGCAGGAGCTTCTCGATCCGAAAAAAGAACCGACAAAAAAATGTCTGGGTATTATCCTGCAGGACGGAAAAAAAGAAAAGGCTGACAGGGTAGTACTTGCAACAGGCGGCGTATCCTATCCGCTGACCGGTGCAAACGGAAGCGGGCTTACAATGGCGCAGGCTGTGGGACACAAGGTGACAGAATTATATCCGGCACTTGTCCCTTTAAAGATACAGGAGACATGGTGCCATGAACTGATGGGGCTGGCACTGAAAAATGTAGAGGTTACGATCTGCAATGGAAAGAAAAAGCTGTATCAGGACTTTGGGGAGATGCTGTTTACCCATTATGGGGTAAGTGGCCCGCTGATCTTAAGTGCCAGCAGCCGGATTGTAAAGAAACTGCAAAAACAGCCGATGCAGCTGTATATTGATCTGAAACCGGCGCTTTCGCCACAGCAGCTGGACAAAAGACTTCTGCGTGATCTGTCCGAAAATCTGCACAAACAGATCGGTAATGCGCTGGCAGGATTATTGCCGGCAAGGCTTCTGCCACAAATTCTGGCGCTGGCAGAGATTTCACCTTATGAAAAGGGAGATGCCCTGACAAAAGAACAGCGTCTGAAGCTGGTGCAGACATTGAAAGCGGTACCTCTGACGATCACGGGCACATCGGATTTTAAAGAAGCGATCATTACGCAGGGGGGGATTTCGGTCAAGGAGATCAATCCGTCTACAATGGAATCCAAACGTGTCAAAGGTCTGTACCTGGCAGGAGAATGTATGGATGTAGATGCGCTGACAGGCGGTTTTAATCTGCAGATCGCATGGTCAACTGCCTATATTGCAGGAAATCAGAATACAGAACAGATATAAGAAAAGGAGAAAAACGATGAGTTATCAGGTAGCAATCGACGGACCTGCGGGAGCGGGCAAAAGCACGATCGCAAGACAGGTTGCAAAAAACAAAGGATTTATTTACGTGGATACAGGCGCGATGTATCGTGCCATGGCGCTTCATATGATCAGAAGCAATGTGGATATAAAGGATGCGGAGGCAATTGCAAAGGCAAGTGAAACTGCCGATATCTCCATTCAATATGTAAACGGAGAACAGATCGTTCTGTTAAACGGTGAAAACGTAAACGGACTGATCCGTACCCCGCAGGTCAGTGCCATGGCATCCGTCAGCAGTGCAAATCCGCAGGTGCGTGCAAGACTTCTGCATCTGCAGCAAAAGCTTGCGGACGAAAATGATGTGATCATGGATGGCAGAGATATCGGTACCTGTGTGCTGCCGAATGCGGATGTCAAAGTATATCTGACAGCATCGTCCAGAGTCCGTGCCCAAAGAAGATATAAAGAACTGGCTGCAAAGGGCGAAAGCTGTGACCTCGATCAGATCGAGACAGAGATCAAAGAGCGTGATCACAGAGATATGACAAGAGAACATGCACCTCTCAGACAGGCAGCGGATGCACAGCTTCTGGATTCTTCGGATATGTCGATCGGACAGGTTGTGGATGCGATCTGTAAGCTGATCCATAAGGATTGATCTTTAGCAGGATACAAATGGATCCGGATAAGATCAGAATAGAAAAGAAAGGACTTGTCGGTAAGATTTTATATGGAAGTAATACTTGCAAAATCAGCCGGTTTCTGCTTTGGTGTAAAACGTGCGGTGGATACGGTTTATGAGCAGACCGGAACGCGCGGAAAGATCTACACCTATGGGCCGATCATCCATAATGAAGAGGTCGTGCGGGATCTGGAGCAGAAGGGTGTGAAAGTGCTCGGAAACGAGACAGAACTGAATGCACTGACGGAAGGAACGGTTGTGATCCGTTCCCACGGTGTAGAACGCAGGATCAATGATGCAATTGCAGAAAAGGGACTGCACTGTGTGGATGCCACCTGTCCGTTTGTGAAAAAAATACACCGGATAGTTGAAAAAGAAAGTGCAGCCGGACGACGGATCATTATCATTGGGAACAGAAATCATCCTGAGGTGGAAGGAATCTGCGGCTGGAGTCTGACGGAGCCTGTTGTGATCGAATCCATGGAGGAAGCAGAAAAATTCAAAGCTGATCCGGAAGAAAAACTTTGTATTGTGTCGCAGACGACATTTAACTACAATAAATTTCAAGATTTAGTTGAAATTTTTCGGAAAAAAGGTTATGATGTAATTGTTGTGAACACGATTTGTAATGCAACGGAAGTCCGGCAGAAGGAAGCCCGTGAAATTGCACAGCGTGTTGATATAATGATAGTGATAGGCGGTACTCACAGCTCCAATACCCGTAAGCTTTACGAAATCTGTCAGAAGGAATGTGAGCGCACTTATTTTATACAAACACTGGACGACTTGCATTTAGAAATACCTAAATCAGCGAAACTGGTGGGAATTACCGCTGGGGCGTCTACCCCGAATAATATAATTGAGGAGGTTCAAAATTATGTCAGAATTAACTTTTGAACAAATGTTAGACGAATCATTTAAAACAATTCATAACGGAGAGGTAGTCGAGGGTACAGTAATCGATGTAAAAGCTGATGAAGCGATCTTAAATATCGGATACAAGTCAGACGGTATTCTTACAAGAAGCGAATACACAAACGAACCAAATGTTGACCTGACAACAGTACTGAAGCCTGGCGACAAGATGGAAGTTAAAGTTGTTAAAGTAAATGATGGAGAAGGACAGGTGATCCTTTCCTACAAGAGACTGGCTCTTGAAAAGGGTAATAAGAGAATTGAAGAAGCTTACAATAATAAGGAAGTATTAAAGGCAAAAGTAACACAGGTGCTGGACGGTGGTTTAAGCGTTGTTGTTGATGAAGTAAGAATCTTCATCCCTGCAAGCCTTGTTTCCAATGTATATGAAAAAGATCTGACAAAATATGCAGGTCAGGAAATTGAGTTCGTGATCAGCGAATACAATCCGAAGAGACGCCGTTACATCGGTGACCGCAAGCAGCTTATGGTAGCTAAGAAGCTGGAAGCACAGAAGGAACTCTTTGAAAAGATCCATGTAGGTGATGTAGTAGAAGGAACAGTTAAAAATGTAACTGATTTCGGTGTATTTATCGATCTTGGCGGTGCAGACGGACTTCTTCATATTTCAGAAATGTCATGGGGACATGTTGAGAATCCTAAGAAAGTATTTAAGGTTGGAGATCATGTAAAGGCTCTGATCAAAGATATCGATGGAACAAAGATTGCACTCAGCCTGAAATTTGATGATACAAATCCATGGAAAGATGCTGAAAGCAAATATGCAGTAGGCAATGTTGTGACGGGTAAAGTTGCAAGAATGACAGACTTCGGTGCTTTCGTAGAGCTTGAGCCGGGTGTAGATGCTCTGTTACATGTTTCTCAGATCTCTAAGGATCATATTGAAAAACCTTCAGATGTATTACAGGTTGGACAGGAAGTAACAGCTAAGGTTGTTGATTTTAATGCAGAAGATAAGAAGATCAGCTTAAGCATTAAAGCTTTAACAGCTCCTCAGCCGGAAGAAAAAGTAGAAGAGCCTGAGGAAGATGCAGATGTTGTATCTGTTGACATTGATGCAGTTATCGCAGCAGAAAAAGAAGAATAAGCGCTGTAAAACAGAATGATATAATTAACAGGCTGCATGTTTTCATGCAGTCTGTTTTTCCTTTGTGTGGAGTGAAGACGATGGTATATGACTATGAGTATTTTAAAAAAGAAGTATATAAACTGACAAAAATAGATTTAAATGCATATAAAGAAAAGCAGATGAAGCGTAGAATTGATACCTTGATCGCAAAAAACGGTGTTTCCGGTTATGAAAATTATGTAAAATGTCTGCAGACAGATGCCAAACGTTTTGAAGAATTTGTCAACTATCTGACGATCAACGTTTCTGAATTTTACCGCAATCCGGATCAATGGGAGCTTTTGGACAAGGAAGTGATCCCTGGTCTGATAAACCGGTTTGGAAAGGATTTGAAAATCTGGAGTGCGGCCTGCTCCACAGGTGATGAGCCGTATTCACTCGTCATGGCTCTTTCCAGACATTTACCGCTTTCCCATATCCATATTATAGCAACGGATATTGATAAGCAGGTAATTGAAAAGGCAAAGATTGGATTGTATACAGAAAAGAGCATTGCAGCTGTTCCGGAAGATCTGAAAAGACGTTTTTTCACAAAGGTTGGAGCTTCTTATCAGATTGCACAGGAAATCAAGGATTGTGTGGAATTTAAGCAGCATAATCTGCTGAAGGATGAGTATCCGACGCACTGTCATATGATCGTATGCAGAAATGTGCTGATCTATTTTACGGAAGAAGCGAAAGAAGAAGTGTTTGCGAAGTTCAGCAAGTCACTGATACCGGAAGGCTGTCTGTTTATCGGAAGTACAGAGCAGATCATTCAGTATAAAGATATGGGATATTACCGGATGAATTCGTTTTTTTATGGAAAAAATAAATAAGCATGAAAGAATAGGAAAGAAAAACAAGTGGTACATAATGGCCACTTGTTTTTCTTTATGCTTATTTCAGGGTTATTTTGCAAATCCATGTACAAGCATATCCAGGATATGATAGGCGTATTTGCCAAATTCTGCGGGAGAGCGTTTGATCGCTTCCGTCAGTTCAAAGTAACAGAGCTTGTCTCCGTATTCTGCTTTAAAAACAGGACTGAATATGATATCCCACTGTGGCAGGAAAGCCCCTTCTTTTCTGGTATAGCAGGTACTTGCCTTGGCGGGCTCGCGGAACTGCGGATCCACAAAGGCTGCCACTGATTTGTGCATGGCTGTGTCTTCAGCGGGCAGATAGTAGTACTCTTTATAATTGCTGTAGAAATATTTCATGCTGCCATATACAACAGGTACTTTCAGGTAACCTTCATTTTCTTCCGCCCGGAATCTGCAACCGTTTCCCGTAAAAGTAATTTGTTTTGGGAACAGAAACGGAAAACGGATCTTCATCAGCACTTCTGTCTGTGTGTCTCCATTCATATCTTCATATTTATTGGACTGTACCTTCACTACCTTAAAAGGATGGGTGAACATATCCGAATAAGTCAGCACAGGGAGAATGGAAAACATACCCTTCATGTCATCTGCGTTATGTAACAGCAGAAGATCAAGATCGGATGGAAGCGGAGCTTTGACATAGTCCTCATAAATCTGGATGAGTTCACCACCATTGTACTGGTCGTCGCGCTTGATGCCCATAAACTGTTCCACGGTCTTTTGCTTGACATTTTCCAGCCCGAGCAGCTTTTTATAGGGCATGATCCGCTTGTAAATATCCACGCCTGTCATATGAGAAAAGGGCTCCCGCAGATGATATTGCGCACATTTCTGCTTCATATACGGAATGTCGAAATTATTTCCGTTATAATGCACCAGAATGGAATGACTCTGGCATAAACTAAGAAATGCTTTCAGTACATCGACTTCTTCCTCTTTTTTCTCGGCAAAAAACTGCATCAGATGGATCTGGTCTTTTTCAAAATAAATAGCACCGATCAGATAAAGACAGGAACTGCGTGCGGTAAAGCCGGTTGTTTCTATATCAACAAATAAAATATCCTCTAAATGACCGATCAGGGAA
>HF995233.1:29455-176707 GCA_000432915.1 Firmicutes bacterium CAG:194
CTCTAAATGACCGATCAGGGAAAGAGGATAAGAACAGAGCCTTGGGGAAAGCAGAGAACTGACTGTTTTCATAATGGTTTCCTTTCTTAAAAGCAGTTGTTTCCGTACCAAAAAGGCAAGCCGGAAACGTCTGTTTTCTTGTATTGGTATGCTGATGTGAAAGGTCTGTTGTGTTCATACACATCTTATAAAGTATAGCATAAAAAACAGAAAACATGTAGCAATTTGTCCTAAAAAATAGTATAGTTATTGATAGTAAATTATCTTCCGGCAGAAAGCCGGAAACAGAAAGAAGGGCAGTTTATGGGAGGTAAATTAACCTTTAACGGTGGCATCCATCCTTATGACGGAAAGGATCTGAGCAAGGATAAGCCAATCCGTGATATCTTACCAAAGGGAGATCTGGTATATCCGCTTTCGCAGCATATCGGAGCACCCGCAAAGCCGGTTGTAAAAAAAGGAGATCACGTGCTGACCGGTCAGCTGATCGCAGAGGCGGGCGGTTTTGTTTCCGCACCGGTCTATGCAACAGTGTCCGGAACGGTCAAGGCAATCGAGCCGCACCGGACAGTTGTCGGAGACAATGTGATGTCTGTCGTGATCGAAAATGACGGACAGTATGAGGAAGTGGATTATGGAGCCTGTAAGCCGCTTGCCGATCATACAAAAGAAGAAATCATACAGAAAATACAGAAGGCCGGTGTTGTCGGTATGGGCGGTGCAGGCTTCCCGGCGCATGTCAAACTTTCCCCGAAGGAACCTGACAAAATCGATTATGTGATCGTAAACGGAGCGGAATGCGAGCCGTATCTGACATCGGACTACAGGCGTATGATAGAAGAACCGCAGAAGGTGATCGATGGTCTGCGCTGCGAGCTTGCGCTGTTTGACAATGCAAAGGGCATTATCGCGATCGAGAATAACAAGCCGGATTGCATCGAGAAGATGAAAGAGCTGACAAGGGATGATGACAGGATCCTTGTCAAAGCATTAAAGACAAAATATCCGCAGGGCTCAGAAAGACAGCTGATCTATGCATCTACAGGGCGTGCGATCAACTGCGATATGCTGCCATCGGATGTAGGCTGTATTGTGAATAATGTAGATACAGTCTGTGCGATCGGCGCAGCAGTACTGGAAAATAAACCATTGATGTACAGGATCGTAACCGTAACGGGAGATGCGATCACTGATCCTTGTAATTTTCGTGTCCGCATCGGTACCAATTATCACGAACTGATCGAAGAAGCGGGCGGCTTTAAACAGGAACCGGCAAAGATCATTTCCGGCGGTCCGATGATGGGATTTGGTATTTTTGATCTGGATGTACCGACAACGAAAACCGCATCTGCACTTCTTTGCCTGACAAAGGATGATGTTTCAGCGGCAAAGACAGGACCTTGTATCAACTGCGGTATGTGTGTGGAGGTCTGCCCGGGCAGAGTGGTGCCAAGCAGACTGGCAAAAGCCGCAGAACACGGAGATAAAGAGAGCTTTGTGAAAATGAATGGTATGGAATGCTGTGAATGTGGCTGCTGCAGCTTTATCTGCCCTGCAAAACGGCCTCTTACCCAGGAGATCAAATCCATGCGTAAGATGATCCTGGCCGACAGGAAAAAGAAATAGGAGGATGCAAATATGAACGAATTAAGAAAAGTTTCATCCAATCCACACATTCGTATGCATATATCAACACAGATGATCATGCTCTGCGTTATCATTGCGCTTTTACCGACCACGATCTTCGGTATCTGGAATTTCGGACTGCATGCACTTGTGCTGATCTTAGTAACGATCGCATCGACTGTGCTTGGTGAATGGATTTTTGATCTGATCTGTAAAAAGGATAATACAATTACAGATCTGTCCGCAGTTGTGACAGGTCTTTTACTGGCGCTGAATCTGCCACCGCGTGCACCGTGGTGGATCGGTGTGATCGGTGGTCTGTTTGCCATCATTGTTGTGAAGATGTTATTTGGTGGACTCGGACAGAATTTTATGAATCCGGCGCTGGCTGCCAGATGCTTTTTGCTGATCTCATTTACGTCTATTATGACGAATTTTGACACGGATACTTATTCCGGTGCAACACCGCTTGCCAGTTTAAAAGCAGGTGAGAGCGTGAATATTTATAATATGGTGATCGGAAAAACAGCCGGTACGATCGGCGAAACAAGCATGATCGCCATTGTGGCAGGTGCGTGCTTCCTGCTTTTGCTTGGTATCATCGATCTGCGGATCCCCGGTACATATATTGTAACGTTTGTGATCTTCTTATGTCTGTTTTCAGGCAGAGGAATCGATTTTGATTATATTGCAGGCAATCTGGCAGGCGGTGGTCTGATGCTCGGTGCCTTCTTTATGGCGACCGACTATGTAACGCGTCCCATTACAAAGAAGGGACAGTACCTATACGGCGTATTGCTTGGCATTCTGACCGGTTTGTTCCGTGTATTCGGTGCCAGTGCAGAGGGTGTATCCTACGCGATCATTCTAGGCAATCTGCTTGTCCCTCTGATCGAAAAAATATCATTTCCAAAACCGTTCGGAAGAGGAGGTGAAAAGGCATGAAGCAGATGATGAAAGATGCAATGATCTTATTTCTGATCACGCTGATCAGCGGTGCTGCACTCGGACTTGTGTATGAAGTGACAAAAGAGCCGATCGCACAGCAGGAACAGAAAGCAAAAAACGAGGCTTATCAGAATGTATTTGAAGCAGCAGAAGATTTCACGGAACTGACGGAGGAAGCATATTCTCCGGATGCGCTGACTGCCTTTGTCAAAGAGAATGGATTTGATGCTTCCATTGATGGTGTAGCGCAGGCACTTTCCGGTGATGGCAGTGTACTTGGCTATGTCATTACGGTAACAGACCATGAAGGCTATGGCGGCGATATCCAGTTTACTATGGGTGTTGCAGATGACGGTACTTTAAACGGTATTTCTCTTTTGAGCATTTCCGAAACAGCAGGTCTCGGTATGCGTGCGGGAGAGGTGCTTGTTCCGCAGTTTGCAGGCAAGCAGGTAGAGCAATTCAGCTATACCAAGACAGGCGCGGCATCGGATGATCAGATCGATGCGATCTCCGGGGCAACGATCACGACCAATGCGGTTGTCAACGGTGTGAACGCAGGGCTGCTCTGTTTTCAGAAAAAATTAAATATGACAGAAGGAGGTGCGGCAAATGAATAAGATCGCAGAACGATTATATAACGGAATCGTAAAAGAAAATCCCACCTTTGTTCTGACACTCGGTATGTGCCCGACACTGGCGGTCACAACATCCGCAAAAAACGGACTGGGCATGGGACTTACCACAATGGTAGTGTTAGCCTTGAGCAACGCATTTATTTCCCTGCTCCGTAAGGTAATACCGGACAAAGTCCGTATTCCGGCATTTATTGTGATCATTGCATCGTTTGTAACAGTAATGGAGCTTTTATTGGAGGGCTTTTTACCGTCCCTGTATGATGCACTTGGTATTTATATCCCATTGATCGTAGTAAACTGTATCATTTTAGGACGTGCAGAGGCATATGCTTCCAAAAATCCGGTTCTGCCGTCATTGTTTGACGGTATTGGCATGGGACTTGGTTTTACAATTGCCCTGACGATGATCGGTGCAGTACGTGAGCTCCTTGGGGCAGGCCAGATCTTTGGGATGACAGTCATGCCTTCCGGTTATGTACCGGTAAGCATCTTTATTATGGCACCCGGTGCATTCTTTGTCCTTGCCATGCTGACCGCGATTCAGAATCAGGTCAAGATAAACGGTGAAAAGAAGGGTAAGGATATGAGCAAGATCGGCAGCGGATGCGGACATGACTGTGCATCCTGCGCAGAAAGCTGCAAGGAGCCGGCTTTCTATGATGCAAAAGCAGTAGAAAAGGAGGAAAAGACAAATGACTAATTTACTTATCATTGCCATCGGATCGGCACTTGTCAATAACGTTGTCCTGAGTCAGTTTTTAGGTCTTTGTCCGTTCCTTGGTGTTTCCAAAAAGGTAAAGACCGCAGCAGGTATGGGAACAGCGGTCATCTTTGTTATCACACTTGCTTCCTTTGTGGCAGCGCTGATCTATCAGTTTGTGCTGACACCGCTTAACATCACATATTTAAAGACGATCGTGTTTATTTTAGTGATTGCGGCGCTGGTGCAGTTCGTGGAAATGTTTTTAAAGAAATATATGGTAAGTCTGTATGAATCACTTGGCGTATATCTGCCACTGATCACAACAAACTGTGCAGTACTTGGTGTGGCACTTACCAATGTGCAGAAATCTTATTCCATTCTTGCCAGCGTAGTAAACGGTTTTGCAACAGCGGCCGGTTTTACGATCTCTATTGTGATACTTGCAGGTATTCGTGAAAAAATGGAATACAACGATATTCCGAAGCCGTTTCAGGGAATGCCGATCGTTCTGATCACTGCAGGGCTTATGGCAATTGCCTTCTGCGGTTTTTCAGGCTTATTATAGGAGGTGTTTTCTATGAGCTTTGTAGGAATTTTGATCGCAACCGGCATTATTGGTGTGGTAGGTCTTCTGATCGGCCTGTTTCTTGGCATTGCCGGTATTAAATTTAAAGTAGATGTAGATGAAAGGGAAGAAGCGGTACTGGCTGCCCTTCCCGGTAATAACTGTGGTGGCTGCGGCTATCCGGGCTGTTCCGGACTTGCTGCTGCGATCGCAAAGGGAGAAGCCCCGGTCAATGCCTGTCCGGTCGGCGGTGAACCGGTCGGTAAAAAGATCGGTGAGATCATGGGCGTTTCGGTCGGAGAATCCAGACGTATGGTTGCTTTTGTCCATTGTCAGGGCGATTGTGATAAGACAAAGGTGGACTACGAATACACAGGCGCACAGGACTGTAATATGCTTTCCTTTGTACCGAACGGAGGTCCGAAGACCTGTAACTATGGCTGTCTCGGTTACGGAAGCTGTGTCAAGGCTTGTCCGTTTGATGCAATCCATGTGGTAAACGGTGTTGCGGTAGTCGATAAAGAGGCTTGTAAGGCATGTGGCAAATGTGTGGCTGCCTGTCCGAAGCATCTGATCGACCTGATCCCATATGATGCCACATATGTGGTTGCCTGCCATTCCAAGGACAAAGGTCCGGTTGTCATGAAGGGCTGCAGCGTTGGCTGTATCGGCTGCAGCTTATGTGCGAAGAACTGTCCGAATGAGGCAGTGACGATCGACAGCTTTTTATCAACGATCGATCAGGATAAATGTAAGGGCTGCGGTATTTGTATGGAGAAGTGCCCGAAGAAATCGATCGTAAAACATGAATAAAAATATAATGATGCCAGGGTCAAAAGGTCTAAAACCACATGAGCTTGCTCATAAGTGGTTGAAAGACCTTGGGACCCGCCCCGATATGAGCATAAAAGTGGGATGTTAATCCCACGATATGCGAATATTGGGCAGGATTGTGGGAGTGCGCAGCACGGAACAATCCGCAGGCATCATAGCTCGGGCTATTGCCCCGGACATTATGAAATGAATGTCAAAAGTAAATTTTGTCACTCATTTGGGTATACTGATATTGAAATGACAGATGGCAGGAGAAAGGAGTTATTATGAAAACAGAAAATGCATGGGAAAAATACACGAAAACACAACTGGAAGAAGTCGATGCTTTAAGCAAAGCATATCGTGCATTTTTAAATCACGGAAAAACAGAGCGGGAATGTGTAAAACAGATCGTGGAACGCGCAAAAGAAGCGGGATATAAAGAACTTTCCGAACTGATCAAAGAAGGAAAGACCTGTAAGCCGGGTGATAAAGTATATGCCGTCAATATGGAAAAGGCCGTCATTCTGTTCCGGGTCGGCAGTGAGCCGCTGGAAAACGGAATGAACATTTTGGGGGCACATATCGATTCTCCGAGACTGGATGTAAAGCAGAATCCATTATACGAGGATGGTGATTTTGCATTCCTGGATACCCATTATTACGGCGGTATCAAAAAATATCAGTGGGTGACGATCCCGCTTGCCATACATGGCGTTGTTGTCAAGAAAAACGGAGAAAAGGTCGTTATCAATATCGGTGAAAAAGAAGACGATCCGGTCTTTTTCATATCCGATCTTCTGGTGCATCTGGCTGCTGAACAGCTGGAAAAGAAGGCTTCCAAGGTGATCGAGGGAGAAGCGCTGGATATCATCATCGGAAACCGTCCGCTGCAGGATGTAAAGGACGATGAGAAAAAGGAAAAAGTACAGGCATTTACGCTGAAACTTTTAAAAGAGCAGTATGGAATTGAAGAAAAGGATTTCCTTTCCGCTGAGCTTGAAATTGTTCCGGCGGGAGAAGCAAGAGAAGCAGGACTTGACAGAAGTATGGTGCTTGGCTACGGACAGGACGATAGAGTCTGTGCATTCAGTTCTCTGGAGGCAATACTGGAGGTGCAGGATCTCAAACGGACAGGCTGCTGTATTTTAGTGGATAAAGAAGAAATCGGAAGTGTCGGTGCAACAGGTATGCAGTCCAGATTTTTTGAAAATGCCGTTGCAGAGCTTCTGGCACTTACTACTGGAGCTTACAACGATCTGATACTCAGAAGATGTCTGGCAAATTCCAGAATGCTTTCCTCTGATGTCAGTTCTGCATTCGATCCGACCTATGCAGCAAGTTTTGATAAGAAAAATGTGGCTTATCTGGGACATGGAATGGTATTTAACAAATTTACCGGTGCCAGAGGAAAATCCGGTTCCAATGATGCGAATGCGGAATACCTTGGCTTTATCCGCAAGGTAATGGATGATGCAGGGGTCACCTTCCAGACAGCAGAGCTTGGTAAAGTAGATTTAGGCGGTGGCGGAACGATCGCTTATATCTTATCTCTGTATGGCATGAATGTCATCGACTGTGGTGTTCCGGTACTGAATATGCATGCACCGCATGAAGCAACTTCCAAAGCAGATCTTTATGAAGCCAAATGCGGATACAAAGCTTTTTTGGAGGCTTAGTTTCGGGTATCAATGATCTCGCCGTCACTGGTGATGAAGATTGCCTGCGCTTCTCCGTTTAAGGAGGAGATCAGCTCTCTTGCATCATCAAGACCGAGGATCATGCAGGTCGTGCTCAGGGCATCTGCCTGCACGGAGGAATCCGTTAATATTGTGACGCTGGACAGGTTATTCCGGATAGGATAACCTGTTTTTGCATCCAGAATATGATGATAGATTTCTCCATTCAGTTCAAAATAGCGTTCATAAATACCGGTTGTGACAACGGAGGCAAAGGTATCGCCTTTGCTGTCTGCGGCGGAAACGGTCGTAATGCTTTTTCCCTGCTTAGCAAAAGGCTCCTGAATGCCGACTGTGAAGGCTGATCCGTCCGGTTTCTGACCGATCGTCAGGACGTTTCCGCCTAAATTGATAATGCCGCTGTCAATATGCTGGGACAAAAGATAGGCTTTCAACTGGTCGGCGATATAGCCTTTTGCGATAAAACCAAGATCGATCCCGGCGTCAGGATCGGAGAGCCGCACCTTATTGCCATCGATCTCCACCATATGATAATCGACATGGGTAAGTGCCTGTTCGATCGTGGAAGAGGCGGGCACATAGGAATTCCCGGAGTCGGGATCGAAGGACCAGAGTGCTTTGACGGGTGCGATCGTGATATCCAGATGCCCATCTGAAACGGCGCAGTACTGCAGAGCGGTGTAAAGCAGGGAAACAGTTTCGGAAGATACGCTTGTATAGTCTCCCTGCGCATGGTTGATCCGGTAAATGTCACTGCCTTCTTTGGATTCGTTCAGCAGATCATCATAAGTTTCACAAAGCTGCAGTGCACCATCCAGGACTTCCTTTGCATGATCCGCATCCTTGTCATAGACGGACAGACTGATCACCGTATCAAAATAAAAGCCGGACTGTGTATATTCCTGTTGCCTGCCGCAGCCTGATAAAAGCAGCAGAAACAGAACGGACAGTGACAAAATGGGAAAGTAAGTTCTTTTTTTATGAAATAAATACTGCATGGGAAATCCTCTCTGTGATAAAATGTTTGTAAGAAGCATCTTGATCAGATGTCATTTTCCACATTATAACATGAGAAATTTGTTTTGTATAATAAAGAGTAGTGTGATAAACTGTACTGGATAAAAAACAGCCTGATAAAATGCAGATGAAGGAAGAAAAATGAAGCTGACAGACGATTTTGAAGATTACGGATATGAAAACAAATACGGAAAAGCAATTTTATATACGGTACTGGCACTTTTAGGGGTGACAGTGATCGTTTGTGCGGTTGTTCTGGCAAACCGTCCGAAAACGCCGCGGATGGCTTCTGCCGTTTCTCAAAACGATGTGCTGACAAGTGATTCGGCCTCTAAAAATGAACAGCTGCTGGAGGAGCTTGGTGTGGGAGAATCGACGCTGACCTCGGATCAGCTTGATTTCTGGGATATGTATAAGACGGATACACCGGTTTCTTCCAATACCGTGACGGATAAAAGCAGCCTATATGAGAAAAATGCGCAGGAGCTGCAAAAGAAAGAAGAACAGAAGGAGAAAGAGGAAGATCTATCCCAGGGTGGCACGAAAACAAAAGTGGTCAGACCGGATGGCACCCAGCAGTGGATCATGATCAATGCCTATCTGGCAAAAAATACCTATGCAGATACAGGTTTTGTATATGAAGAGCCTGTTATGAAGTATTATGCAAATGGCAGTAAAACTTCTTTTATGGGTGTGGATGTGGATGAAAATGACGGAATGATCAATTTTACAGCACTGAAAAATGCAGGTGTTGACTTTGTGATGGTCAGGATCGGATATCGTGGTTATCAGAGTGGTAATATAACACTGGACAATAACTGCTATGATTATATAGCGGATGCCAAGGCGGCGGGACTGCATGTAGGGGTATATTTTGAATCACAGGCGATCTCTGTGGAAGAAGCACAGCAGGAAGCACAGACTGTGATCGACAATGTTGCCATGATCGGGATCGATTACCCGGTGGCATGCAGGCTTGGATCGGTGACAAATGATACGTCCAGAGTGGACAATGTAAAAAAGACGGACATCACGGCGATCACCAATGCATTTTGTGCCAGGATCGCGGAAGCAGGTCTGATGCCGGTTGTAAACGGCAATAAATACTGGCTGCTCCGTAAGATCGATCTAACGCAGCTTGGAAAGTATGATATATGGCTGTCACAGGATGGGGACAAACCGGATTATCCATATACCTTTACGATGTGGCAGTATGATACCGATGCCAAAATAGATGGAATCGTAAAAGATGCCAGACTCGATATCAGCTTTGTGGATTATACCCAGAAGTAAAATACTGTATAAAACGAGCCGGAAGTGTGATTGAGGAATAAATATCAGCATATTCTCTGGCAGATAATTCCTCAATGTAGTTGACCGGAAAGTTTTTGACAATTCCATATTGGTGACAGAAATCAGCAGCTTTGTTATAGACAATGGCTGCTGTTTTTTCGTCTTTATAAGTACCGACCTGCAGATCGCCGTTGATATGAATTTTTACCTGATAGGTATAGCTTCCGAGCGTTCCGCTCCGGAAAACGCCAAAATAACGATTGATGATCTCAATATTGGAGTATCGCAGATCATTTGCATCTCCGTTCAGGAAGCGGTAATCTCTGTCCTTTACAGCATAGCTGCGGATTCCGTAGCGGGACAGGACAGATGTCTGCATTCCGTATTCTGCCACGAACAGATGACCACCGCGTTTCATGATACGATGTGAACTGTAAAAAAACAGATCTTCCTTATCAAACAGAAGTGTGATCTCCGGAGTCAGATAATAATAGAAAAAACTCTTTTTTAAATAAATAGGGGAAGAAAAATAAATCCCGTTATCGCGGAAATTCAACAGACAAACCGCTTTTTCAAAGGGCAGGCTGTCGAATTTTGCGATATTTTTTTTGCTTTTTTCCAAAGAAGCAGATTCTGTCCGGTAAAGCTGCGACAGTGTCTCGATCGTGATCGGAGAGTCCGGCTCTAAAACAGACAGTGCCAGTCTGTAGGCAAGATGGGCGGATTGCGCATTTTCATAGCTTCCGAGGCTGATATGACGCCTTTTATATGTGACGGAACTGCGATAATAAACGCTACCGTCTTTTTTAGTTGTTTCATAAACACCGGCTAATTTTTTCATATGTTAACTATAGCAAAGAACGGTTAAAAATACAATTTTTGAAATATTTTTGGAAAAGCCTGTATAGACTAATGAATGAGATGTGAACAAAACATGACAACTGTTACAAAAATGTTGACAGGAAGAGAGGAGATTTTAAATGTATGAAAAATATACAAAGAGCAGACTGCTGTTTATGCTGCTCTTTGGGATCGGGCTTATGCTGCTGTTTTGCCGGATGCTGAAGCCTGATCAGATCTTTCAGACAAAAGAGAACTATGAACAGGCTTTTCATATTGAGAAAACGATTATAACATCCACTTCAGAAGTACCGAAGCTGAAACCGTATATATTGGAAAAAGAGGAAGCAGCTTTCCTGGGTGCGGATGAATATGAAATTTTATGCAGGATCGTACAGGCAGAAGCCGGGGGCGAAGATGCAGCCGGTAAAGAGATGGTGGCGGAGGTGATTTTAAACCGGGTCAGCAGTCCTAAATTTCCGGATACGGTCGCCGGTGTTGTCTTTCAGGAATCCGGCGGGCAGTATCAATTTTCACCGGTAGGAGATGGCAGATATAACAGTGTCAGCATTTCCGGGCAGACAAAAGAAGCAGTACTGGCAGCTCTTCAAGACGGCGATGTAACAAACGGCGCATTGTATTTTGTGGCGGCGGGAAAAACAACCCCGGAAAAAAGAGGCTGGTTTGAAAGTAAGCTGACTTTTATGACAGAACATGGTGGACATCGGTTTTATAAATAGGTACAGTTCTTGCGGTATCCTCATTAGTATGCTATAATAGCGCAGAAAGTGGTTTGACACTTTCAATCTTATGATATTGAGGTAGAGGCATGGAAGTATTATACAAAAGCACAAGAAGTCATACGACACCCGTAACCGCATCACAGGCGATCCTGAAAGGACTTGCGGAAGATGGCGGATTATTTGTACCGGATCATATTCCAACGCTGGAAGTATCTATGAAAGAGCTGTCCAAAATGACCTATCAGGAAGTTGCATATGAAGTAATGAAGCTGTACCTGACAGACTTCACGGAAGACGAACTGAAAGGCTGTATCAATAAAGCATATGATAAGAAATTTGATACAGATGTCATTGCACCGCTTGCTTATGCGGATGGTGCTTATTATCTGGAGCTGTTTCACGGTGCAACGATCGCATTCAAGGATATGGCATTGTCAATCCTGCCGCATCTTATGACATGCAGCGCAAAGAAGAATCAGGTAAAGAACGAGATCGTTATCCTGACAGCGACAAGCGGCGATACAGGTAAGGCTGCACTTGCAGGCTTTGCCGATGTAGAAGGCACTAAGATCATCGTATTCTATCCGAAGAACGGTGTCAGTCCTGTACAGGAAAAGCAGATGGTTACACAGAAGGGTAAAAACACACATGTTGTTGGCATCCATGGTAATTTTGATGATGCGCAGACAGGTGTGAAGAAGCTGTTCGGTGATACAGAGCTGGCTAAAGAAATGGATGCAAAAGGCTATCAGTTCTCATCTGCTAACTCAATCAATATCGGTCGTCTTGTGCCACAGATCGTGTATTATGTATATGCTTATGCAACATTATACGGACAGGATAAGCTGACGGACGGACAGAAGATGAATGTTGTGGTACCGACAGGCAACTTTGGTAATATTCTGGCAGCATACTATGCAAAGAATATGGGTGTTCCGATCGATAAACTGATCTGTGCTTCTAATGATAATAAAGTTTTATTCGATTTCTTCCAGACAGGCACTTACGACAGGAACAGAGAGTTTATCCTGACAAGTTCTCCGTCCATGGATATTCTGATCTCATCTAACCTGGAGAGACTGATCTATAAGATCTCCGGAGAAGATGCCGAAAAGAATGCAGCACTTATGGAAAGTCTTTCCAAGACCGGAAAATATGAGATTGATGCAGCTATGAAAGAAAAGCTTGCAGATTTCAGAGGCGGTTATGCAACAGAAGCAGAGTGTTTTGCGAAGATCAGATCTTTATATGAGGATTGTGGTTATGTGATCGATACTCATACAGGTGTAGCAGCTGCGGCTTATGATAAATATGTAAAGGAAACAGGTGACGATAAAGTAACGGTGATCGCCAGCACAGCAAGCCCTTATAAATTTGCCCGTTCTGTTATGGATGCGATCGACAGTAAATACGACAAGCTTTCCGATTTTGCACTCATTGATGAACTGTGTAAGGTCTCCGGTGTGGATATCCCACAGGCGATCGAGGAGATCCGCTCAGCAGAAGTTCTTCATAAGACAGTATGTGAGAAGGACGAAATGAAGGATGCTGTGAAGAAATTCCTTGGTATGTAAATTGTATTAAATTTCAAAATAAAAAAGACTTCTTTGTTCCGTAAATGTTTCATTTTGGATTCACAAAGAAGTCTTTTTTACGATACATTATGGTCTGTCTGCCAGCGGTATGTAAGGCATATCGTCATGGATCGGCTTATAAGCCGGACGGATGATCTTACCGTTGTTGGCAAGCTCTTCCATGCGGTGGGCTGACCAGCCGACAATTCTTGCCATGGCAAAGATCGGTGTGTACAGCTCCTCCGGGAGCCCGAGCATTTTATAAACAAAGCCGGAATAGAAATCGACATTGATGCTGACACCCTTGTACATCTGACGTTCTTCTTCAATGACCTGAGGTGCCAGACGTTCAACAAGAGAGTAGAGTGCAAATTCTTTTTCCAGTCCTTTTTCCTGTGACAGTTTTTCCACATAAGATTTGAAGATCACAGCTCTTGGATCGGATTTGGAATAAACCGCATGCCCAAGACCGTAGATCAGGCCTGCATGATCAAAGGCATCCTTATGTAACAGTCTTGCAAGATATTCTCTGACTTCGTCTTCATTTTCCCAATCAGATACTTCATGCATCATATCATCAAACATACGGACGACCTTGATATTGGCACCACCGTGTCTCGGGCCTTTCAAGGAACCGATCGCAGCAGCGATAACGGAGTAAGTATCTGTCAGCGAGCTTGTGACAACATGAGTGGTGAAGGTGGAGTTGTTACCACCGCCGTGCTCCATATGCAGAACAAGGGCGACATCCAGTATCTTTGCTTCCAGTGGGGTATAGGAGCTGTCCGGTCTTAAAATATGCAGAATGTTTTCTGCGGTGGAAAGCTCAGCGATCGGCGGATGGATATAAAGGCTTTTGCCGTCATGGTAGTGTGCATATGCCTGATAACCGTAGATCGCAAGCATTGGAAACAGGGAAATAAGCTGCAGGCTCTGGCGCAGTACATTTTCCAGGGAAGTATCGTCTGCCCTGTCATCGTAAGAATAGAGCGTCAGGACACTTCTTGCCAGTGTATTCATCATATCGCGGCTTGGGGCTTTCATAATGATATCACGGACGAAGCTGGTTGGCAGAGAACGGTAAAAGCCAAGCAGATCTTTAAATTTGGAAAGCTCCTCCGCATCCGGAAGGGCATCAAATAAAAGCAGATAGGCCACTTCTTCAAAACCGAAACGACCGTCTGCGGTAAAGCCTTTGACCAGATCCTTTACATTATAGCCTCTGTAAAACAGTTCGCCGTGTGTAGGAACCTGTTCTCCGTTTACAATTTTATTGGCACGTACATCGGAAATCGTTGTCAGTCCTGCAAGAACTCCCTTTCCGTTTAAATCACGCAGTCCACGTTTGACTTCATATTTGGTGAACAGTTCCTGCTCAATGATGCCTGCCTGCCTGCTGAGATCAGCCAGTCTGACAATATCCGGTGTGATATCTGAAAATACGTTATGTTCCATAGAATACCGCCTTTCTTGTTTCTTTTTATAACATTTAACTGTACATGATAAAATGTATAAGATGCTTCAAAACTTAATTTAGAAGGAAAGAAGTATAGAATAAACCTACTGAAATTAGATTTGTAATTTATTATTACATGAATTGACGGAAATTTCTATGCTTTTTAGAAAATATTCACAATTTTTTCAATGATTATTCATGAAAACTATGGTAGACTGTAATCATTCACAGAAAGGAAGGAATCAAATGGAAACAAAAGAAATTTTAAGTCATATTGATCATACACAACTGAAACCATACGCAACACTGGAAGATATTTATAAGCTCTGCGACGAGGCAGTGACTTACGGGACAGTATCTGTCTGCATTCCACCGTGTTATGTCAGGAGAGTACACGATAGATACGGCAGCAAGTTAAACATCTGTACCGTAGTCGGTTTTCCACTTGGCTACAGTGTGACCGCGGCAAAGCTGGCTGAGACCAGACAGGCAATTGAGGATGGCGCACAGGAAATTGATATGGTCATCAATATCTCCGATGTGAAAAACGGTGATTATGATAAGGTAGAACAGGAAATCATAGCACTGAAGGCGGAATGTGGCAACAGGATCTTAAAGGTAATCGTAGAAACCTGCTATCTGACGGAAGAAGAAAAGATCGCCATGTGTCAGGCTGTGACCAATGCAGGGGCAGATTATATCAAGACTTCCACAGGCTTCGGAACCGGCGGCGCAACGCTCGGTGATGTGAAGCTGTTTAGGGAGCATATCGGAGAAGCAGTCCGGATCAAGGCTGCAGGTGGTGTCAGTACAAGAGAGGATTTCGAGGCTTTTCTGGATGCGGGATGCGACAGAATCGGTTCCAGTTCAGGTGTGGCGCTGCTTACGAAAAAAGCTTGACTTTTATGACATGGTCTGCCATAATGCAGATAACATTGGTGTAAGTAACAGGTTCTTACGGCAGCTTGGTTAATATGTATTCCAAGGAGTTTCGTAAAAACTGACCGTGATGAAACCTTGTACCGCGTATACAACGTACACTTAAAACATGTTTTAGAGAGTCCGCAGCCACATAGCCGATATGTGTGCTGCGGATTTCTTGTTATGGCGACGAGAAAAATACACGCATTTATGCAGTGCATTTGACGACCGCTGATCAGAGCGGGATTCGTAATAGGAAACATCGGAAAGGTAGAAGCAATGGCAAATATATTTGACTATATTGACTGGCGTGGGGATCTTGACCTGACGCAGGATCCTTTTAATGAAGTGGACAGTCTGATACTCAGCACGGTATCTTATATTGATTTTGAACTGATCGAAACAGATCTGAAAACAGAAAAAGCAACGATCCGCGAAGCCGGGGAGCAGTTTAACAGGCTGCATGCGGACGAAAAAATCAAAGCAGGGCGTCTGGTACCGGACAGCATCTTCCGGCTTCTGGATGTGATGTCAAGAACGCCGCGTTTCAGGGATATGATCTTATCTGATTATGTGAATCAGATCGATGAAGAGGAAGAAAAACAGTTTTCAGCCATTACGATCAATCTGGGAGACGGTTCCTATTATATTGCCTATCGCGGAACCGATGATACGATCGTCGGCTGGAAAGAGGATTTTAATATGAGCTTCAAGGCACCGGTTCCTTCCCAGCTGCAGGCACTGGATTATCTGGAAATGATTGCAAAAAAGAAACGTGGTAAATTCAGAATTGGTGGGCATTCCAAGGGTGGTAATATTGCAGTGTATGCTGCTGCCTTTACCGGTTCTGAGATCCAGAAACGGATCATGCAGGTGCATAATTTTGACGGTCCGGGTTTTACAAAAGATATAATTGACCAGATGAGTCAAGGAGAGATCAGCGAGCGGATCCGGACGATCGTGCCACAGTCCTCCGTGATCGGTATGTTATTAGAGCATGAGGAAAGTTATGAAGTGGTAGCAAGTACACAGTTGGGTATTTTTCAGCATGATATGTTTTCCTGGCAGCTGCAGAGAAATGCCTTTGTGAAGGTAGATGATATTTCAGCTTCTGCTTATAAGGTCGATCATACGCTTCGTGAATTCATTCTGTCGATGAATGCGGAAGAAAAGGAAGAATTTGTGGAAAGCTTTTTCTGTGTGCTGACGGAAACCGGTGCAAAGACATTAAGTGATCTGAATCTGAAGGAAATTCTGGCGATCATGAAACGACTGAATAAGGAAGAAAAAGAAAATAAAAAAATTTTGACACAGGCATTTCGTATGCTTTTGAAAATTCCAACGAAAAAACAGTTGTAAAACGGCTTTGATTTGAGTATACTATTCATAACCTGAGGTGCTTACCAATTCCTATTATTTTGAACCTACAGTTACTTTAAACGGGACTCCTATATTGCTGCATGGATGTCACGCCTTACCTACGGGTCAGAGGACGGCAGAAGTGTCAGCTGCGGTAACCCACCTAGCCATATGCTAGGAGTCAAAATATAGGAAAAGCATTTTGGGGACAAAAGAAAACAGTCCTTCGGGGCTGTTTTCTTTGCTTTGGATCATCAGAAAGCCATGAGGATAGAAACATGCATGCAAATAAACATACATATGCCAAAAGGCAGCTTGTACTTCTGGTAGTCAGTCTTGCCGTTCTGATCGTCGTGCTGATCTCTGTGATCAGGCACAAAGGCGGCTTGGAGCCGCAGCCGGTTCCGGAAGAACCCAAACCTGTTATAGAAGAGCTTTCCAAATGTTATATTACAGAAAATGACGGAAAAACACTGACAATACTTTCGGGGGATGCATCTAGGAGTGTTCCGCTTGGCGGTTATACGCTGTCAGGCAGCGGACAGATCGCGGATATCACACTGACGGACGGAACGGTCAGCGGCGTTACAGTATACGAACAAAAGCTGAATGATAAACTGATCAGTGTAAAAACACAGGCGGATGGCACCTATGCGATCGAACTGGAAAAGCTGGGAGTCAAACAGACGACCGGAGATATGCAATGTTACAGCCTGCTTGGAACGCCCACTGTATGCCAAATTTCGGATCTGACGATCGGTTATGCCTTTTCTGATTTTGTATTAAATGAAACAGGAAAGATTGTAGCAGCACTTCTGGTAAAGCAGGAGGAGATGGAACAAATCCGTGTACTTTTAAAAACAGATGATTTTGCAGGAGCGATGCATGAAACGGTTTCGCTTCATTGTGATACGGCGATGGATCTTCTCACGGAGGATGGCACAGGAGAACTGAAAGAAGTGCAGACCTTGGAGCCGGGAGAAACACTTCAGATTGCGGCGGACAGTACACTCTTTGAAACGGCAAACAGGATCTATGCAAGACCGCAGGCACTTTCTGCCAAAACAACAGTGGATTCGATCTTGCGTAATGGGAAAACACCTGTTTATCCGGGAAACTTTGAGATAGAAAAGACGGGCGAAGGCTTTCTGCTCATCAATGAACTTGCATTGGAAGACTATCTGCGGTTTGTGGTACCGAGTGAAATGCCTGCTTCTTATCCAGCAGAGGCGTTAAAGGCGCAGGCGGTCTGTGCCAGAACCTATGCGTATATGCATATGCTTCATGCGGGGCTGCAAAATTATGGTGCGCACGTAGATGATAGTGCGGCATTTCAGGTATACAATAACATTGCGGAAGCATCGGAAACGAGTGAAGCTGTGTATGAGACAAAAGGACAGATGCTGCTTTCAGGCGGAACGCCCGTTACCGCATATTTCTATTCGACGTCCTGCGGATACGGAACGGATCTGACTGCATGGAATCTGACCTATGGGGATGAAATGGCAGCAACGGGCGGTTATCTGCGGGCAAGAAACATTGCAAAGGGGCAGATGCTGTCGGATACGCAGAATCCGGATGCACACAGTTCTGATGCGCAGGAAAGTGCAGAGGGCAGCAAGCTGGCAGAAGAGGACAGCTTTGCCACATTTATCAAAACAGCGGATGCGGACAGCTTTGAACAAGAGGATACGTATTACAGATGGCGGTATGATACGGCTTTGGATACAGAACTTTTGCTTGCCAATCTGCAGGTGCGTTATGAAAAGAGTCCGGGCAATATCCGGCGAAAAAAAGGCAATGGTTATGTGGATGAAAAGCCGGAAAAGCTTGGCATGGTAACAGGACTTACGGCTGTAAAACGTACAACAGGCGGCGTGATGACAGAGCTTCTGATCGAGGGAACAGAAGACACCTACCGTGTATGCGGCGAGCAGAATATCCGTTATGTGCTGGCAGGCGAAAATACAGAGATCGCCTTATCGGCAGATTACAGTAAAAAAGGCACGATCAACGGTATGCTGCCGAGCTCCTTTTTTGTGATCGAGCCGGTTTATGAGACTGATGACGGGATATCCACGGAAAAAGCAAAGGAGGCTCCGGTTGTGATCTCTTATACACTGTATGGCGGCGGTTTTGGACATGGGATCGGTATGAGTCAGAATGCGGCAAGAAGAATGGCACAGGCGGGCTATGACTATAAACAAATCCTGCAATTTTTCTATGAGTGCAGCATAGAAGGGGTAAATGAATGAGAAGAAAGATATATCGGATCTGGCAGGAGTTTTCCCTCCAGATGAATGAACATCATATCAGTGCTTATGCATCATCGGCGGCATTTTTTACGTTTTTATCGCTGATCCCAATGCTTCTTTTACTGATCAGTGCGATTCCATACACGCCGATCACGAAAGCAACGCTGATGATGTTTGTGACGAAAATACTGCCTCAGAACATGGAACCGCTGTCTGTCAGTATAATAGATGAAGTATATGAGAAAACCGGTACAGCACTTTCACTGTCTATTCTGGCGACGATCTGGTCGGCGGCAAAAGGAATGCTGGCGCTGATCCGCGGACTGAACACGGTCAATGGGGTAAAGGAACGCCGTAATTATATTTTCCTGCGGCTGCGCGCATGTGTATATACCGTGATCATGATGATCATGATTTTGATTCTGCTGATCCTTGTTGTATTCGGTGAGCGTATTGTAGACCTGCTGACAGCATCTTTTCCGAACATTACATATATGTTCCGTTTGCTGGTAGGCTGGCGCTGGATCGTGGTGGTAGCCAGCATGGCACTTCTGATTTGCGCAATCTATACATTTCTGCCAAATGAAAAAAATCGTTTTCTGCGAGAAGTGCCGGGCGCTGTTATGGTCAGTATCTGCTGGTATATATCATCGTGGGTGTTTTCTGTTTATGTAAACCGTTTTTCGGGATTCAGTACCTATGGAAGTCTGACAACTGTCATTATTATCATGCTCTGGCTGTATATGTGCTTTTACATCATGTTGCTGGGTGCTTTCATCAACCGTTTTCTGCAGCCGGCATTTTCTTTCCTGTATGGAGCGTTTAAGAGTAAACACCAAAAGCACCGGAAAAAGAAAAAAAGCTGTTGACATTTTTGAGCAGATTCTCTATGATAAACCTATATGAAAAGCGTTGAAGGTGTTAGTAGAGATGCATGGCTCTCGCAGAGAGAGGAGGTCACCGGCTGAAAGCCTCCTTGTGTATGTATGCAGATCGAATTTCCCGCCGGAGCAGCTATGCTGAACAGAAATACTTCTAACTAGGCATAGACGTGAGCGCACGTTACGCGTATTGAGTGCTCTGCAGACAGAAGCAGAGAATTTGGGTGGTACCGCGGATTTGATTCGCCCCTGATATAATATCAGGGGCGTTTTTTAGTGTGCGCAAAAGAAAAACAAGCGACTGCTGTCATGCATCTTTGATGCATGACAAAGCTGGCATTTGTTTTTCTTGCGTCACTAGCGAACGAATATCCTGCGAAACATAACATGTGAGCAGGATGCGGAGTGCGTAGCACGAATTCGTGAGCCAGCCTATTCACCCAACAGAATGAAATGATCCACAGATAAGAAGGAGAAACGAAATGAAAGAAAAATTGGCGCAGATCAAAGCGGAGGCAATCAAACAGATTGAAAACAGCCGTACGCTGGAACAGCTGAATGAAGTACGTGTCAGCCAGCTTGGTAAGAAGGGTGCTTTAACAGAGATCCTGAAGGGTATGAAGGATGTGGCACCGGAAGACAGACCAAAGGTCGGACAGCTTGTCAATGAAACAAGAGCCGAGATTGAAAAGGTGCTGGAAGACTCCAGGAAAAAAATGGAAGAACTCGTCAGAGAAGCAAAGATGCAGAAGGAAACGATCGACGTTACACTGCCTGCCAAGAAGGCAAAGGTTGGTCATGTACATCCAAACTTCAACGTGCTGGACGAAGTAGAACGTATTTTCATCGGTATGGGATATGAAGTAGTCGAAGGTCCGGAAGTAGAAAGAGATTATTACAACTTTGAAGCATTGAATATTCCGGCAGATCATCCGGCAAAGGACGAACAGGATACCTTCTATATCAACGGCGATCTGCTGCTGCGTACACAGACAAGCTCCACACAGGTACATGAGATGGAAACCGGCAAAATGCCGATCCGCATGATCGCTCCGGGACGTGTATTCCGCGCAGATGAAGTAGATGCGACACATTCTCCTTCCTTCCATCAGGTGGAAGGTCTTGTTATTGACAAACACATTACATTTGCAGATCTGAAAGGAACACTTGCAGAATTCGCAAAAGAATTATTCGGCGAAGATACCAAGGTAAAATTCAGACCGCATCATTTCCCATTTACAGAGCCAAGTGCCGAGATGGACGTTACCTGCTTTAAATGCGGCGGAAGCGGCTGTCGTTTCTGTAAGGGAGAAGGATGGATCGAGATCCTTGGCTGTGGTATGGTTCACCCGCACGTTCTGGAAATGAGCCATATCGATCCGGAAGAATACACAGGCTTTGCATTCGGTGTCGGTCTGGAGCGTATCACACTTCTGAAATATGAGATCGACGATATGCGTCTGCTTTATGAAAATGATATCCGTTTCCTGAAGCAGTTCTAATCTGAATAAAAAGGAAAATCAATGTGCATGCAGCCCGGCTGTATGCCATGTCTGGAAAAGAAAGGAATAGAAAAATGAATGCAGCATTAGAATGGATAAAAGCATATGTACCGGATCTGGAATGTACAGATCAGGAATTTATGGATAAAATGACACTCTCAGGGACCAAATGTGAAGGCTATGAGAGAATGGACAAAAATCTGGAAAAGATCGTGATCGGACAGATCACAAAGATCGAGAAACACCCGGATGCAGATAAGCTGATCATCTGTCAGGTGAATATCGGTACAGAAGAGATCCAGATCGTAACAGGTGCTCCGAATGTTAAGGTTGGAGATAAAGTACCGGTTGTTTTAGATGGCGGTAAGGTTGCAGGCGGTCATGACGGCGGCCCGCTTCCGGAAGACGGTATTACGATCAAGGCAGGCAAGCTCAGAGGTGTTCCGTCAAACGGTATGATGTGCTCTATCGAAGAGCTCGGCTCTGACAGAGATATGTATCCGGAAGCACCGGAATACGGTATTTATATTTTCCCGGAAGATGCTGAGGTCGGAGCAGATGCGGTTGCAGCACTCGGACTGCATAATACAAAATTTGAATTTGAAGTGACTTCAAACCGTGTAGACTGCTACAGCGTCATCGGTATTGCAAGGGAAGCAGCAGCTACCTTTGACAAACCGTTTGTATTACCGGATGTTACCGTAAAAGAAAATGATGAAAAGGTAGAAGATTATATTTCTGTAGAAGTACAGGATCAGGATCTCTGCCCGAGATACTGTGCAAGGGTCTGCACGAATATCAAGATCGGACCAAGCCCGGAATGGATGCAGAGAAGACTGGCAAGCAGCGGAATCCGGCCGATCAATAACCTTGTTGATATCACAAACTATGTGATGGAAGAATACGGTCAACCGATGCATGCATATGATTTATCTACTGTCAGCGGCAAAAAGATCGTTGTAAAGAGAGCAAAAGACGGTGATCAGTTTGTGACACTGGACGGTCAGACCAGAAATCTGGATCATGATGTCCTGATGATCTGTGATGCAGAGAAGGAAATCGGTATTGCAGGTATTATGGGTGGTGACAATTCCAAGATCACAGATGAGGTCACAACAGTCTTATTTGAAGCAGCAACCTTCAACGGACCAAACATCCGTAAATCCGCAAAGCGGATCGGTCTCAGAAGTGATGCATCCGGTAAATTTGAAAAAGGTCTGGATCCGAGAAATGCAGAAGATGCGATCAACAGAGCCTGCCAGCTCATTCAGGAGCTTGGTTGCGGTGATGTCGTATCCGGAATGGTAGATGTCAAGGCACCGTTAAAAGAGCTGGTCCGCCTGCCATTTATGCCTGAGAAATACAACAATCTGCTCGGTACGGATGTAAGCCGTGAAGAAATGCTTGAGATCTTCAAGAAGATCGAAGTGGCATATGATGAAAAGACAAACGAACTGATCTGTCCGTCCTTCCGTCAGGATCTGCTCGGACAGGCTGATATTGCAGAAGAAGTTGCCCGTTTCTATGGCTACGACAAGATTCCGATGACCTTGCCAAGCGGTGAAGCAACAACAGGTAAGCTGCCATATAAGCTCCGTATCGAAGAAAAAGCAAGAGAGATCGCAGTATTCTCCGGTTTCTCACAGGGTATGTGCTATTCTTTTGAAAGCCCGAAGGTATTTGATAAATTACTGTTACCGGAAGACGACGAACTGAGAAAAGCGATCAAGATCGCAAATCCGCTCGGTGAAGACTTTTCAATCATGAGAACAACATCCCTGAATGGTATGCTGACAAGTCTTGCAACAAATTACAACAGAAGAAATAAAGACGTAAAGCTGTTTGAAATGGCAAACGTTTATATCGCAAAGGAACTGCCTCTGACAGAGCTTCCTGATGAAAGAATGCAGATGACACTCGGTATGTACGGAGACGGTGATTTCTTTACGATGAAGGGTGTTGTAGAGGAATTCTTTGATGCAGTCGGCATGACAAGAAAGAAAGAATATGATCCGAAGGCAGGCAAGCCGTTCCTGCATCCGGGCAGACAGGCAAACATCGTATATGACGGAGTTGTCCTTGGCTACCTGGGAGAGGTACATCCTCTTGTACTGGAAAACTACAACATCGGAACAAGAGCTTATGTAGCAGTGCTGGATATGCCTGCGATCGTACCGTTCACAACCTTCGACAGAAAGTATGAAGGCATTGCCAAATTCCCTGCAGTTGGCAGAGACCTTTCCATGGTAGTACCGCATGATGTTCTGGTCGGACAGATTGAGTCCGTGCTTGCACAACGCGGCGGTAAGATTCTTGAGCATTATGAACTGTTTGATATTTATGAAGGTGAACAGGTCAAGAAGGGCTACAAGTCAGTTGCTTACTCCCTGTCCTTCCGTGCAAAAGACAGAACACTGGAAGAAGCAGATATCAATGCAGCACTGAAGAAGATCCTGAACGGTCTTGAACAGCTTGGCATTGAACTGCGTCAGTAATTTACATTTTAAAACAAAAAAGGAATTGAGTCATGACAGAGTTAAAAAAATCAGATTTTTATTTTGATCTGCCGAAAGAGCTTATTGCACAGGATCCGCTTGCGGATCGTGCAAGCTCACGGCTGCTTTGCCTTGACAAACATACAGGAGCGACCTCACATCATGTTTTTCGTGAGGTCGTAAACTATTTAAAGCCGGGCGACTGCCTTGTACTGAACAATACAAAGGTTATTCCGGCGAGACTGTATGGTGTCAAGGAAGATACAGGTGCTGCGATCGAAGTGCTCCTTTTGAAAAGGAAAGAAGATAATCAATGGGAAACGCTCGTAAGACCGGGTAAGAAATGTAAACCGGGAACAAGGCTGGTATTTGGAGAAGGTCTTTTACATGCACAGGTGCTGGATGTGCTGGAAGAAGGAAACCGTCTGATCCGGTTTGAATATGATGGTATTTTTGAAGAAATCCTCGATCAGCTCGGTGAAATGCCGCTGCCGCCATACATCACACATAAGCTGCAGGACAAAAACAGATATCAGACCGTATATGCCAAGTACGAGGGAAGTGCTGCTGCGCCGACAGCAGGATTGCATTTTACGAAAGAACTGCTTGCCCGGATCGAAGAAATGGGTGTGAAACTTGCTTATGTCACATTGCATGTCGGACTTGGAACATTCCGGCCGGTCAAAGAAGACAACGTACTGGAGCATCATATGCATTCTGAATTTTATCAGATCTCAAAAGAAGCGGCAGATACGATTAATGAAACAAAAGCAAATGGTGGACGTGTGATCTGTGTCGGTACGACAAGCTGCAGAACGATTGAAAGTGCGGCAGATGAAGATGGCAGACTACATGCCTGCAGCGGAAATACCGAGATCTTCATTTATCCGGGGTATCAGTTTAAAGTACTGGACGGACTGATCACGAATTTTCATCTACCGGAATCGACTCTCATTATGCTGGTATCCGCACTCGCCGGACGGGAACACGTTCTGGCTGCCTATGAGGAAGCTGTAAAAGAAAAATACCGTTTTTTCTCATTTGGAGACGCTATGTTCATTTCATAGGAATGTGCACGTGCACATTTGACAAAATGCCTTGCATTGTCGATAGGAATTTGGTAATATAAATATAAGTAGAGCAGGAAATGAATATTTTTTCGGGAAGGAGATTTCTTTGGAAGAAAGAAGAAAAAACAAAAGGATCGAATTAGAGTCATGCCTCATCATCAAACGTCTGGATAATGCTGCTTCATCGGAAGAAGTCAGCATTGATATTATTGACGTTTCCAGAACCGGTGTCGGATTTACGTGCGATAAGCCATTGCAGATCGGGGCTGTATATGAAGCGTTTCTGACGATCTGGACAAAAGAAGTGCTCCATGCTTTTATTGAGATTGTCCGTATTGTAAAAGAGGATGCGACCTATTCTTACGGCGGTATTTTCATTGGTATGCCTGAAATGGATGCTGCAAGAATTGAGGTATATGACACAGTAACATCTTCTGTTACACAGGAGTAGAATAAGACAAAGGAGAGTTGACGTATGCAGTGTTTAATATGTGGAAAAGATTCTGCCGGTGAGGTTTGTAACCAGTGTATCCGGGCAGAACAGGGGATTTATGCAAAAGACTGGACTTATAAGGAAGGTCTGATCGTGAAGAAAACGGAAGATTTCCGTGTAAATGTTACAAATGCCAGAGTAAACGGTATCGCTGTTATCAGTACATCGCCTAACGGAATGAATGCAAAGATTGATAACTTTAATCATTATATCGGTTGTGTGGTAGGTGTAGAGCAGGGTTCTTATAATAATAAGCCGGCTCCGATGATCCACATCAAAACACCTGCCGGTATGGAGCGTTATCTGATCTTCCCACAGATGCCTGATGAAGGCGGTCTGAAAGCCGGTGTTGATAAGGCAAAGGCTGAGAAGATGGCAGGCGGCGCAAGTGCTGCAGCTCCGGCAGCGGCTGCAGCAGATCCAAATGCAGCAGAGAAGCTCAGCAAGCTGGATCTATTAAAGGCAAACGGCATTCTGACAGAAGAAGAGTACCGGAGAGAACGTGCAAAATTAGGAATCTAATTACATATGAGCGAACATAAAAAAGTAAGCCAGGGGCGCGATTATACAGTTGAGTTATGGAGATTTGTATTTTGTATCGTTGTCCTTGGCTTCCATTTCTTTTCCAAAACTTCATATTTTTTTTTCAGAGCCGGTTATCTGGGTGTGGAATTTTTCTTCCTTTTAAGCGGCTTTGGCATCTGGCAGTTTTATCTGAAGAAGATGGCAGGACAGAAGCTGTCTGACAGGCTGTATCAGTTTGGTCTGTACATTGGCAGCCGGTTAAAGCGTCTGTACCCATTCTATTTTTTAAGCCTGCTTTGTATGCTTTTCTTAAGGACATGGCAATATCGCTGGTCAATTTCTGATATCATTTCCTATCTGAAAACAGGATGGGCGGAATTTTTGATGCTGCAATGCGGACCGCTTGGAAACGAAGTGCTGATCAGTGCCAACTGGTATGTGGCAGCTATGTTTATGGGAAGTATTCTACTGTTATGCCTGCTGATGCTGACCGGCAGATGGGGCGGTCTGTTTATATGTCCGGTTTTATCGCTTTCTATCTACCATTATTATTTCAGACTGATCCGAAAGATCGATGTGATCTATTCCTACCATGCAGTGCTGCGTGCACTGGCAGGGCTTAGTGCGGGTATTTTTATCGGCTGCCTTATCTGGCAGTTGCGGGAAAAAGTTAGCCAAAGGAAACTTGCTTTCGGGATCAGTGAGGAAAAAAAGAAACTGCTTCAGAAACTGGTTTACGGTTTGGCAAACGGTATTCTGGCAGCTATCGTGGTCTATACGAATTTTGGCAGACGCAGTGCAGGTGATTTTGTCGTGATTGCATTATTTGCACTCTGCCTGTTTGGGCTTCTTTTAGTCAAAAAAGAAATACCACAGAAGCTGTCCGTGGTATTTCAAAAACTCGGGGCAGTGACATACCCCATTTATTTATTTCAGATGCCTGTTATCGAATGGCTTGTTATCATCGGTATCTTACATGCATGATGCCAGATCCTGATAGAAATCAGGATAAGAGATATTGACGCATTCCGCGTCCTTCATTTCGGTTTCGCCGTCAGCTATGAGTGCAGCGATTGCAAAGCTCATGGCGATCCGGTGATCCAGATGAGAATCTAATTTGCCGCCGTGCAGCGGTCTGCCGCCGCGGATGATCATGCCATCGTCCGTAGGAGTTACATCAGCTCCCATTTTCTTTAAATTCTCAGTCACGATCGCGATCCGGTCGGATTCTTTTACCTTCAGTTCAGCCGCATCCTTGATCACGGTTTCGCCCTGTGCATAAGCTGCCATGACAGCCAGCACCGGGATTTCATCGATCAGTGTCGGGATGACATCCCCACCGATTTCCGTACCATGCAGGGTAGCAGAGCGTACGAGCAGATCTGCCGTCGGTTCGCCCTCGTCTACGCGGTTTAATAAAGTGATGTCTGCTCCCATCTGCTGGGCAATCCGTAAAATACCGTCTCTGGTCGGATTGATGCCCACATTGCGGATCAAAAGCTCGGAGCCGGGCACGATAGAGGCTGCAGCTATAAAATAAGCTGCGGAAGAAATATCTCCCGGTACTTTGAAGTCGATGGCATGGAGTGCGGGCTCCGGATAGATCGTTGCAGTCGTATCTCTGCTTTCTACTTTTGCGCCAAACATACCAAGCATCAGCTCGGAATGATTCCGGGAAAGTGCCGGTTCTGTCACACTTGTTGTGCCATCCGCATATAAGCCCGCCAGCAGGATCGAAGATTTGACCTGTGCTGATGCTACCTTGGACTGATAGTGGATCCCATGCAGGTGGCTTCCTGTAATGAGGAGAGGCGCACAGTCATTTCCGTTCTGGCTTTTGATATTTGCTCCCATCAGAGAGAGCGGTTCCATAATGCGGCGCATGGGACGTTTACAGATTGAAGCATCACCGGTCAGTGTTACAGAAAAATCCTGCGCAGCCAAAATGCCGGAGATCAGTCTGGTTGTCGTACCGCTGTTTCCGGCGTCGAGGATCTGCGTGGGAGCAGTCAGACCATGCAGTCCTTTGCCATGTACCAGAATTTCATTTCCGTTGTTTTCAATCGGAATCCCCATTTTTTCAAAACAGGATATCGTGGAGAGGCAATCCGCTCCCTGCAGGAAATGCGTCAGTCTTGTTGTTCCTTCGGAAAGAGCACCGAACATAACGCCGCGGTGGCTGATGGATTTATCGCCCGGAACCGTTATTTCTCCCTGTAATCTGTTTGCTTTCTGAAAAATCATTGTATATTGTCCTTTCCGCCATCAGCTTACGCAAAAATCTGATAGCCGTTATCTTTTAATACACGGACAGCATCGTTTGCTGTCTGTTCATCGTAAAATTCAATTTTAAGTGCCCCCTGCTGAAACTCTCTGGAGTGCATGATACCGATGTTTTTGATGCTGAGATCGTGATCGGCAAGAATCGCGGCGGTCTGTGCGATAGAACCGGGTACATCAGGGATATCCACAAAAATGACATTGGTTTTTTTGATTGGACCGCGCCCTTCATTGGAGAAGCTGTCTCTGTAATTTTTGGCGTCATCAAACAGATCATATAGCTTTTGGGCATCTTTGTTCTGAAGCTCTGCTTTTACCTTTTGCAGACTTTCTATATAAGAAGTAAGCAGCGTAAGGATGTTTTCGGTATTGGTCATACAGATCGACTGCCACATCACAGGCGAAGAAGAGGAGATGCGGGTAATATCCTTGAAACCGCCCGCAGCGATCATTTTCATCACACCTTCCGCACTGTCGGAATCGTGTACCAGATTGACAAGACCGGCAGAAATGATATGCGGCAGATGACTGACCGCAGCTGTCACATAATCATGCGTATGATAATCCATGATCAACGGGATCGCACCAATAGAGCTGATCAGCGTCTGCAGACCCTGAATTGCCGTAACAGGACTTTCCTGTGTCGGTGTCAGAATATAATAGGCATTTTCCAAAAGACGTTCGCTGGCATTTTGATAGCCTGTTTTTTCGCTGCCTGCCATGGGATGTCCGCCGATAAAGACGGAAGAGAGCCCTGCTTTTTCAATCGCAGCGTGCGTTGTCTGCTTGACAGATCCGACATCGGTCAGGATCGTGTCCGCATGCAGGCTTTGCCGGATCTGCCCGAGAAACTGATCGTTTTCGCTGACAGGTGCACATAAAAACAAATAATCGCAGTCAAAAAAAGAATCGGTCAGAGCTTCATAGGCCTCTGAAATAACGCCGTCTTTCCGGGCAAGGGAAAGCCCGTTCCGGTCTTTGTCATATGCTTTTAAGATCATCTCGGGATATGCCTGGCGCAGTGCTTTGACGATAGAACCGCCGATCAGACCAAGCCCGATAAAACTACAGGTAACTTCTGCTTTTTTTGACATAGCTTATGTCCTTTCCGTTGTAAATTTCAATAGTATTTTAGCCCTTTAAAGTGCGAATGTCAATGGGATAGAAAATATAGAAATTTCTTGTAATTTTAACGAAAATATGTTGTAAAACAGTTTTATATTTAGTAAAATATACCTACAAGTGTTTGAATTGTTAGAAAATTCAAAATCGATCATAAAACGGAGGTAGCAGCTATGAATGTATACACAACTGAGAAAATTCGTAACATTGTTTTGCTTGGGCATGGGGGCAGCGGCAAAACATCACTTGCCGAAGCAATGGCATATCTTGGCGGTATCACATCCCGTATGGGGAAGGTAACGGACGGTAATACGGTCAGTGATTACGGAAAAGAAGAACAGAAACGGCATTTTTCCATATCTGCCTCCTGTATTGCGATCGAATGGGATGGCTGTAAGATCAATCTGCTGGATACACCCGGCTATTTTGATTTTGTAGGCGAGGTGGAAGAAGCGGTTTCCGCTGCAGACGCAGCGATCATTGTTGTTTCCGGAAAGGCAGGTATGGAAGTCGGTGCTCTGAAAGCGTGGGAGCTCTGCGAAAAGTATCATCTGCCGCGTATGGTATATGTATCCGATATGGATGTGGATCAGGCTTCCTATAAAGAGGTTGTGGAAGATCTGACACAGCTTTATGGTAAAAAGATCGCACCGTTCCATTTCCCGATCCGTGAAAATGAAAAGTTTGTCGGTTATGTGAATGTAGTCAGTGAAACGGGCTATCGCTGGATAGGAAAAGAAGTGGAAGAATGTGAGATTCCGGATTACAGCAGACCGTATCTTGAAAAGTACAGGGAAAGCCTGATGGAAGCGGTAGCTGAGACATCAGAAGAAATGATGGATCGTTATTTTGCCGGAGAAGTATTTTCCGATGCCGAGATCAGAGCTGCACTGCGCAATAATGTTGTAGATGGCAGTATTGTACCGGTTTCGATGGGCTCCAATATTTTATGCCAGGGCGTTTATACACTGCTCGATGATATCATCAAATATATGCCAAGTCCCGAAAACAGGGAAATTGCAGGCATTAACCTGAAGACGAATGAAATTTATGAGGCAGATTATGATTTTGCAAAAGCGAAATCCGCTTACATATTCAAGACGATCGTTGATCCGTTCATCGGTAAATATTCGCTGATCAAGGTATGCTCCGGCGTTTTGAAAACAGATGATCTGTTATATGATAAAGACAAAGATTCCGAAGCAAAAATCGGAAAACTGTATGTGCTGCAGGGAAATAAACCGATCGAGGTAAAGGAGCTGCACGCAGGGGATATCGGTGCACTGGCAAAGCTTGCGGGCGCCCGTACAGGCGACAGCCTTTCTACAAAGGTAACACCAATCCAGTATGCAAAGGCAGAGCTTTCTGTCCCGTATACGTATATGCGCTATAAGGTGGATAATAAAGCAGAGATCGACAAAGCAGCACAGGCACTTTCCAAGATGACACATGAGGATCCGACACTCAAGATCGTCAATGACAAGGAAAACGGGCAAATGCTGTTATATGGTATCGGTGATATGCAGCTTGAAATCGCACAGAGCAGACTGCTCAATGAATATAAGGTAGCGATCACTCTTTCAGAGCCTAAAGTAGCTTACCGGGAAACAATCCGTAAGAAATCGGATGTGGAAGCCAAATATAAAAAGCAGTCCGGCGGACATGGACAGTACGGTCATGTCAAGATGCGGTTTGAGTCGTCCGGTGATCTGGAAAGCCCCTATGTATTTGAGCAGGAGGTAGTCGGCGGAGCAGTACCGAAGAATTACTTCCCGGCAGTAGAAAAGGGGCTGCAGGAGGCAACGGTGAAAGGACCTCTGGCAGCGTATCCGGTTGTTGGCGTAAAGGGTATCTTATATGATGGTTCTTATCATCCGGTGGATTCTTCTGAAATGGCATTTAAAAAAGCAGCCATGCAGGCATTCAAGGACGGTTTCTTAAAAGCGGAACCGGTTCTGCTTGAGCCGATCGAAACGCTTTCCGTTACCGTTCCGGACAGCTATACGGGAGATATCATGGGTGATCTGAACAAACGGAGAGGGCGCGTGCTTGGTATGCAGCCCATGCAGGGAGGCTGGCAGACGATCACGGCGGATATCCCGATGAGCAGTCTGTACGGCTATTGTACCGTACTCCGTTCCCTGACAGGCGGACAGGGCAGCTTCTCTTATCAGTTTGCGCGTTATGAGCAGGCGCCTTCCGATGTGCAGGCAAAAGAGGTGGAAAACCGTAAGAATAAGGTAGATTCCTTGACAGAATAAGCTGTGCTTTGTATAGTGGATAGTAAAATTACGCAGAAAGAGGCAAAAGTATGAAAAACTGGAAAAGATGGCTGCTCGCCATTTTACTGACACTTGTGATCGCATTTGTTTACTATTATATCAATCTGCCGGCGCTGAATATCCATTCAGCAGGCTTTTGGTGTTTTGTGATCCTGATGGTATTTGTATTCGCAATTGTATTATCGTTCCGCTCCGTCTGGAAAAGCGGGCATGTTTCCTTCGGGAAAAAGGGGCTGGATATCCAAAAAGGAACAATGGGTCCTTACAGGTATCTGTTTTATCTGGGCGGCGTACTTTTGCTGATCTTTCTGATCGGTTCTGTTCTTTCTTCACCGATTATCAATGCGAAGAAGTATCAGAAGCTTATGCAGGTGGAGGAACGCGATTTTACAGCAGATATCAAAGAAGTGGATTTTAATACGATCCCGCTTCTTGACAGAGATTCCGCAGCAATTCTGGGCAGCCGCAAAATGGGTAGTATGGTAGATATGGTATCACAGTTTGAGGTTGCGGATGATTACACCCAGATCAATGTAAGCGGTAAGCCGGTCCGCGTGACACCGCTGATGTATGCCAGCCCGATCAAATGGCTGACAAATCAGAAAAACGGTATTCCGGCGTATATTCAGATCGATATGACAACCCAGGATACGGAATGTGTCAAGCTGACAGAGGGAATTAAATATTCAGAATCGGAAATGTTTAACCGTTATATCTGGAGACACATCCGTTTCCGTTATCCAACCTATATTTTTGCAGATCAGATATTCTTTGAAATTGATGATGAAGGTACACCATACTGGATCTGCCCGGTCAAAAAGTTCAACATCGGTCTGTTCGGTGGTGTGACAGTCGGCAGAGTTGTGCTTTGTAATGCGATTACGGGAGAATGCACAGATTATCAGGCAGATGAAGTTCCAACCTGGGTAGATAAGGTCTATCAGGCAGAACTTCTGATGCAGCTTTACGATTATCATGGCATGCTGCAGCATGGTTATCTGAACAGTGTATTGGGACAGCGTGACTGTCTGCAGACAACAAATGGTTATAATTATATCGCCATGAATGATGATGTCTGGGTATATTCAGGTGTGACCAGTGTCAGCGGTGATCAGTCTAATGTTGGTTTTGTGCTGATGAACCAGCGTACGATGGAAACCCGTTTCTACAGAATAGAAGGTGCGATTGAAGACTCTGCCATGTCTTCTGCGGAAGGGCAGGTGCAGAATCTCGGTTATGTGGCGTCGTTTCCGCTCCTTTTGAATATTTCTGATGAACCAACCTACTTTATGGCATTAAAGGATTCTGCCGGTCTGGTCAAGAAATATGCCATGGTCAACATCCAGAAATACCAATGGGTAGCAATCGGAGACACAGTCAAAGAATGTAAGAAGGCATATAATGCGCTGCTCAGTACCAATGGCATCCGTACAAGTGAGAATGCGGATGATCTGGAGATCACAGGGAAAATCGCGACCTATGTACCGGTAGTGATCGATGGAAATTCCCATGTATATTTTACGTTGGAGGGAGATAAGACAGTATATGATGCAGATCTGACGAATAGTGAGATAGTAGGGATTATTGCTTATAAAGAAGGGGATTCCATTTCGATGTTTTATCAGGATGGGGATACTACGTCAAATGTGACAAAAATCAAATAATTCTGCTTTTGCGGTTGACTAAAAAGTGAATAAAATTTACAATGAATATAATTGAATTATTGCATTTATAGGGCAATATGCATAAAACAACGAGGTGAAATCATGTTCCATATAGTAGTGTGTGATGATGATCGTTCCATCACAGAATACTTAAAAGAGACGCTTGAGAAAAAATACAGACGAAAAATAGAATGCCAATGTGTATATTCGGCAGAAGAATTGTTAAAATGGCTGGAAGATCTCGATCAGGGACATACCAATATTATTATTTTGGATATTGCACTCGGAGATGATGACGGTATTGCGATCGCAAAAGAGATCCGTTCCAAATATCCACAGATTAAAGTGATCCTGTTATCCGGGTATGCGCAGCTTGCCAGTAATGTATTTGAGGCAGATCCCGTCTATTTTCTTTCCAAGCCGATCGATGAACAGAAGCTGTTCTCCTCTGTGGAAAAAGCAATGGATATTGTACAGCATCAGGAGATCAAGGCGATCACCGTTGCGGGAAGTGGTGGAAAGATCCATCGCATCAAAGTAGAAGATATCCTGTATTTGGAGACAAGTAACAGAAACTGCTGCATTCATACAGATAAAGGGGATTGTATTGAGGCAGTTGCAAAGCTGAGCGATCTGGTCAATCAGCTGCCGGATTATATCATCAACTCCCATCAGAGTTTTGCCTGTAATATCAAAAAGATCAAATCATTTTCCAGGGAAGACGGCATTACGATGATCAGTGGAGATGTGATTCCGGTGAGCCGCAGACATTACAAAGGTGTCAAGGAAGCGATCGCACTGCATATTTAACAGAAAACGTAAGGGGGATTTATGTTTTTCTTACATAAATGGAAAAAGAATTTAGAGAGTGATATAGACTGCATGGAAGAATCCATGCAGCCCTATATTGCTCTTTTTTATGCATTCCGGAAGATCAGGCATGATTTTGCCAATTATGTGCAGACTCTGCAGCTTTTTGCAGAGGTGGAAAATTATGATGAAAAGAAGAAAATGAAAAAGGGAATTCTTGATCAGATCGGGCGGTTTTATGAATGTATGCCGGATACTGTGCCACTGTTTCCGCCTATGCCGGCTAAAGCAACACGAAACACACAGCTCGGGCTGTTGTATGAAACATGGTCTGAAATCCGTCGGGAAATGGAAAAACTGCCAGATACAATCCGGGGGATGCAGGAGCCGCTGCAGAAGCTGGAGGATCAGCTTGAACGCAGCCTTGATCCGGATGAATCGGAAACGGAAGCATTGCTTTCGGGGCTGGATCAGTTCCGCAGCCTTCCGACAGAGGAGACATCTGCCCTGTCGGTCCTGATGGATCTCTGTATGCAGGAAGCAGAACAAAACAGCTGTCTGCTCCGCTATAAGATCTGCCAGCTGACCTGTTTCCAGATGGCTTATCCGGACATGCTTTTGTTATACCGGCAGTTGTTTTTGCTGGCACTTTCCGGCGCAGGACAGTCCGGGGGAAAAACGGATATGTCATCTGCGGTTATCCGGCTTCGCAGTGCGGAAAAATTTGATATGTGGCATCTGCATCTGGAATTTCCGTGTACGCCGGATGGGCAGGATAGTTTGTTGCAGATGCAGAAGACACAAATGTATCGCTGCATCCGAAAACTGTCAAAAACTTATAAGCTGCAGATGAAATTTGCACGGATATCGGATGGGATCAGTCTTGACCTTGTGAAATAAGGGAGTTACTTGTCAAAAACAGTAAATATGAGTATAATATTCAGAGAGATTTCAAAGAAAGAGGAAATACAATGGCAGAAAAAACAGATACGGAAGTTTTGATCGGCGGCAGAGTATTTACGCTCAGCGGATATGAAAGTGAAGAATATCTGCAGAAGATCGCCCTTTATATCAATAATAAAGTCAGTGAATACAATAAAGTGGAAGGCTTTAAGAGACAGCCGGTTGATACACAGGCGATTTTGTTAGAGCTGAATATTGCGGATGATTATTTCAAAGCGAAAAAACAGATTTCTCTGTTGGAAGAAGATTTAGCAGCAAAGGAAAAAGAATTATATGATTTAAAACATGAGCTTGTTTCTGCGCAGATCAAGTTAGAAAGCACGGAAAAAGCAATGAAGTCCATGCAGGATGACCGTAGCAGAGAAAGTAAAAAATAATGGCTGCCTTCGGGCAGCTGTTTTACTGTATAGGAAATTCCGTTGGAATCCCCTATACAGCAAAAGCAAGCAAGCTTGCGGGGATGCGCACTGCGGCGTGCAATGTAGATGTCGCAAGCGACCGCCGCAGGCGCAAGAATGTACCAAGGTACATTCTTTGTTATGGAGAAGCACTATGTCAGTTGAACTATTGGCACCTGCAGGAGATCCGGAATGCTTTATGGCAGCGGTTTTGGCGGGAGCAGATGCGATTTATGTAGGCGGAAGCAGCTTTGGAGCACGTGCCTATGCAAAAAATTTCAGCGAAGAAGAGCTGTTGCATGCGATCAGAATGGCGCATCTGTATGAAAAAAAAGTATATATGACAGTCAATACACTTGTAAAGGAAGCGGAGCTTAAAAAGCTTCCGGCTTTTTTGCAGCCCTATTATGAGGAAGGACTGGATGGCGTGATCATGCAGGATCTTGGTGCAGTCAGGATGATCCGGCGTTTCTTTCCGGATCTGGAGATCCACGCCAGCACACAGATGACGATCACAGGATTTGGCGCAGCAAATTACCTGAAAAAGTATGGCGTGACAAGAATTGTACCGGCCCGGGAACTCTCACTTGCAGAATTAAAGCGGCTGAAGACCGAGACCGGTCTGGAACTGGAAACCTTTATCCATGGCAGCATGTGTTACTGTTATTCCGGTCAATGCCTTTATTCAAGCATGCTCGGACCGAGAAGCGGGAACAGAGGGCGGTGCGCCGGTCCGTGCAGACTGCCTTATCAGCTGCTGGCGGACGGACATATGATCAGCGCAAAGGAAGAACCATATCAGCTCAGCCTGAAGGATCTTTGTACACTGCCAATTCTTCCAAAGCTGATCGAAGCAGGAATCGACTCCTTTAAAATAGAGGGCAGGATGAAAACTGCTGCCTATGTTTCTTTTGTGACGGCGATGTACCGGAAATATATTGATCTGTATGAAAAAGATCCGGCAGAATACAAGGTGGATCCGGAGGATATCCGCATGCTGCAGGAGCGTTTCAGCCGTGGGAGCAGCCAGATGGGCTATTATATGCAGCATAACGGCAGAGAATTGCTGTCGTTGAAAAAGGCCGGTTATCAGACTTTTTCGCCGGAGGCTCCAGAGCAGGTACAGCCGGGCACTGTCAGACAGCCTGAGGAGAAGAAACTTCCTGTAAGCGGACAGTTTTTTGCTCATCCCGGTGACCCTATGCTGCTGACCCTGACAAAGGATACGGTTTCTGTAACGGTATCGGGCGCAGCAGTGGAAAAAGCAGCGAACAGAGCCGCCACACAGGAGGATGTAAAAAAACAGCTGCAAAAGCTGGGAAATACACCTTTTGTACTGAAAGAGCTTACATGTGATATGACGGATACCCTGTTTTTACCGAACAAAGAATTAAATGAGCTGCGCAGAAAGGCTGTCTGCAGGCTGGAAGAAGTGCTTCTGTCCGGCAGAAAAAGAACCATGCGGGAAGCTGATGGCAGAGCAGTCAAAGAGGTCGACAGCCGGATATCTGCAAAACCGGCAGCCGACAAACAGGCTCTTGCAGAAAAACAAAGACCGTTGCAGGTGCAGATCGCACATCCTTATCAGCTCAAAGCGCTGGCACCGGACGAACTGCTTGACAGGATCTATGTGACATATGACTGCCTGCTGGAGCTGAATAATCCGGATGAAACAGAAAAACTGTTAAAGCGCTTTCGCCAAAAAAAGATTTCGATATACCTGACGTTTCCGGCAGTAACGAGACAACAGACTTTTGACCGTATTAGTCAACGATGGAGCAATATTGAAAAAGCGGCATTTGACGGGTATTGTGCCGGTAATTTGGAAATGGTAACATTTTTGCGGCAAAGAGTACCGCAGAAGGCTTGTGTCACAGACAGCGGCTGTTATGTTTTTCAGATGGAAACAGCTGCTTTTTATGATAATATAGGTGTGACGGAGCATGTCCTGCCGTATGAACTGCACAAATCAGAAGCAAAGGCACTGGCGTGTGGCAGTCATAGCTGTATTTTGCCTGTGTACGGATATATTCCGGTCATGGAGACGGCAAACTGTCTGCTGAAGACAAACCGGCGCTGTCTGAAACAGACAAAAACAAAAGCACCGGCAGAGCTTTTTCTTATAGACCGGCAGAAAAAGAAGCTGCGCGTCTGTCTGCATTGTGACAGATGCGAAAACACGATCTATAATGCGCTGCCGCTTTCTCTGCATAAAGAAATGCCGGAGATACTGCGCATGCCAATGGAGGCGGTTTTACTGCGATTTACGGAAGAAACTGCCGGGCAGATGCAGAAGATTTATGAAATGTATGCGGATCTATGCAGGGGAGAAAAAGGATTACAGACGGTCATTACCGAATTTACGAAAGGACACTTTTTAAAAGGTGTGGAATAGGTAACCTATGGGACACGTTATTTCTGATTTGTCTAAATATGTCATCACATTTTTTATGATAATTTATACACTGGAATGCTTTGTGGCGGTCGCGACGAAAAAAGAGCATGAGCGCGGTGGTGTTTATATCCGCCAGATCATCTGCATGTTCATGGTGCATTTCCTGGGATTTGCTGCGATCTGTCTGGAAACGGAGGATGTTTCTTATATTATCTTTTATGGCTTCCAGCAGATTCTGCTGTTTGCAACGATTGCACTGTTCCGTGTGGCGTATCCGGAAGCGGATAAACTCGTGATCAATAATATGTGTATGCTTCTGACGATCAGCTTTATCATGCTGACACGTATTTCTTATCAGAAGTCGATCCGTCAGTTTATTATTGTTGCGGTATCGCTGATCATCGGATTGTTTATTCCGTTTTTGGTATCAAAGCTGAAGTTTTTGAAACATCTGACTTGGATCTATGGCATGGTCGGCGTCTTTGCACTTCTGGTTGTTGCAGTACTGGGCAGTGTGACCCATGGCTCCAAAATATCATATTCGATCAATGGTTTTACGTTCCAGCCTTCGGAATTTGTCAAGATTCTGTTTGTCTTTTTTATTGCCGGACTACTGACAGAGTCAAAAAGTCTGGGACAGGTTGTGATCTCGGCGGTTGCAGCTGCAGCCCATGTGATCATTCTGGTATTTTCCAAGGATCTCGGTAGTGCTGTTATCTTTTTTGCAGGCTATCTGATCATGGTATTTATTGCAACAAAGAATTATTTTTACCTGTTTGCGGGGATCTTAGGCGGCGCAGGGGCATCGATCGTTGCTTACCATATGTTTTCGCACGTCAGAACAAGAGTGATTGCCTTTCTGCATCCATGGAGCAATATCAATGATTCCGGATATCAGATCACGCAGTCCTTATTTGCGATCGGTACAGGAGGCTGGTTCGGACTTGGTATTGATCAGGGAGATCCAACCTCGATCCCATATGTGGAGCAGGATTTTGTTTTTTCAGCAGTGGCGGAAGAGATGGGCGTCATATTCGGAATCTGTCTGATTCTTGTCTGTGTCAGCTGCTTTATCGTATTTATGAAGATTGCCATGCAGCTGAAAGAAGATTTTTACAGATATATTGCGGTAGGGATCAGTACAATCTATATATTTCAGGTATTTCTGACGATTGGCGGCGGAACAAGATTTATCCCCCTGACCGGTGTCACACTGCCGCTTGTCAGTTATGGCGGAAGCAGTGTGCTGACGACGATCATCATGTTCAGTATCATACAGGGACTTTATTGCATACAATCACAGGAAGGAAAACGGAATGCTCGGAAAGAAAGACGAAGAACTGCAGATCGGGAAGCAGGAGAAGAATAATAAAAAGAAAGAAAGAGTGAGGAATCGCGAAATTGTGATCGTGACCTGCTTTTTCAGTCTGCTGATGCTGGCTGTTATAGGAAATATCATCCATTTTATGGTAAAGGACAGCGAGGAAGCGATCAACAATGATTATAATCCCAGACAGGAGCTGCTTGCGACCAGAAATGTCAGGGGTACTATTTATTCCGCTGACGGAGAGATTCTTGCCCAGACAGTGAGGTCAGCGGATGGTACGGAAGTCCGTAATTATCCATATCAGAATATATTTGCCCATGTGGTTGGATATGCGACAAAGGGAAGAACCGGCATTGAAGCAACGGAAAACATGAATATGTTAAATTCCCATGCATCCATTACCAATAAGATCCAGAATGAGCTTAACGAAGAGAAAAACTACGGTGATAATGTCATCACGACATTGGATACGGCATTACAGCAGACAGCCTATACGGCACTTGGCGTTTATCAGGGGGCAGTCATTGTGACAGAGCCTTCTACCGGAAAAATACTGGCAATGGTATCCAAACCGGATTTTGACCCGAATCAGATTTCTGAGATCTGGGATGATCTGGTAAACGATTCGGAAAGCAGTGTTCTGTTAAACCGCGCAACGCAGGGATTATATCCGCCGGGCAGTACATTCAAAATCATTACGGCATTGGAATATTACAGAGAACACGATGGGGATGTATCCGGCTATTCCTTCTCCTGTAACGGAAGCTTTTCCTATGAAGGACATAAGATCCGCTGTTATCACGGACAGAGCCATGGTCTGGTTGATTTTACAAAGAGTTTTGCCAAATCCTGCAATTCCTCTTTTGCCAATATCGGCGTCCAGCTTTCCATCCCTGATCTGCAGAAGACCTGCAGACAGCTTTTATTGAATACTGATCTGAAAACAGAGCTTGTTTATAAAAAGAGCAGCTTTACCTTGTCGGAATATGATACAAGCTATGCAGTCATGCAGACAGCCATCGGGCAGGGACAGACAACTGTAACACCACTGGAGCTGAATCTGATCACTGCGGCGATTGCCAACAAAGGAAAAGCTATGACTCCTTATGTGGTGGATAGGATCGAAAGTGCGACCGGTGCGACTGTGAAAAAGACTTCTCCGCAGGCAGAAGCTGTGATGATGACGGAGGACGAGGCTTCTTTTATGACGGGACTGATGAAAGAAGTAGTTGAGAGCGGTACGGCTTCCAAGTTAAAAGGTCTTTCCTATACAGCAGCCGGTAAAACGGGTTCTGCGGAATTCAGCGGGAACAAATCGGATTCCCATGCCTGGTTTACAGGGTTTGCTCCTGCAGAAGATCCGCAGATCTGTGTGACGATCATTGTTGAAAGTGCCGGATCGGGCGGTGATTATGCAGTCCCGATTGCAAGGCGGATATTCGACACCTATTTTGGAACAAATGACTAAAAAAACTGAAAAAAGGGGAATTTTATTCTATCTTTTTTACGAAGAATATAGTATACTGATTAAGATGGCACGTACAAAGATTGGTTCTTGCAATCTTTTTGTACAAAATGCACAAAAAGATATAGTAAATGGGAGGAAATACATATGTTTGATCAGATTTTTGGAAATTATCTGGTAAAAACCGGAAGAATTACCAAAGAGCAATTATCTGATGTAATAGAAAGTGAGAGCAAAGTTCGTGTGAAGCTTGGTCTGATCGCGGTTGCAGAGAAGCTGATGACGACAGAACAGGCTGATGAGGTTAATAATTTACAGGCGATCAGGGATCGCAGATTTGGTGATATTGCCGTGGAAAAGGGATATCTGACAGAAGCACAGGTAGGCAGTCTGTTAAAGAAACAGGGCAATATTTATATGATTTTTGTACAGAACCTGATCGATAAAGGGCTGATGACATTAGAGCAGGTTGACGAGGCACTGAAGATCTATCAGGATCAGCAGGGCTTTACACACAGCGACATGGATGATCTCGTAAGCGGGGACGTAGATCGTACCGTCAGATTATTCCTGCCGTCCAATACAGAGCTTTGCGACAAGCATTGCGGTATTGCGATCCGTACATTTCTGCGTATTATCAATTCCGGTGCTTATGTATCCAAAGCATATCTGACAGACACATTGAAGATTGACAATTTTGCGATGCAGCAGCTTACGGGTGATCATAATATTTATGCGGGATTTGCCGGTATCGGAAACAGTCTTCTGACGATTGCAAATCCTTTTGCGGATGAAGAATTTGAGACCGTTGATCTGGATGCACTGGATGCAGTCGGTGAGTTTACAAACTGTATCAATGGATTATTTGCATCCGAGCTTGGCAATGAAGGTGTGGATATGGACATGCTTCCACCGGCTTTCTATGAAAAAGCGAGCAGGATCACCGGCAATCAGTTCTGTGTATTCCCGATCCATGTGGAAGAACAGGAGATCTTCTTTATTTTAGCAATTGATTCAACTATTTCTGTAAATTAGGAGGCTTATTAAAATGGCAAAGATTTTAATCGTAGATGACTCACGTACATCACGTAAGATGCTCCGTAATATCCTGGAGTCCAACGGACATGAAATTATAGACGAGGCTGTAAACGGACAGGAAGGCGTGCAGAAGTTTCAGGCGTTAAAGCCGGATGTTGTTACTTTAGACATTACAATGCCGGTCGTAGACGGTGTGGAAGCATTAAAGATGATCAAAGCACTGGATCCGGAGTCAAAGGTTGTTATGGTAACTGCAGCAGGACAGAAAAACAAAATGATCGAATGCATCAAAGCAGGTGCTAATGAATTTTTGACAAAGCCTTTTGAACAGCAGGAAATCGTGGATGTGATCAACAAAATGTCAAATTAAGAGTTCGGATTCCAATTCCTTCTTGCATGATGGTATAAACTGTTTTATACTGAATGCATATATGAGGCACACCAGACAGGAGGGTTTGCAATGATTGAAGCAACAAGCTGTGGCGGTGTGGTTATTTTCAGAGGTAAGATATTGCTCCTATATAAAAATATCAAGAATAAATATGAAGGATGGGTCTTACCAAAAGGAACTGTGGAACCGGGCGAAGAATATAAGGATACTGCACTTCGAGAAGTTCTTGAAGAGTCCGGGGCGAAAGCGTCCATCATAAAATATGTAGGAAAAAGTGATTATACTTTTACCGTGCCAGAGGATACGGTGTCCAAGAGTGTACACTGGTATCTGATGATGGCAGACAGCTATTACAGCAAACCACAACGTGAAGAATTCTTTGTAGATTCCGGATATTATAAGTATCACGAGGCATATCATCTGCTGAAATTTGCAAATGAAAAACAGATTCTGGAACGTGCATATGCAGAGTATCTGGATCTGAAGCACAGTAATCTATGGGGAAGCAAAAAGTATTTTTAAGAAAAGGGAAGGCAGTAACTGCCTTCTTTTTTTAAATCGGAGTCGCCATGTATATTTATAAAGATCTGGTAACAGACGAGGCATGTGAAAAAAGCAAAAACAAAATACTGCGCAAGCTCAGAATGCATGCAGGTATGGTAGATGTCTATCTGATCTGTCTGGCAAACGGATTCGATAACTTTGATATTTATGACAGTGCCTGCCTGAAGCAAAAGGCATTTCCGAGAGATACGATCTATCTGGTCGGTCTGGCAAAAGGAAAAGAAAGTGCACTGCAGTTGTCGATCGATTTATACTTGTCATTGTCTCAAAAATGGGATACTTTATTAATAAAACAGGTATTTGAAAAACAAAAAGCAGAATTGTTTCGGAGATATTGATGTCTATATTACTTACAATTTTAAAAATAATCGGAATCATATTGCTTGTTCTGCTGGCAGTGGCAATTATTTTTCTGGTGCTTCTTCTTTTTGTACCGTTTTGCTATAGGGTGCAGGGAAGCTTCTCAGAAGGAAAACCGGCAGGAAACGCAGAACTGCGTTACTTATTTCCGTTGCTGCGAGTTTCCTTTTCTTATGAATCTGATAAAAAGACCGGTGTGATCCGGTTGCTGGGAATAAAGTTGTTTGATTTTTTTTCTCCACCCAAGCAGAAGAAAGCAAAGAAAAATAAAAATGGCAGCAAAAAAAGGCAAAAAGAAAAGAAGAAGACAGGAAGCAGACAGAAAACAAACGAAATAACAGAATCTGACGCGCAGGATCAGCATAGGCAGAAAACGCAGGAAAATGACCGGTCAGCAGAACAACCGGAGCAGATAAACCCGGAAACGGCTGCTGCAGATTCTACGGAAAATAAAGCGCAAGAGATCACAGACGCGAAAACCGATACAACAGATATAGATGCGTTGCACACTGATACAGAGGATACAGCGGAAAAGCAGTCACTGCTGCAGAAAATACAGCTCTGGATCTGTAAGATAAAAGAATGGGCGAAAAAGCTGCAGCGGACGATCAGCGGTCTGTATCATAAAACAATCTCTCTGCGGCAGAAATGGGAAAGCATGAAAGAAGTCATTTCCTATTATGCAGAGACACTGAAAAGGAATGAGACAAAATCCGCACTCAGGCTGGCAAAAAATACACTGAAAAAGCTGTGGAAGAGTGTCGGTCCCAGGAAAGGGCGGCTGCGTGTCCGTTTTGGAACAGGAGATCCGGGAAGCTGCGGTGAAATTTGTGCCTTTCTTGGTATGGTATATCCATTTATCGGGAATTATGTTATGATAGAACCTGAAATGGAACAGGCAGTTTTTGACTGTGATGTCTGGCTTTGCGGGCATATTACCGTATTTGCGTTATTAAAAGCAGGCTGGGTTGTACTTTTTAACCCGGAGATCAAGTACTTAAAAGAAGTAATGAAGCCATCAGGCAAGGAGGATAAATAGCTATGAATAATAATTTTTCAGAAGTCGTAAGTTCCCTGTTAAGCGGTGTTGATAATTTCCTGTCTACAAAGACTGTTGTAGGACAGGCAACACAGATTGGTGATACCATTATTCTGCCACTGGTCGATGTGACATTCGGTGTTGGTGCAGGTGCTGCAGCCGGTGAACAGAAAAACTCCGGGTTTGGTGGTATTACAGGCAAAATGTCACCGAGTGCTGTTCTCGTGATCAAAAACGGACAGACAAAGCTTGTCAATGTCAGAAATCAGGATGCAGTGACAAAGATCATTGATATGATCCCGGATCTGGTGGATAAATTTACCGCACCAAAAGAAGATACGGATGATATGGTAAGTGATGAGAAAGCACAGGAGATTGCATTCGGTCAGGATACACTGTAAAAAAGACAAAAGAAAATATGCCATAGCAGCGGAATGTATCGTTTAACGGGAAATGGCATACTATAATAAAAAGCCGGTGGTTAGCTGCCATGAAAAGGATACTCGGCATCTGCTGTTTTGCGGCAGCACTTGGCATACTGCTCGATCTGCTGATCGGAAACACACTGGTAGCGATTGTTCTGATCGCACTGTTATTGTTATTGGGATACAATCTGTTTTCCTGTGGATGCTGACAGGAAGCAGATCTATCAGACCGGAGGGAAAGAAGACATGCCGGATCTTATGCAGGAATCGGATGAAAATAAAATAAGGATTGCAAAAGAACTGTTGCTGGAAGAAGTGCATCGTCTGCAGGAAGAACGTTCCGCTTTTGAAAAAGAACGGGACAAGACGATGGAAAAGTTGAAGGAGCAGGAAAGCTTTTTTGACAAGAAGTTCAAGATACTGGAAATGGGGTTCGCCCAGCTGGATGCAGACCGCAAGAGTTTTGAGGCAAAGAAGCGTGCTTTTGAATACAGCAGGCAGTTTTATCAGGAAAAGCAGGAAAAGGAACCGTTTTCGGAACTGGCAGAAGAAGAGGACATGCTGTTTTTCCGCGGCGTGACACATCCTCTGGCACTTAAGAAGCGTTATAAGGATCTGATCAAAATCTATCATCCGGACAATTCGTGCGGAGATAAATGGATCCTGCAACAGATCAACACAGAATATGACAGGCTCAAGAACGTGATCACCTACCAGAGAAAAGCATAGCGGTTTACAGCTACAGCTGCAGGCAATTAAAAAAGGAACCGTACGGTTCCTTTTTTGCAGACTCATTATTAAGCTCTTTCTACTTTACCGGATCTTAAACAAGATGTACAAACATGCATTGTTTTTGTAGAACCGTTAACATTACATTTCACATTTTTAACGTTTGAGTTCCAAATGTGGTTAGATCTTCTATGAGAATGGCTTACATTATTACCAAAATGAGCACCTTTGCCACAAACATCACACTTAGCCATGATAGCACCTCCTAAACTGAATAGATTCTAAACTCACAACAAGCTTATTCTATCAGAAAGTTTTTTTAAATGCAATAACAAATTATGCATTTTTTGATCTTTTTTCCTGTTTTTCCATGGAAATTTGATTTTCTGGTTTCCTTTTTCCGTAAAACAGAGTATAATCACTATGATGTCTTTTTCTGTGCAGTGGAGATTATGCATGGCATGAAAGGGACAGACGCATATAAAAGGAGGATACATGCATGAAAACAATGATGAATACACATCTGGGCAATATCTCTATAGATAGTGATGTAATTGCAAATTACGCAGGAAGCGTTGCAATCGAATGTATCGGCGTCGTTGGAATGGCAAGTGTCAATGTCAAAGACGGTCTGGTTAAATTATTAAAATTAAACGACTTATCCAGAGGTGTTACAGTACATGTGGATAATGCAGGGCTGACAATTGATTTTCATCTGATCGTGGCATATGGTGTTAATATTCTGGCGGTATCAGATAATCTGATCAGCAATGTCAAATACAAAGTAGAAGAATTTACGGGCTTTCCGGTTGAAAAAATCAATATATTTGTGGAAGGTGTCAGAGTAATTGACTAGAGGAGGAATAAGAACGTGTCACAAAATCAATTAGATGCTAAGATGTTTAAAGAAATGTTCTTGGCAGGTGCGAAAAATCTGGAATCAAAAAAGGAATATATCAATGAGCTGAATGTATTCCCTGTTCCGGATGGCGATACCGGTACCAACATGACGCTGACCATTATGTCTGCTGCAAAGGAAGTAGCTTCACTGGATGAAAATGCAACACTGAAAGAGCTTTCCAAAGCAATTTCTTCCGGATCCCTCAGAGGTGCAAGAGGAAATTCCGGTGTAATCCTGTCACAGCTTCTGCGCGGACTTTGCAAGGTGATCGGTGCCACAGAAGGTGAGATCACGGTTGATGTGCTGATCGCTGCTTTTGAAAAAGCAGTAGAGAGTGCTTATAAGGCAGTTATGAAGCCAAAGGAAGGAACAATCCTTACCGTTGCAAAGGGTGCTTATGAAAAAGCAGCTGAATATGCAGGCACAGAAGATATGGATGTTTTTATCGATGCGATCATCGTATATGCACAGGAAGTGCTGGATAAAACACCGGATATGCTTCCGGTTCTGAAACAGGCAGGCGTCGTGGATTCCGGCGGACAGGGTCTTTTAGAAGTGCTGAAGGGTGCACAGAAGGCGTTCCGCGGTGAAGAACTGGATCTGAGCATCGATATGACGAAAACACCTGTAAAACGCAATAATATTGATACATCCGCTGTAGAAACATCCGATATCAAATTCGGTTATTGCACAGAATTTATCATTTTGCTTGGAAATAAAACATTTACAATAAAGCAGGAACAGGATTTTAAATCTTATCTGGAATCCATCGGTGACTCCATCGTGCTTGTTGCGGATGATGATGTCGTTAAGGTACATGTACATACCAACGACCCTGGTCTTGCGATCCAACGGGCGCTGACGTATGGTGCACTTTCCAATATGAAAATCGACAATATGCGTTTAGAGCATGAAGAAAAGCTGTTTAAAGAAGCCGAGAAGAAAGAAGTCGAAAAGCCGGCTCAGCCGCAAAAGGAATACGGTTTTATCAGTGTTTCCATCGGGGAAGGCTTAAATGAGATTTTTAAAGATCTTGGTGTGGATAAGGTCATTGCAGGCGGACAGACGATGAATCCGAGCACAGAAGATATCCTCGGTGCGATCGATGAAGTGAATGCAAAGACGATTTATGTATTCCCGAACAATAAGAACATTGTCATGGCAGCCAATCAGGCACGTGATCTGACAGAAGATAAAGAAATCATTGTCGTACCAAGCAAGAATATCCCACAGGGTATTGCAGCGATCATCAATTTCATGCCTGATATGTCAGGAGAGGAAAATCTGAAAAATATGTGTGCGGAAATGGAAAATGTCAGCACAGGTCAGGTAACATATGCTGTACGTGATACAGAGATCGACGGCAAGACGATCAAAGAAAATGACATTATGGGTATCGGCGACAAAACGATTCTGGCTGTCGGTTCCAAAATCGAAGATACCACACTTGAAATGGTGGCTGAAATGATGAAGGAAACGGATGCGGAGCTTTTGAGTGTATATTATGGCGAGGATATCAAAGAAGCAGAAGCAGAAGGACTGCAGAAAGCGCTGGAAGAAGCATATCCTGACTGTGATGTAGAACTGCAGTACGGCGGACAGCCGATCTATTACTACGTAATCTCAGCCGAATAAGGAAGCAAAATGGATTTAACAAAGTCTATTATGGAATTAAAGGGCATCGGTGAAAAAAACGCTGCCCTTTTTCATAAACTGAATATTGAAACGATAGAGGATCTTCTCTATCATTTTCCAAAGTCTTATGAAAGTCTGCCTCCGGTTATATCTGTGCAGGAGGCAAAAGAACAGCAGATCTCAGATCCTGCCATTTTAGCAACAGTGAAAACAACGCCTGTTCCCGTACATGTCAGGAATCTGTCTATTCTGAAGCTGCAGGCAGAGGATGCGCATGGGGCACTTCTTCATATCTCATTTTTTAATATGCCATATTTAAAAAATACACTGAAAGTGGGAACGCAATATGTTTTTCACGGAGCGGTGCAGGAAAAGGGCGGCTCTCTTTTTATGAGTCATCCGAAGCTCTATCAGCCGGCAGAATATCAGAAACTGCAGGGGAAACTTTTGTCTGTCTATGCTAAGACGAAAGGGCTGACCAACCAGGCTATATCCAAGTATGTCCGGCAAGTTCTGGAAAAAATTCCGGATCTGCCCGAAACACTTCCACCGGATCTTTTGGAAAAATATCAGTTCTGTTCTGTGAAGGAAGCATTAAATACGATCCATTTTCCATCGGATACGGAAAGCCTGGCAAATGCCAGAAAACGTTTCTCTTATGAGGAATTTTTGCTGTTTTTGCTTTCCATGAAGCTGCAGCAGGCGGGAATAGAGCATAAAAATGCCTGCCCGATGATCGATACGGCAGATCCTGACCGGCTTTTGGAACAGCTCCCCTACGAACTGACCGCATCCCAGAAAGAAGCATATACCATACTAAAAGGAGAAATGCTGCAGGGTACATGCATCAACAGACTGTTGCAGGGAGATGTCGGAAGCGGCAAAACGATCGTTGCGGTACTTACAATGCTTCTTTGTGTTTCCAATGGTTATCAGGCAGCTATGATGGCACCTACAGAAGTACTTGCCGTGCAGCATTATGAAATGCTGTGTAATATGACAAAGCAGTATGGTCTTGCTTTTCGTCCCACACTTTTAGTGGGCTCCCAGACAGCAAAGCAGAAGCGGGAAATTTATGAAAAGATCGCAGATGGCAGTCTGAATGTTGTGATCGGAACACATGCAGTCATTCAGGATAAAGTAATGTTCAAAAATCTTGCACTTGTGATCACGGATGAACAGCATAGATTCGGTGTCCGACAGCGTGAAACACTGTCCGGAAAAGGGAATGGAGCGGCGCATACGATCGTTATGAGTGCCACACCGATCCCGCGTTCCCTGGCGATCATTTTATACGGTGATATGGAAGTGACGCAGCTCAGGGAACTTCCGGCAAAACGACTGCCGATCAAAAACTGCGTGGTCAATCAGAGCTACAGGCAGACAGCTTACCGGTTTATGCAAAAGGAAGTAGATGCGGGACACCAGGTTTATATCATCTGTCCGATGGCAGAGCCCGGTGTGATGGATGAGCTTGAAAATGTAGTAGACTATTCCAAAACGATACAGGCGTTTTTTTCACCGCAGACGAGAATTGCCTATCTGCACGGCAAAATGCGTCCAAAGCTGAAGAATGAGATCATGACAAGGTTTGCAGCGGGGGAGATCGATGTTCTGGTTTCCACAACGGTTATTGAGGTAGGGATCAATGTACCGAACGCAACTGTCATGATGGTTGAAAATGCAGAGCGTTTCGGGCTTGCAACACTGCATCAGATCCGTGGCAGGGTGGGTAGATCCGATCTACAGTCCTACTGTATCTTTATGGAATCGGCAGAGAAGAAAAAACAGAATGAAAGACTGGCGATCTTAAACAGATCCAATGACGGTTTTGAAATCGCAAATGCTGATCTGAAGCTGCGCGGTCCGGGGGATTTTATGGGCATTCAGCAGAGCGGTGCATTTGCTTTCCGCTTTGCGGATGTCTATCAGGACAGTGCCCTTTTAATGGATGCGGCGGCGGATGCTGCCAAAATTTTGAAAAGTAACTCTTTACTTCTTTCGGATTCTCATTTACCATTAAAAAGGAAATTGGAAAGTTATCAGACACATGGATATCTGCATGTACTATAATGCTTTTCCGGTTCAAATAGGGAGGAATTGAAATTGAAAAAGATTGCAATTATGACGGACAGCAATAGTGGGATTACCCAGAAGGAAGCTGCCGGGCTTGGTATTTCTGTATTACCGATGCCATTCATGATCAATGACGCAACATATTTTGAAGATATCAACCTGACACAGGACAGATTTTATGAGTTTTTGGAAAACGATGCGGTTGTATCGACCTCACAGCCATCACCGGACTCTCTGATCCATATGTTCCATAAGCTTCTGGCAGAGTATGATGAAGTAGTGCATATCCCGATGTCGAGCGGACTTTCCGGAAGCTGTCAGACGGCTTGCATGCTGGCACAGGAGCCGGAATTTGACGGGAAAGTATTTGTGGTAAACAATCAGCGTATTTCCGTTACGCAGACCCAGTCTGTACTTGATGCCGTGGAGCTTGCCAAAAAAGGCTATGACGGTGCACAGATCAAGAAGATACTGGAAGAGGACAAGTTCAATTCCAGCATCTATATTATGCTGGATACCCTTTTCTACCTGAAAAAAGGCGGCAGGATCACACCTGCGGCGGCTGCACTCGGTACGCTTTTAAAGCTGAAGCCGGTATTGCAGATCCAGGGCGAAAAGCTGGATGCATTTGCAAAAGCAAGAACAAAGTCTGCCGGCAAGTCGATGATGCTGCAGGCGATCAAAAATGATATAGAAAACCGCTTCGGCGGCTTTGATGAGAGCGCAAAGGAGCGTGTAATGCTGCATATTGCCTATACAAAGGATGCAGAAGAAACAGAGCTTTGGAAGCAGGAAGTAATGGAAGCATTTCCGGGCTTCCGGCTTAAGATGGCACCACTTTCTTTGAGTGTGGCGTGCCATATCGGTCCGGGCGCGCTTGCGCTTGCCTGCACCCGGAATCTTATTGTAGAGTAGAATATTCCGGTATATGCAGGAGACTATAAAAGTAAAGAGGAAATAAAATATGCCAAAAGAGACATATAATGCAGAAAATATAACGGTGCTGGAAGGACTGGAGGCAGTCCGTGTCAGACCGGGTATGTATATCGGCAGTGTGTCGACAAAAGGACTGAACCATCTGATCTACGAGATCGTGGATAATGCAGTTGATGAGCATCTTGCCGGTTATTGCAGTGAGATACATGTTTATCTGGAAAAAGACGGTTCCGTGACTGTAGAGGATAACGGACGTGGTATTCCTGTTGATCTGCACGAAAAAGGGATCAGTGCGGAACGCCTTGTTTTTACGACGCTTCATGCAGGTGGTAAATTTGATGATTCCGCTTATAAGACAAGCGGTGGTCTGCATGGTGTCGGTTCTTCGGTCGTCAATGCACTTTCCGTCTGGATGAAAGTACGGATCAGGCGCGGCGGACATATCTATGAGGATGCTTATGAACGCGGTATTCCGACTGTAGAGCTGCAGAACGGGCTTCTGCCGGTTGTCGGAAAATCCAAAGATACAGGAACCAGTATCCGGTTTATGCCGGATGATGAAATTTTTGACCATACTGTATTTAAAGCGGAGGAAGTGAAAAATCGTCTGCATGAAACGGCTTATCTGAATCCTGCCCTGACGATCTGCTTTGAAGACCGGAGAGGCAGTGAACCAGAGAGCATTATCTATCACGAGCCGGAAGGTATCGTAGGGTTTGTCAAAAGCATCAACCGGAATAAAGATACCGTGCATGAAGTTATCTATGTTAAAGGTGAAAGTGACGGTATTACGGTAGAAGCGGCTTTCCAGTACGTCAATGAATTCCATGAAAATGTCATGGGTTTTTGTAATAATATTTTCAACGCAGAGGGCGGAACACATCTGACCGGTTTTAAAACGATCTTTACGACGGTCATCAACAGCTATGCCCGCCAGCTCAACATTTTAAAGGAAAAAGACGCAAATTTCACAGGACCTGATGTCCGTAACGGTATGACAGCGGTTGTTTCCATCAAGCACCCGGATCCGCGTTTTGAAGGGCAGACCAAAACAAAGCTTGATAACCAGGATGCAGCCAAGGTTGTTTCCAAAGTCGTCGGGGATGAGATCACAAGATATTTTGACCGAAATCTGGAAACGCTCAAAAGTATCATCGGCTGTGCGGAAAAAGCAGCCAAGATCCGTAAAACAGAAGAAAAAGCCAAAACCAATATGCTGACAAAGCAGAAGTTTTCGTTTGATTCTAACGGGAAGCTGGCAAACTGCGAATCAAGAGACGCATCCAAATGCGAGATCTTTATCGTAGAGGGTGATTCCGCCGGCGGTTCCGCCAAAATGGCACGAAACCGTCTGTATCAGGCGATCATGCCAATCCGCGGTAAGATCTTAAACGTAGAAAAAGCAAGCATCGACAAGGTACTTGCCAATGCAGAGATCAAAACGATGATCAATGCTTTTGGATGCGGATTTTCAGAAGGCTATGGCAATGATTTTGATATTACAAAGCTTCGTTATGATAAGATCATCATTATGGCGGATGCGGATGTAGACGGTGCGCATATCTGCACACTTCTCCTGACGCTGTTTTACCGCTTTATGCCGGAACTGATCATGGAAGGACATGTATATATTGCCATGCCGCCTCTTTACAAAGTGATCCCGGCAAGAGGGAAAGAAGAATATCTGTACGATGACAAAGCACTTGCCAAGTACAGAAAAACACATAAAAGCAGCTTTACCCTGCAGCGTTACAAAGGTCTGGGTGAAATGGACGCCCAGCAGCTCTGGGAAACAACACTTGATCCGGAAACGCGCTATTTAAAACGTGTGGAGATCGATGACAGCTTTCTGGCAGACAGAGTCACGGAAAAGCTGATGGGAACGGATGTTGTACCGCGTAAGACATTTATTTACGAGCATGCGGAAGAAGCATTATTAGACTTTTAACCAAAGGAAGGACTTACATGAGCGAAAAAATCATACAGACAGAATATTCGGAGGTTATGGAAAAAAACTATATCGATTATGCGATGTCTGTTATCATTGCAAGAGCGCTGCCGGATGTCAGAGACGGATTGAAGCCGGTACAGAGAAGAACCCTGTACGATATGCAGGAGCTTGGGATCCGGTATGACAAGCCATATCGTAAATCTGCCCGTATTGTCGGAGATACTATGGGTAAATACCATCCACACGGAGACAGTTCCATTTACGATGCACTTGTTGTCATGGCACAGGATTTCAAAAAAGGTCTTCCTCTGGTAGACGGGCACGGTAACTTCGGTTCCATCGAAGGAGACGGTGCTGCGGCCATGCGTTATACGGAAGCAAGGCTCCAAAAGATCACACAGATCGCATTTCTGGAGGATCTGGATAAAGATGTTGTGGATTTTATGCCAAACTTCGATGAAACGGAAAAAGAGCCGGTCGTACTGCCGGTCAAGATCCCGAATATTCTGGTGAATGGTGCGGAAGGTATTGCTGTCGGTATGGCAACCAGTATTCCGCCACATAATTTAGGGGAAGTGATCGATGCAGCAAAAGCCTATATGCGCAATACAGGAATTTCCACGCGTGAGCTTCTGCATTATCTGAAAGGTCCCGATTTCCCGACAGGCGGCATAGTATGTAATAAAGATGATCTGGTTTCTATCTATGAGACCGGAAGCGGAAAGCTCAGGCTACGCGGTAAAGTAGATATCGAAAAAGGAAAGGCCGGCAAGACCAATGTTGTGATCTCCGAGATCCCATATACGATGATAGGAATGGGCATTTCCAAATTTCTGCTTGATGTGGCAGCACTGTCTGAAACAAAAAAGACTAATGACATTGTGGATATCACAAACCAGTCTTCTAAAGACGGTATCCGTATCGTGATCGAACTGCGCAAAGATGCAGATGTAGATCACTTCATCAGTATGTTATATAAAAAGACCAAGCTGGAAGACACCTTTGGTGTCAATATGCTGGCGGTTGCAGACGGCAGACCGGAAACAATGGGGCTGAAAGCGATCTTGAAGCATGTCATTGACTTCCAGTTTGAGGTCAATACAAGAAAGTACAACAATCTCCTGCAAAAGGAGAAGGAAAAGAGAGAAGTACAGGAAGGTCTGATCAAGGCGTGCAGTGTCATTGACCTGATCATTGAGATACTGCGCGGCTCCAAGGATCGGGCAATGGCAAAAAAATGTCTGGTCGAAGGCGATACAACGGGGATTCAGTTTAAATCCAGAGAATCCCGCATTATGGCAGAGCAGCTCAAATTTACCGAAAGGCAGGCAAATGCCATTCTGGAAATGCGTCTGTATAAGCTGATCGGTCTGGAGATCGAAGCGCTCATCAAAGAGCATGATGAGACAATGGCAAATATTTACCGCTATGAAGATATTTTATCCAGCCATGATTCCATGACCATGGTGATCGAATCAGAGCTTGATGATTTGAAGAAAGAATTCGGCAGAAAACGCAGGACTGTGATCGAAAATACAGAGCAGACTGTTTATGTGGAAAAGAAGATGGATGAAATGGATGTCTGCTTCTTAATGGATCGCTTCGGTTATGCCAAAACGATCGATCTGCCAACCTTTGAGCGGAACAAAGAAGCCGCACTTGCGGAAAACAAATATGTCTTTACCTGTAAAAATACCGGTAAGATCTGTATCTTCACGGATATGGGGCAGCTTTACACCGTCAAGGCAGCAGATCTGCCATTCGGGAAATTCCGAGATAAAGGAATCCCGATCGATAATGTCAGCGGTTATGACACGGCAAAAGAGCGGATCATCTGTGCTGCCAGCCAGTCAGAGCTGAATCTGTACCGGATCGCTTTTGTCACAGAACAGGCAATGCTGAAGATCGTGGACGGCGGCGAGTTTGATGTCAGCAAGCGCAGTGTGGCTGCCACCAAGCTGCAGGAGAATGACCGTGTGCTTCTGGTCGAAGTGATCAAAGACCAGCGTAACATGATCCTGCAGAGCAGGGATGGGTATTTCCTGCGTTTTGCACTGGAAGAAATCCCGGACAAAAAGAAAAATGCGATCGGTGTCAGAGGCATGAAACTGGGAGCCGGAGATCTGCTCGAGGAAGCCTATCTGACACAGGCAATTTCCGACCGGAGCATCGTCTACAAGGAAAAGACAATCGAACTGAATAAATTAAAGCTGGGCAAGCGTGACACAAAGGGTGTCAAAGTCCGGGTATAAGGAGGAATCATATGCGAGTTATAGCAGGAAGTGCAAGGCGGCTTCTGTTAAAGACGCCACTTGGTGACAATACAAGGCCGACAACAGACCGTATCAAAGAAACGTTATTTAATATGATACAAAATGAAGTGCCGGGCAGTGTGTTTCTGGATCTGTTTGCCGGAAGCGGTGCGATCGGTATCGAAGCGCTCAGCCGCGGGGCAGATTATGCGGTTTTTGTGGAAAATGATAAAAATGCCCTGACCTGTATCGAAGAGAATCTGAAGCATACAGGTCTGAATGACAAAGCAGGCATTTACAAGCAGGATGTATTTGTCAGCCTGCAGTCACTGGAATATAAATATGAATTTGATATTGTTTTCATGGATCCGCCATATGATAAAGAGCTTGAAAGGCGCGTTCTGGAATATCTGACGATGTCGAAGCTGATCCATGAGGATACCCTGATCATTTTTGAAGCATCTTTAGATACGGATATCTCTTATCTGGAGGATCTGGGCTATGAACTGATCAAAGAGAAAAAATACAAGACAAACAAGCATGTCTTTGTGCAGAGGAGCAAAAGATGAGTAGCAAAGCAATTTATCCGGGCAGCTTTGACCCGATGACATACGGACATATGGATATCATCCGCAGATCTGCTGAAATATTTGACGAATTAACGGTAAGTGTACTAAATAATGTAAATAAAACTGCATTGTTTTCTGTGGAAGAACGTGTTAATATATTGAAAGAAGCGACAAAAGACATGAAAAACGTGAAAATAGAGAGCTTTCAGGGACTTTTGATCGATTATGCGCGTTCCAAAAATATTCATGTTGTGATCAGGGGACTTCGGGCGATCACAGATTTCGAATATGAGCTTCAGATTGCACAGACAAACCGAAAATTATCCGGTGAAACACTTGATACGATGTTTCTGACCACTTCACTGGAATATGCGTATCTCAGTTCTTCGAGTGTGAAGGAGATTGCCAGCTTCGGTGGTAATATTGAAGCCTGCGTGCCTGATTTTGTTGCAAAACAGATTTATGACAAGTATAAGGTAACCAGATAAGATTTAGTAAGGAGAATCGTTATGAGTACAAAAATCGAACAGTTGATTGATGAGATCGAAGACTATATTGAAAATTGTAAATACGTTCCATTATCCAATAATATGATCAAGGTCAATAAGGACGAGATCGAAGAACTGCTTCGTGATCTCCGTATGAAGACACCGGATGAGATCAAACGGTATCAGAAGATCATCAGCAATAAAGAAGCGATCCTGAATGATGCCAGACAGAAGGCAGAAGCCCTGATCAATGAAGCTGCGATCCATACAAATGAGCTGGTCAGCGAGCATGAGATCATGCAGCAGGCACATGCACAGGCACAGGAGATCGTCGAACTTGCCACACAGCGTGCACAGGAGATCTTAGATAAGGCAACAACGGAAGCCAATGAAATGAGAGCGGCTGCGATCAGCTATACCGACGATAATCTGGGAAATGTAGAGGATATTTTATCTCATTCCATCGATATCGCGGCTTTCAACTATGAAAAGTTGATGACACAGTTGCAGGATTGTATTACGATCATCCAGAATAACAGGGCACAGCTGTATCCGGTTGATGAGATGGCGCAGGTTGAAGCAGACCATACATCATCAGCCTCTGCAAATCCGGCAGATAACGGTCCACAGCCAATGTAAAGGTTATCGAAACAGAACATACGAAACAATCATAGATATGCTGCATAACAGAAGCTTATGCAGCATATATTTTTTACCCGAAAACGGTGTATTCTGAAAAAGTGCCGTTGTCTGGAAGAAACAGCTCAGCCCCCCAAAGGAGAGACAGGTATGTGCAAGAACGATCGTCAGAACTGTAGATTTCACAAATGTTTTAATACATAACAGACCGCCTGATATTTCCAGAATACTTTGCCCGGCAAGATACAGGTATGGATTTTTTGTAAATAAAAGTTCCGGTAGAATACGGAGTGTATTAAATACGATCATATATCCGCCAAGCACTGTGATCTGTGTCAGGGCAGAAGAGATCGCATCCGGCAGACACTGCAGTACCGGTTTTATTACCGGTGGCTCAGGCCGTCGCGTCATAAGTTCTCTGTCCAGTATCCGGCGATACCGCGTATGACGCAGGAAAAGCCCGTATAAAAGCGGCAGACCGTACATAACAAATAATGATTTCCCTAAAGAGGGAGTCAGATAGATCTGTCCAAGCACAAAACCGCAAAAATATGCAGGACCGATATTGTTCGTGAAGCTGAGCAGATATTTAGAGTTAGCCTCGGACAACCTTCCGCGTCGGTACAGATCCACAACACATTTCGCACCAAGCGGAAATCCGCACAAAAAGCCGAAGAACAGAACAAAGCAGGCATCCTCCGTATTACGGAACGGTTTTAAGAAAACAGAAAATGGTTTCATAAACCAGTAGGAAAATCCGGTAGAGATCAGCAGGTTCAGAAGTACCATAAACGGAAACAGAGACGGGATCATGTTCAGATACCAGGTATTTAGTCCGATATAGGCAAATTCCGCTGTTTTTTTACTGTTACACAGAATACAGACAAGCAACAGAAACAGAAAGCATACGATCAGAAGGTTTTTCTGTGAAATTTTCATAAACCACTCCATAAATCAAACAAAATAGTGTATACTAAAATAGTATTTTTGTGTATAAAAATTATGCAGCAGGATGAAAAAGATGAGACTTGATAAATGGCTGGCAGACGCCGGTGTCGGTACAAGAAGTGAAGTGAAAAACTACATCCGGAAAAAACAGGTGCTGGTCAATGATCTGCCCGTAACCGATCCGGGCTTTCAGGTGACAGAGCAGGACAGCGTCTGTTACCAGGGCAGGCAGATCGGGCAGAAAGGCAATGTCTATTATATGTTCCACAAGCCGGCGGGCTGTGTCAGTGCAACGGAAGATGCCGGCAGGACAGTGCTTGATTATTTCCCGGAAGCGGAAAGAAAGCATCTGATCCTCTGCGGCAGACTGGATAAAGATACGGAAGGCTTTCTGATCGTGACAAATGACGGCGCGTTTTCCCACCGGCTGATGAGTCCGCGTCATCATGTGGACAAGACTTATTATTTTGAAGCGGAAGGGCTTCTGGCAGAAGATGCCCAGAAGCAGGTGCTTTTGGGCATCGATATCGGGGATGAGAAGCCGACATTGCCTGCTCAGCTTACGGTTTTAAAGGCAGATCAGGGAAAGCAGACAATCTGCGGGACGATCATTTTGCAGGAAGGGCGTTACCATCAGGTAAAGCGCATGCTTTTAAAATTAGGCGTAAAAGTGACCTATTTAAAGCGGACAGCGATCGGAAGCGTTTTGCTGGATCCGTCACTTGCAAAAGGGACATACAGAGCACTGACTAAAGAAGAAATGAAACAACTGACAGGTGAGGATAACAATGAATGATTTTTTGCCGGTTTCCAAAGAAGATATGGAAAAGGCGCATATCAGACAACTTGATTTTATATATGTAACAGGAGATGCTTATGTGGATCACCCCTCCTTTGGTGTGGCGATCATTTCAAGAGTTTTGGAAGCACATGGCTATTCCGTCGGTATTATTGCACAGCCCGACTGGAAGGACGATGCCAGCATCCGTATTTTAGGAGAGCCAAGGCTCGGCTTTTTGGTCAGTGCGGGAAATATGGATTCCATGGTAAACCATTACTATGTTTCCAAAAAGCACAGACAGACAGATTCCTACACACCGGGCGGAAAGCCGTATCACAGACCGGATCATGCCACGATCGTATACGGGAATCTGATCCGCCGTTCCTACAAAAAAACACCGATCATCATCGGCGGGATCGAAGCGAGTCTGCGCAGGCTTGCCCATTACGATTACTGGTCAAATTCCTTTAAACGTTCCGTACTGCTGGACAGCGGTGCAGATCTGATCTCCTATGGCATGGGGGAAAAATCCATCGTGGAGATCGCGGATGCACTGGCATCCGGTATGGATGTATCCGACATTACTTATGTCAGGGGAACGGTATTTAAAGCCCGCAATAAAAACAGCTTTTATGATGAGATCTATCTGCCGGCTTACGAAGAAATGAAAGCAGACAAAAAGCTGTATGCACAGAGCTTTAAGATTCAGTATGACAACACCGATCCGTTTACCGGAAAGATGCTGGTGGAAGCCTATCCGCACGAAGTATATGTGGTACAGAATCCGCCTGCAATGCCACTTACCCAGGAAGAAATGGATGATATTTATGCACTGCCTTATACAAGGCGCGCCCATCCAAGCTATGATGCCTTAGGCGGTGTTCCGGCGACAAAAGAGATCCAGTTTTCCCTGATCAGTAACCGTGGGTGTTTCGGTGGCTGCAGCTTCTGTGCCCTGACGTTTCATCAGGGCAGGATCATTCAGACAAGAAGCCATTCGTCCATTCTGAAAGAAGCAGAGCAGATGACGCAGGATAAAGAATTTAAAGGGTATATCCATGATGTCGGTGGTCCGACCGCTAATTTCAGGCAGCCATCGTGTGAAAAGCAGTTAAAATGCGGCGTCTGCAAAAATAAACAATGCCTGTTTCCGAAGCCTTGTGCCAATATGAACGCAGATCATTCCGATTATGTGGCACTGCTCCGCAAGCTGCGGAAGCTGCCGGGGGTAAAAAAGGTATTTATCCGGTCAGGGATCCGGTTTGATTACCTTTTGGCAGATAAAGACGAAACGTTCTTTGACGAGCTGATCAAATACCATATCAGCGGACAGCTAAAGGTTGCGCCGGAGCATATCTGCGATGCGGTGCTAAAACGGATGGGAAAACCGGAAAATGCTGTATTTCAGCAGTTTTTAAAAAAATATAAGCAGAAAAACGAACAATTCCATATGGATCAGTACGTGGTACCGTATCTGATGAGCTCGCATCCGGGCTCCACCTTAAAGGAAGCAGTTGCGCTTGCCGAATATATCCGGGATCTCGGCTATATGCCGCAGCAGGTACAGGATTTTTATCCGACGCCTTCCACGATGTCGACGGTCATGTACTACACAGGGATCGACCCGCGAGATATGTCACCTGTCTATGTGGTGCATAATCCACATGAAAAGGCAATGCAGCGCGCACTCATCCAGTATAAAAATCCGGAAAACTATGAGCTGGTAAAGGAGGCTCTGCATCTGGCACACAGAGAAGATCTGATCGGATTTGATGCCCATGCACTGATCCCACCGCGTAAGATGGCAGCTTCTGCGCATGTGCCTCATAAGCAGAAAACCGGGAGCAGGAAACCGAATACCGGAGCAGAAAAAGCAAAAGATACGCATCAGAATAAAAATAGAAATGGAAAGAATCAGAAAACCGGGAAAGAAGGAAAGAAAAGAAGATGAATATAGCAATTATTACCGGAGCATCTTCCGGTATGGGAAAAGAATTTGCCAGACAGCTTACCGAAAAGGTACTGGGGCTGGATGAAGTATGGTTGATCGCCAGAAGAAGCGAACGCCTTGCTTCCCTTGCCAAAGAACTGCCGATAGAGGTCAGGACCTTCAGCATGGATCTGACGGACGATGCAGATTATAAGCCGCTTACAGAGCTTCTGGGAAAAGAGCAGCCAAAGGTACGTGTCATGATCAACTGTGCAGGCTACGGCAAGACAGGACCGTTTGAGACGATCCCGGAAGCGGATACACTTGGTATGATCGATCTGAACTGCCGCGCACTGACGAAAATGACATATCTGGTTCTGCCTTATATGCCAAAACGGAGCTATCTGATCCAGTTTGCTTCCATTGCGGGAATTCTGCCACAGCCTAATTTTGCTGTCTATGCAGCTTCCAAGGCTTATGTACTTTCTTTGACCCGTGCACTGAGAGAAGAACTCCGCAGCAGACAGATCTTTGTGACAGCCATCTGCCCGGGGCCTGTTGACACTGCCTTTTTCTCCATTGCAGAAGAGACCGGATCCCCTTTCGGCCTGAAGAAATATTTTATGGCAAGAAAAGAGAAAGTAGTCGCAAAAGCACTGCACGATGCCATGCGGAAAAAGGACGTTTCCGTTTACGGTCTGTCTATGAAGCTTTTACGCATTCTTGTGAAATATGTACCGCAAAAATGGATTTTATATATTTATGCCAGATTACTGCGAGGAGTGAAATAAATGAACAGACAAAAGATAAAACAGGGCGACTTTGGTTACATCAGCCACAAGAAAAAAACAGAGATCCTCAAAACAATTGTATTTTTTGCAATACCATTATCTCTGTATATTGCCGGATATGCAACAACAAAATCCCGCCTGAATGTTTTAACAATCGTAGCTATTTTGGGCATGCTGCCTGCCAGTAAACAGCTTGTATCAATGATCATGTATCTGAAGGCGCATGGGATCTCAGAAGCTGACCACGAAGCGATAAAGGAGGCGGTTGTACCCCTCTGCAACAGCTATGACAATATCTTTACGACCTACGAAAAAACCTATGAGGTACCTTCCGTTGTGATCCGTAACGGAAATGTCTGCGGTTATGTGGCAAAGCCTTACAAAGATCTGAAAAAGCTGGAAGACCACATTACGGAATGTGCCAAAAAAGAAGGTTATCAGATCAACACAAAGATTTTCGACAAGCTGGAAAGCTATCAAAACAGACTGTCTACCATCAAGGAACTGGAAGATGCTACACCGGAAAAGGATCTGGCTGTCAGGGAAATTATCCACGAGATCACTTTATAAGAGAAAAGATATGCAAAACAGGAAGAAAAACGGCTTATGAGAGAATTTGTTGTTTCCGAAAGAGATCAGGGGCAGAAATGTGTCAAATATATCTGTCGTATCCTGCCCAATGCAGGCACCTCTTTTGTCTATAAGATGCTACGCAAAAAAAATATTACCTTAAACGGAAAAAAAACCGACGGAACAGAATGCTTAAAACCGGGAGATACAATACGGATCTTTTTTGCGGAAGAAACATTTCTGAAATTTTCCGGTACAGATACACAGGCAGAAAAGAAGCAGGGACTCACGCAGGCGCATGCACTGCAAAAAGAACGTATTCTGTATGAAGATGCCAATATCCTGCTTTACAACAAACCGGCAGGACTTCTGTCACAAAAGGCAGAGCCTGATGATGTATCTGTCAATGAAATGTTTCTTGCCTATCTGCTGCAGGAAGGGAAGCTGACACAGGAACAGATGGCAACCTGCACGCCATCGATCTGCAACCGGCTTGACCGCAATACATCCGGCATTTTGATCTGCGGCAAAACGTATGAAGGCTTGAAGGAAATGAATGCCCTGATCAAAGAACGGCGTATCGGGAAGTTCTATCGCTGCATTGTGACCGGATCAGTCAATGAAAAGATCACGCTGACAGGCTATCTGACAAAAGATGAAAAAACAAATAAAGTAACCTTGCGGCAGACAAGCTTTCCCGGTGCTTCTTATATCGAGACAAGCATAGTACCGATCAGGCAGTATCAAGGCGGTCTTTCCCTTTTGGAGATTCATCTGATCACAGGAAAAACGCATCAGATCCGTGCCCATCTTGCATCGATCGGGCATCCGATCCTGGGGGATTATAAATACGGCAACAGAAAGCTGAATGACAGATATGGCATAAAAAGCCAGTTATTACATGCTTACAGGCTGGAATTTCCGGCTTTGCCGGGGGACGATCCGCTTGCGCCTTTAAGCGGTAAAGTGTTCACAGCCCCTGCGCCTGACAGCTTTTCCCGGATAGAAAAACAATGAAAAAAGGACAGAGTCGCGGCCTGCGGACCGGCGATACGATCTGTTTGGAAAGAGAAGAACAGCAGATATGGCAACATGGAATTCAAGAGGACTCAGAGGTTCTACCTTAGAGGAACTCATCAATCGTACAAATGAAAAGTACAGAGAGAACGGGCTTGCCCTGATCCAGAAGATCCCGACACCGATCACGCCAATGAAGATCGATAAGGAATCCAGGCATATCACACTTGCCTATTTCGATCAGAAAAGTACGGTCGATTATATAGGAAGTGTACAGGGAATTCCCGTCTGTTTCGATGCCAAGGAATGTGCGGTGGACACGTTTTCTCTCCAAAACATCCATGCGCATCAGGTCGCTTTTATGCGCGATTTTGAAAAGCAGAAGGGCGTTGCTTTTTTCCTTTTATATTATACACATCGGGATACATTGTATTATCTGACCTTCCGCAGATTGTTGGAATTTTGGAATAGAGCACAGGAAGGCGGCAGAAAAAGCTTTCGTCTGGAAGAACTTGATATGACTTATCAGCTCCCGAAAAAAAGCGGTGTTTTCGTACCCTATCTGGAAATGCTGCAGAAGGATCTGCTGGAAAGAGACGAAGAAGTTTGACAAGACATACTTTTCCATGTATACTAGCGATAGTTTTACGTGGTAGCGAATTATCACGTTACTGTGCTAAAGTATATAAATAACAGGAGGCAGATACGACTCATGGATAAATATGCAGAAAAAAGATTGTTACATACGCCTGAGGGAGTGCGTGATATTTATGGCAGAGAGCTTTTGAAAAAACTGACTGTGCAGGATAAGCTGATGCATACCTTTGCATCCTTCGGCTATAAAAATATCCAGACACCGGTATTTGAATTTTTTGACGTGTTTGGCAGCGAAATCGGTACGACCAGAAGCAACGAGCTGTATAAGTTTTTTGACAAAGAAGGAAATACGCTTGTGCTCCGCCCGGATTTCACCCCATCCATGGCAAGATGTGCAGCAAAATATTTTATGGAAGAAGATATCCCGGTTCGTTTTTCTTACTGCGGAAATGTCTTTACCAATACTTCCAATCTGCAGGGTAAATTAAAAGAGATGACAGAAACCGGCGTAGAGCTGATCGGTGACGGACACAGAAGTGCGGATGCGGAGCTGATCCATATGGCGGTCAGCGCATTAAAAGCAGCCGGACTGAAGGAATTCCAGATCTGCATCGGTGAGATTGAATTTTTCAAGGGGCTTTGCGAAGAAGCAGGCTTATCGGATGAAATGGTAGAACAGGTCAGAGAGCTGATTTCCAATAAAAACTATTTCGGTGTGGAAGAATATATTTTAGAAGCAGGCATCAAAAAAGAAAAAGCCGAATCCTTCCTGAAAGTGGTTGAGCTGTTCGGCTCTTATGAATGTCTGCAGGAAGCAAAGCTGATCGTAAAAAATGAAATGAGCTTAAAAGCGGTCGGCAGACTGCAGGAGCTGTATGAAACTCTCGAAGAGCTCGGCGATGAGAAATATATTTCCTTCGATCTTGGCATGGTCAGCAATTATAATTACTATACAGGCATCATCTTCAAGGCATATACATACGGCGTAGGCGATACGGTGCTGCGCGGCGGACGATATGATAAGCTGCTTTCTCATTTCGGAAAGGAAGCACCGGCGATCGGCTTTATGATCCTGGTGGATGATCTGATGATCGCCTTAGACAGTCAGAAGCTGTCTCCTGACGAAGAAAAATATATTGATTATCTCTTATATGATAAGGGAATGGCAAAAAAGGCCGGTAAACTGGCTGACAAAATGCGCAAGGACGGACTTTGTATCGAATGTGTACAGTTTGCAACAGGTAAAAAGATCGATGATTATGTTGCCTATGGCTACCACAATATGGTATCCAAGCTGTATCATCTGACCAATGAGGAAAAGGTTCTGACTTATGATCTTGCAGATGACAGCCCTGATGGGTTACCTGTAGACAACGCAGATCTGAAAGCATTTACATGGAGGAAGAAGGCATGAGTGAAGAAACACGTTATCTGACCTTTGCGCTCGGCAAAGGCAGACTTGCAAATAAAACACTGGAGCTTCTCGAGGAGATCGGTATTACCTGTGAGGAAATGAAAGATAAGGAATCAAGAAAGCTGATCTTTGTCAATGAAGAACAGAAGCTGAAGTTTTTCCTGGCAAAAGGTCCTGATGTACCGACTTATGTCGAATACGGGGCAGCAGATATCGGCGTTGTAGGAAAAGATACTTTGCTGGAGGAACAGCGCAGAGCTTATGAAGTACTGGATCTCGGCTTTGGAAAGTGCAGAATGTGTGTCTGCGGTCCGCAGAGTGCGAAAGAACTTCTGCAGCACCACGAAATGATCCGTGTTGCCTCTAAATATCCGAATATCGCAAAAGATTATTTTTACAATAAAAAGCATCAGACTGTTGATATTATCAAATTAAACGGGTCTGTGGAGCTTGGCCCGATCGTCGGTCTTTCCGATGTCATCGTTGATATTGTGGAAACAGGATCCACACTCCGGGAGAACGGTTTGGAAGTACTGGAAGAGATCTGCCCGCTGTCAGCCCGTATGATCGTCAATCAGGTAAGTATGAAAATGGAAGCAGAACGGATTCGTAAACTGATCTCACAATTAAAGGAGCGTCTTTCATGAGAATAGTAAAACTGACACAGGAAAGTAAAAAAACATTATTAAATGATCTGTTAAAAAGAAGCCCGAACAACTACGGACAGTATGAGAAGGTAGTCGCAGACATCATTGCGGATGTCAGGGAAAACGGCGACAGTGCTTTATATGAGCTGGCACATAAATTTGATAAAAACAATATTACAGCAGCAGATTTCAAGGTAACAGAGGCAGAGATCGAAGAAGCCTTTTCCCTGATCGAGCCGGAATTTGTCGAGGTTATGAAGAAAGCCGCAGCTAACATCGTCAGCTATCACCAAAAACAGGTCCGGACAAGCTGGATCGATACAAAGCCGGATGGCAGTATCTTAGGACAGCGTATCACGCCGCTTGACAGTGTCGGTGTTTATGTTCCGGGCGGAAAAGCTGTTTATCCAAGCTCTACACTGATGACAACGATCCCTGCAAAAGTGGCAGGCGTAGGGAAGATCGTTATGACAACTCCTGCAGGACCGGATGGAAAAGTCAATCCGGGCACACTTGTTGCGGCAAAGATCGCAGGTGTCGATGAAATCTACAAAACAGGCGGCGCACAGGCGATCGCAGCACTTGCGTTCGGAACGCAGTCCGTTCCGAAGGTAGACAAGATCGTAGGACCGGGGAATATTTTTGTGGCTCTGGCAAAGAAGGCCGTTTATGGCTATGTCAGCATCGATTCCATAGCAGGTCCGAGTGAGATACTTGTACTGGCGGATGAAACAGCCAATCCACGTTATGTGGCTGCGGATCTGTTATCCCAGGCAGAGCACGATGAGCTGGCTTCCGCGATCCTGATCACGACAAGTGAAGAACTGGCAAAAGAAGTTTCCAGACAGACGAAGGAATTTACAGAGCAGCTTGCCCGCAAAGAGATCATCCAGAAGAGTCTGGACAACTATGGGTATATTCTTGTAGCAGATACGATGGAGGATGCCATCGATGCAGCAAACGAGATCGCATCCGAGCATATGGAGATCCTGACAAAGAATCCATATGAAACAATGACAAAGATCCGCCATGCAGGAGCAATGTTCCTTGGAAACTATTCCTCTGAACCGATTGGCGATTATTTCGCAGGGCCAAATCATGTACTGCCGACAAACGGAACAGCCAAATTCTTCTCACCGCTTTCCGTGGATGATTATATCAAGAAGTCCAGTATTATCTCTTATTCCAGAGAGGCACTTGAGGCAGTTCACAAGGATATTGAATTATTTGCCCGTAAGGAAGGGCTGACAGCACACGAAAACTCCATTAAAGTGCGTTTTGAGTAACCTGTCAGACAGATAATGCCCCTATATGAGTTGAATACGAAAGGAACAGAGCATGGAACGAATCGGTACAATAGAACGAAATACAAAGGAAACACAGATCAAGCTGTCCTTACAACTGGACGGGACAGGCAAAAGCGATATCAGCACAGGGATCGGCTTTTTCGACCATATGCTGGAGGGATTTTCCAAACATGGCTTTTTTGATCTTTCCGTGCATGCAAAAGGTGATCTGCATGTAGACGGTCATCATACAGTAGAGGATGTCGGCATTGTGCTGGGACAGGCGATCCGTCAGGCAGTCGGTGACAAGGCAGGGATGAAGCGTTTCGGTTATTTTATCCTGCCTATGGATGATGCCCTTGCCTTATGTGCGGTAGATCTTGGCGGCAGAGCGTATTTTTCCTTTGACGGAGAGTTTCAGACAGAACGCGTCGGCGATTTTGAAACGCAGCTTGTTACGGAATTTTTCTATGCTCTGGCAAGCAATGCCCAGATGAATCTGCATATCCGGCTTCTGGCAGGACAGAATGATCACCATAAGATCGAAGCCATTTTCAAGGCATTCGGTAAGGCACTGGATCAGGCGGTCAGCATGGATGAGCGGATTAGTGGCGTATTGAGTACAAAAGGTTCTTTATAACGGGAGATCACTATGGATAAGAAATTTGTAGCATGTATGTTTATAGATAACGGTAAGGCGGTCAAAAGCTTTACCGACCACACCATAATTTTTGATGATCCGGTCAGACTGGCAGAGCAGTACAGCGATGATGATGCGGACGCGCTTCTTTTATTCGATGTTTCCGCAGGAGAGAACCATATCCAGTCGCTTCTTTTATACAAGGATATCTGTGATGTGGTCAATATCCCGGTTTACGGCGGCGGTCATATCAACAGTGCGGAAGATGTCGCAGATCTGTTTACCGCAGGCTGTGAAAAGGTTGTGTTAAATTTCGGCAAAGAGTGCCACGACCTGCTCCGTCAGGTGGCAGACGCCTATGGCAGAAACCGGATCGCGGTTTCCATTGCCAGTGCGGATAATATTGTGATCAATAAGGCAATTCTGGAAGAAAATGCATCAGAGCTTGTGCTCATTGATGAACATGCCCTGAAAAACTGTCTCGGTGCAAGCACACTGCCATGTATTGTATTTTTGCCGGAAATCTCACTGGATAAGCTGCTTTCCATGATGGAAAAGCCAAATGTATCCGGTCTGTCCGGTAATATTGTCAATGAAAACTGCAAGGTGATCACAGCACTCAAATCACTTTGCCGGGAAAGAGGCATTTCTGTACATTCCTTTGAAGCACCGATGGCTTTTTCGGAGTTTAAGCTGCTTTCAGACGGTCTGATCCCGGTTGTTGTGCAGGACTACCAGACAAAGGATGTCCTGATGGTCGCTTACATGAATGAAGAAGCGTATCTGACAACACTGCGGACAGGCAAGATGACCTATTACAGCAGAAGCCGTAAGGAGCTTTGGATCAAAGGCATGACAAGCGGTCATTTCCAATATGTCAAAGCACTTTCCATTGACTGCGACAACGATACACTGCTTGCCAAAGTCAAACAGATTGGTGCAGCCTGTCATACAGGCAATTACAGCTGCTTTTACAGAGATCTCATTCCCATGAAGCTGTAAAACGGCAGTTTCGGTTCTTTCTTCTGAGGTAAGTCCATATACTGCTAAAAAGGATAAGCGGAGCAGGTATGGAACGAGAAGAAAGAAAACAGCATTTTTCTACGGAACGAAAGCTGGAAACCATCTCATTTCTGAGAAGGAGTGCAGCAGAAAATAAACAAAGACTGTATCAGGCGGATGCTATTTTAAACGGGCAGCCTGCTGACAGGATCGATTTTACCAAACAGACAGACAGTGCAGCATCTGTGCGGGAAGAGGAACCCTATGAGCCAAAACTGCTATCAGGTTCTTTTTTCTTCAGATGTCTGATCGCACTTGCCTGTCTGTTTATCTTTCTGATCTTAGGGCAGACCACGGAACCCAAAACGCGGCAGTACATAAATACGATCAAGGGACAGATTGAAACAGATTATTCGGAAAATATGTTTGATTTTATCAGACAGATACCGTATACTTTACCTTATGAGAAAACGAATGTTAAAGGATGAAATCCTGTTAAAAATCGAAAAACCTGCCCGTTATCTGGGCGGAGAAGTCAATTCAGTCATGAAAGAGAAGGAAAAGATCGACATCCGGGTTGCCATGTGCTTCCCGGATGTTTATGAGATTGGTATGTCTCATCTCGGGATCCAGATCCTGTATGATATGTTCAACCGCTATGAAGATACCTGGTGCGAGCGAGTGTATTCTCCATGGACAGATCTGGATGAGATCATGCGCAGGGAGCATATTCCGCTTTTTGCCTTGGAATCGCAGGATCCGATCAGGGAGTTTGATTTTCTGGCAATCACGATCCAGTACGAAATGTGTTATACCAATATCCTGCAGATCTTAGATCTTTCTCAGATCCCGATCATGGCGTGCGACAGAACAAAAGAAGATCCGATCGTAATAGGAGGCGGACCATGCACGTACAATCCGGAACCGATCGCAGATTTTTTTGATCTGTTTTATATCGGAGAGGGCGAGACCATGTACCGCCGTCTTTTAGATCTGTATAAGGAATATCAGGCATCTGATATGACAAGGGCACAGTTTTTACATGAAGCAGGCCGGCTTCCCGGCATTTACTGCCCGCAGCTTTATGAGACAAGCTATAAAGAGGATGGCACGATCGCAGCCTTTACACCGCTTTACGATGATGTACCGGCTAAGATCGATAAAGAGATCGTAACAGATCTCGATGCAGAGGCTGCGGTGTATCCACTGGCACCTGTTGTGCCTTTTATCAAGGTAACACAGGATCGTGTCGTACTGGAGATCATGCGCGGCTGTATCCGCGGCTGCAGATTCTGTCAGGCAGGACAGCTTTACAGACCGCTGCGGGAACGTAATGTGGACGAGCTGAAAGAGTATGCCTCTGCCATGCTGAAAAATACAGGTCATGAAGAGATTTCCTTAAGCTCATTAAGCTCGAGTGATTACTCCAAGCTTCCGGAGCTTATCGACTATTTGATCGAGGAATGCGACAGAAAGAAGATCAATATTTCCCTGCCTTCCCTGCGTATCGATGCTTTTTCGCTGGATGTTATGAGTAAGGTGCAGGATGTCAAGAAGAGCTCCCTGACTTTTGCACCGGAAGCAGGTACACAGCGTATGCGTGATGTCATCAACAAGGGCCTTACGATCGATGATATCCTTGGCGGTGCGACCACAGCATTCCAGGGTGGCTGGAACAAGGTAAAGCTGTATTTTATGCTTGGCCTGCCAACAGAAACGAAAGAAGATATCGAAGGCATTGCTGTATTGTCCAATGAGATAGCCAAGGCTTACTATGAGACGGTTCCGAAGGAAAAGAGGAACGGGAAAGTACAGATCGTGACAAGCACTTCCTTCTTTATTCCTAAGCCTTTTACCCCGTTCCAGTGGGCGCAGATGAATACAAGAGATGAATTTCTGGAAAAGGCACATATTGTCAGGGATGCGGTCAAGAGCCAGCTCAACCAGAAGAGTATCAAATACAACTGGCACGAAGCAGATGTTTCAGAACTGGAAGGCGTCTTTGCCCGTGGCGACAGAAAGCTTTGCCGTGTCATTTACGGTGCTTACAAAAAAGGCTGTATATTTGATGCCTGGAGCGAATATTTCAAAAATGATATCTGGCTGGAAACATTTGCGGAGGAAGGGATCGATCCTGCTTTCTATACGACCAGATACAGAAGCGATGACGAAATCTTTCCATGGGATTTTATATCCTGCGGCGTAACAAAAGCATTCTTGCTCCGTGAATGGAAAAAAGCGAATCAGGAGACCGTATCGCCAAACTGCCGGATGGCATGTCAGGGCTGTGGTGCAGCCAGATATGGTGTCGGCGTTTGCAGGGAGCCTAAAGCAGGAGGCAATTTATCAGAATGAAAGTCAGAATTAAATTTTCAAAATACAGCTCAATGATCTTCATCGGGCATCTGGATATGATGCGGTATTTTCAAAAGGCGATCCGCAGGGCAGAGCTGGATATTACATATTCCACAGGCTTCAGCCCGCATCAGATCATGTCCTTTGCCGCACCTCTCGGTGTTGGCATGTATTCCAACGGCGAATATATGGACATCGGAATGGATTCCGTCACAGATGCAGAAGATATCAAAGAACGATTACAGACGCAGATGGTAGAGGGTGTGGATATCCTTTCCGTGACCATTCTGCCGGAAACAGCCGGAAATGCCATGGCAAGTGTTGCTGCAGCCCGCTATACAGTCCGTTTCCGCGAAGGGTATGAGCCAGACTTTGAGCTGTTTGACCATCTGGAAGAGTACTACAGGCAGGAAACACTTCCGGCGGTCAAGCAGACAAAGAAAAATACTGTGGAATTTGATCTGAAGCAGGCAATTTACGAATTGTCCTGGGATAAAGAAAAGCAGGAGATCTACATGCTTGTCAATGCTTCCAGCAGCGGTAATGTAAAGCCGGGCTTTATCATGGAGCATATTTACCATTATCTGGGACAGGAGCCGTCGGAATTTGCTTTTGTGATCACAAGAGAAGATACGTATACGGAAGATGCAGACGGAAACCTGATCCCACTGGATCAGATTACAGCGTAACAGGAGATGAGAAGTTGAAAAATCAGTTACTGCTGACAACTTACCAAGACTATGATGCTGCGTTTTTGTTAGAAGAAGGACAGCTTGCGCAGATCTCTTTGGAAAAATCCGATCAGGATAAGATCGGAGATATTTATATCGGAAAAGTCAAAAATATAGCCGGAAATTTAAGTGCTGCCTTTGTGGAATATAAAAAAGGCTGTATGGGATTTCTGCCACTGGCAGATCTGCGCCTGTCTGCCATTTTAAACCGCAGAGATGCCAATGAACTGAAATGCGAAGATGAAGTGCTGGTGCAGATCGCAAAAGAGCCGATCAAGACAAAGGATGCTGCGCTGACCTGCGATATCAGCTTTGCCGGTACTTATTTTGTGCTGGTACCGAAAAGCCACGGAATCCATTATTCCAAAAAAATCACGGAACAGCAAAAACAGATTCTTTGGCAAATGCTCGATAAGATCATGCCAATGTTATTTGGCAATCTGGCGGTCTTTCTGGACCGCTATGGCCTGATCGTCCGGACAAATGCCGTGCTTGCAGAGGAAACGATACTGTTTCAGGAGCTGCATGATCTGTTCCATAAAGCCTCCAAGGTATTGCAGACCGCAGATAAGCGAACTGTTTATTCCTGTATCTACAGAGAAGCGGATCTGTTTGAACAGGCGATCCGTAATCAGTATGATCTGGAGGATACAGAGATTATCACCGATCAGGCAAAAATCGCTGCCAAAATACAGGAAAGCATGGGACTTACGATCAGACTGTATGAAGATAAACAGCTTTCTCTGTTTGCCCTGTATGGACTGAAAGGGCAGATTGAAAACGCACTCAGCAGACGTGTATGGCTGAAAAGCGGCGGTTATCTGATCATCGATCCGACAGAAGCACTGACGGTCATCGATGTCAATACAGGCAAAGCCCCCGGCAAAAAGAAAGAACGGGAAGCTTTTTATTTTCAGACAAATAAAGAAGCTGCCATAGAAGCTGCCAGACAGCTCCGTGTGCGTAATATTTCAGGTATGATACTCATTGATTTTATCAATATGGAAAGCAAAGCCGATCAGGAAACGCTGCTTACCCTATTAAAAGAGCAGCTTCGGAAGGATCCGATCCAAACCGTTTTTGTCGATCTGACAAAGCTTGGTCTTATAGAGATTACCCGCAAGAAAACAGCGGCCTCTCTGGCAGAAAAACTTGGGCGCAGCAGAAAGGAAACTCTATAATGAAACTTCTTTCACTGAAAAAGGTACATGATGGCCGATATCTGAAAAATTATGAGCTGACCTATGAAAATAAGGCAGGCAGGAACAAGGTCTACGAGATTGTCAGCCGGAAAGAACTGCATGACACGGCAGATCTTGGCAGAAGTACAAGCGGTGTATCGATCATTGCCTTTCAGGGCGATAAATTGCTCCTGTTAAAGGAATTCCGTATGGGAATCAACAAATCTGTCTATAATCTCTGTGCGGGCATGCTCAATGAAGGCGAATCCATGGAAGACTGTATCCGGCGTGAGCTTTATGAAGAAACAGGTCTTTCCGTTAAAAAAATCGTGCAGATCCTTCCGCCATCCTATTCCGCAGTTGCAATATCGGATGTCAAGACAAATATCGCGATCGTGGAAGCAGAAGGTGAGATCACAGGCGGACATACTTCCGCTAATGAACAGATCCAGGCTGCCTTTTATACAAAGACGCAGCTTCGGGAAATGCTGCAGACAGAGGAATTTTCTTCCAGAAGCCAGCTTGCCGCGTATTTCTTTGTAAATAAATAAAAAAAGCTTGACGCATCAGTCTGCGAATGCTATTATAATATGCGTATGCCGCATAGCGGGGTAAAAGTATGCCTATGCATCACCGAAGCTAGCGAGTAAATTTACAGGAGGTGTCCTATGTACGCAATTATTGCAACAGGTGGAAAACAGTACAAAGTATCTGAAGGCGATGAAATTTTCGTAGAAAAGCTCGACGCAGAAGAAGGAAGTGCTGTTACATTTGATCAGGTTCTTGCAGTAAGTGATAACGCTTTAAAGGTTGGCGCTGATGTTGCATCTGCTTCTGTTTCCGGTACAGTCGTTAAACAGGGTAAAGGCAAAAAAGTCATCGTTTACAAGTACAAAAGAAAAACAGGTTATCACAAGAAGAACGGTCATAGACAAGCATACACTAAGGTTAAGATTGAAAAGATCAACGCTTAATTGATGCAGGTTAGATATGACAACAGTTACCATATACCAGACCAAAAACGGAATATACAAAGGGTTTGAATTAAGCGGACACGCCGGCTATGCAAAGAACGGAGCAGATATCGTCTGTGCTGCAATTTCTATGCTGACAACAAATACGATTAATTCGATCGAGACCTTTACCGATGATTTCTTTTCCTATGAGGAAAATGAAGAAACCGGATATATGAAGCTCATGCTTGATGAAAATGCTTCTGACAAGTCACAGCTTCTGATCAGTTCCATGGTTCTCGGTTTATCACAACTGGAAAAAAGTTACAGAAAATATGTACGATTAAAAAACAAGGAGGTGTAACTCATGTTAAACTTAAACCTTCAATTCTTCGCTCATAAAAAGGGAGTAGGTTCTACTAAGAACGGTCGTGACTCTGAGTCTAAGAGATTAGGTGCTAAGAGAGCAGACGGACAGTTTGTAAAGGCTGGAAATATTTTATACAGACAGCGTGGTACTAAGATCCATCCGGGTGTTAATGTCGGACTTGGTGGAGATGATACATTATACGCATTAGTAGACGGTGTTGTTAGATTCGAAAGAAAAGGAAGAGATAAAAAACAGGCTTCCGTTTATCCGGTAGAAGACTAATTACGAAATTGCGTGGAGCCTCAAACTAACGTTTGAGGCTCTTTGTTGTTGAATGTGAAAATTTTGATTTTATATCGCATATGGAGAATACGATATGTTTGCAGACAGAGCAAAAATTTATATCAGAAGTGGAAAAGGCGGAGACGGACATGTCAGCTTCCGCCGTGAAAAATATGTGCCGGACGGCGGCCCGGATGGTGGCGACGGCGGTGATGGCGGCAGTGTTTATTTTGAAGTGGATGAAGGACTGAATACACTGACCGATTACAGACACAAACACAAATTCTGTGCTCAAAACGGCGAAGAAGGCGGTAAGAAAAACTGCCGCGGTAAAAACGGTGCAGATATTGTATTAAAAGTTCCGGAAGGAACTGTGATCAAAGAAGAATCCACCGGAAAAGTCATTGCAGATATGTCCGGTGATAACAGAAGATATATGATCCTGAAAGGTGGCAAAGGCGGAAACGGCAACCAGCATTATGCCACATCTACCATGCAGGCACCTAAATATGCCCAGCCCGGTCAGCCGGCAAGAGAGCTGAACCTGTTTCTGGAGCTGAAGGTGATCGCAGATGTAGGCCTGGTTGGTTTTCCGAATGTCGGAAAATCCACCCTGCTTTCCCGTGTAACGAATGCACGCCCGAAGATTGCCAACTATCATTTTACAACCTTAAATCCCAATCTCGGTGTTGTGGATCTGCATGATGGTGCGGATGGTTTTGTGATCGCAGATATCCCCGGACTGATCGAAGGGGCATCGGAAGGCATTGGTCTCGGCCATGAATTTCTGCGTCACATTGAACGTACAAAGGTGATCATTCATATGGTAGATGCAGCTTCTACAGAAGGACGTGATCCGATCGCAGATATTTATGCCATCAACAAAGAGCTTTCTGCTTATAATGCAGAGATTGCCCAGAAGCCGCAGATCATTGCAGCCAATAAGATCGATGCGATCTACGGAGATGAAAATGAAGTGATCACAAAGCTGAAGCAGGAGTTTGAGCCAAAGGGCATTCAGGTAATTCCAATCTCTGCTGTCAGCGGGAAAAATGTGGATACACTGTTGCAGGCAGTTTCCGGACTGCTTAAGGATTTTGAGCATAAGCCGTTTGTATTTGAGCAGGAATACTTCCCGGAGGAAGAACAGGCGTATGACGATGATCCGTTTACCGTAACCTACGACGCAGCAGAAGACGAATACGTGGTGGAAGGACCGAAGATTGAAAAAATGCTGGGCTATACAAATCTGGAGTCTGAAAAAGGCTTCCAGTTTTTCCAGAATTTCATGAAGACGAACGGTATTTTAAAACAACTGGAAGACCTTGGCATCCAGGAAGGTGACACGGTCCGTATGTACGGATTATCTTTTGACTATTATAAATAATGAGGAGCTACAGATGACAAGCAAACAAAGAGCATATTTAAAAGGACTTGCCATGAATCTGGAACCGATCTTCCAGATTGGAAAATCAAGTCTGACACCGGAAGTAACGGAAGCGATCGGAGAAGCATTTAACACAAAAGAACTGATCAAGATCACCGTTCTGAAAAACTGTATGGATGATCCGAATGAGATCGCACGTATGCTTGCAGAACGAACACATGCACAGGTTGTACAGGTGATCGGCAAGAAGATCGTTCTGTATAAAGAATCAAAGGAGCATAAGAAAATTGAGCTGCCAAAATAAAAAAGTGGGTATTATGGGTGGGACTTTTGATCCAATCCATTATGGGCATCTGATACTCGCCCAAAATGCACTGGATACCTTTTCTCTGGATGAGATTTTGTTTGTTCCGAGCGGAACACCATGGCTGAAGGAGTCTACAAAGGTATTATCCAAAAACAAGCGTGTTTCCATGACGGGCATGGCAATCGAGGATAATCCTGATTTTGCATTATCTACCATCGAGATTGACCGGGAGGGAAATTCCTATTCCTACGAAACGGTGGAAGAACTTAAAAGAATGCAGCCAAAGACAGATTTTTATTTTATCATGGGAGCTGATTCTCTTCTGGAAATTGAACGCTGGAAGCACCCTGACCGTCTGATGACAGAATGCACATTACTTGTTGCAGTGCGGGATGATTGCGACAGAGAAGGACTTGAAAAGCAAATTATTTATCTGACAGACAAATATCAGGCAGATATCAAAATCCTGCCTGCAAACAGAATAGATATTTCTTCTACGAAAATCCGTCGGATGATCCGGGAAGGGAAATCTGTCCGCTATATGCTGCCTGATCAGGTCATCCGTTTTATACAGAAGAATCATTTATACCGGCAGGAAACCTCATCTGAAAAATAATGTATGAAGAACAAACAACAAAGGATACAATATATATGAGTACATTTCAGAAGATCAGCAAAGATTTAAAGAACAGACTGGATAAAAAGCGATATACCCATACACTTTCCGTGGCTGATACCGCAGCCTGTATGGCAATGCGCTTTGATGAGGATCCTTACAGGGCTTATCTGGCAGGACTTCTTCACGATAATGCAAAATGTATCGAGGATAAAAAGAAACTGGCTCTATGCGGGAAATATAAGCTTGAAATAAATACAGCAGAACAGAAAAATCCCGATCTGTTGCATGCCAAGCTGGGCAGTTTTCTGGCAAAAGAAAGATATCAGGTAGAAGATCCGGAGATTCTTTCCTCTATTCTGTATCACACGACAGGCAAACCTGCCATGACAACGCTGGAACAGATTATTTATATTGCTGATTACATTGAGATCAACCGGAAAAAGCTGCCGGACATGGAAGTGACCAGAAAACTGGCTTTTACAGATCTTGATGCCTGTATGCTTCATATTCTGGAAAGCACCCTTGCATTTTTAGAAAAAAAAGGCGCAGCGATCGATCAGATCACAATGGAAACATACACGTATTATAAAGAACGTGTGCAGCATGATAACGAAGCACAAAAAGGAGATACCCATGACGAATAGTATATCAAAGAAAATGGCGCTTGCAGCGATCGACGCACTGGAAGATAAAAAAGCAGAAGATATCCGTGTGATCGATATCAGCGAAGTTTCCCCGTTAGCCGATTATTTTATCATCGCAAACGGAACAAACCGCAATCAGGTACAGGCACTTGCTGACAATGTGGAAGAACTTTTAGGCAGACTCGGATATGAAAGAAGACCAATTGAGGGCTATGACAGTGCAAACTGGATTCTGCTTGACTTTAAAGATATTATTATCCATGTTTTTGATAAGGAAAGCAGAAGCTTTTATGATCTGGAACGCATCTGGAGAGATGGAAAAGAAGTTACGGAAGAAGACTTAAAGAGCGCAGAATAATATGAAATCCCGGCAGTATATGAACTGTCGGGATTTTTATGCACGATAATATATTTGATGTTGGGATCATATATTCTTTATTAGCGATATAACCGGAATACACCGAATACTTTACCAAGAATATCACAATCATCTACAATGATCGGATCCATGGTATCATTTTCCGGCTGCAGACGGACATGTCCCTGTTCTTTATAAAATGTCTTAACCGTTGCGGAATCATCCACAAGTGCAACGACCATATCTCCGTTTCTGGCTACATTGGTACGCTCTACAAAGATCTGATCCCCACTGAAGATACCTGCATTGATCATACTGTCGCCCTTTACCTTTAAAATAAAAGTCTCTGCATTTGGCACCATATCGACCGGAACCGGAAAATATCCTTCTATATTCTCTGCAGCAAGTATAGGCTGACCGGCAGCAACAGTGCCAATAATCGGAATGCTTGTCATTTCATTTCTGACAAGCTGAAAGCTGTCATCGCAGATCTCAATCGCACGCGGCTTAGTCGGATCACGGCGGATATAACCGTTCTTCTCGAGCGTTTCCAGATGCGCATGCACGGAAGAAGTGGATTTCAGATGCACTGCCTCGCAGATTTCACGAACAGCCGGCGGATAACCTTTCTCTAAAATCTGTTCCTTTATATATTCCAAAATTTCTGACTGTTTCTTACTGATCTTTCCGTTAGCCATATTCTATATCCTCCCTGTTCTCATTCACGGACATCAAAGTTGGGGCTTTTGACCCCGGCATCATTTAAATTAAGTATAACAGATATCTGTTGCAAAAGCAAACGTATATTCCGAAAATTTGTTCGTTTTTTGCTTGACACCAGAATGCCTGTTCGGTATAATGCAGGTATAAGAACGAGTGTTCGTATCGTACGTTCGATAAATCGGAGGATAGCAAGTATGGAAACAACAGGAAGAGAACTACAGATCATGCATTTTATACAGCCGGAGGATTCTATGAAGAGAATACCTGCTCGCATTAAGAATAGAAGAGCAGCACAGCGCCGCAGACAGGTCATGCGGATGAAATGCCTGATCAGAAACAGCATTTTCACACTTTGTGCAGTCATTCTCCTTGCTGTATCCATTAATGCGATCAGCGCACAGGCTACCACAAAGGAAGAAGCTCTGACACATACCTATAAATATTATAAAAGCATAGAGATTTCCAAAGGAGACAGCTTATGGACGATCGCAGCAGTTTATACAGACGGCTCTGCAGCAGCCATACAGGATTGTGTAAAAGAAATGCGTTCGATCAATTCCTTAAAAAATGACACGATTAAAGCCGGAGACCGGATCATCGTGCCATATTATTCCAATGAATTTATCAAGTAATTATGTTAAGGCTCCCTGAGTTTTACTGCCTTTGCCGCCCGTCTGCGGTTTTCTTCCTGCTGGGCAGCATAGTGCTTCCTCGTTGTATTGACATCCTTATGACCGAGTACATCTGCCACCAGATAGATATCACCTGTTTCACGGTACAGATTCGTACCATAGGTACTGCGCAGCTTATGTGGTGTGATCTTTTTTAAAGAGGTTACTTTTGAGGCATATTTCTTGACCAGCTTTTCTACAGCACGGACGCTGATCCGCTTATTCTGCATGGATAGAAACAGTGCATCTTCATGCCCCGTAGCAGCTGCCTTATGGGTGCGTTCATCCCAGTAGTCGAGGAGCGCATCCTCTACCTCTTCTCCAAAATATACAACCGCTTCATAACCGCCTTTTCGCACGATCCGGATCCCTCCGTTTTTGAAATCTACATCATTCAGATTCAGCCCTACGCATTCCGAAACACGGATTCCCGTACCAAGCAGAAGAGTAAGAAGTGCCAGATCCCTTGTTTTGGTAACTCTGTGATACCTTTTTTCTGTCTCGGTCAGTTCTTCCCCGTTTTCCACCAGCTCTAAGAGCGTAGCAACTTCATCGGGATCTAACCGGATAATTTCTTTTTCATGCAGCTTAGGCATAGGAACAAGTGCTGCCACATCCTTTTCGATCAGTTCGCTTGTATAGAAATAGTGATACATACTACGCAGACTTGCCAGCTTTCTGGACTTTCCGCGTTCATCATTGCGATATTCTTTGTCATCCTTATAATATAACTCCAGATAATCCAGATATTCCTCGATATCCTCCCTGCCAAGCTGATCGAGCAGGCTGAGCGGATACTCTTGAATCGGCGTTCTTCTCAGGGCATTGTTATTTTGCTGGATAAATTCAAAAAAGATACGAAGATCCAGTGCATAGCCCAATCTTGTCCGTGTGGAAGTCGTATTTTCAATCCCGCGGAAAAACTGCTTGCAGAACTTCGGAAGCTCCTGCAGGACTGCCCGCATCTTTTCGATATTTTCTTTATTCACCTGATCATGATAACTGTGTTCGCTCATATTTAACCTTCATAGTTATGTTTTGCTTTTCTTCCTTTACTATTTTAATAGGAGAAAAATAGTTTGTAAAGTCTGCTTTACATTGCCCATAAAATACCTTATGCTACTTTAGATCATCATTTCGGCATAAACGTGCCTTTCTGCCAGCCTTCTATATTTCCATTTTCTATGGCAGAAAATAACCGTTCCTTTACCCCTTTGTTTTCGCGGATCAACTGCTTCAACAGCTGATCCGCGTACTCTCTTTTGGTACTTCCGTCTACCGGGCATGGACTTTTGGCTACCGGCAGATTATATTTATGCACAAAGCCGATCACATCTGCTTCATCCACATAAATAAGCGGCCGGATCACGGTCAACTGTACACGATCCAAATATGTTTTCGGTAAAAATGACGTAAATTTCCCTTCAAACAGGAGAGAAAGCAGCATCGTATCAATGACATCATCCTTATGGTGCGCATAAGCCACCTTATTGCAGCCCAAACGCTTCATTTCATCATTCAAAGCACCTTTCCGCAGCTTTGCGCATAGTGAGCACGGATTGGATTCCTTGCGCGTCTGGAACACAATTTCAGCGATCTGTGTTTTGATGATCGTATAAGGCACCTGCAGTTTCTCACAAAAAGCCTTTATCTGTGTCAGATCCAGATTTTCAAAGCCAAGATCCACCGTAACCGCATATATTTCAAAATGCTTTGGATAAAATTTACTTAACATTTGCAGCGCATATAAAAGTGTCAACGAATCCTTGCCGCCGGATATTCCGACCGCAATTCTGTCGCCTTCCTCGATCATATCATATGTATCTATTGCCTGCCTTGTCAGGCTTAATAAGCGTTGTAATTTCATAAACATCCTCCCGGCAGATATTTCTTCGTCAACATTGTAGCACGAATTTAGCAATCACTCCTAAACTATTTTGTAAAAGTGAGTTTGTTGTAAAATTTCTTGTATCTGCTGAAAATTAAATTGTACTTGCTTAATCCCCTGTAATATGAAATACTGATATTGATAAAAAAGAACCCTTTATAACAGATATTTATTATGTATACGAATAACAAAAAATTTATTGAATATTTCATAGGAATTAGCAGGAGGTAACCATACATGAACGTACAGCATTCTATCCATATTCCATCTTTTTTAAAGGTCTATGACAATGCACTGGATGATCTTGGCTCCATTTTACAAAATCAGGGCATCAACCGTGTTGTCTTATATTTTGGAAATGATCTGATCGAGATGTTTGGTTCCAAAGTGATGAATTCTTTGAAAGATGCACAGGTAGATGTTCTCGAATATAAAGAAATCGACACCATTGCCTTAAATGATATTACGCAGATGGCATTTTCTATATCCCCAAAGGCGCAGGCAGTGATCGGTATCGGCGGCGGTAAAGTTATCGATGCCGCAAAATATATGGGATTTTTAAAAAAATTACCGTTTATCAGCATTCCTACCTCTACATCCAGTGATGGTTTTGCAAGCTCCAGTGCTTCTTTAAAGATAGAAGAGAGAAGAGTATCTGTTCCTGCAAGACTCGCCTATGGCATAGTTGTCGATACGCAGATCATCAAAACCGCACCTGTGAAGTTTATCTATTCCGGAATCGGCGATATGATCTCGAAGATCACATCTATTTACGACTGGCAATATGAAGAAAAATGCGGATTTACAAAGGTGGATGATTTTGCCATGATGATTGCTAAAAAAGCCGTTAACAGCTTTGTCAGAACACCTTATCAGGATATCCATGAAAATCTGTTCTTAAAAGAACTCGTGGATTCCCTTGCCATGAGTGGAATTGCCAATGAAATTGCCGGAAGCAGCGCACCTGTATCCGGTAGCGAACATCTGATTTCCCATGCACTTGACAAGCTGCTTGAACATCCGCAGCTCCATGGGGTCCAGGTTGGTATTGCAACCTATATTATGAGCAAGGTACAGGATCATCGTTATGTGCGTGTGGAAACTGTTTTAAATGATACGGGATTCTTTGACTATGTGGCAACACTTGATATGAAAAAACAGGATTTTTTAGATGCCATCGATCTGGCACCAACACTGAAAAACAGACATACCTATTTACATGAACAGAAATATCGGGATATGGCAAAAGATCTCGTCAAAAACGATGCCAGACTGCAGACGATCCTGCATTAAGGAACACTGGATACGATCCAGTAAATTACAAGCTGCCAGCTGTAGATAGAGCCAATTTGCAGCCGCAACTATTCGATAAACTATTCTTTTGCGAATAGTTCTATTTACCTCAATACACACTCTCTTATGCGTCAAGCTGCTATATTTTATCAACGGAGGGACTTATTTATGACTGCAGATACATTTGCAATTTTATGTACAATTGCACCTTTTGCAATACTTCTCATTGGTGTTACCCATCCAGGGCTCCCAAAAAAACACCTTCGGAAAAAATTTACCATAATTCGAAACAGTTCTGTAAAATCAAAGCACAAAAAGCGAGTTAAAAAATCTGCCAAACCAAAATATAAATTAAAAGATCTGAATAATGTTGATCTGACAAAGGCTATGTAGACGCATGTTGGGAAGAACTTTCGTCAAAGAAATAAGCTCTGCTATACACAGAGCTTATTCTCTTACCTTATTTATTTTATTTCTGTTTTCTCAGACTCTTTTGAATCAGCTTCTTTTTCTTCCGGATTTGATACTTTTTCTCTGCCTTTGCGTTCTTTTTGCTTCGGTGGAGACAATTCTACAAAATGATTATCCTTTATTTCCGACAAGAACATATAATCCTGGGTATTGGTTGAAAAGCCTCGCTTTACAAGCTGCTGATTGATAAGTGCTTTTATGCCGGCATAAATCACTGCAAATACTGGGACACCGATTGCCATACCAAGAATCCCCCAGTAACCACCAAATAATGTGATAGAAAAGATAACCCAGAAGCTGGATAAACCGGTTTTGTTTCCAAGAATCTTCGGTCCTAAGAAATTGCCGTCAAACTGCTGCAGAATCAAAACAAATATAGCAAAATACAATGCCTGTTTTGGATTTACCATTAAAATCAGAACGATACTTGGAATCGCTCCAAGATATGGTCCGAAAAATGGAATAATATTTGTAATTCCTACAATCACACTGATCAGAACCGGATATGGCAATTGTAATAATGTCATGCCAATGAAGCATATTAAACCAATGATCAGGGAATCTACCAGCTTACCATTAATAAAACCACCAAATGTAGCATTGACAAAACGGATATTGGAAATCAACTTATTAGCTGTCTCCTCTTCCCAGATTGCATAAATAATCTTCTTGGACTGTCCTGCAAAGCTTTCCTTGCTGAACAGTAAGTATACGGAAATAATAAGACCGATCAGCAGATTCCACGCTGTCACAAGCAATCCCAGCATACTGGAAAAAATACTGCTCGAAAACTGCGTCAGTATTACGTTAAGCTGCGGAACCAGCTTGCTGTTCAGATAATCTTCCAGTTCATTGGAATACTGGTTGATCAGGGATGTTACAATTCCTGCCAGATCATCATTGTTCTCCAAAAGCTTTTGTATCCAGTCCTGCAGATTTGTTGCATATACAGGAAGCTGCAAAGCAATATTCTGGATACTGACAATAAGCTGCGGAATAATAGATGCACAAAGCAGATAGATCAGTACAAATACAAATATAACCGTAATCAGTGCAGACAGCAGGCGCATCCTCTTCTTTGCCTTTGCACTTTCTGTATTCAGATTCACCCTTTTACACAGCGGTATAAAGAAATCTCTTTCCATATGATTGACAAGCGGTGTCATCAGATATGCCAGAACAAGACCATCAATGATAGGCATACATGTTTTTGTAAATGTCCGGAAACCCGCCCGTACATTATTCATATGGAATAAAAAGTAATAAAAGATCAAAGAGGCTGCTATGACCAGAAAAGCAGTCACTCCCCAGTATACATATTTTTTTTCAAAACGAAATTTCATTTTACAGTTTCCTTCTATTGCTGATTTTGTTTCTTATATCCTGTTTATTTCTCGCGATTTTCAAAATCCAGAATAAACTGCTTTAATAAATTTACCGTTCCTTCAATTCCTAAAACACTGCTGTTAACAGAGAGATCATAGGAATCACTGAAGCCCCATCGCTTGGAAGAATAATAATTATAATAGCTCTGACGCTGCTTATCCTTTTTCAGGATCATTTCTTTGGCTTTAGATTCTGTCAGATCATATTTTTTCATAATACGTTTGATCTTGACATCCATATCGCCATGGATAAAAACACTGATACAATTTGGATTGTCAGCCAGTGCATAATCCGCACAACGACCTACAATGATACAAGGTCCTTCAGCCGCGATCTTCTTAATCGCATCAAATTGTGCCAGAAATACTTTCTGACTGATTGGCATGTCTACAAGTCCTGCGGCATTGTACCCAAAGGAATAAGTATCCATAACCAGATTATACAAAAAACTGTTGGTTGGCCTTTCATCATGTGTATGGATCAATTCCTCACAGAATCCACTCTCCTTTGCCGCTCTTGTCAAAAGCTCTTTGTCATAGCATTTGATACCAAGCTCCTCTGCAAGTTTTTCGCCGATTTCACGTCCGGCCGAACCAAATTGACGTCCGATTGTAATAATTGTATTCATATGAAAAACCTCCTTGCCTGAATTATACGTATTTGTTTTTATATGTCAAATTATAACAAATTCCCTCTACAATTACAATTTCTTTTTGTATATAATATATAATTCTCAACTACAATTTTACCCATTTTTGAGAACGCAGCCTGACTGTTTTCCCGAGTTTCAGTTTATTGTTTTTCTTCTGAAAGCTTTTTACCTTATAATAATATTTTTTTCCGGTCTTCACTTTTTTATCGGTATATCCTGTGATCCTGCCCTTTTGGATCGTTTTTATTTTTTGATATTTTCCATTTTTGGATGTTGCACGATAAATCACATATCCATCTGCATTTGCCACTTTCTTCCATTTCAGGCAGACTGCTTTTTTCTGTGTATTCTGATCAGATGTTGTTTCGCCTGTTCCGGTAACTGTCACTGTAAATGTAGTCGTCAGCTTTTGATAAGATACCGTTACAGTCTGTTTTCCGGTCTTGTTTTTATTGTATCCGCTGCACATTTTATCACTGATCGGAACATAACTGTTTCCGTGCCATTTACAGTCTGCAACCAGATACAAGTCCATATCGGATATGGTGCTGCCTTTTTTGACACTGAGATCCGTACCGCCCTTTACGGAAAGAGATTCGAACTGACATCCTCCCACAAAAAGCTGTACCCAGTAATGTCTGAAATAACCATTTGTATCCTGACTGTAACCGACGCCTAAATGTGTCAGCGATGCATTCATCATATTCTGCTTATGCCCCGGGCTGTTCCACCAACTGTTTATCACCTGTTCTGCCGATGACTGACCGGCTGCTATATTTTCGGCAACACTCCGGTAAAAGATATCCTGCTCAGCTAAAACAGAAAAACAGGTTGTTCCGTCCGGACGCGTATGCGAAAAATAGCTTTCTGTTTCTGCCACACGGATACCTGCCGCTTTCTGCAGCTTCTTCGTCGTGGATAAAGGTTCTAACCCCAGATTTAGTCTTTTTTGATTGGTCAGCTTTAAAACCTCCCACTCTTCTTTGGAACAAACAGATGGCTTCTGTGCCATAACCGGTGTTACAACAACTGTTGTAAACAATAAAAGCAAGCTCATAATCTGCAGAATTCGTTTCTTCATTGCATCCTCCCTCATTCATATTACAATAACATTCGTTAGAAATGGATCTCTATTAACTGTACTTTAGCCTGTCCTTTATAAACAAGATATAAAGCATGGACACCATCCGGTATTCCTATCTGTACAGTTACTTTTTTCCAGTCTTCCGCCTTTTCATCCAGTAAAAGCGTTCCTATTTCATTTTCTGCTGTATCAATGCATATCCCGAATTGCGGCGCATTTTCTGTTGACTGTCTCGGTTTGACTATATCGGTCAAAGTATCTTTTTCAGCATATGTATTCGCAAAATTCTCATCATCCTGACTACGGATATCCGTACGATATCTTCCATCAAAGATCACGCGATTCTTCTCGGTTTCCATCCGATAGGTAATCCCAAATTGCTTTACAGACCTGCATTCGAAATATTTATAACCGATCAGGGTGTGATCTTCTATTTCCGCAATAAATCGCTCCTGCCCCTTATGTGTAACATTTGGAAACGAGATCTGAAACACACTGTTAGACCCGTGTGGCATATGTCCGTTTGTCAGATTGCAGGCGATCACTGCCGGATAGGTGCCTTCTGCTGACAGCGGTCCATCATTCAATCCGCAGCTTGTCATTTCTGCCTGTGGAATGCTGCCATCTTCCAAAATACGTATTTTCTCCGCACATGCCTGTCTGCTATAATCAGATTTATGTGTCAGACGATGGTAAAAAACATACCATTGCCCATTAATTTCAATGATGCTGCCATGTGTAGTTCCTGTCATATTCAGCTTATGCTGTGCATCTCTGCCGCGATAACCGATATCACCATTGGATACGATCGTTCCGCCGAAAACAAAGTCCCGATCAGGCTGATCACTCGTTGCATAACAGAGCTCATGATTCTGCCAGGAAGAATAGATAAAATAATACTTCTTTCCGACCTTATGCATGGATGAACCTTCAAAAAACGGGTGTGCTTCAAAGCTTGTGCCTTTTACCCGATACGGAATAATATGCTTTGCTTCTTCCTTTACCGTCAGCATATCATCGGAAAGAACTGCCATGACCGGTCCCATGATACTGTCCGGATAACTGAAAATTTCTTCCCGGCTCCGTCCGAACATTTCTATCTCATCCTGCAGGTAAAAATCATTTGTCAAAAAATCGTTGCGTTCCTCATAGTCATACTGTGTTCCGTAATAAAGCCGGATCGTTCCGTCGTCATTGAGCACCGCCGGATCAAAACAAATATATTTCAGCATGGGACTGCCATCCGGATTTTTCACAACGCCGAGGTATTCATACTGCCCGGCCGGCGTATCACAGACAGCCACACTGACAGGGCCCTGATAACCACCCTGTCCATAATCTCCGCCCATGCAGTAATACAGATAAAAACGACCATCATTGCCCTGTACCACATCCGGTGCATACATATACTGCGGAGCGGGATAACGCGGATCCTGTTTTGCCTGATAAATTACGCCCTCATACCGCCAGTCCGTCAGATCATCTACCGGTGCGGAATAACAGACATAATCGAGCATACAGAAAGTGTCGCCGCCTTCCTTGTCATGTGAACCATAATGATATACCCTGTCACCGAACACATGCGGTTCTCCATCCGGAATATATTCATAAAGCGGTAAAAATGGATTATATATTTGATTTTCTTCATAAGTCTTTCCTTTCTACTTTTCACTCTGTCGATAAATAGAATTGTATTTTTGTAAATAAGACTTATTTATAGTCTTATTATAAATGTGATTCCTATAGTTTGTAAAGAAAAAATATGTTACAATCAATATGATACCGCTAAATCATGTATGCATCAACACAAAAAGGGGAATTAACTATGTCAGAAGTAATAACCATGAAACGAAACAATAGTGATGAGAATACAACGCTCGCAATGCTGGCGAATGATTTCATCCGCAAAATGTCTATTCACAAGATCTGCCGGGTACAGAAAGCCGGGGGAAAAGCAATTCTTATCTGTTTTGAAGAATATTATTACAGAGTTGAAAGCGCTGTATCACTGACCGTTATGCTTACACAGGAAGATAACTCACAGGATGCTTTTATCATTGGTTTTGGTGGTGGACATGGTCTTTTGAATATTTCCTGGGGTGCAAATGAATCGATTGCCAAGAAAGCGTATAACGCATTAGCAGAACTGGGATTTGAAAAAGATGACAGTGTGACGGGGATGTATTTATAAACAATTATAACTTTTGCAAATAATTTTCAAGCTGGTGAAAAATACCTACCACATTTGTTCTTCAATTCTTTTATTGGAATAATTTGTGGCATATCATCTAAAATAGGGCTATTCAAACATATACTCTGTTTGAATAGCCCTAAAATTTACATTTTAAATCTATATTTAGAATTTACCAGCCTTTGCAGCTTCTTCGATAGAAACGGCTGTAGAAACAGTCATACCTACCATTGGGTTATTACCAGCGCCGATCAGACCCATCATTTCTACGTGAGCAGGAACTGATGAAGAACCAGCGAACTGTGCATCTGAATGCATACGGCCCATTGTATCTGTCATACCATAAGATGCAGGACCTGCAGCCATGTTATCCGGATGAAGTGTACGTCCTGTACCACCGCCTGATGCTACTGAGAAGTACTTCTTACCGGCTTCAAGTCTTTCTTTCTTATAAGTACCGGCTACCGGATGCTGGAAACGAGTCGGGTTTGTAGAGTTACCTGTGATAGATACGTCTACATTTTCTTTCCACATGATTGCAACGCCTTCCGGAACAGAGTTTGCACCGTAGCAGTTAACCTTGGCACGTGGAGAATCAGCGTCTTTAGAGTAGCACTTGCGTGATACTTCTTTTACTGTATTTGTATATGGATCATATTCTGTCTCAACAAATGTAAATCCGTTGATACGGGAAATGATCTGAGCTGCGTCTTTTCCAAGACCGTTTAAGATAACACGGAGAGGTTTCTGACGAACCTTGTTAGCCTTTTCTGCGATACCGATAGCACCTTCAGCAGCTGCGAATGATTCATGACCGGCTAAGAAAGCGAAACACTCTGTATCCTCTTCCAGAAGCATTTTACCAAGGTTACCATGTCCAAGACCTACCTTACGTGTATCAGCAACAGAACCAGGAATACAGAAAGCCTGAAGTCCTTCGCCGATTGCTGCAGCAGCATCAGCAGCCTTGCGGCAGTTTTTCTTGATTGCGATTGCTGCACCTACTGTGTAAGCCCATTTTGCGTTTTCAAAACAGATTGGCTGAATGCCTTCGATCAGACTGTAAACATCGATTCCAGCAGCCATTGTAATATCTTTACATTCCTCAATTGAATTAATGCCATACTCTTTTAATACAGCAAGAATCTGAGGCTCTCTTCTTTCATATGATTCAAATAATGCCATCTATTTATCCTCCTATTCCTTACTCTTTTCTAGGGTCAATTACACGTACAGCATCCTGTACACGACCATACTGACCTGAAGCTTTTTCATATGCTGTAGCAGCATCATCGCCGGCTTTGATGAAGTCCATCATCTTACCGAAGTTTACATATTTGTAACCGATGATCTCATCAGCTTCGTCAAGGGCAATACCTGTAATATAACCATCTGTAAGTTCAAGGTATCTAGGTCCTTTGGAAAGAGTTCCGTATGTAGTACCAACCATAGAACGGGTTCCTTTACCAAGATCTTCCAGACCAGCACCGATTGCAAGACCGTCTTCAGAGAAGGCAGACTGTGAACGACCGTAAACGATCTGTAAGAACAACTCTCTCATAGCAGTGTTGATTGCATCACATACAAGGTCTGTATTTAATGCTTCCATAACTGTTAAGCCCGGAAGGATTTCTGCTGCCATAGCTGCTGAATGAGTCATACCGGAACATCCGATTGTCTCAACTAAAGCTTCCTGGATAATACCTTCCTTAACGTTTAAGGATAATTTACAAGCACCCTGCTGTGGTGCACACCAGCCAATACCGTGTGTATAGCCAGAAATATCCTTCACTTCTTTTGCCTGAACCCATTTTGCTTCTTCTGGGATTGGTGCACAGCCATGATGAACGCCCTGTGCAACTGGACACATTTCTTCCACTTCTTTTGAATAAATCATGTGAAAACTCCTTTCAAAATGTACTTTATTTTATCAACAAAATATCACATGTATATTTTGTCAAAATCACCGTTATCATTTTCGCATATTTCCACAAAAAAATCCAGTCATTTTTATGTTTTTTTCCATATACACGCTGCATGGTTTTCTGCAGAAAACAGCCATTTTTACTTATTTGGGATCCTTCTTGAGTTTTACCTTCTGTACAACCTTGCCCGGTGCCTTATAAATGGAGTTTTCATTTACAAGTCCTCTGACATTGGAAAGCGGATAAATGCTGCAGTTTCTGCCGATGATCGTACCGGGATTCAAAACGCTGTTACAGCCGATCTGGGAAAAATCTCCGACAATCGCACCAAACTTGCGCAGCTTGGTATCCATTTTGCCGAGTGCAAAATTCACTTCTACATTGCTCTTGTCGTTTTTGACGTTAGATGTAATTGCACCTGCTCCGAGATGGGAACGGAAGCCTAAAATACTGTCACCGACATAATTGTAATGCGGGATCTGTACCTCATCAAAGATGATACTGTTCTTAACCTCTGTGGAATTACCAATCACGCAGTTTTTGCCAATGATCGCACTGCCACGGATAAATGCGCAGTGACGGACTTCCGTGCCTGCATCGATGATACACGGACCGCCGATATAAGCGGTCGGTGCAATGACTGCTGATTTTGAGATCCATACATTACTGCCGCGCTGCTCAAATTCCTCACTTGGCAGCATCGGCCCCAACTGTTCAATAAAAATGCTGATCGATGGCAGAACCTCCCAAGGATTCTCCACCGGATCAAACATGTATTTTGCGATGGTGTGTTCAACATCAAGATACTTTGATACCTGAAATAATTCCATTTGCTTTCCCTCCATAAGTTATGATTTTTTATTTTTGACAGCAGGATAATATTTTGCTGCTTCGCAGAATCTGTGCTCCAGCAGACTGCGCTGGTTTGTCTGTTTGACATATTCCGTTCTGCGGACGATAAAACCTTCCAGCTTTTCCAAATATTCATCCTGACTGATCACGCCGTCTGCGACCTGTGTCAGCCCCTTCTCCCAGCTCGCGGTAAGCTTTGGATCAAGAAGTGACCGGATAGAACAGTTAACGACTTCATAAATACTCTCACCAAGCAGCGTCGGCGTAATGATCTGCGTCTTTTTATTCAGTGCCAGATACTTGTTATTGACCAGTTTTTTCAGGATCTCCGCTCTTGTTGCAGAAGTACCGATCCCGCTTCCTTTGATCTGTGCCCTGAGTTCTTCATCTTCGATCAGCTGCCCTGCGTTTTCCATGGCAAGGATCATCGATCCTGAATTGTATCGTTTTGGCGGTGAAGTCTCTCCTTCCTTTATTGAGAAACCGTTCCCGTCTATTATATCATTTTTTTTCAGAGAAGACAGTATTTTTAACAAATTCTCATCACAAGCGGTATCTGTTTCTTCCTCCTGCTCTTTTTCCTTTGTTTTTTCCGCTTCTTCTGTCTTTTTACCAAAGCTGTACTGCATCAGTTCCAGATACCCTGCGCTCGAAAGTACTTTAAAGTTGGCAAAAAACTGTTCGCTGCCACGCTGCACGCAAAGTGCGATCTTCTGGTAAACAGCCGGCGGGCAGAAAATGGAAAGGAATCGTCTGACAATGACCTCATATACCTTTGCAGACGTTGCATGCAATGAAGAAAGTGCCGCAAGTCCCTGACCGGTCGGAATAATCGCATAGTGATCCGTGATCTGCTTGTCATTGACATATTTTGTCTTTGCCAGATTCTGATAAGTTTTCTTTTCCAGAATATATTTCACATACGGTCCGACGCCCGGATACGATGCAAGACCGCTGATATTTTTTGTGATTTCCTTGGAAACCGCTGTGGAAAGCACACGTGCATCCGTACGCGGATAGGTTGTCAGCTTCTTTTCATACAGCTCCTGCACAATCTGCAGTGTCTGATCCGGGCTGATCTTAAACAGCTTGGTGCATTCGTTCTGCAGCTCCGCCAGATTAAACAAAAGCGGTGGATTTTTCGTTTCTTTCTTTTTCTCTGCTTTTACCACCTGAAACTGCAACGGCTGTGGCTGCATTAGTGCGTCAATCAGTTTCTGTGCATCTTCCTGCTTTTTGAATCCGTTTTCTTTATACAGAAGCGGTGATTCAAAGTAAGCAGATCCCTTGACAGCTCTCCATTCTGCATCCACTGCCTTATCGCCGATCTGCAGGCTGGCAAGGACACGGTAAAACGGTGTTTTGACAAAATTACGGATCTCCCGTTCTCTGTCCACTACCATGCCAAGCACACAGGTCATGACACGGCCGACCGAGATCACTACCCGGTCCTGATCCAGAAATTTTTTGACGTTATACCCATATTTCAAGGTCAGCACGCGTGAAAAATTAATGCCCATCAGATAATCTTCTTTTGCCCGCAGATAAGCGGAAGAACACAGATTGTCATACGCGGACAGATCTTTCGCTTCCCGGATGCCACGCAGGATTTCTTCTTCCGTCTGGGAATCGATCCAGACACGTCTTCTTTCCTTGCCTGTCACATGTGCCTGCATTTCCACAAGCCTGTATATGTATTCTCCTTCCCGCCCCGAGTCGGTACAGACGTAAATAATATCCACATCCGACCGGTTCAATATACCGCTGACGATCTGAAACTGTTTTTTAACGCCGTCGATCACTTCGTATTTGAATTCCTTTGGAATGAAAGGAAGCGGTTCGATCGTCCATCTTTTCCATTTTTCATCATATGCTTCCGGATAGCTCATAGTAACCAGATGTCCGACACACCATGTGACAATTGCTTCCTCAGACTCCATATAGCCATCTCGCGATTTCATATTATATTTTAATGCTTTCGCAAATTCTCTTGCTACACTCGGTTTTTCTGCTATAAAAACCTGTTTTCCCATATTTATAAATCATCCATTCTAATCAATATCAGCGTATCCAGCTCTTTTTCCAGTGCTTCCAGCTTTGCATCAAAACTGTGCCCGGAAAACAGATACATATAATCCGGCCGGATCCCCGCCTGCCCTGTCAGAGCCTTTGCCTGCAAGTATTTTTCATACAAAAAGACCGGATCCTTATAATCCGCAAATGCCACAATATATCGTCCGGATTCATTATGCCCGATATAGTCGATCGATCCTGCTTTTCCTGCAAAACTGCCAAACTCTGTGATTTCAATCGGAAGCGAATGCCTTGCGTTTTCCCTCTGCATATATTCCTGACATACTTTAGAAAAGCAGCTTTCACAATAAATCGTCAATGCCGGCTCTACCAGCTGTTCATAATATGCCAGGGGTGTCATCCGCAAAAGCAGACTGCTGTCCGCATACAGAAAACAAAACCAGAAACGTACCAGAGGATGCGAAATACGATAAACAGCCTTACGTTGATTATCGCGGCCGGGTGTATCCAGGGAAAACACCTTTTCCACCAGCTCCAGCTCCATAAGATTTTTCAAATATACACTGATCTTCGCCCTTGAAAATCCTGTGTGCTGATATAATTCATTTAATTTATTTTTGCCCTGTGCCAAGGCACCTAAAATCGAAAAGTAGACACCGCATTCCCGAAGCTGTCTGCTGACAATATGCGCTCCTTCTTCCCGTAGTCTTCCACCTGGGGAAAGAAGAACCCTGCAAATATTTTCCGAAACAGAAACAGTAGGATCAAACGCCTGCCATAGTCCGGGCAGACCACCTAAAATGGCGTAAACCTTCACACAGTCTTCCCGGGAATAGTCCGGGAAATATGCTGCAACATCCCAAAGCTGCAATTCCTTCAATTTTAAGAAGCCGGTCAGCTTATGTGCCAGTTTTCCCAGTTTTGCAACCATATGATTTTCCACAAAAGAAATAGAGGAACTGCATAATAGCACCATACAGGGGTCTGTTTTATTCTGAAGAAATGAATCAAGAGCCTGTACAAAACCATTTCCGGTCTTGAGCAGATACTGAAACTCATCTATTACCAGCAGTTTCCGATCCAGACACTGAAAAACTTCCTCATAAGTCGGATATAATGGCAGTGAAAAGCCAATCCGCTGCAGCTGTCTGCCAAGCAGATAAAGCTGTTGTCTCTCACTGCCTTCTTCAGCCTGATAGTAAAAGGCCTTTTTGTCTTCCGTAAAAGCAGCCAGAAGTGCAGTTTTCCCAACATCCTTCTGTCCATACAAAACAAGCAGCCTGTCAGAACCGCTTTGGTATTCTTTATTCAGATATGCAAGTTCGCGTTCTCTTCCTTTCAGCATATGCATCCTCTCATTTTTTTATGGAAGAAAGTATTTTTTCAACGCCTTCTGCTGGCATAGGCTTGCCAAGCAGAAATCCCTGTATGTTATCACAGTTGACTGCCTTCAGATAATCATACTGCTCCTGTGTCTCCACACCTTCCGCCACTGTTTCACAGCCAAGCTTCTTTACCATCGCAATAATGGATTCTGTAATTACACGCGTCGGGTGATCATTGATAACTGTATCAATAAAAGACTTATCGATTTTTAATGTATCGATAGGAAGCCCCTTCAGATAAGAAAGAGAAGAAAAGCCGGTTCCAAAGTCATCTAAGGAAATTTTAATTCCATATTCCTTCAGGGTATTCAGCTTATCCACCACTGAATTAAAATCTTCGATCAGTACGCTTTCCGTTATTTCCAATTCGATCAGAGCAGGATCAACCTGATACTTTTCAATCAACACCAGCAGATGATGCACAAAATCCGCTTTTTTATATTGCAGTGCTGAGATATTTAAAGACAATACCATCGGATATCCATATTTCCGATACCAGTCTGCGTAGACCCGGATACCTTCCTCGAGTACCCAGTTACCGATTTGAACGATCAATCCGTCTTTTTCCGCAAGCGGAATGAAAACTGCCGGGCTGACAAATTTGCCATCCTGTCCGCGCCAGCGGATCAATGCCTCTACGCCACGCAGTTTTTTGGAACCTGCATCATACTGCGGCTGATAATACAATTCAAATGCATGATCCTCAATTGCTTCTTTCAGTTTATTCTCGATCTGGATGTTTTCAATAAAATCCGTCAGAATGGGAGCTTCAAAATAGGCAATGCTGTTTGTTCCGGACTCTTTTTTCTGCGACTGTACGATTTCCGCACAATTGATGATCTCCAAAGAATTTCTGGCCGATTCCGGATAATTGGCAACACCGATACTGACTGTGATTTTCTGTTCAATGTTTCCCATCATCTGAAACGGCTGTTCCGTTCTCTGGCCTATTTTCCTGTATACAGCATCAACATTGTGATTTCCGTACGGATTATAAATAGCAAGATAATAGATATCATCATTAAAATGGGATACTATGATATCCTCGCTTTGCAGATCCCGTAAAAAAAGCCCAAATGCCTGCAGAATCTCATCCCCTGCAATCATTCCCATGGAATCATTGATCCGTTTGAAATCATCCATCCGGATGCAGAGCACGTCGATCGTTGCTTTTTCAGTCTGGGCTTTCCGAACCCATTCACTGAGTATCCTGACAAAATAATTCCGGTTGTACAAACCTGTCAAAGAATCATAATACGCCATATATTTGAGTTCTTCCGTCTGTTTCTTCCGTTTTGTCACATCCCGGATTCTGATGATTTTTTCACTTGGCTCATCCGTTTCGCTGTAAGTGACCGTTACCTCAAATTCAAGCCACTTCTTATCCTGCATCTCACATTCCACGATCTGCGACTCTTTGTGCTTATTTTCACAGAAAAGAGCTTCTTCCAGTTCAGAAATATACTCTGCCTTTGCGCAGTTGATCAGCTTATGCAGATCTGAAGCGGAACGGATCGGAAAATCAAAATAATGCTGCCACAATCCAAGCATTTCAAAGCGGTCTTCGGAAAATATGTAATATAAAAAGGCATTGGAAGATGTTCCGCAGATCATGCGGAACATCTTTTCATTGCCCATTAGCTTTTGATTCATTGCAGTCAGAAGATCCAACTGATAATGCATCTCATTCATTCTTATACACCCCAAATATACTGCAGCGCAGCTTATTTTTTCGTGATAAATCCCTTTGCTTTTAACAGCTCAGCGCAAAGCACAGCCCCACCTGCCGCTCCACGTACTGTGTTATGAGAAAGGCCAACGAATTTGTAATCATAAATGCTGTCTTCACGGATACGTCCGATAGAAATTCCCATTCCGTTTTCATAATTGACATCTTCTGTTACCTGTGGTCTGTTATCTTCTGTCATGTAACGCATAAACTGCTTTGGAGCGCTTGGCAGCTTGAGTGCCTGCGGAGCACCGCTGTAGCTTTCAAGCTTTTCGATCAGCTGTTCTTTCGTTGGTTTCTTTTTGAATTTTACAAATACAGCTGCTGTATGACCGTTGAGTACAGGGACACGGATACACTGACATGTGATCTTTGGCTCTTCTGCCTTTACGATCACACCGTTTTCTACTTTACCGAATACACGAAGCGGTTCCTGTTCACTCTTTTCTTCCTCTCCACCGATGTAAGGGATGATATTGCCAACCATTTCAGGCCAGTCTTTAAAGGTCTTACCTGCACCTGAGATTGCCTGGTATGTTGTAGCAACTACTTCATATGGCTCGAACTCTCTCCATGCATATAAAACCGGAGCGTAGCTCTGGATAGAGCAGTTTGGTTTTACGGCGATGAAGCCCTTTGTTGTACCGAGTCTCTTCTTCTGGAACTCGATCACATCTGTATGGTTATCATTGATCTCCGGAATGATCATCGGAACATCCGGTGTCCATCTGTGTGCGGAGTTGTTGGAAACAACAGGTGTTTCTGTCTTGGCATATGCCTCTTCGATCGCACGGATCTCATCCTTGGACATATCAACTGCGGAAAACACAAAATCAACCTGAGAAGCAACTGCCTCTACTTCATTTACATTCATAACAACAATATCTTTTACGTTTTCAGGCATTGGTGTATCCATTTTCCATCTGTCACCGACAGCTTCCACATATTTCTTACCTGCAGAACGTGGGCTTGCTGCAATTGTTGTTACCTCAAACCATGGATGATTCTCGAGCAACGAAATAAAACGCTGTCCTACCATACCTGTTCCACCTAAGATACCGACTTTTAACTTATCACTCATTTTTCTTCTCCTCGTATTTTTTATTATCACCGGCCTGTGACCGGGAATTCACTGTTTCGTTTCTATTCTTTAAGATATGCCTCATATGCTGCGATTGCCTGCTCCATGGAAGTCTTGCTCGGTGCACCGATCGTCAGTCTCTTTTCCACACATGTCTTTAAAGAAATCGCATCGTAAATGTCCGGCTCAAACACATCACTGATTTCTTTGAGCTCTTCAATGCTCATTTCATCAATGGCTTTTCCCTTTTCGATACAGGTCAGCACAAGATGTCCGATGATCGAATGGGCATCACGGAACGGAACTCCGTGTTTTACCAGATAATCAGCTGCATCCGTCGCATTGGTAAAGCCATGCATTGCACTTTTTTCCATAATATCTTTATTGAATTTCATTGTACGGATCATGCCTGTGAAAAGTGCCAGACAGCCTTTCACGGTATCAATCGCATCAAAGGTCAGTTCCTTGTCTTCCTGCATATCTTTATTATAGGCAAGCGGAATACCTTTCATTGTTGTCAGAAGTGACATCAGTGCGCCATAAACGCGTCCCGTCTTTCCGCGGACCAGCTCGGCAATATCCGGATTCTTTTTTTGCGGCATAATGCTGCTTCCGGTCGAATAGGCATCATCGATCTCTATAAATTTATATTCATTGGAGTTCCAGATAATAATCTCTTCCGAAAAACGGCTCAGATGCATCATGATCGTGGAAAGTGCACTTAAAAACTCAATCAGATAATCTCTGTCAGCCACAGAATCCATACTGTTCAGTGTCGGGCCTTCAAAGCCGAGCAATGAGGCAGTATACTCTCTGTCGAGCGGATAGGTTGTCCCGGCAAGTGCGCCGCTTCCGAGCGGACAATAATTCATTCTTTTATAAATATCTGCCATACGGCTTCTGTCACGCTTGAACATTTCAAAATAAGCACCCATATGATGTGCCAGTGTGATCGGCTGTGCTTTCTGCAGATGGGTAAAGCCCGGCATATAAGTCTCTGTGTTTTCCTTCATAATAATAAGGAGCTCTGCAAGAAGATCTTTTAAAAGATCATCGACATTAGGAATTTCATCTCTCGTATAGAGCTTCATATCCAGTGCAACCTGATCGTTTCTGCTTCTGCCTGTATGCAGCTTCTTCCCTGCATCTCCGATCCGGTCGATCAGATTTGCCTCCACAAAGCTGTGGATATCTTCATAGGCACTTGTGATCTGCAGCTTCCCTGCATCCACATCTTCCCGGATCCCGGTCAGCCCCTTTACGATCGCATCCTTTTCTTCTTCTGTCAATATCTTCTGCTTTGCAAGCATTACGGTATGTGCAATGCTGCCCTCTATATCCTGATGAAAAAACTTCTGATCGAATGAGATCGATGCATTAAAATTGTATACAAGCTGATCTGTATCCTTTGTAAAGCGACCGCCCCAAAGCTGTGCCATTTGTCTTACCTCCGTATTTCCTGTATGAATGTAAAATTCAAATTTAATTTTAATCAAAAATGACTTTGTTTGCAATACCTTTCTGTGCTTTTGGGCAGAATAATTCTTTTTCCGCACTCACCTTTCCTGCTTTGCACACATATCCTAATAAAAAAGAAGTGGCAGGATCTGTGTCTTGTTATTATTGGAATGCAACGATCTATCTTTTTCCTATCACACTCATACGGGAGAAATTTCTGTCATAAAGTCTGTCAGCTTCCGGATCCATAAAGGAGAATTTGTCTCCATTGTAGGTCCAAGCGGTTGTGGAAAATCCACTTTACTTGGTCTGTTAACCGGCATTTTAAGTCCGGAGGAAGGTAGTATCAAAATTCACTATAAGCAAAAGGGAACTCAGTCCTTTTACGGGTATATGCTGCAGCAGGATCACCTGCTTGAATGGTATGATATCTGGGATAATGTCTGTCTTGGGCCAAAGATCAATCATTGTCTGGACAATGCATGCAAGGAATATCTTCACACCCTGCTTACACGTTATCAGCTTGATTCCTTTGCTCATAAAAAACCATCCCAGTTATCCGGCGGTATGCGCCAACGTGCAGCGCTGATCCGCACGATTGCCATGAAACCCGAGCTCTTATATCTGGATGAACCATTCAGTGCACTGGATTACCAGAGCCGTCTGAATGCAGCAGACGATATCGGAAAAATCATACAAAAGGAAGGAAAAACAGCTGTTCTTGTTACCCATGACATCGGAGAAGCCATCAGTCTGTCCAGCCGTGTCCTCGTTCTGAGCAAGCGGCCGGCAACGATCGTAAAGGAATTTGTTCTGCCATTCCAAAATACAGGCCTCTCCTCTCTGGAAATACGGAACCTGCCCGAATTTTCCACTTATTTCAATCTTATATGGAAGGAGCTTAATACAACATGAGCCAAAACCAGCTTCTCTTTTTACAGGTCGAAAAAAAGAGGAAGCTCCTGATCCGCATTTCGCGTATTCTTGTGTTGCTTGGTTTTCTTGCAATATGGGAAATCACCGCAAGATGTGGTCTTATCGATGTCTTTTTTTACAGTTGCCCGACAAGGGTCGCAAGGTGCTTTCTGGAAATGACAAAAAATAATCAGTTATTTATGCATATTGGTGTGAGCTTATATGAAACAATCCTGAGCTTTTTCATTATCATGATCGGATCTGTACTGGTCGCCTCACTGCTCTGGCGTTTTCAGACAATGTCCAGTGTTGTGGAACCGGTTTTTGTACTTCTCAATTCCCTGCCAAAGTCAGCACTTGCACCACTCATCATCGTCTGGCTCGGAACAGGGATCCGCACAATCGTGATCGCGGGAATTTCCGTTGCAATTTTCGGCTGTATCATCAATTTGTATACCTGCTTTAAAAATACCGATTCTGAAAAACAAAAGTTGATCCGTATTCTGGGTGGAAAAAAAAGACATATCTTCTTTATGGTCGTTCTGCCAGCCGCCCGCGAAACAATTCTGAGCAACATGAAGGTCAATATCGGGCTTGCGCTTGTAGGTGTTATGATTGGGGAATTTTTAGCTGCCAGACAGGGACTGGGATATCTGATCATTTATGCCAGCCAGGTTTTTAAGCTCGACTGGCTGATCCTGTGTATTCTGATTCTCTGTTTCATAGCCGTCTGTCTGTACAGCCTGATCCAGATGATTGAACGCCGGCTCAGTGTGAAGATATAAACAATATCAGCTGTATGACGCAGAGAAGAGCTATACTCTGCAAATCCCACTCTGATCAGAGGTTGTCATATGCACCACATAAATGCGTGCATTTTCCTCGTCGCCATACAAAAAAACCTCAGACATGCGAACATGACTGAGGCTACATAAAAAGCTGAAAATGGGACTCGAACCCACGACCCCTTCATTACGAGTGAAGTGCTCTACCAACTGAGCTATTTCAGCATACATCCTGTAAACTTACGCTTACAAAAATGTATTATATCGAAAACGGAAGCAGAATGCAACTGTTTTCTTTTTTATTTCTCCAATTCCCGATCAACATGCACATCCAGCTGATTAAACGGTATTTCAATGCCGTTCGCATCATAAGCAAGCTTCACTTTTTCCAACAGCCTGCCACGCGCCGGCCAGTAATCCTCATTTTTAACATAGCAGCGCACGATCAGCTCTACTGCTGAATCACCGAGGTTATTGACAAAGACATCTTTTTCCTTCTCTTTCAGACAGGCAGTATCCGCTGTAAGCTCCTGCATGGCGATCTCTTTTGCTTTTTTCAGATCTGCCGTATAGGAAATACCGACCGAAAGATCCAGGCGGCGGATATCTGTTGCAGTCACATTGGTCAGGGATGTATTGGCAAGTGTGCCATTCGGCAGAATGATCACTTTATCATCCGGTGTCAACAGCTTCGTGTAAAAAAGCTGGATTTCCTTAACGGTTCCTTCATTTCCTTTATTGTCTTCAATGATGTAATCCCCAACGCGGAATGGTTTTAATAACAGGATCAGCACACCACCTGCAAAGTTGGAAAGACTTCCCTGCAGGGCAAGACCAAGTGCCACACCGGCAGAACCGACCACTGCCACAACACTGGTTGCATCCAGTCCAAAACCCGATGCGATCAAAAACAAAAGAATCATATACAGGATTGCCTTGATCAGCGAATCCAGAAACTGGATCACACCAAGATCAGCATTTGCACGTTTCAGGGACTTCTTGACAATACGGCGGATCAGTTTGATCACCTGCACACCAACGAAGAAAAAAACAAGCGCAAGTACTACACGGATTCCCAGGTTCAATGCTTTCTGCGGCAGTTCATTCAAATACCGCTCAACAAAACCGATCTTTTCCGTTACATCTGTCGGAACAGCATCACCTACGGCATTTGTCACATCTGCAACCGCATTGTCCATCACTTCTGTTACTGCATCATTCATTTTCATTACCTCTGTTATTTTCTACCATGGCATTTTACAGGAATTTTGCTTCTTCTTTTACCTTTTCACTTTCCTGTTTCCGTTTTAATGCCTCTTCTTCCAGCTCGCGTGCTTCTTTTTCCAGTTCTTCCGCATATTTGGCTTCTTCCATGGCACGTTTCAGGGCTTCCTTGGCTTCTTCCTGTGCACGTTTCGCCTGTTCCTTGGCTTCATCTGCCAGTTTTCGTGCTTCTGTCTCCGCTGCCTTTGCCTGCTCCAGTTTTTCCTGCTCCAGTTTTCTCTGTCTTTCTTCTTCCTTCAGGCGTTCAATCTCTGCCTTTTCCTTTGCTGTAAAAGGTGTATAGCTGAATATCTGCATGCTTAACGCCGGCATTTTGATACGGATACTGTCTTCTCTGTCGTCACATTCATCTTCTTTTGATGCAATGGCTCTTACATTGATATCATTTTCGCCGCCAAACTTACGCGCATCGGAATTCAGAATTTCCTTATATTTGCCCGGATACGGAACACCGATCTTGTAATCTGTCCGTTTTTCATTGGCAAAGTTGCAGACAACCAGCAGGGTATCCTTATCCTTTCCTGTTTTCCGCAAAAATACAATAACATTTTCATTTGCGGAAATATTATTGATCCATTCAAAGCCTTCCGGATCGTTATCCTCCGCATATAACGCAGGGTATTCCCTGTACATGCTGTTCAGTTTCTTAACATATTCCTGCATCTGTTTATGCTGGTCATACTGCAAAAGCTCCCATTCCACGCTTCTGTTCTCATTCCATTCATCAAACTCTGCAATGTCCTGACCCATGAACAGCAGCTTTTTGCCCGGATGTGCCATCATAAAGCCGTAGGCTGCACGCAGGTTTTTAAACTTATCCGGAATCTCGCCCGGCATTTTGCCGATCATGGAAGATTTGCCGTGCACAACCTCATCATGGGAAAGTACCAGCATGAATTTTTCACTGTATGCGTAGATCATACTGAAGGTCAGCTCACCATGGTGCTGGCCTCTGAAATAAGGATCCAGATGCATATAGCCCGTAAAATCATTCATCCAGCCCATATTCCATTTCAGATCAAAACCAAGTCCGTCCTTTTCAACAGGCTCTGTTACCTTCGGCCATGCAGTCGATTCTTCTGCGATCGTGATAACGCCGTCCTTCTGCTTATGGATCACACTGTTCAGATGCTTTAAAAATTCGATTGCTTCCAGATTTTCCTTTCCACCGTAAATATTCGGGATCCATTCGCCTTCGTTCTTGCCGTAATCCAGATAGAGCATAGATGCCACAGCGTCCATACGGATTCCGTCCGCATGGAATACATTGATCCAGAACAATGCATTGGCGATCAGATAGTTCTTCACTTCAGGTCTGCCATAATTGTAAATAAGAGTTCCCCAATGCGGATGACATCCCTGTCTCCAGTCAGCATGCTCATACAGGCATGTTCCGTCAAAGGTTGCCAGTCCCTGTTCGTCCTTCGGGAAATGCGCCGGAACCCAGTCGAAGATAACACCAATCCCATGCTTGTGCATCTCATTCATAAAGAACATAAAATCTTCCGGAGAACCATAACGGGAAGTCGGTGCATAGTAACCAATTACCTGATAGCCCCAGGAAGCGTCGAGCGGGTGCTCCATAACAGGCATCAGTTCAATGTGTGTATAGCCCATTTCCTTCACATAGGAAATGATCTTCGGTGCCAGTTCTCTGTAATTTACATACGATCCATTCTCGCCTCTTGCAAAGGAACCGAGATATACTTCGTAAACAGATATTGCTTCCTTTTCCGGTTTGAAATTCTTTCTATCTGCCAGCCAGTTTTCATCCGACCATTTAAACTTGGAAAGATCTGCCACAACAGAAGCAGTGTTTGGGCGGAGCTGCGCCTGATTTCCGTAAGGATCTGCCTTTAAAAAGGTCTTTCCGCCTTTTAATTTGATCTCATACTTATAATTATCTCCGACATTGGCACACGGAATAAAGAGTTCAAAAATACCGCTGTCCCACAGGCGGCGCATCTGATGAAATCTACCGTCCCATCCGTTGAAATCCCCTACAACACTGACACGCATGGCATTTGGTGCCCAGACTGCAAAGTGAACACCGGAAATGCCGTTGATCTTCATCGGGTGTGCGCCCAGAATGTCGTATACATTATAATGGATTCCATGGTTGAATTTTTCTGTATCTTTTTTTGTGATCACAGGTCCAAAACAATAGGGATCACATACTTCCTTGATCTGTCCGTCCTGCATCCGTACTTCCACGGTATAACAGTCTGTTTTCTCTGCCTTTGGAACAAGCGCTGCAAAATACCCCTCTTCATCAGCAAGCTCCATGGCATATCTGTTTTTACCGATCACGATCACAGCACTGACCGCGCCCGGATAAAAGAACTGGATCATGGTATTCATGCCTCTTACATGAGGACCGAGCAATCTGTGCGGATCATCCTCCTCCGCATACACAATACCTTCCACATCTGCCCAGTTCATCAGTTTGTATAATTTCTTTGTCATGTAACATCCTCCCATTTCATTGCAGGCATTTCTCTGCTTTTACCTATTTGCAATTATTATATGATGTCGGGGTCAAAAGCCCCGGCTTTGATGCTCACGTGGTTTTAGACCTTTTGACTCTGGCATCATTATATTTTATGTATAAATAATCCACTTCTCAGCTTTGGTTCAAACCATGTGGACTTTGGTGGCATCAGACGGTCTGCGTCTGCTACGGCAAACAGCTCCTCCATGGAAGTCGGATACAGGCAGAAAGCCGCCTGACAGTCTGTGTGACAGCGCCGCTCCAGCTCTGCCAGCCCACGTATGCCTCCCACAAAGTCAATGCGGTGATCCGTTTTTGGATCCCGGATATTTAAGATCGGTGCCAGAAGGTCATTCTGCAATACAGAAACATCCAGTGCTTCCACAGGATCTTCGCTTTTCTTCCCGATCTGTGTAAGCACATACCACCGGTTCTCCAGATACATGCCAAACATACCTTTTCTGTCACAGTGTACAGCCTCTGTCCCATCACCGTTCAGATGCACTGTAAATTTCTCTCTGACTTTTTCCAGAAACGCCTCCGGCGAAAGTCCGTTCAGATCTTTTACCACTCTGTTATAGTCCATGATATGCAGCTCCGACTCCGCAAATAAAACGGAAAGGAAATAATTGAATTCTTCGTTTCCCGTATAGCCTGGGTTTTCTTCGCGTCGTTTCAAAGATACTTTTACTGCGGAAGCACAGCGGTGATGCCCATCCGCAATATAGATTTTCTCCATATTTGCAAAGCAATTTTGAATTTGACTGATTCGGTCAACATCTGTAATCTGCCACATCCGATGTCTAATCCCGTCTTCGGAAGTAAAATCCGCATATGGCATGTTCTGTTTCTCTGTCTGTTTGATCTGTTCAAGTGCATCATCTGTCCGATATGCCAGAAAGATCGGCCCTGTCTGGGCAGAGAGCGTGTCTACATGACGGATCCTGTCCGCTTCTTTTTCCGCACGCGTATTTTCATGCTTCATGATCACGCCTGACAGGTAATCATCCACACTTGCACAGGCTACGATACCGGTCTGGCTTCTTCCCTGCATCGTCAGCTCATATAAGTAATAGCACGGCTTCTCATCCTGTATATAGGTTCCATCCGCGATCTGACCGGTCAAAAGCTGCTGTGCCCGCTCGTACACCTTTGGATCATAGGTGTCCACCTCGTCTGCAAGCCCTGTTTCCGCTCTGTCGATATTTAAAAAGGAAAGCGGATTGCCTTTCACAGCTTCTTTGGCTTCCTGTCTGTTATAGACATCATACGGAAGTGCTGCTACATTCGCTTCCAATCCCTTTCCCGGTCTGATACTGCAAAATGGTTTGATATCTGCCATCATGTTCTCCTGTAAGTGATAATTTTATATAACATGTATAGTATAGCAAATTTGGCAGGGTAAGTAAACTTTTTTGACAGTGCATGTGAAAAATGATAAGATGTGTTTCACAAAGAAAGGATGGTTTGTTATGACAAAAGAAGATCAGGCATTTTTAGATCGTATCACTGCCTATATCAACAAGAAATCGATCAACAGTGATCCGAATCAGCGTGCGACCGCTACTACCTCGCAGCAGATTGATAAATTGAAACCGATATTTATGAAGATTGCCAATGAAGACGGATGTGAGATTTCCGACGTGCTCGTCCGTTATATGGATCTTTCCTCGCAGGCTGCGGCAGAGAAAGCTGCCAGAGAGCAGGCGGATACCGTGGATCTCGGCTCGCTACTTAAAATGTAATCATTCCATAAAGTATCATATACTCTAAATGGGTATTTCCTATAACCGCAATCACACTTGACTCCCCTGCGATTTGTCAAAGCACATATTGCACGTGCTCCGGCCGCTAGAAAGCGTAGCGGTCTCTCCGCACGGCAAGTGCTTTGCAAATCTCGGTCGTCTACGCTATCGATTGCTCATTATAGGAAATACCCATTTTCTGTATATATTTAACTGTGTAAAAAAAGATAAAATAATAATGACTGCAATATTTATTATTAATATTGATAGAACAATAAAGCAGGAAGCCCTATATAAAAAGCAATCGATAGTGTAGCCGACCGAGATTTATCGTTCCCTTTACCGGAGCGAGCGATCACAAAGCTTTTACGTGACGGGAGCCCGGTAAAATGGGAACGAGATAAATCGCAGGGCAGGCAAACGTGATTGCTTTTATATAAGGCTTCCTGCGTATTATTTTACACCTTAAATATTACAATTTATAAAAACATCTATTTTACCACACGAACACGGAACACGCCTTCGATGTTCTTCAACTTCTCGACGATATCCTCTGTCACAGGCTGCTCTAAATCCATCATGGTATAGGCAACTTCACCTCTTGATTTGTTCATCATATCGGTGATGTTCATGCCCTGATCTCCAAAAGTTGCTGTAAACTTTGTGATCATGTTGGCAACATTTTTATGGAAAATTGCTACACGGCTTGCCTGTGCGCAGACGCCCATGTCAAGAGCCGGATAGTTTACACTGTTTTTGATATTGCCGTTTTCCAGATAATCGGAAAGTTCTGCAACAGCCATGACTGCACAGTTATCTTCTGATTCTTCTGTGGAAGCGCCAAGATGCGGTGTTACGATACAGCCCGGCTGACCTGCAACAGTCGGATTTGCAAAGTCCGTCATATATCTCTTTACCTTACCGGATTCGATTGCTTTTAATAAAGCAGGCTCATCCACTAAGATGTCACGTGCATAGTTCAGGATCACTACGCCATCCTTCATCATGGAAATGGCTTCTGCATTGATCATGCCCTTTGTAGAATCCAGAAGCGGTACGTGAATCGTGATGAAATCACATTCTGCGTAGATCTCTTCTACGTTTAATACATGCTTTACGCTGCGGTTCAGGTTCCATGCTGCATTAACGGATAAGTATGGATCATAGCCATATACTTCCATACCCAAATGGATCGCTGCATTTGCAACCTTGACACCGATCGCACCAAGACCGATGATACCAAGCTTTTTGCCTGCGATCTCAGTACCTGCGAATTTCTTCTTTTCCTTTTCCTGTGCTTTTGCAATGCCTTCGTCATCTTTATCGGATTTTACCCATTCGATACCACCAACGATATCACGGCTTGCAAGCAGCATACCTGCCAGCACAAGCTCCTTTACACCATTGGCATTTGCACCGGGTGTATTGAATACGACGATACCTTTTTCCGCACATTTATCAAGCGGGATATTATTGACACCTGCACCGGCCCTTGCAACAGCAAGCAGCTTTTCAGGTAACTCCATATCATGCATGGCTGCACTTCTGACTAAAACACCATCCGCTTCCTTGATATCTTCTGTTTTTTTATAATCTGCACCGAAACCGTCCAGTCCAACCTGCGCGATCGGGTTTAAACAATAATACTGAAACATAAAAATCCCTCTTTTCTACACCTTTATTTTAAGTTCTCTGCCTCGAATTTTTTCATAAACTCTACCAGCTTTACAACACCTTCGTATGGCATTGCGTTGTAGATAGATGCACGCATACCACCGACTGTTCTGTGCCCCTTCAGATTTTCAAAACCGGCTTCTTTTGCTTCTTTTACAAATTTGGCATCCAGATCTGCATCACCTGTTACGAACGGTACGTTCATCAGGGATCTGTCTTCCTTTACAACAGTTCCTTTGAATAACTTGCTCTCGTCAAGGAAATCATACAGCACTTCTGCCTTCTTCTCGTTGCGCTCCTTCATCACTTCCAGACCGCCCATCTTCTTAAGCCACTTAAATACCTTACCGCAGATATAAATGCCGTAAGCCGGTGGTGTATTGTACAGAGACTGCGCATCTGCATGGATCTTATACTTTAACATGGTTGGTGTGCCCGGCAGAACATCTTCTGTGATCAGGTCTTCTCTGATGATCACGATAACAACACCTGCAGGACCGATGTTCTTCTGTACGCCGCCGTAGATCACGCCGTATTTTGTTACATCAACAGGCTCTGATAAGAAGCAGGATGAAACATCCGCTACGAGTGTATGTCCCTTTGTATTCGGGAGTTTTTTGTATTTTGTACCGTAAATGGTATTGTTCTCACAAATATAAACATAATCAAGATCTTCCGGAATATCCAGATCGGAGCAGTCCGGTATGTAAGAAAATGTCTTGTCTGCGGAAGAAGCAAGCTCGATCGCATCACCGTAGATCTTAGCTTCCTGATAAGCTTTCTTTGCCCACTGACCTGTTACGATATAACCTGCTTTTTTATTCTTCATCAGGTTCATCGGGATCATGGCAAACTGCTGGCTTGCACCGCCCTGCAGGAATAATACTTTATAGTTGTCAGGAATGTTCATAAGCTCTCTCAGATCCGATTCGGCTTCCTTGATAATGGTATCGTAGGCTTTGGATCTGTGGCTCATCTCCATAACCGACATACCGGTTCCTCTGTAATCTAACATTTCATCTGCAGCTTCTTTTAATACTTCTTCAGGTAAAACTGCCGGACCTGCCGAAAAGTTATAAACTCTAGACACTTTTTTCTCCTCCTGTTTCTGCCAGATATGGCAGATTATTTTATCAACATCTTAATTATTCTACCTTTTTCGCTTCACCGCGTCAATAGAAAATAATGACCGGGGTTCCGACCTCCGCCATATCATATAGTTTACTGACCTCATCAAACGGCGTATTGATACAGCCGTGAGAGCCGCCTGTTTTATATATACTGCCGCCGAATTTGCGCCGCCATGTCGCATCATGGATGCCAATATTTCCATAGACCGCCATCCAGTAGCTGACCGGTGTTGCATAATCCTCCCCGCGCAGCACACGGTTTCTCTGCTTAAAATAAATATAACATACCTTCTGCGGCGTTCCACGACCCAGACTTGTATTTCCCGTTACAACAGGCGTGGAAAGCTCCTGCCTGCCATTCACGTAATAATACATCATCTGGTCGGTCATATCGACTTCTATGTAGGTGGAACCGATATCATCCAGTCCATCGATCCCCGTATAGCTGACCTGCTTGTAAACCGGCGTTCTTGTCTCCACTCTGCCACTTGGCACCGCAGCATAAAGATGCGCAAGCTCTTCATCTTCATCAATCTTACAGCCATATGTGCCTGTTTCGACCGTAACGGTCACGCCACGCGTTGCCCGGAAAGATCTTGGCTTTCCGACTGTATTTAAGTGTTCCGCAAGCTCCTCTACCATCTCCTGCATCAGTTTTTCATCCAGGTACGGCTTTCCCACATCATCTAAAAGCAGCTTTCCATCTTCCTGTGCCAGAAGATTGCTTACCTTTTTACGGTCGATCACATAATCACCCTGACTGCTCTCATACGTGATCTCCGTATTCATATACGGGGACAACGCATCCCAGAGCGCAAGCGTCTGTTTCATCTGACTCGTATAGGCAAAGGTTTCATAGCAGTCTGCTTTTGCCAGATCGATCTCATATTCCTGTGCATCGAGTGCTTTTTCGATCGCCTGTACGGCTTTTTCATGATTGAGCAGATTCTGTGTTTCATCGTACAGATAATAGCCATCCGTATTTCTGCGGATCTCGATCACTCTGTTTTTATCTTCTGAGTTGTCCTTCAGATAACTGCAGCCGTCCAGATAAGCGGTCAGCTTGTTATGGTCATAAGAAATATCCGGCAGAAGCTGTTTCTCCTGATAAGAAACATTGCCGTTTTCTAAAAACCAGTTCACAAATTTCAGTACAGACTGGGTTTCGTGCAGATTCTGCAGTTCTGCCAGATAATCTTCCCGAAATCCCGCTTCCTCCATCGAAAAAGAATGCTCTTCTCCTTCTGCATCCGTAATGATGCAGGTCGGAAGCAGCGCATTCTCTTTCAGCTTGTCATTCATCTGCTGCGGAGTCATATCCGCTGCGTAGACACCATTCACAAACAGCCCGGGCATAAATGTCTCCCGGTACTGAAAGCGGATCGCACCATAGCAGCCCCCAATGAGCGCCGCAGGCAATACAATCAGAATGACAAATAAGATCATAAGAATTCTTTTCATAGAATTTATTTTTCCATATCCTTTTCGTCGAATACTTCATCAATCGGTTTCCCCGCCGGAACCATTGGGAATACTTTATCATCAGGATCTATCACGCACTCGATCAGAACCGGTGCATTTGCTGCAATTGCCTTTTTGATCGTCGGAAGTACTTCTTCTTTTCTGGTTACACGATATGCCTGACAGCCGAGTGCCTCAGCCACCTTACAGTAATCTACTTTATCCTTCAGAACAGTCTGGGAATATCTCTGTCCGTAGAACAATGTCTGCCACTGACGTACCATTCCGAGCACGGCATTATTGATCACAACCTGAATGATCGGGATGTTGTAACGGCTTGCTGTTGCCAGCTCATTCATGTTCATACGGAAACAGCCGTCACCTGCAATATTGATGCAGATCTTATCCGGGCGTCCCACTTTGGCACCGATGCAGGCACCCAGACCATAGCCCATTGTACCAAGTCCGCCGGAGCTTAAGAAGGTGCGCGGCTTTGTATAATGATAATACTGGGCAGCCCACATCTGATGCTGTCCGACATCCGTGGAAATGATCGCTTCTCCCTTTGTTGCCTGATCGATCTGCTCGATCACATAAGGACAGGTCAGTACATCATGATTGTAATCCAGCGGATATTTTTTCTTCAGATCCAGTATATGCGCTTTCCACTCCGGATGAGACTTCTGGGAAAGCTTCTGGTTTACTTCTGCCAGAACATCCTTCAGATCACCGACAAGCGAAGCATCCGTTCTGATATTTTTATTGACTTCAGCCGCATCAATATCAATATGTACGATTTTTGCATTTGCCGCGAAGGTCTTCGGATCTCCGATCACGCGGTCGGAAAAGCGGGCACCGAGCGCTATCAGAAGATCACACTCGGAAACACCGAGATTGGATGTCTTTGTACCGTGCATACCGATCATGCCTGTGTACATATCATCATAGCCGTCAAATGCGCCCTTGCCCATCAGCGTATCACATACCGGGCAATCCAGCTTCTTAGCAAGCTCTCTGACCTGCTCGCTGGCTCCTGACAGGATCACACCGCCGCCAATATACATATACGGCTTTTCTGCCTGCTCCATCAGTTTCACAACTTCGTCCAGCTGTTCTTCCGTGTATTTATTCTCATAAACCGGTTTTACTGCCGGCTGATACGTATATTCACATGTATTTGCCGTAACATCCTTTGTGATATCGACAAGGACAGGTCCCGGTCTGCCGCTCTGCGCGATCTGGAACGCCTTGCGGATCGTATCTGCCAGCACATTGATATCCTTTACGATATAACCGTGCTTTGTGATAGGCATTGTCACACCGGCGATATCCACCTCCTGGAAGGAATCCTTTCCAAGTGCCGGTAAATTAACATTTGCAGTGATCGCAACGATCGGAATACTGTCCATATAAGCAGTTGCGATTCCGGTAACCAGATTGGTCGCACCCGGTCCGCTTGTTGCCATGCAGACACCGACCTTTCCGGTTGCTCGTGCATAACCGTCCGCAGCGTGTGCAGCTCCCTGCTCATGCGACGTCAGAATATGATTGATCTCATCTGCGTGTTTATAAAGTGCATCATATACATTTAAGATCGTACCGCCCGGATAACCAAAGACAGTATCAACCCCCTGTTCCTTCAAACATTCAATTACGATTTCAGCCCCTGTTAACTGCATCATCATACCTCCAAGTGTAGCTTATTTATTCTTTGGCACCTCTAAGATCGCGCCTCTGTTACCGCTTGTTACCAGCTCTCTGTATCTGGAAAGATAGCCTGTAGTAACCTTTGGCTCTCTCGGAACCCATTCTTTTCTTCTCTGTTCCATTTCTTCATCGGATACATCCACATCCAGTGTCATGGCAGGAATGTTGATCTTGATAATATCGCCTTCTTTGACAAGTGCGATCGGACCGCCGACAGCAGCTTCCGGAGAAACATGGCCGATGGAAGCACCTCTGGAAGCACCTGAGAAACGACCGTCTGTGATCAGCGCAACACTGGAACCAAGACCCATTCCCGCAATGGCAGAAGTCGGGTTCAGCATTTCTCTCATGCCAGGACCACCTTTCGGACCTTCATAACGGATCACAACCACATCACCCTTCACGATCTTACCGCTCTTGATCGCATCAATCGCATCTTCCTCGCAGTCAAAGACACGCGCCGGACCTTCATGTACCATCATTTCCTCTACTACAGCGGAGCGTTTTACAACACTGCCGTCCGGTGCAAGATTACCCTTCAGGACTGCAAGACCGCCTGTTTTACTGTATGGATTGGAAACAGGTCTGATGACCTCTTCGTTTTTATTGACCGCATCCTTGATGTTTTCACCGACTGTCTTTCCTGTAACTGTCATGCAGTCAAGGTTCAAAAGCCCGATATCAGCCAGCTCTTTCATTACCGCATAAACACCGCCTGCTTCATTCAGATCTTCCATGTAAGTAGGGCCTGCCGGTGCAAGGTGGCAGAGGTTCGGTGTTTTCTCGCTGATCGGGTTTGCAAAGGAAATATCAAAATCAAATCCGATCTCATGTGCGATCGCCGGCAGATGCAGCATAGAGTTTGTAGAGCATCCGAGAGCCATATCGACTGTCAGTGCATTTAAGATTGCATCCTTTGTCATGATATCTCTCGGTCTGATATCTTTTTTGAGCATTTCCATAACTGCCATACCTGCATGCTTTGCAAGCTTGATCCTTTCGGAATAAACAGCCGGAATTGTTCCGTTTCCGCGAAGTCCCATACCAAGTGCTTCTGTCAGACAGTTCATGGAGTTTGCCGTGTACATACCGGAGCAGGAACCACAGGTCGGGCATACCTTTTCCTCAAATTCTCTGACTTCCTCTTCCGTCATTGTACCTGCTGCATTTGCACCGACTGCTTCAAACATGGAAGATAAGCTTCTTTTCTGCCCTTTGACATGACCCGCAAGCATCGGACCGCCTGAAACAAATACAGTCGGTACATTGATACGGGCAGCAGCCATCAGAAGACCCGGTACGTTTTTATCACAGTTCGGTACCATGACAAGAGCATCAAACTGATGTGCCAGTGCCATACATTCTGTGGAATCTGCGATCAGATCTCTTGTAACAAGCGAATATTTCATACCGATATGTCCCATTGCGATACCATCACAGACTGCGATTGCCGGAAATACGACCGGAACACCGCCTGCTTCCGCTACGCCAAGTTTTACGGCGTTTACGATCTTATCCAGATTCATATGCCCCGGAACGATCTCATTGTAAGAGCTTACGATACCGACCATCGGCTTTTTCATTTCTTCTTCGGTAAATCCCAATGCATTGAACAGACTTCTGTGTGGAGCCTGCTGCATTCCCTTTTTTACATTATCACTTCTCATAGCTTTCTCTCCTTTTATATTCTCTCACAGATCAGGTCGCCCATTTCCTTTGTCCCTACCTGAGTTACCTTCTGCTTACCAGCTTCATCCTGTGGCATGATATCGATCGTACGATAGCCGTCCTCCAGTACCTTCTTGACTGCCTTCTCGATCGCAGATGCTTCTTCATCGAGATCAAACGTATAGCGCAGCATCATGGCAGCACTCAGGATCGTAGCGATCGGATTGGCAATGCCTTTTCCCGCGATGTCCGGTGCAGAACCGCCGCTCGGCTCATACAGTCCGAATTTTGTATCATTTAAGCTTGCGGAGGAAAGCATTCCGATGGAACCTGTTACCATACTTGCTTCATCCGATAAAATATCACCGAACATATTTTCTGTCAGGATCACATCGAACTGTCCCGGATCTTTGACAAGCTGCATTGCACAGTTATCCACCAGCATATGTTCAAGAGTTACCTCCGGGTAATCTTTGGCAACCTCTTCCACAACCTTTCTCCACAGTCTGGAAGAGTCCAGTACATTTGCTTTATCTACACTTGTAACTTTTTTGCGTCTCTTCATGGCGATCTCAAAGCCCTTGATGGCAATTCTTCTGATCTCGCCTTCGGAATAAGTCAGCGTATCAATTGCTTTCAGCTCACCGTTTTCTTCTACAGTCTTGCGCTCTCCGAAATAAAGACCTCCGGTCAGCTCACGCATGATCATCATATCAAACCCTTTTTCACTGATCTCCTGCTTCAGCGGGCAGGCAGCAGCCAGCTCTTCATATAAAACAGCCGGGCGCAGATTGGCGAACAGATTCAGTGCCTTCCTGATCTTTAACAGACCTGCTTCCGGTCTCTTGGACGGCTCTAACTTGTACCACGGAGAAGTCTGCGTGTTGCCGCCGATGGAACCCATCAGTACAGCGTCTGCAGCCTTTGCGGTCGCGATTGCTTCGTCTGTCAGCGGAACACCATGTACATCAATGGATGCACCGCCCATTAAGATATCCTCAAACTGCATTTCATGTCCGTAGACTGCTTCTATTTTCTTTAATACTTTCTTTGCTTCTGTTACAATTTCCGGTCCGATCCCATCTCCCGGAATACATACAATATTTAATTTCATATTGTTTCCTCCAGTTTCTCCATACATTGATTTCTGCCGCTTTCTCGCGCGTACATAAACCTATGTTCTATCTTACATGATATCTTTGTATACATCAATGAATTTCATAACAAAAGAGCATAATATAACTATTTGATATAGGCTTCATGCACTCCGGTTATTCTGCCATACCTGCCAGATAGTTGACAAACTGCTGTGCTGTTCTGCCGGAAATCCCCCCATGGGAAAGTTCCCATTTATTGGCTTCTTTCTTAAGGTCTTCATCAGACATTGCAATGCCCTGTTTTCTTGCCAGTGTGATCACGATCTCCATAAATTCCTTCGGGGTCGGCTTTGTATAACTGATCGTGACACCAAAGCGATTGACTAAAGAAAGCTTCTCTTCCATTGTATCACTGCGGTGCATATCCTGCGTATGCTCCATATCGTTTCTGTCATTCCAGTTTTCCTTGATCAGATGACGACGGTTGGATGTTGCGTAGATCAATATATTTTCCGGTTTTGTTTCCACGCCGCCCTCAATAACAGCCTTCAAGAATTTGTATTCAATTTCAAATTCCTCAAAAGAAAGATCATCCATATAGATAATAAAGCGATAATTTCTGTTTTTGATCCGGGCGATCACACCGGACAGATCCTTAAACTGATGCTTGTAGATCTCGATCATACGGAGTCCCTGATCATAGTACTGGTTGACGATTGCCTTAATGCTCGTCGATTTACCTGTTCCGCTATCACCGAACAGCAGTACATTATTGGCTTTTCTGCCCTGTACAAACGCTTCTGTATTATCAACCAGCTTCTTTTTCTGAATCTCATAGCCGACAAGATCATCAAGCATGACCTTATCCAGATTATTGATCGGGTAAAAGTCAGGCTCGCCCTGCCCCTTATCGATCAGACGGAAGGCTTTGTTCAGACCGAACATACCGACACCGTAAGCCTTGTAAAAATCGGTGACCGCTTCAAAGAATTCATTCTCATCCTTTGTCTGCTCCAGCTTTTCACTGAGTGCCTGTACCTTTTCACTGACATTTTTATTGTACATCAGCTCTTTTTTGCCGATTGCCTTGTAATCGGACAGAATACTGAAGCACTGGATACCGAGTGCTTCCTCGATCGGTTTAAAATCAAAGAAAAACAGGTTGCGGAACACTCTGAAATCATTCTTTGCGAAAATATTGACGCTGCCATCATTTGCACCGACCTTTTCACAGGTCAGACTGAACGGATTTTCGTTTGTGATGAGCAGATATGTCAGATAGTTGTGCCACAGATTATGGTCAAAGCCGTAATCCGTTGCCACCTCCAAAAGGCGCTTGAGCTGCGTATAAATATCCCGGATAAGCTGTGCATTGTCCTCTGTCTTTTCATCAAATGCGCGGAAGATCTCTCCCAGCTTTACCAGGATCGTATCCTCCTTCATATTACCGTACATGATCAATTTTGCGATTTCTTTATACATATTCTACCTCCATAACATATCCCGCTTCATAAGTTACAGGAGCGTTTTATGTAATAGAAACGAAGTTTCCCATTACATAAAAAGGGCAAATAAATGCATTCATTTATCTGCCCCGGTTCTATTTTCGTTTTTATTCTGCGTCAGGCTTTTCTACCTGTACGATTGCTGTCTTATTCATTGGGATACGACAGTTTTTGTTATTACCGAACTCAACGATCACAGTACCCTGGTCATCATTGATATCAATTACCATTCCGTAAAAACCACTTGTTGTTAAAATGCTGTCGCCGATCGCAAGCTGGGAAAGCATAGCGTTCATTTTCTTCTGTTCCTTCTTCTGCGGACGGATCATTAAGAAATAGATAAAACCGACGATAAATACAAGATATACAACCAGGACCACACCTGACATTGAATTTGCTGCTGCTGTTTCAGATAATAAAATACCCATGTTTCTTCCTCCAGATTAAAATGTACATAAAATATGCTAACAGTTATCATACACAAATTAGACGAATCTTGCAAGACTATTTTTGCCTATTGCTGCTCACCGGCCGCCATGCTTTCCAGCATTTCTTTCTTGTATGCAGCAAATCTGCCTTCATCAAGTGCATTTCTGATCTCTTCCATCAGATGATTATAGAAATACAGATTGTGCAGCACGCAAAGCCGCATACCCAGCATTTCCTTTGCCTTTAACAGATGGCGGATATAAGCCCTTGAATATCTTCTGCAGGCAGGACACTGGCAGCCTTCCTCGATCGGTCTTTCATCCAGCTCATATTTTGCATTGAACAGATTGATCTTACCGGATTTTGTATATAAATGTCCGTGACGTCCGTTCCGGGATGGATATACACAGTCAAAGAAATCAATACCTCGCTCTACGCCTTCCAGAATATTTGCCGGTGTTCCGACGCCCATCAGATAAGTCGGCTTATCCTTTGGCAGATAGGGAACTGTTTCCTCTATAATATGATACATTTCTTCATGTGTCTCACCAACAGCAAGTCCTCCGATCGCGTAACCGTCCAGATTCATTTCCGCAATGCGCTTTGCATGATCGATGCGGATATCCTCATAAATTGCGCCCTGATTGATACCAAACAGAAGCTGCTCTTTATTGATCGTACGATCAAGCTGATTCAGGCGCTGCATTTCTGCTTTACAGCGGGCAAGCCAGCGCGTCGTACGTTCCACGGAGTTTTGCACATAGCTGCGTTCTGCTTTCGCTGGTGCACATTCATCAAATGCCATGGCAATCGTTGAAGCAAGATTAGACTGGATCTGCATACTTTCTTCCGGTCCCATGAAAATCTTACGTCCGTCAATATGAGAATGGAAATAAACGCCCTCTTCCTTGATCTTGCGCAGTCCTGCCAGCGAAAACACCTGAAATCCGCCGGAATCTGTCAGGATTGGTCTATCCCATACCATAAATTTATGAAGTCCGCCCAGCTCATGCACGATCTCGTCTCCCGGACGCACATGCAGATGATACGTATTGGAAAGCTGGATCTGTGTTCCGATCTGCTCCAGATCCTCCGTTCCGACGGCACCCTTGATTGCCGCGATTGTACCGACATTCATAAATACCGGTGTTTGTACGGTTCCGTGAACGGTCTGAAATTCTGCCCGTTTGGCAGTCCCTTCCTGCTTTAAAATCTTATACATCTGTATCTCCTTATTTTCTTGCCATTATAGTCGCTCAGAATTTATATGATAGCTTTAAACAGCAGCCATGTCAACTGCATTTAAATCCAGCTCGATTGGGCAGTGATCCGATCCCATAACCTGTGTGTGGATCGCCGCGCCTGCGAGACGGTCCTTCAGATCTTCCGATACTACAAAATAGTCGATACGCCAGCCTGCGTTCTTCTCTCTTGCCTTAAACCGGTATGACCACCAGGAATAAACGCCCTCCGTATCCGGATAAAAATAGCGGTAAGTGTCAATATAGCCGGATGCCAGAACCTTGTCAAAACAGCTTCTTTCCTCATCCGTAAAGCCTGCATTGTGGCGGTTTGTCTTCGGATTTTTCAGATCGATCTCCTGATGTGCCACATTCAGATCTCCGCAGAATACAACGGATTTTCTGCTTTTCAGTCCGTTGATATAGTCTAAAAGTGCCTTTTCCCACGTCATGCGATAGGAAAGTCTGGCAAGCTCCTGCTGGGAATTCGGTGTATAGACCGTAACCACATACAGATCTTCATATTCGGCTGTGATCACGCGGCCTTCCCTGTCATACTCCTCAATCCCAATTCCATATGTTACCTGCAGTGGCTCTTTCTTTGTAAAAAGAGCCGTTCCGGAATAACCCTTCTTTTCCGCATAGTTCCAGTATTGATGATAGCCCTCAAGCGGCAGCTCGATCTGTCTCTCCTGCAGCTTGGATTCCTGAATGCAGAAGATATCCGCATCCGCCTCCCGGAAAAAATCCATAAATCCTTTGCCCACACAGGCTCGTAACCCGTTTACATTCCATGATATCAGTTTCATTTTGCATATCGCATCCAACACTTTTATTTATTGGATACACCCTTTCTTATCTATCCTATTGTTGTCTGACTCTCTGGACAAATTCTTCAAGTGTCAGATTTTTTTTCATAATGATCGTTGCCGCATCCTTTCCGACATAGCGGAAATGCCATGGTTCAAATTCAATTCCCGTAATTTCTTCTTTTCCCTTTGGATAACGCAGGATAAAGCCATAATCCTGACAATGTGCTGCCAGCCATTTGCCTGCGGCTGTGTCTGCAAAGCCTTCCTCCAGCGCCGTATACGTATTTGATATGATATCAAGCGCCAGTCCGATCTGATGCTCACTTGCGCCGGGGATCGTGACCGCCTGTGCGGTCTTCTTATAAGCCTCCAGAAAAGATACATTTTTCCTCATATAATTTTTGATTTTACGGTTAAACAGCATATCCTGTCTGCTCATATCCCGATAAGGCGAACAGACTACCAGCGTAATGCCATCCTTTTTGGCATCCTGCATCATTTCGGTAAGCTCCGGAATGATCCGCTCATCACACTTCATGCTTCCCTTGATCACACCCAGCTTCACTTCATAATCCTCCGGGATCGGGTGTTGCTTGTTGACAAGGAGCAGATTCCATGCATCCAGGTCAAAGGACGATTCCCAGTTCTCTCCTGTTTCCGCCTCTGCGGTATCTATTGTATTTTCCGATAATGTAAGCCCGTCATTTGCTGCCAGCACATCCGTCAGGCTGTAGGTCTGATTGACCGACTGCCCGTCCTCCTGCACCTGATCCATAAAAAAAGCTGCATTTTCCTGATACAGCATACTGTTTCCGATCAGAAAGAAAAAGGCCGCCGCCACAAGCAGCAAAAGCTTTCTGATCACTGTCATTTCCTTCATTTTATCACCAGTAATTTTGTATTTTTCACATATTTTATGGTGCAATTATAGCATTTATTTTTTTCATTGTCATTAAAAAGAAACTTCGATATAATGGAAAGGCAGATGATACGAACAAAAGCAGAAAGGATACTTATTATGGCTGGTTCAATATTTGGAACACATTTCAGAATAGGAACATTCGGCGAATCGCATGGAGAAGGGCTCGGCGTTGTGATCGACGGTTGTCCCGCAGGACTTTCTCTTTGTGCAGAGGATATACAGCTTTATTTAAACCGTCGTAAACCCGGTCAGTCAAAATTTGCCACACCGCGTAAAGAGGCGGATGCGATTGAAATCCTGTCCGGTGTATTTGAAGGAAAAACAACCGGAACGCCGATCGCACTTCTGGTCAGAAATACATCCCAGCGGTCTTCCGATTATTCCGAAATCGCCTCTTATTACAGACCGGGGCATGCGGATTTCACTTTTGATGCCAAATACGGCTTCCGCGACTATCGCGGCGGTGGTCGTTCCTCCGGACGTGAAACGATCGGTCGTGTGGCAGCAGGTGCGATTGCCTGTAAAATATTGCAGGAGCTTGGTATTACGGTCTGCGCCTATACAAAAGCGATCGGTCCCGTCGAGGCTTCCATGGAACAATTTGACCCGGATGCTATTTTAACGACTCCTACTGCTATGCCTGATCGAAAGGCTTCCGAGGAAGCTGAGGCTTACCTCTCAGGCTGTATGGAGCAGAAGGATTCCTGTGGTGGTGTGATCGAATGCAGGATAGACGGTGTTCCCGCCGGCATTGGAGAACCTGTCTTTGACAAGCTGGATGCCTCCCTTGCCAAAGCCGTGATGTCGATCGGTGCTGTCAAGGCATTTGAGATCGGTGATGGCACGAAAGTGGCTCATATGCATGGCAGCGAAAATAATGACTGCTTCTGCATAAAAGACGGCCGGGTTATCAAGGAAACAAATCACAGCGGCGGTATTTTAGGCGGTATTTCCGATGGCAGCCAGATCATGCTCCGCGCCTATGTGAAGCCGACCCCATCCATCTTCCAATCGCAGCACACGGTCAACAAAGCCGGGGAAGAAATTGACATCCAGATCAAAGGGCGTCACGATCCGGTCATCATGCCAAGAGCCGTTGTTGTGGTAGAAGCCATGACTGCTTTAACCGTTCTGGATCTGATGATGGACAATATGACCGCAAGAGTTGATTATCTGAAACAGATTTATACTCCAAAATAAAGTGTGCACATCTTTGCAAACAGAGACGAGATACGCTCTGCGAATCTCGCTCTGATTAGCGGTCGTCAAATGCACCGCATAAATGCGTGCATTTTCCTCGTCGCCATAACACAAAAACAGCCCTACATGCAGAGGGCTGTTCTCTGCCTCAGCCATCTCCCCGGGAGCTGGCTGAGGCTTTTAAATAAAATGAAGTATGAAAAAATATGTGGTAGCTTAGTTCTTTACGTTGAAGGCTTTCATGCTCGGATATACGGCACTTTCTCCAAGCTGCTCTTCAATACGCAATAGCTGGTTGTATTTTGCAACGCGCTCAGATCTGGATGGCGCACCGGTCTTGATCTGGCAGGTGTTCAGTGCAACGGCAAGATCGGCAATCGTCGTATCTGCTGTCTCACCGCTTCTGTGAGAGCTGATCGCTGTATAGCCTGCTTTGTGTGCCATCTTGATTGCTTCAAGTGTTTCTGATACAGAACCGATCTGATTGAGCTTGATCAGGATCGCATTGCCTGCTCCCAGTTCAATCCCCTTTGCCAGTCTCTCCGTATTTGTTACAAATAAATCATCACCAACAAGCTGTACCTTGTCTCCAAGACGCTTTGTCAGCTTCTGCCAGCCTTCCCAGTCTTCTTCATCCAGACCGTCTTCGATAGAAATGATCGGATATTTTTCGCAAAGGTTTGCCCAATGCTCAATCAGTTCATCTGCTGTATATTCACTTCCTGCCTTTGGCAGTTTGTAATATCCTTTTCCTTTTTCACTCTTCCACTCAGAAGATGCTGCATCCATAGCAATCTTGAAATCTTTACCCGGTTCATAGCCTGCTTTCTTTACAGCCTCCAGAATCGTTTCGATCGCTTCCTCATCGGATTTCAGAGCCGGTGCAAAACCACCTTCATCACCTACAGAAGTAGCCAGTCCACGTTCCTTTAAGATAGAAGCAAGTGCATGGAATACTTCCGCACACCAGCGTAAGGCTTCTTTAAAAGATGGTGCGCCGACAGGCATGATCATGAACTCTTGTACATCCAGGCCGGAAGATAATGCATGGCATCCGCCGTTTACAATATTCATCATCGGAACAGGAAGTCTGTTTCCGGAAATACCGCCTAAAAATTTATAAAGCGGAAGCTCCAGAGCCGTTGCTGCAGCTCTTGCAGATGCAATGGATACTGCCAGGATTGCATTTGCACCAAGGTTTGTCTTACCCTTTGTACCATCCGCCTTGATCATTGCTGCATCTACTGCGTAAATATCAGATGCATCCATGCCATGCAGTACATCATTGATCGTTGTATTTATATTGTTGACAGCTTTTGCAACACCTTTTCCAAGATATCTGCTCTTATCGCCGTCACGAAGCTCCAGTGCTTCAAATTCTCCTGTAGATGCGCCGGACGGAGCGGTTCCTCTTGCAACTGTGCCATCAGCCAGATGGATTTCAGCTTCTACGGTAGGATTTCCTCTGGAATCCAGGATTTCTCTTCCGATTACTTTTTCAATACTTAAATTTTTCACTTTTTTCCTCCTTTAAGGACTGCGGAAATCCTCCCGGAAGCCGGTGACGCTTCCGGTTTTGTACATAATGTCATGTATCTATGATGCATGACAAGTTCAGCAGTGATACAAACTGAGGGTTCCACATGATTTATTCTATGTTAGTTAATTCTAACCGATATAATAATATACAAACTGCCTATTAATAATAAGGCTAATTTATAGGATATCCTTTCTCTAAGAGGCGAGCTGCTTACCAAGTTCTCTACACTCTTCCAAAGCTTCTTCGTCCGGTGTTTCATTACAGATCAGTCCTTCCCCGCCTACGATCTCGGCGCCGGCGCTCTGCATACGTTCTGTCCAGTCACGCATCCACTGTCCGTCTCCCCATCCGTAGGATCCAAATAATGCGATTTTCTTTCCTTTTGCAAATGTTTCAACAGCCATTACAAACGGCTCCATTTCGCTTTCTTCCAGCACTTCCGCGCCCATTGCGGGACATCCGAGTGCAAATGCTGCTTCATCTTTTAATGCATCTGCCGGAATTTCACTGACAAATACAAGTTCAGGCGTTTTTCCTGCTGCTGTAATGCCTTCCGCAACTGCCTGTGCCATTGCCTGTGTGTTGCCACTCTGTGTCCAGAATACTACGTAAATCTTATCCATTTTATTTCCTTTCCGGGTCAAGCCCTGTCAAACTTTTGATTAACTACAAACACTTATGATCTCTTTCATCCCGATCCCGCAGGATAAGAGATGGATGAGGCTTTCTTTTGCATATTCGAATCGGTCAAATAGTGCTTTCTTTGCTTCCGGATCTTTGTAAACCTTCCAGTAGCCTGTGTATAAGCTGTTTTTTCCCTGCTGTGACACAAATCCTTCCACGTCCTCCGGTGGATATCCGAGGATCAGTCCCAGTTCATGCGGAAAATCCTTCTTCTCCAGCATGTATTTCTGATATCGTCTGCAACAGGTATCTAAAATGCAATCAGGTGTGACATTGTCATAACCGAATCTGGTAAGAAGCTCTGCTACGTCTTTCCGGCTCAGATAGCTTGTAAGCTGATTTTCCTGATATAGCAGAAAAAGCACTCTGCCGTCCAAAAGTCCCATCTGATAAACGGATATGCCACTGTTTTCCAAAATATCATACATCGCCTTGTAAGCATCCAGTCCGATACTGAACAGATTGGAAATCTTCATTCCGGTGATCAGTGGTGCACATTGCATTGCCAGCTCAACTTCTACCTGATTGATACTTTCTTCCATCGACATCTGCTTCAGAATTTTCCAGGTATCCCGACTCAAATCACAGCCTCCTCTCTTATTGGTTAGTTGTTTCTAACCTACTAAAATGATATAGAATGATTTACGTTTCGTCAAGGGTTTGAACTGATAATATTTTTCACTTATAAAAGGGAAATTATACACAGCGGATGGGCTGTGTTTTGAATTACAGACAGGAAAATTTACTGTTTTAACAAAAAAACATGAAAAATATATAAGGGATATGGGCATATATGTAATACAAGATATAAAAAAGCAGGATTCACCTATAATAAGCAATCGATAGTGTAGCCGACCGAGATTTGCAAAGCCCTTGCCGTGCTCCGGCCACCACGCTTTTTGGTATATGTAACGGATTTACACAGTAAATCCGTTATGTAGCCTCTGTGCATCGGCGAAGCCGATTTCACATGCACAGAGGTTCGAGTGGCTGGAGCACATGCAATAGGTGCTTTTCGCAAATCGCAGGGTAGGCAAACGTGATTGCGTTTATAGATGGATCCTGCTTTTATAAAATTTTATGCATAATTCCCGCAATGTAAAACCGGGGTTTTGTGATCTGTCTGCTGGAGGGATTTCTGCACATCGATCACGCGCTGGTTGCTGCTTCCCTTCCAGCGAAGCTTTGTATCGCGCAGCTCTTCCACATATTCGCCGTCTACCAGTACATTGACATATTTCATGACCGGATCATGCATCACGTTTTCCCAGACATCACCGGTGTAAAGCCAGATTGTCTTATTTGGAAATTTCTCGTGGATCTCTGTCATAAGAGTACGGACTCCTACACGGTTTGCTGCATGCAGTGGGTCTCCGCCGGAAAATGTAATTCCGGAAATATACGGTTTGGAAAGCTGGTCAAAGATCTCTTCCTTTGCCGCATCATCAAATTCCAGTCCGCCATTCGGATCCCATGTCACAGGATTCTGACAGCCCTTGCAGCAATGGCTGCAGCCTGCCACCCATAATACAACTCGCAGACCATCGCCATTCAGCATATCATCTTTGGTAATATTATGATATCTCATTACATACTCTTCCTTTCTGCGATCTCTGCCATTTTAGCATCAGATAATCTGGTATCTCCATGTACACGGGAATATGCCAGATAGCCGTTCATACGGTCGATCTTTGTCAGATTCCGACTGCCGCATTTCGGGCATACGTCCATTTCCAGTTCCTGATGTCCACAGTCATCACAGTAAGCAAGTGACATATTGACGCCTTCATAAAAGCCCATATCCATCGCACGGTGGATCAGCGACTTGATCGCTTCCAGATTGTAATCGATCGGATATTTGACATACTGGATCTTGCCACCGTTGCAAAGCTCCCAGAAACGATATTCCTTATCCTGCTTTTCGATCGGTGTGATATTCTCCGTTACATGGCAGTGGAAGCTGTTGGATACATATTCCCTGTCGGAAACACCTTCCACAATACCATATTTGGCACGGAACTGTTTTACCTGCAGACCGCAGAGGTTTTCAGCCGGTGTTCCGTAGATCGCATACAGATTGCCATCTTCTTTTTTGAACTCATTTACTTTGTCATTGATATGCTCCAGTACTTCCAGTGCAAATTCACCGTCTTCCACAAGAGATTTTCCGTTATACAGCTCCTGCAGCTCGTTAAATGCCGTAATACCAAAGGATGCGGTTGCACTCTTTAAGATCGGTTTGATCTTATCATGCAGCTGCAGATGTCCGCCTAAAAAGCCTCCTTCACAATAGGCAAGCGGATTGGTGGATGCACGCATCTCACCCAGGTATGCATAGGTTCTGATATGCAGGTTACGGATCAGATTCAGATAATAATCCAGTACTTCATAGAAGTCCTTGTTTTCCTGTCTGGATTTTGCAAGGATCATAGGTAAGTGCAGGGAAACCGCACCAATATTAAAACGACCAACGAATACAGGTTCATCCTGATCATCTGCCGGATACATACCGCCTCTTTCATACCATGGAGAAAGGAATGCACGACAACCCATCGGGGAAATGACCTTGCCATACTGCTTATACATGCTTGCAATATAGCCCTTGCCGGTCAGAGACAGCCAGTCCGGATACATGGTCTTGGCAGAACATTTCACGCCTGCTTCAAACACATCTTCCAGCGGCTTGCCCGGTCCATGCAGGTTCTCATCATATAAAAATACGATCTTCGGGAATAATACCGGCTTCTTACATTCTTTCTTGCCCTGTCCACGTCTTCTGACATTCAAAAGGGAAATCGTTGCAAGCTTTGCAAATCTGCCTGTTCCGATACCTGCTGTTACCGTGATGAACGGATAATCGCCACGGCTTGAAGCTACGGTATTGAATTTATATTCCCAGCCCTGAAAGCCCTGTTCAAATTCGCGCACAACGTCTGCGTAGGCTTCTGACTCTGCTGTTTCCCGGTCGATGCCGAGACGTACATATTTATCAATATCTCTCTGGTAGGATTTTTCCGCATACGGCTCTAAAATCTTATCTACCTCGGGTACGGTAAAACCACCATACTGCTGGGAGGCTGCGGAAAGCACGATATCACCGATGACATCAAATGCCACATCCAGTGTCTTCGGCTCGTTATACCAGATATTACCCATTTCAAAGCCGCCCTTTAAGACGCTTGCCACATCAAACAGACAGCAGTTCATCGTATCACGTCTTGCGGACATATCATGTACATAAATATAACCGTCACGACATGCCTGGATTTCTTCCGTTGTCATGAAGAATTTCTGATACAGCTCTTTGTTGAACTGGTTGAAGATCAGACTTCTCTTTGTGGATACCAAAGCGGAGTCCGTATTGGCATTTTCTTTATCTCCCACATACATGATGGACTGACTCTTTTTATATACATCGTCCATCATCTTAACAAAATCCTGCTTATAATTGCGGTAATCACGGTAGGATTTGGCTACGATCGGCTTTACATCCTCCAGTGCACTTTCCACAATATTGTGCATGATCGGGATTGGGATCTCATCTGTCTCCAGCTCATCCACTTTATTCACAACATACTGGCAGATATGCTTCTTTTCATCCTCTGTAAACTTTGTCAGCGCACGATATGCAGACTTTCCGACTGCATCAATGACCTTCTGGACATTAAATCTTTCCAGACTGCCATCCTTTTTGATAACCTTTACATCCTTCTGCGGATGATAAAGCTTTCCATATTCAACCTCGTCTCTGCTCTGTTCCATTACCTCGTTTGTCATTATAAAACTCAACCTCTCTTTAAAAAACAAGCGGCCAGCTTTGACCGTCTATCTACATAATATAGCATTTTGATACATCCGCAAAAGCTATATCTTGTGGTGTACAGTTACTAAGTATAAAAGAAACCGCCCTGCCTGTCAACGAATCCATATCAATAATAATGCACAAAATTAAAAGCATTATTTTAGCAGGATTACCACTTGTCAGATCGAACGGTTTCTGCTAGCTGCACTATTTGCTTCTTTCCTTTTCCTGATATACATGCAGAATGCCCTGTATATAGGCTTTGTATTCTTCTCTTACATAGGCAGGTGCAACGATCTCTATCTCTGCACCCAGACCTGTCAGCCATCCATAAAACTGCTGGGACAATGATAGCCGGACACGCATGGTATAGTTGCCGTCTGCCAGCTTTCTGACACTGACATCCTGACCAAACCGGTCAAAAAGAACACCTGCGATCGACTGGTCATAACGCAGCGTAACAATTTCCTCGTTTCCTGCAAACATACCGAATTTCTCTTCCGTATAAACAGCCGGATTGACCCTGGCTGCCACCTCTGTTCCTTCCCTGTTATGCTCTGAAACAGATAATGCCTGTATCTTATCCACACGGTAATGCTTCATGATCTGTGCTTTCGCATCATAAGCAACCAGATAATAATTTTCATCCCGCCAGATCAGAAAATACGGACTGACTTCATAAAATGCTCCACTATGTCTGCACTTCTTTTTGCCATCTGCCGTCCATTCCAGATACTGAAATCTGACCTGTCTGTTTTTCTGCATTGACTCGTGCAGTCGATCGATCGTTTCATAAATTGTTTCATTATCCGTTTTGTTCCGGTCTGACACATAAACCTGTCTGTTGAGCTGCTTCGCCTCAAACGGACTAGCCAGTGTTTCCAGCTTACTGATCAGCTGCCTTGATTTCTTTACCGTGATCAGGCGGGAAGCCTGCACCGCATCTGTCAAAAGTTTCAGCTCTGGCAGTTCAAAGCTGCGGTTTTTCAGATAATAACCGCCGTTTGCTCTTGCCCGGACACAGACGATCTCGTAGCCAAGCTCTTTCAGGGCACTGATATCCGCATATACACTTTTCCGCTCTGCAGGGATTCCGTAGCCTTCCAGCCTGTCTATGATCTGCTGTGTCTTCAGCAGATGCTTTTCATCTGAATTTTCCTGCAGGATTTTCAATATATAAAGTGCTTTTAATCTCTGTCCGTTTCCTTTTGCCATAAAAAAGCCTCCAACTGGGAAAGATGATCGATCACATAGGTACTTGCACCTGCTTTTCGTTCCGTTTTCGCCGGATCATACAGGCAGCAGTCCACGCCTGCATTTTTGGCAAGCTGCATATCCGATGTCATGGAATCACCGATCACAAGGATCCTGTCTTTTGGCACATCCACACCTTCTGCCCGGATCTTTTCCATGCACGTCTCAAAAAAACGGATATCAGGCTTATTATAACCGATTTCCTCTGAAATAAAGATCTGCCGCATAACCTTGTCAAAGCCTGCCAGCTTCAGCTTATTTGTCTGCGTCCACGTCACACCGTTTGTAATGATATACTGATAAAAGCCTTCTTCTTTCAGCTTTTGGCAAAGTGTCAGGGAATCCTCCTGATAAAAATAGACACTGCCCAGTCCATGCTGGTATTTTGCCCGGAAATCCTCTATATCGATGTCTGCAAGTGTTTCATAGGCTATCCCTTTCTCCGCAAACCGTTCTCCCGGCGCAAACAGCGCAAATAACTGGGTAAAACGGTTACGCAATACTTCAAGCCTTGTCACTTCTCCTTTTTCCAGTTTCTTCCAGAGTGCCAGATTGATCTCGGAATAGGTCTGGTAGATCTCCTCATCGATTGTGATATCATAGGCTGCAAATGCCTGAAATAAGGCTTCCCGCTCGGAAGCCAGAAAATTTAATAAGGTTCCGTCTACATCCCATAGCAGGATGTCATATTTTTTCTGCCGCATAGTTACCTCTTTCAGCGTCGTTTGATTTCCTTCCTCACTACAAAATGAGGTGCTCTGTAAAGAGCACCTCTCTCATTTAAACCTCTGCTGTATCTGTTTTTCCCTCCGCAGCCTCCTGCGTTTCTTCTTTGGCGTCTTTTGTCTTCCAGCATTTGATTCCTACGAACATGCCCGCCGCTGCAACACATACGATTACTGCCATCAGTACAATATAAGAAAAAAACGAATTTAAAAACAAGATCAGATTATTCAAAATAACTACCTCCTATGAGTGCCAGTCTATGGACATATCTTACCACTTATTCATAAACATCGTCAAGTAAGTTTGTGCCGTCCGCCGCAGTTGTTGCCAGCTTATCGCAGCGTTCGTTTTCCGGATGTCCCGCATGTCCCTTAACCCATATAAAATGTACCTGATGCTGCGCCTTCGCAGCCAGAAGTCTCTTCCACAGATCCACGTTTTTTACCGCTTTTTTTTGGGAATTCTTCCAGTTGTTTTTCAGCCAGCCATCGATCCAGTGATCGTTAAACGCCTTTACCAGATACTGGGAATCGGAATACAGATCCACCTCACAGGGGCGGTTCAACGCCTCCAGCCCGATAATGGCTGCCATCAGCTCCATTCGGTTATTGGTTGTCTTTTTATATCCTGCGCTGTATTCGCGTTCATGCAATGTCCCACTCTGATCGATATACTGCAGGACTGTTCCGTATCCGCCCGGTCCATCCGGGTTTCCGCGTGCAGCTCCGTCTGTATAAATCGTTACTTTCATTTACTCCATTCTCCCTGTTCTATAAAATCGGATGCCCGCTTTTCGGCTCTTTGTATCAGTGCTTCTTCATAACCGAGCATCTGCAGAAGTCTGATCGCATTTCTGCTGTTTGCCCTGCCCTGACAGAGCTGATACGGGAAGCTGATCTCATTATTTTCGATCCGTTCCTCAAAATGATAATTCTCATATGCATCTTCCAAAAGCTTCGTCAGTTCGACATCATGTGTGGCTGCAAAGCTGAAAATATGATCTTCTGCCAGACTCTTTAAGATCTCGGTCGATGCGGCGATCCGCTCTACCGTATTGGTACCGCGCAGTACCTCATCCACAAAACACATGACAGGATGCTTCTTTTCCTTTCCTGCATCAATGATGCGCTTTAAGGATTTGATCTCCACCATAAAATAGCTGCTGCTTGTTGCCAGATCATCCCGCAGTGCCATAGAAGTATACACGGCATAAAAATCCGTCTGATAGCTGTCAGCCGGAACTGTATAGATCGTCTGTGCCAGAATCTGGGAAAGTGCCACCGTCTTTAAGAAAGTAGATTTACCGGATGCATTGGAACCGGTCAGCAGCATACCTTTTGTAAGCGTTACGGAATTGGCGACAGGATCTTTGATCAGCGGATGATACAGTTTTCTTGCACATAAGCCCTTCTGTCCAAATTCCGGAAGAGTATAATCAGGCAGGCTGCTCCGGTAAGCACCGATCGAGATCATTGCTTCAATATAACCCATTGTCTCGATGATCCGAATCATGTCCTGCTTATATTTTTTTGCTTCCCGCAGCATCGTATTAAATTTGATCAGGTTCACATGCAGTCCCATCCGCAGATAATCCATTACCACATCAATCGGATTCCCCGACATACTGTTCTGCTGCATCAGCACAGAAGAAAAGCGGCGGAATTTTTTAAATTTTGCCCGTCCTGCAGCGATCTGTTCCATCCATGGCTTTAATATCTCGATCGGATGCGCAGAAAACTCCTCTGTCACTTTTAAAATCCGGATAAAATAAGCAAAAGTCGTGATATACGGATCTATTTCCTTTTTCTGTTTAAAATATGTGACCATATTGATGCATAACAGCACACAAAGAACTAAAAGCCCATAGCCCGAATTGAAAAAGCAAAGGATCACTGCCATTGCAATCAGTCCCAGCATCAGATAATGTGACCGGTTACTGCCCTGCTCTACATCATCCAGATAGGCAATATAATCATAAATAGAATATTTGCCTGTTCTTCCGATTTTGGCAAAGAGCATCTGCATTGTCACTCTGTCATCCGGATGCAGCATAAAATACCTGATCAGCGTTTCGCGTTCCTTAAGTGTATCTTCTTCAAATACCGGACAGCGCAGCATCGTATAAAGAGATTCTTCCCCTGCTGCAGACAAGGTAAAATCCATGCTTTGAAATACCCGGTCCAGATCCAGATCGTTCCAGGTGATGGCATCGATCGCATCTTCCGTCTTTTTATTTTGAAAATGTCCGGCGATCGTTTTCAGCCTGCCTTCCTGGTATTTTTTCGTAGAAGGCTTTCCGTAATTTTCTGTCAGGCTTTTTTTCAGATTGCGCCATAATTTCTTTTCTTCCAGACTGCATCTGATCAGATAGATCACAAATAAGATCAGAAGTGCTGCTGCGAGTATCAGATATTCCATAGTGTCTCCATTTATTCCTGTCTAAGTCTGTCTGCGATTTCGTTAGCCTTTGCATACAGCTTTTCGGGATCTTCCCCGATGAAGAACTTTCCATCCTCATACAGGATCTTTCCATCGATCATCGTCATTTTTACATTCTGCTTACTGCCGCTGTAGACAATATTCTTTGCTATATTGTTGATCGGCTGCATATTCGGCTGGTGCATATCGATCATGATCAGATCCGCATATTTCCCCGGTGCCAGCACATCACTGTCTGTAAGTCCCATTGCCTTTGCGCCGTTGACTGTAGCCATCTTCAAAACTTCAATGGCATCCGTACTTGCCGCATCCATATCCCGGTATTTGGCAAGTCCCGTGACAAGGAACATTTCCCGGAACATATCCAGACAGTTATTGGAGCCTGCACCGTCTGTACCGATTGCAACCGGAATGCCTTCTTTTAAAAAGCGGCTGACCGGTGCGATGCCGCTTGCCAGCTTCAGATTGGAAGCCGGATTTGTCACTGCTGTCAGCTTCTTTTCTTTAAAGATCTCAATGTCTTTATCGTCCATATAAACGCAATGATATCCACCGCCACCGTAGTCAAACAGCCCCAGATCATTTAACAGCTGTGTTGGTGTCATACCGTATCTTTCTTTGCATTCCTCTACCTCCCGCTTTGTTTCGGCAAGATGAGTAAAGAATGGCGCCTTATGTCTTTTGACGATCTCAGCAACCTGCAAAAGCAGTTCCTTCGGGCAGGTATATTCTGCATGGATGCCCAGCATATAAGAAGAAAGGCTGTTCACTCCGTTCAGCTTCAGGAAACGCTCTTCCATGACCTCCGGTGTAGGACCGAACATATTCAGTCCGCTGACCTGCACATTACGCATCCCACATTCCGTATACGCATTGATGATCGTTTCCGGTGTCAGATACATATCAAACACAGCCGTAATACCGCTTGTCAGATATTCCAGTACAGACATTTTTGTCAGCTCATATACATCTTCCCCCGTCATTTTGGCTTCTACCGGGAAAATCCGTTTTTCCAGCCAGCCCTGCAGCGGCTCATCATCCGCGATCGAACGAAACAGTACCATCGCAGAATGGGCATGGGCATCCTTAAAACCGGGCATTAACAGATTACCCTCACAGTCGATCTCCCGATCCCACAGGATTGTCTGCAGCCCGCTCTTTTCATAAACAGTTTCGATTTCTTCATCCGGTCCGACATAAACGATTTTCTGTCCGCTGACCCAAAGCTGTCCTTCCGTTACCTGCACAGGCTCTTCCATGGTCAGGATCTTTGCATTATAAAATCTGATATTCATTCTTCTCTGTTTCTCACTTTCCTTGTCATTGTAAATTTGCTCTTCCGAATCCCTCCGGCAAAAGCTCTTTTAATGTATATACCTTATATTCTGTCTCACTTTTTGCCACGATGATCTCAAAATCAGGCTCACAGAATTCCATCATAACCTGCCTGCAGACACCGCATGGCGCAGCATAATCATGCTCGCCTTCTTTACCGCCCGTGATCGCGATCGCGGCAAATTCCAGTTGTCCTTCGCTAACTGCTTTGAAGATCGCTGTCCGCTCCGCGCAGTTGCTCGGTCCATACGCCGCATTTTCGATATTACAGCCACTGTAAATCTTTCCATCCTTTGTCAAAAGGGCTGCGCCGACCTGAAAATGTGAATACGGCGAATAGGAAAAAGTCCGCGCGGTTAACGCCTGTGCAATCAGCTGTCTGATTTTTTCTGTTTCTAACATATTATACCTCACCAAACCGGATCACACTCTCCGTTACCAGCTTTTTGAATTTCGGTGCTGCTTCATTTGCCGCTTCCTGTACTTCCTTATGGGAAAGCGGCACTTTGGAAATACCCGCCGCCGGATTGCAGACACAGGAAATGCCGCATACACGCATTCCAAAGTGGACTGCGGCGATCGCTTCCACAGCGGTGGACATACCGACTGCATCCGCGCCCAGAATACCTGCCATCTTTACCTCTGCAGGTGTTTCATAGGAAGGACCTGTAAACTGGATATAAACACCCTCCTGCAGCAGGATCTGTTGTTCTTTTGCCACGCTGCGGATCACATCGGAAAGCGCCGGATCATATACATGACTCATATCCGGGAATCTGACACCCGGCTCTAAATTTGGTCCGATCAGCGGATTCGGTACAAAAGTCGCGATATGATCTGTGATCAGCATCAGATCTCCTGCATGAAATGCCGGATTGATCCCACCGGATGCATTGGTCAGAAACAGGATCTTCGCGCCCAGAAGCTGCATCAGCCGTGTTGGCAGCACAACATCCGAGATCGGATAGCCTTCATAATAATGGACACGTCCTTTCATACAGACAACCGGAACCGTTCCGACATATCCAAAGATAAATTTGCCTGCATGCCCCGGAACCGTCGATACCGGAAATCCCTCGATCTCCTTATAGTCGATCTCCGCTTCCACCTGAATGCCATCTGCATAATCCCCCAGACCGGAACCAAGTACGATCGCTACCTGTGGCACAAAATCTGTCTTTTCCCTGACAGAGCAAAGACATTTCTGTAATTTTTCAGATACCTCATTCCTCATAGCCTTCCTCCTGTTCTTCATAAGCCTTTACATATACATAGTTTTCATTACTTCGTTTCATCGTTTCGTGGAATAACATGGCACGCAGCAGATCTTCTCCGCCCGTATCCGCCACGATCACATGCATGGAAAGTGCCTGCTCCACATCTGTGATCGTCAGATCATCGAGGAATACTTCTTCTCCTGTCCGCAGCATATTGGACGGGATCAGCAGATAACTGCCCAGCTCTCTTCCGTTTTTCCGTTCTTCCTGTAATTGTGCGATCAGATCCTGCGCTGTGATCAGCCCGGAAACCGTGATCGTTTCCCCAAAGAAATCATTGCGGATCTGCTTCACATAGATCCGAAGTCCCGGAAATGCTTCCATTGTCTGCGCTGCAATTTTGGAAAGCATCGGTGCTGCCAATTTCCCCGTTGCGATCGTGATCGTCTGCAAAAGTGACTGTTTCAGTTGCTCATAGGTATCTTCCGCAATCTGCCTGTGCAGTGCTTCTTCAAACTCCGTCCATAAAAGGCGCATCATACCGACACCGTTTTCCAGCTGGATATAGCCATCGTAGCGTTCCTCCTCCGGGAAATCACGCTCCGCTAAAATATACCATTCATCACTGGCATGGATAAAATGCAGTCCGTATTTTTCATAAAAGCCCTGCTGATAGCTTTCGATCAGATCAATGACTGCTCCCGCCTCTTCCTTTGTATACAGATCCAGCTTCGGCAGATCATCACGGTACTTTGTAATTCCCGCCGGAACCGCGGAAACGCTGCGCATAAAAGGCAGATATTTACTTAAATCTTCGATCGTACGACGCAGATGCTCCCCATCATTGATATTTTTACAGCAGACGATCTGTCCGTTCATTTCCACATGTCCTTCATACAGCTTGTCAATGAACTTCAGCTTGTCCCCCGCAAACCGGTTATGGAGCAGCTTACAGCGCAGCTCCGGTTCCGTAGACTGGACAGAAATATTGATTGGCGCAAGCTGCATCTTGATGATCCTGTCAATGTCCTTTTCCGTCATATTGGTCAGCGTGATATAATTGCCCTGTAAGAAAGAAAGACGGGAATCGTCATCCTTAAAATACAGTGTATCACGCATGCCCGGCGGCATCTGGTCGATAAAGCAGAACAGACATTTATTGCTGCAGCTTTTGTACTCGCTCATCAGATCATTTTCAAATTCCAGCCCCAGATCGTCATCATAGTCTTTTTCTATTTCAAGCTCCCATTCCTCGCCGTAGGGCTTGCGGATCAGTACGACCACATATTCGTCTTTGATCATATAGCGGTAATCAAAAACATCCTCGATCGGTTCGTCATTAATGGAAAGCAGTACATCCCCCGGCTCAATCTCCATTTCTTCGGCAATAGAACCCGGCTGTACTTTACTGATTATATGTTCACATTTGTTTTTCTTCATTCTGACTGTCTTTCATATTGCTTATTTTCCTGTTGCAGAATTTATCTGCTCTGCGCTGATTATAACAAGAAACAGGGTATGATTCAAGTGCAGAGCACTCGCCTTCATACCCTATCCCGTGTTAAATAATAATGCAAACCAGTCCGCCGTTTGTGTCATTGACGATCTTCTGCATGCTGTCCTGTAATTTCAACTGGCTTTCTTCTCCGATCATTGCAATTTTGGTTGTAATACCGTCCTGTACCATCTGTTCCACTGTTTTGCCAAAAATATTCGTATCCCAGATACCGTCAGATGTTTCATTCTGTCCGATATACCCGATCAGATCCTCTGCCTGTTCCTTGGTACCGACGATCGGTGCGATTTCCGTCTCGATATTGGCACGGATCATATGGATCGATGGGCTCTTTGCCTTGATCTTGACACCATATTTGCTGCCATGACGGATAACCTCCGGTGCTTCCAGCTCAATCTCGCTGCGTTCCGGTGTTACCACACCATATCCCTTCTGTCTTACCTGATCGATCGCCTGCAATACCTTCTTATATTCCTTCTGCATTTTAGAGGCTTCTTCGAGATAGTCCAAAAGCTCATATTCGCTTTCCACCGGCTGTCCGAGCAGGTCACTCAGCATTTCATAATAGTAGCTTTCATCAATATCCAGATAGCATTTGACACTACCATCTGCCAGATTGATCCCATCCATCCTCGTCTTTTTCACATAAGTGTCAGAAAGCATGATCGGATGCTCCATGATATCCCGCATATAGGAATAAGCCGGCATAAACTGGCGGATCTCCTGCAGTACACTTTCTTTCAGCGGATGCTCTGCAGGCAGCATTTCCACCCATTTTGGCATATAAAATTCCATACAGCTGATCGGAAATTCCAGCAGGATATTTTCCATGATCCTATTGATATCTTCTTTTTTCAGCTGCGTGCAGTTAACCGGAAGAACCGTTACCTGATACTTTAAGGACAACGCCTCTGCATACTGCTTTGTTTCTTCCGCAAGCGGTCTTTCGCTGTTTAATAGTACCAGAAACGGCTTGTGAAGCTCCGAAAGCTGCTTCAGTGTTTTTTCCAGCGCCGGTTCATAATTTGCCTGTGGGATATCGGAAAAGCTGCCATCTGTCGTGATCACGATCCCGATCGTGGAATGATCATGAATGACCTTATATGTACCAAGCTCAGCCGCCTGTGTAAACGGGATCTCATAGTCATACCACGGCGTTTTTACCATGCGCTCCGCATCTTCTTCCATATGACCGACCGCACCATCCACCATATAACCGACACAGTCGATCAGCCTTGTTTTTACCGTCACATCACCGATCGTGATCTGTGCTGCCTCACTCGGGATAAACTTTGGCTCTGTCGTTGTGATCGTCTTACCGGTTCCACTCTGCGGCAGTTCATCCACCGCCTGTTTTTTACTGTATTCCTCTGTCATATGCGGCAGAACGCACACATCCATAAATCGTTTGATAAAGGTGGATTTTCCCGTTCTGACCGGTCCGACCACACCAATATAGATCTCGCCATTTGTTCTTGCCTGCATATCTTTGTATACATCAAATTCCGAATTTTCTGTTTTCATATTCTCTGCCCCCGCTTTTGTTTGTATCATGTATATGGGGGCAGGTTCCAAAATATGAATGAAATTTCCTATTACACAGAAACGAGATACACTCTGCGAATCTTGTTCTGATTAGCGGTCGTCAAATGCGCCGCATAAATGCGTGCATTTTCCTCGTCGCATAACAAAAAGCCCCAAAAATATACATTTCCGGGACTTTTCCTTACTATACCATATGCTTATCAGCTTTCGCTTACTGATTAGACAATACCCTGAGCCTTCATAGCCTCTGCAACCTTTAAGAATCCGGCTACGTTAGCACCTACAACGTAGTTGCCTTCCTGACCGCACTTCTTAGCTGCATCATCCAGATTGTGGAAGATGTTAACCATGATACCCTGCAGTTTTGCATCAACTTCCTCGAATGTCCAAGAAAGTCTCTCGCTGTTCTGGCTCATTTCCAGAGCAGATGTAGCAACACCGCCGGCGTTACTTGCTTTACCCGGGCAGAACAGAATGCCGTTCTCCTGCAGATACTGTGTAGCTTCTAATGTAGTAGGCATGTTAGCACCTTCAGCTACTGCGAAGCATCCGTTTGCAACAAGTGCTTTTGCATCATCCAGATTTAATTCATTCTGTGTTGCACATGGAAGAGCGATATCGCATTTTACATTCCATACGCCATGCTCGCCGTTCTTCTTTTCGTGATACTCTGCGCTCTTTCTTGCTGCAGCGTACTCTGTCAGACGTGCACGTTTTACTTCTTTGACTTCTTTCAGAAGTGCTACATCGATTCCTTCCGGATCATAGATCCAGCCTGTAGAATCAGAACATGTAACAGGCTTAGCACCAAGCTGCTGTGCTTTCTGGATTGCATAGATAGCAACATTACCGGCACCTGAAACAGCGATTGTCTTGCCTTTGATGTCCTTGCCGTTGCACTTGAGCATTTCTTCTGTGAAGTATAATAAACCATATCCTGTAGCTTCTGTTCTTGCTAAAGATCCGCCGTATGTAAGACCTTTACCTGTTAAAACGCCTTCATATAAGTTGCGGATTCTCTTATACTGACCATACAGATAACCGATCTCACGTCCGCCAACACCGATATCACCGGCAGGAACGTCTGTATCAGCTCCGATATGCTTGCAAAGCTCTGTCATAAAGCTCTGGCAGAATGCCATAACTTCTCTGTCTGATTTACCCTTAGGATCAAAATCAGAACCACCTTTACCGCCGCCGATCGGAAGGCCTGTTAAGGAGTTTTTGAAGATCTGCTCAAATCCTAAGAATTTGATAATACCAAGGTTTACAGATGGATGGAAACGAAGACCACCCTTGTAAGGTCCAATTGCACTATTAAACTGTACACGGAAACCGTTGTTTACCTGAACCTGTCCCTTATCATCTACCCAAGGAACACGGAACATGATAATTCTTTCCGGTGTTGTTAATCTCTCTAATAAAGCGTTCTTTCTGTACTCTTCTTCGTTTGCTTCTATGACTGTACGAAGAGACTCTAATACTTCTTTGACTGCCTGATGGAATTCAGGCTGAGCTGGGTTCTTTGCAATAACCAGTTCAATGACTTCATCAACATATGACATTTTCAATGTCCTCCTTTGGTTTAATAATATACATGAAATGGACCCCATTGCCCAAGCAATATTATAAACGATATTTTTTATTTGTACAAGAGAATAATTGTATACATGTATAATAATTCTGCATTTTTTTTCAATTTTCTATGTATTTTTTCTATTTCACAACGACCGTTTTTGCTTTTGACCATGCGGAGGTATATTTTTTGCCATTGATCATTTTATAGGTGCGGATCCTTACATAATATTTCCGGTTCTTTTTCAGCTTTTTGATCGTTACCTTTTTCTTGGAGGCTGCTATTTTCTTTGTCTTTGCCTTTTTAAACTTCTTGTTTGTGGCATAAGACAGCTCATAACCGCTGACGCTTTGTTTTTTCCATGTTGCGGTAAATGCTTTGTTTCCTTTTTTCACTTTTGTAAGCGTGGTACCGACAGGTGCAACGGTTTTGACATTCAGATTATATTCATATTGGTCATCACTGTAATTGAAGATCTGGATATAGTAAGATCCTGTGTATGGTACAACCACATTCTGATTGGTACCATAATCCTTCCAGGAATTTCCAAGCTGTGCATCTTTATCAAAAAGATAAGCAATTGCCAATCCCTGTAACGGTCCAACGTTGACCTGATAGGTCCATCCTTTTTTCAGTTCTACCCGGTACACATCACACATATCCCTGTACTGCTCCGAAGCGACATTGGAAAAACCATCACCAAGCTGTCCTGTATACGGTTTGTCCGTCCGGATCTTAGTTGCTGTTTCTTTTGTGTTATTGTATTCCTTTTCAAAACAGTCGCCTGCCTGAAAATCAAAGCTGTACGCCGAAGTCTGTGCGCCCGTACAGTAAAGTGTCATATCTTCTTTGATATAATAAGTCCCTGCCAAAAGCCCACACTTCCATTGCGCTGTTGTTCTTTCATTCACTTCATCCCTGTATATCGTTAAGCATCTACCGGATGCGTCATACAAACTGAAGTCCATACCAAGCTGTCCCCAGTTCTGGCTTGTCGTTTTTTGAATCTTTGCTGTCAGCTGTCCATCCGACCGAAGTGTGAGTCTTGCTATAAACGGTGTATCATTTTCTCCCCATGCATGACTTCCGCTTGCAGTCTCTGATACAGAAACCGCTCTCTGCATTTCCTGTAATGTCAGATTTTCCCCCTGTGCGAAAACCTGTCTGCCGCCTGCAATGGCAAATAACATTACACAGGCAATTGTAAACAATACCTTCCTCATTCCTCTCTTCTTCATTTCATGCCTCCTAAAAAATAAGTATATATTTATCCTATCGTTCCTCACATAAAACCACAAGTAAAAAGCAGGTAAAATCACGGCTGGAAGAAAATAATAACAAAATATGCGCGGAGATGATACAAAATTGCTTCATTCCGAATTGTTTCCCCAAAAAACTTGTATTTCCGTAAAAACTTGTCTACAATAAATAAGTATGCTAAAAAAGCTTATTTGAGAAAGGAAATACAGCATGGACACCAGAAAAATCGTACAAAAATCAGTTAATATTTTAGTAGAATATTATGAAAACAACATCCAGCCTTTTAAAGATGCCATGGATGATGACATTCTCTGGATCGGACCTCTGCAGGGGCAGATGATCCGCGGAAAAAAGAATTTATCAGACACTTATGCATTGGAAGAACATGATCTGACTTTTGATGTATTTGACATGCAGGCTTCTGTCGTTTATTCAACAAAGCAACATTGTGAAGTATTGCTGACTTTTATCGTTGATACGCATTATCCTGATCAATCTGTCATACGTTGTCATCAACGGGTTTTATTATCCTGGCAGCATTATATTGAACATACCGAATCCGGAAAACGAATCAGCCATGATCTGATTCATAGCTGTTTTGTTTCAAATGCCATTCCGGCAGATACCCGAGATACCATTTATCCGGTTCATTTTACAGAGCTGCCATTTTCACAGGAATTCAGCGTTGCACCAAGTGGCAGACATATCACATTGCTTGGCAAGCACAAACAACAATTATATTTACTGGATAAGCAGATCATCCGCGTCCAGAGCCACAAACGCGGCAGCAAAATTTTCACACTGGATGGTGTTTTTGAATCAACAGAGTCTCCGTCCCGCATTTTCAGTGAATATCCTGATGTATTTGTCCGTGTGCACAGTATGCATCTTGTAAATCCGATCTATGTACAGTCTGTCCGCAGATTTGCACTCCTTTTACAGGACGGAACAGAGCTCCCGATCCCGGAGAAAAAATATACCGCCGTTAAACGTGAGATTGCAGAACGGCTCGGCATTTCCAAATTACCTAAAACAAAAAGCCAGGAAGCATAATGCTTCCCGGTTTTTTTATCCCTGTTTTTTCAATTCTTCTCTTCTGTCTTTCCATCCTCTGTTTCACACGGATAAGCAAGACCAATCTTTTCACGGATTTCATCCATGGCATGCATCAGACGCATAATTTCCTCATGTGGCATTGCCTCACAGGATAAAGCCTTCTTCTTTAATGCATCTCTGCAGGCAAGCACTTCATATTCATAGCCGGAAATCTGCTTTGGACATTTTCTGTACAAAATCTTTTTATAATCAGCATCATAAACAGTCATAGACTGATAATTATTGATATTCTCTATGACCATATAGCCCTTTGTTCCCTGAATGATACCAAGTCTGTCGCTGACTGCCACCATAGAGCTGTTCAGGACTGCCATTCTGCCATCCTTATAGGTCAGAGTCATGCTGTCCTGTGTATCGATCCCATCTTTCAACACTGCAGATGCCTCGATTTTATCAATATCATTTCCAAATAACATATAAGCAAAATTTAACGGATAAATACCAACATCCAAAAGCGCACCACCTGCCAGTTTCGGATCTACCAATCTTTCCTTTTCCGTCATTTCATAACCAAGATTTGCGGTCAAAAGCTTAGGTTTCCCAATTATACCGGAATCCAGTGTCTGCTTGATCGTCTCATACATCGGAAGATAACGGACCCAGATTGCTTCCGTAATAAAGACTCCCTTTTCTTTTGCATAATCCAAAAGCTCCTGTGCCTGTGCTGCATTTACACAGAACGGTTTTTCGACAAGTACCGGCTTTCCATAATCAATACACAGCTTTGCATGGGTAAGATGTAATGTATGAGGCGTCGCAATATAAACAAGATCCAGCTTTTTATCCTGCAGCATCTCTTCATAACTGCCATATGCCTTTGTCATACCATGTTCAAATGCAAATGCCTGCGCTTTTTCCAGACTTCTGGATGCAATCGCATAAGCCTCCACGCCTCTCATTTTGCGCAATGTTTCCGCCATGACTACAGCGATCCTGCCTGCTCCGATAATACCAACTCTCATTTTAGCCATCTGTCATACCTCCTGTTTCATGTTTTTCTTTCTTCTTATTTCATTCCCATATATACTGTTATTCTATCTTTTTTTCCTGTATAAAACAAGAAAACACAGGAAAAAATCCTGCGTTTTCTTATTTTTTAATATTTCAGTTCTTATCCTTCATTATGTGAAAAGAGCACAATCTGTTATTCTACATATTCCGTCTTTACATAACCTGTCTGCCCATTAAACGAAATCTTGCACCATCCATCAGCCTGCTCCATGATCAGATCATAATGCTCTCCCTGATATGCCACACCGATCTTATCCGAAGTCTCAGAAGATGATTTGCGGACATTGACCGTTTCTCTGATCGTAACCTTTCCTTTAGCCGTCAGACTTGTTGTTCCTGCGGTCTCAGTCTGGCTGTTATCTGTCTGATTTTCATCCTGTGGCTGCTCTGCCGAAGCATCTGCAGTACCTGCAGCCTGTAAATACTCACTCTTCACATAGCCATCACCGCCATTATAGCTGATACGGCTCCAGCCATTCTCTTTTGCCTCATATCTTGTCACAGTCTCGCCCATAGCAATCTGCCCGATCCTGTCGGCATTTTCGCTGTCAGAACTTCTGACATTGACAGTATCTGTAGCAGTTACCTGCTCTTCCATCACATTTTCTGTCGGCTGTTCTTCTTCGGCAGGCTGTTCTTCCTGCGCTGCATCCGTCGCATCTGTTGCTTCTTCTGTATTACCCTCTGCCTGTGCCATTGCCTGACTGACTTCCTCATCCAGCTTTGCGGACAGATTATCCATAAAGCCGCTCAGATCAGCATCCGCATCAATGGCTTCCGCATATTTCGTCTCTACCATACTGAACAGATCAACTACATCATCCTGTGCCACAACTGACTTAATATAAGCAGTCGTATTATCATCCAGATCTCCATCACAGATATACAGGCTTCCATCTTCTCTCGGACAAATATATAAGGTTGTCAGTCCCGGAGCCAGTGTACTGATGTCTTTAAACTTAATCTCATAATATGCAAATGCCACATAGGAATCTGTCAGCGGACCCGGTTTTGTATAAACCTTGATATTGTCAAATTCATCAATATATGCACTTTCTTTTTCAATCTTAATCAGATCTTCCTGTGCTGCTGTATCTTTCATTGCAGTGATCGCTGCTGTATCACCAGTCGTCATAGCAGCGAAATACTGATTTACAAGTGCATTGACATCCGCATACGCATCCTCTGCCAGTGCTACATCCGGAACCGTATAATCCACTGTGCCTGCTGTCTGATTCTCACTGACGGAATTTGCGGAAATTTCATTATCTGCACCGTTATCCTCTTTCTTTGAACAGGATACAGAGACAATGATCACAACGATCAGCGCGATCAAAACTGCAATAATTGAATAAAAGGTTCTGGAATATACTTTGTCTTCTTTTAATCGTTTTCCGATTTTCCGGAAGAAAAGGGCAAGTTTATTATCTGATTTCATATCATTCACTCCTAACAAAGATACGCAGCTATGGCTGCGCAAAGTAGTAAGGCATCCTCCCACTTCGTGGCTCCCTCCTTACTACGTAGCGTACCCAAGAGGAATCGAACCCCCATCGGCTGAACCGGAATCAGCTGTTTTATCCGTTAAACTATGGGTACAGAGTGCAACATGCATTTGTTACAATTTTGTTACACAAGTGGTATCATAGCATACTTTTTCTCAAATAGCAAGCAACATCGACAAGCACACAGAATCTTCATAAATAAGTCAAAACAATTACATGCAGCCGTTCTATCACCCCAATGAATATTTCGCTATGATCTATGCAATAAAAGCTGTATTTCTTCCTTGTAAGGCGGGATAGTCTTTTTTTCTTCTCCTTCTGCACAAAGATACGGTGTTTCCAGAATTTTCGGAATACCCAGAAAACGCGGATCGTGCACTACCTTATACAAGGTTTCAAACCCAATCTCTCCCTTTCCGATATTGGCATGGCGGTCTTTATGTGCACCGCACGGATTCATACTATCGTTGATATGAAAAACGGCAATCTGGGAAAGTCCGATCACTTCGTCAAACCTTTGGAACACACCCTCATAGTCATGCACCAGATCATATCCCGCATCATGTACATGACAGGTATCAAAACAGACTCTGAGACGATCTTTTTTCTGCACGCCGTCATAAATCATCCGGAGTTCCTCAAAGGTCCGTCCGATCTCACCGCCTTTTCCCGCCATTGTCTCGAGCGCGATCAGAACATCACTGTCATCTTCCGCAAGTACTGTATTCAGCCCTTCCACAAGCTGCGCAATACCGGCCTCTGCTCCCGCCCCTAAATGAGAGCCCGGATGCAGCACAAGGATTTTGCTTTGAAAAGCAGCCACGCGTTTCAGCTCCTGTGCCAGAAACGATACCCCAAACGTATATGTGTCCGGCTTTACGGTATTTGCCAGATTGATGATATACGGTGCGTGAATGATGATCTCCTTTACACCGCATTCTTTTGCATAGGCAAGTCCTTCTGACAGACGCAGCTCCGATACATCCTTCCGCCGTGTATTCTGCGGTGCTCCCGTATAGACCATCAGTGCATTGGCACCATAGCTTTCTGCTTCTTTTACAGAGCCTAAAAACATTTCTTTTCCGGACATTCCCACATGGGAACCTAATATAATATCATTCATAACTTCTCCTTATCCTGTCAGGGTGTTTCCCTGTGAAAATGTGCATATGCCACATCCGTTACCACACGCCCTCTCGGTGTTCTGTTCAAAAGACCGTTCAGGATCAGATACGGCTCATAAACATCCTCAATCGTACCTGCATCTTCCCCGGTCGCTGCGGCAAGTGTATCCAGTCCGACAGGACCGCCGCCGAATTTATCGATCATGGTAAGCAGGATATTCTGGTCGACATGATCCAGTCCCAGCTTATCCACACCCAGCAGATCCAGTGCGGTATCTGCCACCTTTTTTGTGATCACACCATCGTACTTGACCTGTGCAAAGTCTCTGACACGTTTTAAGATACGATTGGCAAGACGCGGCGTTCCGCGGCTTCTTCTGGCAAGCTCGTAAGCACCGTCTTCTTCTATCTCTACCTCAAGGATCCTGGCAGAATGCAGGATGATCTGTTTGAGTTCTTCCACTGTATAAAATTCCAGCTTATGGATCACACCGAATCTGTCACGCAGCGGTGCTGTCAGAAGACCGGCTCTTGTCGTTGCTCCGACAAGTGTAAACTTAGGCAGATCCAGACGGATCGATCTGGCACTTGTTCCTTTTCCGATCATAATATCGATCGCGAAATCCTCCATTGCAGGATATAAAACCTCTTCTACCTGTCTGTTCAGGCGGTGGATCTCATCCACAAAAAGGACATCCCCTTCCTGCAGATTATTTAAAATCGCAGCCATTTCTCCCGGTTTTTCGATCGCTGGTCCACTTGTTACTTTGATATTTACGCCCATTTCATTGGCAATGATCCCTGCAAGCGTTGTCTTACCAAGCCCGGGCGGTCCGTACAAAAGGACATGATCGAGTGAATCCCCGCGCTGCTTTGCCGCCTCAATAAACACCTTCATATTTTCCTTGGCTTTTTGTTGACCAATATAGTCATCCAGAAGCTGTGGCCGCAGTGTTTCTTCTACCTTACTGTCCTCCGGTGTGAAATTTGTCTCTATGATTCTACCAGCCATTCTGACTTTCTCCTGTATCATTCAAATTACAGCATTTGCTTTTTATGCTATTTTCATAAACCTTACATCAAATATTTCAATGCAGCCTTTAAAATATCCTCCGCATCCATATCCGCATTTGGATCTGCCTGTTTCACTGCTTTTGCAGCATCCATACTGCTGTAACCGAGTGCAGTCAGGGCATCTATTGCATCCTTGCGGTTATTCGGTTCCGTACTTCCCACCGTTTCATCCGCAAGCTGCCCCAGCAGCGTATCTGCCTGATAATCCAGCTCTACCTTATCCTTCAACTCCAGCACAAGACGTTCTGCCGTCTTTTTGCCAATGCCCGGTGCTTTGGAAATCGTCTTGATATCTCCTGCATAGATTGCATAGCGGAGATCTTCCGCCGAAAATGCAGACAAAATAGAAGCTGCACCTTTCGGTCCGATACCACTGACCGTGATCAGCTTTTTAAACAGAGACAGCTCCTCTTTACTGATGAAGCCATATAACTGGAACGCATCCTCCTTGACATAAGTGTAAGTATAGATCTTTACTTCACTGCCGGGTGCCAGCATCTGCGATGCCAGCGCGCCGCCTGTCAGAATACGGATCCCAAGACCGTTGACATCTACGATCACACAATCCTCTTCTATTTCTTCCAAAATACCTTTTACATATCCGATCATATATTCTATTCCTTACCTTTGTTTATTACTAAAAACCTGTATAGGGAGCTTCTGCTTCATACATCATTTATTTCCTGTCACTGTGAATAAAAGCTGCTCTCCTGTCATACATAAGCTGTCCAATAATCCCGTTACAAAGCCCTGTTACCATACCCATGAGCAACAGATACGGCAGATAATACCATATGGCTGTTCCAAGGAGCACAAGTGCCACCAGAAACTGCCCTATATTATGAGAAATACCACCCAGCACACTGACCGGTCTGATGGAAAGATGCCTCTTCTTTGTCAGCCACATGACAAAAAAGCTGACCGTAGCGCCTGCCAGACTGTATAAAATGCTGAACAGATTACCAAACAAAAATCCGGAAAGCAGAATGCGGAGTATATTGACGCAGACCGCCTCTTTTGCCCCCATCAGGTAAAGCAGCAGCACGATCACCATATTTGGCAGTCCCAGTTTTGCGCCCGGAATTCCCACAAAAACAGGCAGGATGCTCTCTATATAAGACAAAATCATGGCAAGTGCCACGCACAGTCCTAAAACCGTTATTTTCTTTGTCTGCAATCTGTTTTCTCTCCTTATCGGATCATTTAATTTACAACTGCATCCATCTGTTTTTCCCCGGATCCTGTTATCTGTATGATAAACTTATGCGGCAGACAGATGATACTCTGTCCGTTTTGCGAAATTGCCATGGAATGGACACAGACCTGATTTTTGCAGTCGGAAGCCGTTACACCTGCCTTTCCGTCTTTGATTGTCAGCTCGTTATATCCATACTCTGTTTCTATCCGGATCACCTGTTCCCGTTTGAGGCTGTACGTGCCATAACTTTTTCCATCCACAGTCACCACGACCTGCACCGCTCCATCCGTGCTAAGTGCCTTTTGTGCAGCGATCAGCAGCCCTGCCAGCAGCAGGACAAAAATACAGATTGTCATTGTCGGATGCTTTTTTATTATTTGTTTCATACTTGTTTATAGTACCATGTTCCCATGCATTTGGCAATGATTACAGCATATTTTATCGAGCATATGTTCGGTTTTTTCCAAAAACAAAAGGCAGGTTCCAGTCAAATGGTTCCTGCCCTTCTTTCCCTGATATTGATTTTCATTATACAATATTATGATGTCAGGGGGAAAAGCCCCGACTTTGATGCCTACGAATTGTTTCGTGCTACGCACTCCCACAATTCTACCCATATTCGCATATCGTGGGATTATCATCCCACTTTTATGCGAATATCGGGACGGGTCCCAAGGTCTTTCACCCACCTATGAGCAAGCTCAAGTGGGTTTAGACCTTTTGACCCTAGCATCATATTATTTCTGGTTGATATAATTTACAAGTCCCTGTGCAGCAATGATCTTCTGCATAAACGGAGGGAATGCCTGCCCTTTATATTCGGTTCCTTTCGTGCGGTTATATATCATACCGGTATCAAAATTGACTTCTACCGTATCGCCTGCTTCAATATTTTTGACTGCTTCCGGGCATTCAATGATCGGAAGTCCGATATTGATCGCATTGCGGTAGAAAATTCTGGCAAAGGTCTCCGCAATGACACAGCTGACACCAGCCGCCTTGATGGCGATCGGTGCATGCTCACGGGAAGATCCGCAGCCAAAGTTTTTATCTGCTACGATAATATCTCCTTTTTTTACTTTTTTGACAAACTCTGTATCAATATCTTCCATACAGTGTGTGGCAAGCTCTGCAGGATCTGAAGAATTCAGGTATCTTGCAGGAATGATTACGTCTGTATCTACATTATCTCCATATCTAAAGACTGTTCCGATTGCATTTTCCATTTTCATATCCTCCTTACAGTTTCGCCGGATCTGAAATATGTCCGGTAATTGCGCTTGCTGCTGCGACTGCAGGAGAAGCCAGATAAATTTCACTTGTTACATGACCCATACGGCCTACAAAGTTACGGTTGGTCGTGGATACACATCTTTCATTTTCTGCCAGAATACCCATATAACCGCCCAGACAAGGTCCACAGGTCGGAGTGCTGACAACGCCACCTGCTTCGATAAAGATCTTTAACAGGCCTTCTTCCATTGCCTGCAGATAGATTGCCTGTGTAGCAGGAAT